>JAUNUQ010000002.1 GCA_030538075.1 Tissierellia bacterium
TATTCGTATTTGAAGCTTGGAAAATGGTGGAATGTTTCTGTAACCATTATATATCCGATATTAGCGATATTCATGTTGTTATGGCAGTTAATTCCACTATATCAAAATGACCCAGAATGGTATAACCCTTTTGGAGTATATACAATCGGAACGTTGATACTTCAGATATTACTAATATGTGTCTTGGCATTTGTATTTAACGATAAAATATCAGATGCTGTTGGACTGCCAGTAACCAATCAAGATTATACAAAATAGAAATCGAGGTATAAAAATGAGTTTAAGTGCGATAATCACAATGATTGCAATCTTGGTGATTGTATGGGGTGGCCTAGGTGTTGCGATATTAAAGTTGATAAAAGAGGAATCAGCATTGCAAGATAAAGTCGGATTTGATGGAAACAAAAAATAATAATATATATTATGTTGACAATAATAATTTTAAGTGTATAATTTAATTATACAGAAATGTCGACAAAAATTATTCGGAACAAATCTTGAAAGGAGAGAATGATGACAAAATTTACGAATGAAGAAATGCAAGAGAAGTACTTGGCAAAGAAGGCAAAGGTATTACTGCATCATCCACAGGGTATGGGCAATTACTTTACGTTCCATGCAGCTGCTGAAATATTAGGGATTGATGGCCATGCATTAGCTATCGATGGTGCTTATAATGTCAATGCTCCAGGATACTATGATATGGGATATATGGCTAATTTAATAGGGCCACCACAATCGGCAATCGATGCTATGATAAAAGCAACTAATAAAGAGCTTTTGTCTGTATATCCACCGGATATCAGTGGTGAACTTAGAGAAATTGTCGCGAAAAAGAAGTTCCACCGAGAGATAGGAGAAGATTTTGATGTAATGGGAGTAGAAGGAGCTCAAGGCGGCATTGGTTATGCATATTTGACTTTCCTAGATCCCGGAGACGAAATCATCGTTACAGATCCTGGTTACTTCCATTTCTCCCCATCTGCAGAATCAATTGGCGCTGTGATTAAGACCGTAGAGCTGAATGAAGAGAACCAATTTAGGCTAAAGCCAGAACAAGTTGAAGCGGTCATAACTGATAAGACGAAGATGATAGTCGTTTGTGATCCTATCAATCCATTCGGTACTATTCAAACTAAAGAGGAGCTGTTAGAGATAGCTCGAATTGCTCGGGAAAGAGATATTATCATCTTCAATAATATCACCCATAATACTCACCATGTTGATGAGACAGTCGAGCAGATTCCAATGGCCTCTTTGCACTCTGAAGAACATCCGATGGACCATGTTATTTCGACGAGTGGTACTTCCAAAGGATATGGAATGCCCGCTGCACGTGTAGGATTTTTAGCAGGTCATCCAGCTCTTCTGAGGGGCGCTTTCTTGATTAAAATGGAAACAACAAAAATCCATATCAACTATCAAGGGCAGATGGGTGCGATTGCAGCGATGAAGGATAAAGAGTATTTGGAGAAATCAACTGAGATTATTAAGAGGAATTTAAAACATATTCAAGAGACAGTAGCTATGGTTGAAGGTGTGAAGATTCCAATTTTACCCAAATATGGATTTTCAATGATCATTGATGTATCAGAGACTGGCGCTACGGCACAAGAGATTACAGTTGGGTTATTAAAAAGGAAAGTTGTAGTTACTCCTGGTGATGGTCTTGGCGAGCGAGGTGCAACAGAGTATATTCGATTGAACTATTCTTTCCCAGATATTGTGGCATTTGAAGCTCTTAGAAAAGCTTTGCCAGAAGCTATTGCAGAAGCAAAGGAAGGTGTCTATCGAGAGGGAGTAATTAAGTTTTATGAAAAGGTTGGAAGTACAAGAGGTAAGGAAATCATCGAGAAATTAAAATCGATGAATTAATAAATGTATTCTGATTGATTTTGGATACAGTAATGAACTGCTAGGAGGAATGAGCGCTTTACAGCCACATCCTCCTAGCTTCATTTTATGATCGAATAATTCTATTCTAAAAACAACTTACTTATCTTGGAAGTGTATAATATAAGCGGGGCTATGGAAAAGTTGCAAACAATCTAATAGTGTATTATAACATCATCAATGTTCTGTGGATAACAAAGTACTTCATGTTAGTGCTTGCATGAAAGTGACTCCTGCGTTATAATTTAAGTAACAATCCAAATTATACAATAGATTTAGTATGATGTTTTTAGTTGACGGATTAGATATAAAAGGGTAAAGGGGTACAAATATGACGAAGAGACGCTTAAAGCACCATAAAGAAGAAAAGGGCGTTACAACATTGGCAGTCAAACGCGCATATGATTATGTAAAGCAAAATGCAATTGATTTTGCTGTTCATCCTGGGATGCAGATCAATGAAGTAGAAATTGCTAACACGTTAAAAATGAGTCGAGTTCCTGTTCGTGAAGCACTTAATCGACTAGTTGTTGGTCGTTTTGTGTTTTTTAAACCCGGAAAGGGTTTCTACTATCGAAAATTTAGCGAAACGGAAATGGCAAATTTGTATGAAATCCGTTATGATCTCGAAATTGCAATTATTAAAAATGCATGTAGAATGGAGAAAAGAGAGCAAATGGATGAAATCTTGCAGAGTTGGGAGGAGGTGTCTAAAGTATACAAAGATATGGATAATGCGGAGCTGATCATGGCGGATGAGGCTTTTCATCTGTCAATAGCTGATCTAGCTGATAATATGGAACGAATTCATTTTTTACAAAATATTTATGAACGTACTCGCTTTGTTAGATGTATCAGTATAGAGAGCGAACTAAGATGTGATGAGTTTGTAAAGGAGCATATGAATTTAATATTAGCCATTGCGGCACGAGATGAAGATGAGGCACTTAAACTGATGAAGTACCATTTAGGTGTTAATTCCCGTGAGCTAAAGGATAATATTAAAATTGGAATGATGCGAATTTATGCAGACGAAATCTCGTAGCTATTTTTCCATTGATAATTGAAGTTGATATTGATAGTAATTCAGGATATAGATGTTTTTGATATGCTATATTAAAGCGATCCCATATTGATTATGAGAACCATAAGGGATCGCTTTTTGTAATTAGCCTATTGCAAAAACCCTGCCACAATTTCCTTCTCGGCCTCTTCTTCACTCATTCCTAGGGTCATCAATTTGATGATCTGCTCTCCGGCGATTTTGCCGATGGCGGCTTCGTGGATGAGGGAGGCGTCAACATGGTTGGCGGTGACGTCGGGGGTGGCTTTGACCATGGCGTTGTCCATGATGATGGCGTCGCATTCGGAGTGGCCGTAGCATTTATTGTTACCGTTGATGACGGATTTGAAGATCTGCTTGGATTCTCCTTTGGCTACGGAGCGGGAGACCACATTGCAACTGGAGTTCTCGCCATTGAGTTCGATGTGAAAGTCTGTGGTGGCGGACTGCTTGCCACTGGTCAAGATGATCTCTTTGGTGACAAGGCTGGCGCCTTCTGCCAGATCAGCTTTTGTGACGCGATTGGTCGAATCGACGCCTTCGATCTGCACGCTCTCCATCTCCATCGTACTGTCTTTTGCCAGGTGGATCACGGTGACGGGGTTGAGGATATTCTCACCGCTGCCGCCGCCTTCTCCATAGTGTTTTTCTACATATTTGACTTTTGAGCCCTCACCGATGTAAAAGGTGTGGACGCCGTCGTGTTGAGTTAAATGCTGTCCTTCGTTGTGGATCCCACAGCCGGCGATGATCAACACATCACAATCTTCGCCGATGAAAAAGTCATTGTAGACCAGGTCATTGATCCCGCTCTGGTCGATGACGACGGGGATGTGGACGACTTGATTTTTCGTACCTGGCTGGACGTGGATGTCAATGCCAGGGTTGTCGGTCTTACTGGTGATTTCGATGGATTTGGTGCTGGCTCGTCCGGCGCTCTGGCCGTTGAGACGTATATTATATGCACCGTCGGGGGCTGAATCAATCCCTGCGACGGTGTTTAAAACATGTTTTACGACTGTGTCCATGCTATGCCTCTTTTCGGTAGTAGTTACAGATGTCGATATTATCTAGGAGTTTGGGGAGCATCTTCACCGGATTGCCCTCGTCGGCTACCTGCCCTTCCTCTAAGAGGATGATACGGTCTGCAATTTCTAAGATCCTCTCTTGGTGGGAGATGACGAGAAGGGAGCCCTGGGTTCGCTCTCTGAGCTCTCCAAAGGTCTTGATCAAATTGTGAAAGCTCCATAGATCGATGCCCGCTTCCGGTTCATCTAGTACGGACAATTGTACATTTCTGGCCATCAGCATTGCGATTTCGACACGCTTCATCTCCCCGCCAGACAGGCTGTCGTTGAGCTCTCGGTCCACATAGTCCAAGGCACATAGTCCGACCCGGGCCAGATAGCTACAGGCTTGTTCCGTAGACAGATCTCGACCAGCTGCAAAGCGGAGTAGATCGCGGATTAACAGTCCCTTGAAGCGGATGGGCTGCTGGAATGCGAAGCCGATACCGCGTTTGGCACGTTCGGATATGCTCAGCTCTGTGATGTCTTCCCCGTTTAAGAGGATTTGGCCCGTGGTTGGGGTTTCGATTCCCACGATGATCTTCGCCAATGTGGATTTTCCACTGCCATTGGGCCCAGTAATGGCCACAAAGCTGTCTTTATCTATCTTTAGATTGATCCCCTTGAGGATCCATCGCTCTTCGCCGTCCTTCTCCTCTTGGACTCGGAAGGAGATATCTCTTAATTCAATCATCTATTAGCCTCTTTTCTGGATATTTGTATTACATAGACCGGGAGAATTGCACTCGAAGTCATTGATCGGTAAGTAGCGGAGTTTTTCTAAAAATTCTAGGATTAACTCTCTATCCTGTGATCGAAGGGATGAGAGATAACTGCACATCTCGAGATTTGCATCCTGGTGATATGCTTCTCTCCTTCTACAAACTTCGATACCGCGCTCAGTGAGTGCATAGTACTTTTCCTTTTTATTTCCTGCTGTAGTATATCTACAGACCAATTCTTTTTTCTCTAATTTGTTCCCCAATTGGGTGATCGCACCTCGGGTCACCCCTAGTAGCTCCGACAACTGCTGTGCATTGCTGTGGGGGTTGAGATGAACTTGCTCAAGAAAGACGAGCTCTGCATGATATAGATCTCCTCCAGAACCATAGTCCATGGGCGATTTGCGCTTATCGAGGATCTGGTTCATCACTGAGAAATACTTGCCAACTATTTCACATTGCATCGGATACCTCCTAGATAGATTATAGCGGGTGAAAGGGCAGTTGTCAATATTGTTTAGCAGCTATACAATATATTTATGGATGAAATTATTCTATAGGATCTTTTGGTATAATAGGGTCAAATGGGGAGGATGGTGCATGGGATGAAGGTCAATTATCAAAACAAAATGGAGGAAATCCTCGGGTATGTACAGACCCAGAATAAGGTGTTTAAGCTGCTCTTACACAGCTGCTGTGGACCCTGCAGCACCTATGTATTGGAGTATCTGTCGGAGTATTTCGAGATTTTATTGCTGTATTTCAATCCAAATATTTACCCATCTGAGGAGTATTTCTTCCGTGAGCGGGAGCAGAGGGAATTGATTCAAAGGCTAGATCCTAAGCATCCCATCCACATGCTCTCGGTCCGATACCAGCCAGAGGAGTATTATGATGCGGTTCGAGGACTGGAGGATACTCCCGAGGGGGGGAGCAGATGTGAGGTCTGTTTTCGTCTCAGGTTGACAGAGGCTGCCAAGGCAGCTCAGTCAGAGGGCGCAGAGTATTTTACGACGACCCTCTCGATCAGCCCCCATAAAAATGCGCAGCTCTTAAACCGTCTCGGTGAGGAAATCGGGGAGGAGTATGGCATTCAATACCTGTATTCGGACTTCAAAAAGAAGGGTGGATTTTTGCGATCGGTTCAATTGACAGAGCAGCTGGGAATGTATAGACAGGATTATTGTGGTTGTGAGTTCTCAAAGAGGAGGTTGGAAGAGTGAGGGGCTTTGTAGCAATCGAGCTCAGCGAAGAATTCCATCAGCAAGTCTACTCAGTGCAGGGGCAGCTAAGGGAAATCACTCGAAAAGCATCCATCACCAAACCCGAGAATATCCATTTGACTTTACGTTTTTTAGGGGAGATCTCGAAGGAGAGTGCAGCGGACTTTCTCTGTGAACTCAAGAGGATACGAAGGGCGCCCTTTGTAATTGAACTGGAGAGGGTGGGAAGTTTTCATAGAAGGGGCGAAGATCTGGTTTGGTTGGGGATCAAACCTGCTGCTGAGCTGGACGAACTCGCCGGTGAGATTCTCAGGATCCCCGTGGTTGGAAGCGAGAGGGATAGACGAAGCTTTCGGCCCCATATTACAATTGCCCGCAGGGTGCGATTTGGGGACCCTCTGGATTTTGAGAGATTGATGGTTCACCCCGTTTCTATGCAGGTGAGGCAGTTCACCTTTTTCGAAAGCCGGCTTCGCGCAAGAGGGGCTGAGCATATTCCCATAGACTCTGTTAAGCTGATGTAATGTCTGGATTCATGTCAGATTAATACACAATTATAAAGGAATGATTAAGGATGTTATTTTCCTATATGAGTTGGGATATAATGGTCCCAACAACATATTAGGAGGGTATTATGATTATTACGACGACGGGTCATGTTCAAGGCAAAGAAGTCAGTGAATATTTGGGTATCGTATTTGGTGAGGTCATCACTGGAGTAAATATGATCAAGGACTTTGGAGCCGGTCTCAGAGATATCTTTGGTGGTAGAGCACAGGGCTACGAAGAGGAATTATCCAATGCCCGAGAACAGGCGATTGATGAGCTTCACGCCAGAGCAGTTGCCATGGGTGCAGATGCGGTGATCGCCTGCAAGATGGACTACGAGGTGCTTGGCCAAGCGGGATCAATGCTGATGGTGACTATTTCAGGAACAGCTGTAAAATTGAGATAATCCAATAGAAAAACACTTGTCGATTTTTAGTGACAAGTGTTTTTTTATTTAGTCCTCTCTGCGCCGCTGGGATGGTCTGGTCCTGCGGGTTGAACTGGGCATGGCAGGTCCTTCTCGGAGCATCGCTTGGCATTTTGGACAACGGCTCAATCTCTGCTTATCCTTCATATACCATAGGAAACTACGACAGTCGGGGCAGCGATAGTTGATGGCCAGATAGAAGTAGATGGCGGCACCGACGCCCATGGCGATCAATACGCCCCACCACTTTCCGGTGATATAGTAGACGATGATGCCTACGATAAAAGCGAGTAGTAGAACTAGTTTACCGTAGGCGGGATTGTTTCGCACTCGGCGAAATTCCAAAACGGTAATTGTGTCATCCTTCTTATTCATATACTCACCCTCTCCAATCAATCTCCCGTAAGTAGGGATAGTTCTCTGACGATGCTTTCCATATGCATATCCCTAGAGCCTTTGACCAAGATGAGCGTATTCTCGACCAAAAGATCCCTTAGTGCTGTCCATAGCTCTGCCTTTTCGTCAAAGGAGAGAACTTGCGCCTCGCCTAGGACTTCTACAGCTCCACGGGCGTACTGCTTCATGAGTGGTCCGTAGGTGAGCAGATAGTCGATGGTGTCTGGCTTGAGTGAGCGTCCTGCTGCGTAGTGAAGGGCAGCTGCATTTTCTCCTAAACCCAGCATATCGCCTAAGACGGCAATTCTGCGAGCATAGCTGGGAGATGTTTGCATGATGTCGAGTGCTGCGGACAGGTTTTGCGGGTTGGCTTTGTAGCTGTCATCTAGGACATCGAAACCGGAGTAATGTTTCCATTCATTCCGCATTCCGGTGAAGTTGACTTTCTGAAGCCCGCTGCGGATTTGGTCTGGGGTGAGACCCAGTAGTCTTGCGACACAAACGGCGAGGGCTCCATTGTAGATTTGGTGTCTTCCGCAAATGGACGCCTGATACTCCTCTTGTTCTATAGAGAACCGGATTTCATCTTGGCGGACCTGTATATCTTGGATTTGAAAATCGCTCTGGGATCTGGTGCCATAGCTCTTGATGTGAAAGTTTTCTGCGGCCTCTGAGGTGGAGAACTTCTTTTCTGCCTCCTCAGACAATATGGGATCATCTGAATTGTAAAGGAAGTAGCCCTGCTCTGGAAGGCCTAGCACGATCTCCAGTTTTTCACGGGCGACGCCCGCCTTGCTCCCTAATTCCTCGAGGTGGGAATCAGCGACATTGGTGATCATGGCGATATTTGGTTCAGCCATTCGGGTCAAGACCTCGATCTCCCCTGGGCGCTCAGTTCCCATCTCCGTAATACAGATTTCTGTGTCCACATTCATGGACAGCAGGGTTAGGGGGACGCCAATCTCGTTGTTTTCGTTGCCACGATTCTCGACTACCCGGTACTTCTCTCTCAAGATGGGGCTTAGGATATCCTTGGTGCTGGTCTTGCCGTTGGAGCCAGTGATTCCAATGACCTGGACCGGTAAGCTCCTGCGATATTGATGGGCCAGCAGCTGCATTGCCAATAGGGGGTCACCTACGAGGATGAGTGGTAGATGAGTATTTGGTATTGGCAGGTCCCTCGCCCAAAGTGAAGCAGTTGCTCCATTATCGATGGCGTCTGATAAAAAACTATGTCCATCAAAATGCTCCCCTCGAAGGGGAATGTATAGATTGCCGGATTCAAGGGTTCGGGTGTCTTTCGAGACGCCGCATATCACTTGGTCTGCAGCACTGGGCTGAGTGAGAGTTCCATTCACCCATTCGGAGATCTGGCGAATTGTAGCTTGAATCATTACTCCCTCACCCTTGCCAATCTCTTTTTTTCACGATAGCTCTCTTCGCCGAGGGAGATCAGTCGATCCAGTAGAAGGGGCAGTTTGGTACCATCGGTGACGGACCACAGGATGGGCACTAGACTGGAACCGGTCATGCCGGGAAAGGTGTTGATCTCGTTTACGAGCATGGCCTTATCGGAATCTCGCATGAAGATGTCCACTCGTGCAAAGGAATTACAGCCCATGACCTGATAGGCCTTGACGGCCAAGGCTCTGGCTTCATCTTCCAGTTCGGCGGGCAGTTCCGTTGGCGCTTTTAGCACCGTCGTCTTATCGTGATATTTAGCCTCATAGTCGAAAATGGCCCTTGTGACCACATGCTCTCCGGGAAGGGAGGAGATGGGGAAGTCATTTCCCAATACCCCAATTTCCAGTTCACGACCGATTACGGCTTCTTCGATCACGATCTTTTTATCAAAACGCAGAGCGCGCAGAATCCCTGCTTCTAGTTCCTCGCGGTTTTCCACTTTAGAGACACCGACGGAGGAGCCAGCATTGGCAGGTTTGACGAAGATGGGGTAGTTGAGCTTCTGCTCGATCTCCTCATGAATCTCATCCGGCCTAGCATCGTATTGGAATTTTTCTAGATTATAAAAGGGAGTCTTTGGAATTCCCTGGGCCTGCATCATGATATTGGCGAAGCATTTGTCCATGCAAGCAGCAGAAGAGAGCACGCCATTTCCCAAATAGGGCAAATCGAGAATCTCAAACATCCCCTGAATGGTTCCGTCCTCTCCGTTGGTTCCGTGAAGTACGGGTAGAAACAGATTGTCTTCGCCGTGGAGATAGTGATCCTTGAAGAAGACGCCGATGGATTCGCAGGGGGAGAGCTCCGTTTCTCTACGCAGTTGTTCCTGACCCACAGTTTGCTCTTTGACTTCTTCTAAAGGTACCCAACTGCCAGTTCCTGTTATGTATATGGGATAGACCTGATACTTTTCTTTGTTTAAGGCATTTAGTACATTTGCTGCACTCACTATGGAAACGTCATGCTCAGCGCTGACCCCACCGTAGAGTACATATATATTCTTAGCCATAGTTGCCTCCATTCAATTTTTATGGGGTAATCGTATCATAAACAGAGGCATAAATCAATTCGGCGATGACGAACTCAACGGGAAAATTCAGGGAAAAAAGAATGTCGTTTTGACGAGTATTTGGGAAAAAGCCCGGTTTTCACGAAATGGGAGTATGCATTTTATGGATTTAGGGTATAATCAATATAGTTAAATGACGAGGGGTGTATTATGGATATTTATAGAAAAGATGGTCTGTTTTATATCGGCGATGAAGACAACCCGACTGCCTTCATAAAATACACATTAGAAGAGGGCGTGCTGAACTTGAATTCCACCTTTGTAGGGGAGTCCCTGCGCGGTGGTGGCATTGCGGGTAAGTTGATGGCGAAGGCCATCGATTATGCACGGGAGGAGGGACTTCTGATTCGTCCCATATGTTCCTATGCAGTAAAATATTTTGAGAGACATCCAGAGGATCGGGATGTAGAGTTCCAGTCCAATCAAGACTAAGGCGAATCAGTGACATCAGATCGGAGATGAGTAGTAAAATGACAGAGAAAATGAGCACTCAGGACATGTCCATCGCCGAAGTGGTCCCCGGTACGGCCGAGGCAGATCGAGTGGACATGGACAATCGAGCAAAGCGCAGGGCTTCCTGTATCATCCTGCATATCTCATCATTACCAGGCCCTTATGGCATTGGGACGATGGGGAAATCCGCCTGCAATTTTGTCGATTTTTTAGCGGAGGCGGGTCAAAAATACTGGCAGATTTTGCCCTTGGGGCCGACTAGCTATGGAGATTCCCCATACCAGTCCTATTCCTCTTTTGCAGGCAATCCCTATCTGATCGACCTGGACCTATTAGAAGAAGAGGGTTTATTGGAGAGGACGGAGTTTGAAAATGTAAATTTTGGATCCGATGAGACCTCCGTGGACTATTCCCTATTGTATCTCTACCGTTTTCGTGTACTCAAACTCGCCTACCATCGCAGAACGGAGGACCATCTCAAGGAGATGGCGATTTTTCGCGAGGAAAACGCCTATTGGGTAGAGGATTATGCCATGTATATGGCCATTAAAAAGGAGCTATTGGACATCTCCTGGGTGGAATGGCCTGATGACATCCGCCAACGGCAGCCAGAGGCCATGGATAAGTATCGTGAGCAATTGGCTGACGAGATCGACTACTATGTATTTATCCAGTACTTGTTCTTTAAACAGTGGAAAGCCCTGCGGAAATACGCCCATGATCACCATGTGGAGATCATCGGAGACATCCCCATTTACATCTCTCTGGACTCAGCAGATGCCTGGGCAAATCCAGAGATTCTGGCATTGGATTCAAAGACCTGTCTACCGATTGAGGTGGGGGGCTGTCCACCCGATGGTTTTTCCGATGATGGACAGCTCTGGGGAAATCCCATATACAATTGGGACCATCTAAAAGAACAGGACTTTGAATGGTGGATGCGCCGCATTGAAATCAATTTGGAATTCTTCGATATCCTACGATTAGATCATTTCATCGGTTTCAGTTCCTATTGGGCTATCCCCTATGGGGACAAAAATGCGAAATACGGCAAGAGGAGATTGGGACCGGGGATTGCCTTCTTCGACGTCCTGCAGGAGCGCTTGGGAGAGGTTCCCATCATCGTAGAGGATTTGGGGACTCAATCCAAGGAATTATTGGAACTAAAGGCCGCAGTCGGTTATCCGGGAATGGCCGTTCTCCAATTTGGTTTCTTCCCCTTTGAAAATGCGGACTATGTCCCTCATAATGTAGAGGAGAACACTATTGTCTACACGGGAACCCATGACAATGAGACAATCCGCGGTTGGCTGGAGAATTTGGACTCCGATAGTTTTGAATATGTTAGGGAGTACTTGAATTTAACCGAAGAAGAAGGTTATAATTGGGGTCTGGTTCGCGCTGCCATGATGACTCATTCCCGATTGGCCGTCGTGCAGATGCAGGACTATCTCAATCTGGGCAACGAGGCGCGGATGAATGAACCCTCCACTCTAGGAAAGAACTGGAAGTGGAGAGTGAGAAAAGATGATATTACGCGGGAATTAGCCGCAAAAATCAAACTAGTGACGAGAATTTACGGGAGGGCGAATTAGTGACAGATGTATTAGACGTGAAGAATTTGAAGTCCGTCTTCGAGTTCATGTTGAAATCGAAGTTCGGAAAGAGCAATGAAACGGCGACAAAAGCGGAGAAATACAATGCATTGGCATCCGCCGTCATGTCCTTATTAGCAGATGCATGGAATGATACCAGACAGAAGCAGGCAAATAAGAAAAGGGCCTTTTATTTCTCTGCAGAGTTTTTAGTAGGTCGTGCACTTGGAAATAATATCCTGAATTTAGACATTGAAAATGAGGTTCGGGATCTATTGAATGAACTTGGCATGGAACTCAATGAGATCGAGGAACTGGAAGAGGATGCGGCACTTGGAAATGGTGGACTTGGAAGGTTGGCGGCCTGTTTCATGGAGAGTGGCGCCACAGAAGCCCTTCCCTTGGACGGCTATGGAGTCCGCTATTCAGAGGGGCTCTTCAAACAGTCCTTTGTAGACGGCTTTCAGCATGAAGAGGGAGACACCTGGATCAAACATGGATATCCTTGGGCCATTCGCATGGAGAGTGATTCCCAGGTCATTCACTTTAAAAATCAATCCGTTGTGGCCGTGCCCTATGACATGCCCATCATCGGATACCGAAATGGTGTGATCAACACCCTCAGACTCTGGCAATCAGAGGCGATCGATGGATTTGACTTCGCAAAATTCAATAATTTTGAATACGATCAATCGGTACGTGAGCAGTCCAGAGCCGAGGATATCACAAGAGTCCTCTATCCCAATGACATCCAGCGCGCAGGTAAGGTGCTCAGGCTGAAACAACAGTATTTCTTTGTCTCCGCATCCCTTAAGGATCTGGTCAAGAAGTACAAGCAAGCCCATCCAGAGGATCCCGAGTTCAAGAACTTTGCAGATTATCACGCCATTCAGTTGAATGACACCCACCCCGTTGTGGGGATACCAGAGTTAATGCGGATTTTCCTCGACCATGAACACCTAAAGTGGGAGGAGTCCTGGAAGACTGTGACCCAAGTCTTCTCTTTTACAAACCACACTATCCTGCAAGAGGCCATGGAGGTATGGTCGATCGATATTATGGATGAGATCAGCCCGCGCATTGTGGAAATCATCCGAGAGATCGATAAGAATTTCATCGCTTCATTAAAGGATAAGAATTACTGGCAGGATAAGATCGACCGATTGCGCATTATCCGCGGCGACGCAATCCATATGGCAGCCCTTGGTCTATATGGAGCGAGCGCTGTAAACGGCGTGGCTGCGCTGCATACGAATATCCTGAAGACAGAGACCCTACGGGAGTGGTATGAATTATATCCCGAGAAATTCCAAAATAAGACCAATGGAGTTACACCAAGACGTTGGCTGGTATACAGCAACCCTGAGCTGGCTGCCTTTATCACTGAGCTACTCGGCAGTGATTCCTGGATCGTCAACCTCGAAGAGCTCAAAGGTCTGGAGAAATTTGTGGATGACGAAAAGGTCCTCAAGAGAATCAACGACATCAAATTTGACAACAAGGTCAAGTTGGCAGCCTATATCAAAGAGGTAGAGGGCATTGAAATCGATCCGAACTCCATCTTTGATGTACAGGTAAAGAGACTTCATGAATACAAAAGGCAATTGCTCAACGCCCTGCATATCGTAGATCTCTACAAAAGACTCAAAGAAAATCCCGATCTGGATATCGTACCGCGCACCTTTATCTTTGGCGCCAAAGCGGCACCGGGGTATTTCCGAGCCAAGGCAATCATCAAATTCATCAATGAGATCGCAAGGGTTATCAACTCCGACGATAGTATTCAAGGAAAGATCAAGGTCGTCTTCGTACAAAACTTCCGCGTCTCCTATGGAGAGAAGATCTACCCAGCAACAGATGTCTCCGAGCAGATCTCAACAGCTGGCAAGGAAGCCTCTGGCACTGGGAATATGAAGTTCATGATGAATGCTACTCCGACTCTGGGCACCTTCGATGGAGCCAATGTGGAAATCGTCCAAGAGGCAGGGGAGGAGAATAATTTCGTGTTTGGAGCGCGGGTTGAAGAGATCCGAGAGATCAGGGATAATTATAACCCCATCGAGTTCTACGCCAACGACTACAATATAAAAAGGGCGGTGGACTCCCTAATCAGTGGCGAATTCACTGACAATGGCAGCTATATGTTCCTGAATATTTACAATTCCCTGGTACAACGGGACTTCCCCGAGAAGCTGGACCAGTATTTCATCTTGAAGGACTTTGAGTCCTATCGAGATGCCCAGATGAAGATTGATACTGCTTACCGCGATCGAATGGGTTGGGCAAAAAAATGCCTGATGAATGTCGCAAATTCCGGCAAGTTTTCATCTGACCGCACCATCCTGGAATATGCCAGGGAGATTTGGAAGGTAAAATAATAAGAGAATATGAGCGAGCAAGAAGCCCCTTACAGAATAAATTCTGTAAGGGGCTTGTCTTATGCGTCAGATTTAGAAGATATGTCTTCTGGGGTCGAGTTCAATATCTTCCTTTGGATCGCCTGGTACATCCCTTAGTTCCTCATTATACTGTGCATTGAGATCTGTCGGAAGCACATCGGAGAGGAGCTCCGGTGGGATATCTGTTCGGCTACTCAGATTAGGTGGAGCGGCAGGATCTATGGGCGCTGCCTCTTCAAAGGGATATGCTTCTTGGGGCTCGGTGGTAGCTGGCTCTTCTTCCTTGACGGAGTCGAATACATATTCACCTTCGGGCACCAGATATTCCCTCCACTGTTCACCTATGACTGGATTGGGGCTTTCGAGAACCAGTAAGATCTTGCCGAAATTTACGGCATCCTCGTAGGCATCCGATACCTGTTCTGTAACTCCGAGGCGGTTCCACATATCGCTCACGGTCTCTTCGCCTCGAAAGAAACCTTTGATTCTCTTCCAAAAATTATCGTCTTCTTGTGTGTGGGTGTGTATGGATCGCATATGTGAGAGCCTCTGGATCATATCCTCTTCTCTGGCCATAACATATAGGTCCTCGCCTGTGGTCCCTTCGGATCGCAGGGTCGCTATGCGATTGATTACTTCAATTTCTGAATCATAAATCTCTACCTTATAGTCCATTCCGCTCACCTCTTTCCGATCTTGATATTTTATTTATACCACGAACGGGGAAGATTCAAACGGAGGATCGATCTATAGATCGCAATTATTGAATCTATTTACCGATCGCCCAAAAGGGTCCGCCTGCACTGGAGACGGGGGAAGCCTCTGCTAGGAGCTCTTCGGGGGTCCATTCCATGCTCAAGTGCTCAAAGACCACGGAGTCAGAGATGCGAATCTTGCCGTCCTGGGTGACCTCCCGCAGAATGATGAAATGTCCGTCATCTGGAGAGAAGATCCCATGTCCAGCGAGCTGTACGACCAGCTTTCCTGAGTTCAGAGTGTCCACTAATTGCTGGGGTGTGGGATAGTAAAGGGGCTCTACTGTCAGTCCAAATGCCTGCGCCGCCCCAGAGATCAGGCTGTGGGCGGACCCATTTCCCACGGCGCAGTATCCGTTTTCGTAGGCCCACTGGCCCATGGTGTAGGGATCATAGTCTTGTTCTGTTAGACTGTCTACAATAGTTGCCATGACCGCAGGTCCGCAGCCATGGGTGACAATCGGATCGGATGGGCCATAGAGTAGCTGTGCCCACCGATCATCTCCTTGATTATAGTAGTTGAGGGGTCCGGCCACGGAACTGAGCTGAATGTCATAGGGGTTCTTTTCAGCAGCTTCGCTCTCAGCGACTTCGCTTGCCGCCTCGGCTTCAGCTTTGGCCTTCTCCTCCGCATTTTTTTGTTGCTCAGCCTCAATCCGTCGACTCTCTTCTTCTTGGCGCTGCTTTTCCTCTTGGATTTTCGCCAGCTCCAGCTTTGAGACATACTGCTCCTTGTCCTTTTCCAGATATCTCAGACCGATGGCTCCCGCTGTGATGGCAGATAAAAGCAGCAGGGACACGATCAAGAACTTGATCGCAGAACTGCTCTGGCTCTGTCTTCTATGATTTTTCTTTCTGTTTTTCTGATCCATAATATCCTCCCTGGGCGATGGCTTCTGCCCAGTCTCTACATTATACTGAAAATCTGGATGGAGGGCAAATATCCTACAGGATTGAAAGGAGATAGAAATGCCGAAAATCAGCGGTTTAAACAGTTTATTATGGTTTAAAAAACATATTTTACCCAAAAGCTCTTCATAATTCAGACAAAATCAGTTGGTATGATAGGTTCATCATCAAGAGGAAATCATAAAGGAGGAAGAAAATGACAGACGATAAAAGAGATCAAAATTTCGAAGGAGACCATCGCCATGTAGATGACACCCAGCGGGATCCAATGGGCTATGACTCTCGAAATAATAATGAAGAATATGAAAAATTCAATACTGAGCGCATTTATCGCGATGAGCGCTATATGCAGGATAAAATTGACTCCTATGCCCATTATTCAGATTATCACCACAGCCCAGAGGATGCAGAAGAGCAGGATCATCAGGAGATCATCGGAGAAGCTAGAGGGTATTCTCAGGAGAGTGCTGAAGATTACCGGAGTGTCTACATGGACAATCTGGATTCAGGAGATGTGCGCAGGATCATCAAAGAGGAATACGAGACCAAGTATAGACCGAAGAGCAGATGGTTTAGCTATTTTCTCGCTTCACTGTTCGGAGCAGCCCTGGGAATACTCCTATTCGCCTATGTGATTCCAGGTTTCACTTCTCAGGAGTCCACGATTAAGGAGATCTCCACAAATGGAGTCCAGAGTATCCAAATCAATACCTCCGAAGACATGAGCATCGAGGCTGCAGTCAATGCGAAGGCCAGCAACTCCGTCGTGGGAATCACGACGATGTCGGAGATGACCAATCAGTTCTTCATGCAAAAATATATGACCGAAGGCGTCGGCTCGGGAGTCATCGTCAGTTCAGATGGATATATCTTGACCAATTCCCATGTGGTCAATGACGGAAGAGCGAAGGAGATCAATGTCGTCTTCGCCGATAAACAGATGGAGCCAGCCACTCTGATGTGGTATGAACCAGAGCTGGACCTGGCGGTCATCAAGGTTGAAAAGTCTGGACTTATACCCATCGAGATTGGAAATAGTGACGAGATCATGGTCGGTGACAAAGCCATTGCGATTGGCAATCCCCTTGGACTAGACCTCCAGTCCACGCTGACCTCGGGATATATTTCGGGACTGGATCGCACGATCACGGTATCTACGGGTAACACCATGGATGGGCTGATCCAAACGGATGCGGCCATCAATAGCGGGAACAGCGGCGGGGCATTGCTCAATTCCAAGGGACAACTGATCGGCATCAACACCGCAAAGGCCCAGGGAGGGGAGGGAATCGGCTTTGCCATCCCCATCAATGTCGCCCAGGCCATCGTCCATCGCATTGAGACCAGTGGAAATTTTGAACCGGTGCTCCTGGGGATCAAGGGCGTCAATCTGGACTACTATGTCAGTATGACTGGAACGAAATTTGAGACCAAAGAGGGCATTATCGTACTAGAAGTCATTGGCGGCGGACCGGCAGAGGAAGCTGGCGTGCAGAATATGGATGTCATCACGGCCATCAATGGTGAGCCCATCGAGTCCATGGGAAAATTGAAACAGGTATTATTGGGTTACAATGTCGGCGACAGCGTTACGGTGCGCGTTCTGAGAGATCAATTGGAAGAGGAATTAAATCTGACCTTTAGTAGCAATGTCCAATAGGGATTCCGAGCAGGACCAATAGGGTCATGACTCGTTCATATACACTCCCCAAATATAAAAGCAGCCAATGTACTGGCTGCTTTTATATTTGGGGAACAAGATGGAATTCCCTTTTCGAAAGCCTCCAACTAGGATAAGATATACTTTAGAATAAACAAGTATTTCAGGAGGCGAAGGATGGACTTTTTCTTAACCCTACAAAATGTAAGTGTGCTCTTTCTCTTAATCCTCATCGGCTATATCGTCGGGAGACTCGGGATTGTCTCCGAGGGAGGACAGCGAGAATTGACCGCCCTGATTTTGAATGTGACCATGCCGGCGACGATCATCCTGTCGATGCAGGTCCCCTTTACGATGGAGAAGCTCAACCAGGCGATCTGGCTGAGTCTCATCATGATCGGATGTTATCTATTTATGGTCCTGTTTTCCAGTCTGGCTGTGCGCCTGTTTCCGAAGCTGTCAGCGGGGCGTGTGGACATCTTACAGGCGGGCATGATCCTATCGAACACATCCTTTATGGGATATCCCATCGTGCTGGCTCTGCTCGGCGAAGGTGCCCTGTTCTATGCGGTGATCTGTGGGAGTTTTATTTTTGAGATCTTTGCATGGACTTATGGCACCTATCTCATCGGAAGAAATGCAGGTGGAGGAGGGGTCTCCCTCAAAAGGGCGGTTTTGAACCCTGGCGTTTTATCCATCGGGGTCGGCGTGATTTTATTTTTGACGGGGCTCACCATACCAGAGCCGATCAATTCCACGATGGAGCTGCTCAGCAAAGCCACTTCGCCGATGGCGATGATGATGGTGGGTATGATTCTCTCTAGAACGAAGCTATCCGAGGCGCTGGGAGATCGAAATATCTATATCGCCTCAGGGTTTAAGCTATTGGTCCATCCGCTGCTCATCCTTTTCGCCCTGCGGGCTTTAGGCTTTTCGGATGTCTTCATCACTGTCCCCATCATCTTGCTCAGTATGCCCACTGCAGCCTATGTGGCGATGTTCAGTGCCAGTTTGGACAATGATGAGGCATATGCAGGTCAATTGGTATTTGTAAGCTCCCTGCTCTCTCTGATCACAATCCCCATCGTGACGAGTCTATTGTAGGGAGTCTGAATGTAAAAAAACAGCCGATCGGCTGTTTTTTGTGGTCTATAGATACCAAAAGGTCAATTCATCTCCCACCTGAATGGATTGGGTGCCCTCGGGGATGTCGACGAGGACATTGCAGTTGAGCATGGACGAGAGGACCCCAGCATGATGCTTTTCTGGGAGATAGACAGTGCTCTCCTCCAATCTGCCCCTTAAAAATCGGCGGATATTGGATTTTTTGGCGAAGGCCGTTCCCGCTATGCCCTTTCCAGGTCGCAGCAAGAGCTTGTCCGTGTTCAGGAGTTTGGCGAGTATCTCCCGCCCGAAGATCTCAAAAGTGCTCAGAGCGGCGAAGGGATTACCAGACAGGCTGAGAACGGGTTTGCCCTTTAACATGCTGTGGTGAATGGGGGAGCCTGGTTTCAGCTTGAGCTTCCAGAAGACCTCATCCGCCCCCAATTCCTCCAGGGCCTTGGGGACTAAGTCATAGTCTCCGACGGATACGCCTCCAATGGTGATCAAAAAATCACAGCTTTCGATCAACTCGGCCATCTGGGCCTTGAGAGAGCTGAGCTTGTCGATACTGCGGGCTTTGCGTAGTTCTGTTATGCCCAATTCCTTGAGTCTGTGGAGGATGGTCATCTGGTTGGAGTCATAGATCTTTCCGGGAGGGAGCGGACCACTGTCGTAGTCGATGACCTCGTCCCCGGTGCTGAGCACTCCGACGATGATGGGGCGGTAGACGAGCACCTCTCGAATACCCATACCGGCCAATAGACCGATATGGATTGCGCTGAGTCTCTCGCCCGACCTCAATATCTCCTGACCCTTTTTCAGGTCTTCTCCCCGATTGACGAAGTTTTGATAGGGAGTGAGGCTGATCTGTGTTGTGAAGGAGCTTTCCCCTTGGATGGTGTCTTCAAATTTGACTACATTATCTGCAAACTCGGGCATCATGGAGCCCGTCATAATTCGGATGGCCTGTCCTGCCTTTAGCGCCTGTGTTGGACAGTAACCTGCATGGATCTCTTCAATGACCTGAAATTCTTTGATGCCCTCCCCTTCTAAGTCTTCGGTCCGAATGGCGAAGCCGTCATAGGGGGAGCGGTCATAGCCGGGGATGTCGATAGGGGAGCTCAGGTCTTCGGCTAGGACCCTTCCCAGGGCTTGGGAAATTTCGATTTTTTCGGTTTCTGTAATCGGCTGGATGCTATCGATGATCAGCTCCGTAGCCGTCTCTAATTCTATTCGTCTCATGTCACTCTCCATATCTGAGTATAATTACCAATATTTTACCATATATTTCCTTCCCCTTCTTGAAAGCTTTGCTATGCTAATGGAAATTGCCCGCGCTTTCCTTTATAATGGAGGGGAGGTGGAAGCATGTACAAAGACAATCAACTGATTTTAATCGGTTCGACCGGCCGTAATAGTGGCAAGACCACTCTGGCAGAAGCCCTTATTCGGGCTGCATGTGAAACGGAAAAACCCATTGGACTCAAGGTGACGACGATACAGGATCGACATGCCCTCTGCCCCCGTGGCGGTGAGGGCTGCGGAGCCTGCGGTTCTCTGGAAGGGGATTTTTATTTAGAGCGAGAGGACGGCTCGAATCCTAGCAAGGACACAGCGAGGCTGTTGGCGGCTGGCTGCGCGGAGGTGTATTGGCTTCGCGTTCGAAAGGACTGCCTACTTGAGGGCTATCTCAGATTTAAAGCCCAGTTGAAAGGGGATCCCCTGATCATCTGTGAATCCAATTCTCTACGCCATGCAGTGATCCCTCGCAGTTTTATTATGATCCAAAATACGACAATCAACAGGGCGAAGCAGACTGCCCTCGATGTGATGGAATATGCTGATGTGGTCTATGAGGGTGAGTTTCGATTGAATTCGGAGCTTCCCATCGACCTGATGAAAGGAGAAGACCATGAATGAGACGGTGGAGCTGCAGGAACAGGATATTCTGCTGCTAATTCAAGAGAAGAAACTGGCGATTTTGAAGGGCTATATCTCCGAGATGAACCCCGTGGATTTGGCGGAGATTCTAGAGGACTTGAATATCCAGGACTCCCTGTTACTCCTGCGGTTGATGCCCAAGGAACTGGGGGCAGAGGTGTTCTCATACTTTGATGTGGACAAGCAAAAAGAGATTGCAACTCGCATCACAGATGCCGAACTCAAGTATATCCTCGATGAGCTCTACTTTGATGATATGATCGACCTGTTGGAGGAGATGCCGGCTGAATTCGTCGCCGATGTATTAAAGAACGCCCCATATGAAGAACGGCGCCTGATCAACGAATTTTTACAATACCCAGAGGACTCCGCTGGTTCTCTGATGACCATTGAATATGTGGATTTGAAAGTGAATATGACAGTGGCAGAGGCCATCGATCACATTCGGGCGATCGGTATGACCAAAGAGACGGTCTATACCTGCTATGTCACCTCCCAGCATAACAAGCTGGTGGGGATCGTGTCCCTGCGGACTCTGGTCACGGAGGATCGAGAAAAGACGATTGGAGAGATCATGGGGACGGAGATGATCTCTGTTCATACCCTAGATGACCGGGAGGAAGTGGCGGAGGTCTTCAAAAAGTATAATTTTTTGGCTGTGCCCGTCGTGGATAAGGAATATCGCCTGACGGGGATCATCACAGTAGACGATATCATGGAGGTCATCGAAGAAGAAGCGACAGAGGACTTCCAGAAGATGGCGGCGATGTCGCCGACGGAGGAGGAGTATTTGGATGCGGGGGTGATGACCCTTGCGAAAAACCGGGTGTCTTGGCTGCTCATCCTGATGATCTCAGGTGCCTTTACAGGGGCTGTTGTCAAAGGCTATTCGGACCTGCTTTCAAAGGTCACAGTACTTGCAGTATTTGTGCCGATGCTGATGAACTCAGGGGGGAACGCCGGCTCCCAGAGTGCTACTCTTATCATTCGCTCCATGTCCTTAGGGGAGATAGAGATCGCAGACTTCTTAAAAGTGATCAGCAAGGAAGCAGGCGTGGCACTGCTCTGCGGGAGCACTCTGGCGGTGGTGAATTTCTTCCGCTTGGTATTTATTGAACGCATCGATGTATTGATCGCTTTTGTGGTCTCTGTGACGCTGATCTTAACCGTTATGATGGCAGAGTTAATTGGGGGTGCACTTCCCATAATCGCCAAGAAATTCAATTTGGACCCGGCGATTATGGCCGGACCTGTGATCACCACCATCGTAGATGCGGGGAGTCTGATGATCTACTTTGGATTTGCCCAGGCAGTGCTCCGGTAAGGGATCAGCAGCAGACATCACCAGCCTAGCTGGTGGAGGTGAAAATGAAAGATTTAAGATTGCTCCAAGAGCAGGACATCCATCAACTGATTGAACAGAAAAAAATAGCTGAGCTCAAAGATTATCTCATTAGGCTGAATCCTGTGGATCTAGCGGAATTGATGGAGGAACTAGATCAGCCCAGCGCCCTCCTCGTACTTAGGATTCTGCCGAGGGAGCTTGGGGTGGAGGCATTTGCCTATATGGAGGTGGACAAACAAAAGAGGCTCGCTTCCCTGATCACAGATGCCGAACTCAAGTCTATTCTAGAAGAGCTCTATTTCGACGATATGATCGACCTCTTAGAGGAGATGCCGGCAGAATTTGTCGCCGATGTGCTGAAAAATGCACCTTTTGAGCGGAGAGAACTGATCAACGAGTTCTTGAAGTACCCAGAGGACTCCGCAGGGTCCATCATGACCATCGAATATGTGGACCTCAAGGTGGATATGACCGTGGCAGAGGCCATCGATCATATCCGTGAGGCGGGCATGACCAAAGAGACCGTCTACACCTGCTATGTCACGTCAGATTTCAACGAATTGGTGGGCATCGTATCCCTGCGCAAGTTGGTGACCGTGGATCGAGAAAAGACCATTGGCCAGATCATGGACAAAGAGATCATTACAGTTGGCACCTTAGATGATCAAGAGGATGTCGTTGAAGTATTTAAAAAATATGACTTCTTGGCGGTGCCCGTTGTGGATGGGGAACTGCACCTCACTGGGATCGTCACAGTCGATGATATCATGGAGGTCATCGAAGAAGAGGCTACCGAGGACTTCCAGAAAATGGCGGCGATAGCCCCAACGGAAGAAGAATACTTAGACGCTGGCGTGTTGACTCTAGCGAAGAACAGGCTTCCCTGGCTACTCGTGCTGATGATCTCTGGAACCTTCACGGCAGCCATCATTCGTGGTTATGAAGATGTCTTAGCCCAGGTGGCCATCCTGTCGACTTTTGTGCCGATGTTGATGGATACTGGGGGGAATGCCGGTTCTCAAAGCTCCACTCTGATCATCCGAGGGATTGCCATCGGAGAGATCAAGCTCAAGGATATCTTTAAAGTCATGAAAAAGGAGACGGCCATCGCAATAATCTGTGGCCTCATATTAGCAGTAGTGAATTTCTTTCGGCTGGTACTGATCGAAAATGCAGATAGTTCCGTGGCCTTTGTCGTATCGGCGACTTTGGTATTCACTGTGCTCATGGCGAAGTTGATCGGAGGGGCACTGCCCCTAGCTGCTAAGAAGCTCCATGCGGACCCAGCGATCATGGCTGGACCGCTACTCACCACCATCGTAGATGTGGGCAGCCTGATCATCTATTTTATCTTTGCAACAAGATTTCTCAATCTACATGGTTAGAAAGGTAGGAGGTAAGGAATGAAACTGATGTTTATTCGCCATGGCAAGGCGGAAGAACGTGGGACAGTGGAGGAGCTCATACGCCCTCTCACCCTCGAAGGGGAGGAAAAGCTATGGAAGTATTTCCCGGATCTACAGGAAAAACTGCGAGGCCACAATGTAGAGATCTGGATATCACCCCTAAAGCGATCTAGGCAGACAGGAGTAATCCTGGCTTCCGTGTTGGGAACGGAGCGAATAGTAGTCCAGGACTTCGTGTCCAATGGCAAGATTGAACAGATGCTAGAGGCCCTGTCCAAAGTGCCAGAGGGTACCCTGCCCATCCTCGTAGGACATGAACCTCATCTGTCCGTTTGGACCTATAAGTTGACGGGAGAAGAGCAGTATTTTAAAAAGGGTGCCGTAATGCTATTGGAAACCAGCGGGACATTAGGCGGAGGCTCGGTTCTAGACTACAAGACGATTAAGAATCTAAGGGATTTGGAGCTGGATTTGGATTAGCTCTGCATATTGAAGAGTATTCTTTTGAGTGCGAGGCGAATTCGATTGCCTGCAGAGTAAAAAAGCATCGAAAATTTGATAGCTGAGCTTAGATTTTCTCATCTCAAAAAGGGGATTGGCGGAATTCTAAGCTTTTTTTGTGTTTTTGAATTGAAAAATTAATTTCAAATTACCTTTACAAAGGATTTCCCGTGTGGTATAATTTGATTAAAGAAGAACGGGGTTCAGTAATATAGAACAAACAGGAGGGTAAAATGTCAAACGCAGGAATTGCAAAATCGGTAAAAACAGGTGATTTCCAGACAAATTATCATGATTATGGAGAAGGACGCCCGGTAGTATTGGTCCATGGTTCTGGTCCAGGGGTCAGTGCCTGGGCAAATTGGAGACTGGTCATCCCAAAACTCGCAGAAAAATACCGCGTCCTTGCTCTGGACATGGCGGGCTTTGGATACACGGACCGACCAGAGGGGCAAGAGTATAATTTTCAAGTTTGGGTAAAGCAGCTGATCGACTTTCTAGACGCATTGGAATTGAGCGAAGTGGATATCGTAGGGAACTCCTTTGGAGGATCCTTGGCCCTGAGTGCAGCGATCGAACATCCAGGTCGAATCCGCAGGATGGTCTTAATGGGGGCTATGGGCGTGAACTTCGAGATCACAGAGGGCTTGGATTCCGTTTGGGGCTATACTCCCTCTTTTGAGAACATGAGAGATATGCTCAATCTATTTGTAGACAATAAGGCGATCGCAACAGATGAATTGGCGCAGCTTCGTTATGAAGCCAGCATCGAACCTGGGTTCCAAGAGTCGTTTTCGGCAATGTTCCCCGCACCAAGGCAACAATGGGTGGACTTCATGGCCAGAACAGATGAAGAGATTCGGGGACTGAAGCAGCCGACCCTGATCGTCCACGGCAGGGAAGACCAAGTCATTCCTCTGAGCAATTCCTATAAATTGATGGAACTAATCGACAATGCCCAGCTTCACGTCTTTGGACATTGTGGACATTGGACGCAGATTGAACAGACGGACCGATTTAGCCAACTGGTTAGCGACTTTTTAGCAGAGGAATAGTAGTCTCTAGAGTAGGATGATTTAGAAGCAGCGCATTCTTTCACCTAATGCAGGCACCTCCAGGAATGCGTTTACAAACCAAATGGGCTGTGCTAATATAATTTGTATGTGACTTGCACAATCTTTGGTACGGGAGGTAATTATGAGTAAGGCGGTCAGAATTCAATCGATCGAACGAGCGATCCGGATACTGAATTGTTTTTCAGAGAAGAGAAGAGAACTGGGGCTCACTGAGCTTTCGTTGATGCTGGATCTGAATAAGTCCACGCTCCATGGCATCGTGTCCACCCTCAAGGAGCATGGATTTATGGATCAGGATCCTGAGACCCAAAAATACAGGTTGGGATTAAAATTGGCGGAGCTTGGAAATATCGTACAACAGTCCATGGATATCGTACGGATCTCAAAGCCCTATATCGATCATGTTTCAGAGATATTGGAGGAGACGGTACATATCGCAGTACTGGACGGAAAAGAGGTCATCTATCTGGAGAAGAAGGAGTCCTATCAATCCATGCGCATCATGACGAATATTGGCGCACGGAATGTCGCCTATACGACGGGGGTGGGCAAAGTGATTTTAGCGTACTTGGAACCAGAAGAACTGGAGAATCATCTGCCAGAAACCCTTATTTCCCTCACTCCTCATACGATCTCGAACCGAGATGCGCTGATAACAGAACTACAGAGGATTAGGGAACAGGGCTATGGAATGGACAATGAGGAAAATGTCTTAGGACTCACCTGTGTGGCGGCGCCGATCTTTGATAAGGGGAGAGTGATCCGCTACGGTCTGTCCGTATCCGGACCAAGCGTTCGGATGACCCCAGAAAAGGTCGATGAATCCATCCGCCTTGTCAAAGAAGCGGCTTCGAAAATAACGGATATCTTGAACTTTAGCGAATAGTACTCGTACTGGGCTGCAGCCGATGATAGGGGAAGGCTGCACCCATGAGAAGAAACGATATTCGGCAATGCCGAACGAATGGAGGAATCGATATCTTTCAACTACAGATAGAAGATCGAGAGGAACGGATTCCCTGTGCAGAAGATCAGAGTATCTTAGATGCATTGAGGAAGAGCGGAGTCCATGAAATCGTTTATGGCTGTTTGGGTGGAGGATGTGGAGTCTGCAAAATAGAAATCCAGAAAGGTGAACTGCGAAGAGAAAAGGTCAGTCGTGAACACCTATCTGAAGAAGATGCGAAAAAGGGTATGGCATTGGCCTGTAAATCCTACCCAACTACGGATTTAGTACTTAGAATTATTAAAAAATAGGGGGAAGAAAAATGACAATTAAAGGCGTAATTCGAACAGGTTTAATCCAACTCAGAGTGTTGGATATGGAGAAGTCCATCCGTCACTATGTGGACATCATCGGATTGGAATATGTGGGAAAGGCCGAGGATGGAAGAGTCTTTTTAAAGGGTTATGACGAATTTGATCATCACTGTGTAGCACTTCGGGAGACGGATACCGCAGGGATGGATTTCATTGCGATGAAGGTGGAGAGCGATGAGTACTTGAAAGAGATCACTGAAAAGACCATTGCCTTTGGGCTAACGGTAGAGCATATTGAAGCCAATTCTGATCAACCTGGCTTTGGCCGTAGGGTTGCTGTAACTCTGCCCATGGGCCATCGACTGGACCTCTATGCTGAGGTGGAAATGGCAGAGGACACACCGATGACGATGAATCCAGATATCTGGAAACAAGCTCCAAGGGGAATGGCGGCTCTGGGGATTGACCACGCCTTATTGTTTGGGCCAAATGTGGATCTGACAACGAAGTATTTCACGGAAGTATTGGAGTTGAGCATCACAGAGGTACTTAAGAATCCGGAAAATACTGGTAATATGACGGTTTGGCTGACTGCCAACAACAAAGGTCATGATCTGGCTATTTTAGAGTATCCAGAACCTGGAAAACTCCATCATATCGGCTTTAAGCTAGAGGACTGGCATGCGATTGGCCATGCGGCAGACCTGATCTCCGTCAACGACGTTGCCCTGGATGCGGGACCGATGCGCCATGGTATCACAAGGGGACAGACCATCTATTTCTTTGATCCATCAGGAAATAGAAATGAGACCTTCGCAGGTGGCTATGCACATTATCCAGATCATCCCGTTCGGGAATGGGATTTCGCCCATGTCGGCAAGGGTATTTTCTACTATACAAGAGAACTGAATGAGCGGTTTATCAACGTCGTCTCTTAATTAGATCGACCAATTTTACGCAAAAAACCAGAGGATCTGTGGCTTAGCCCATCCTCTGGTTTTGTCTTTCAAATATATGGATGATCACTGGATTTTCCATGAATGCATCATTTTTTCAGATTGCCAAAGACCCCTCGAAATAGGGCACGACCAACTTCACGGCCGACGGTGGACATGATATTTTTTGTGAAGCGATCCATATGGGAGTCCGTACGTCGGGTGGAGGTTTTTTGCTGCTTCTGTTCCAGTTTCTTCTCCTGTTCCTCGAGCTTTTTTCGCTCTGCTTCCAAGGCGGCGCTCTGTTTTTCTTCAGTCTCTCTAATCTGGCTCTGCTTGGCTGCCAATTCTAGCATTTCATAGGCGCTCTCTCGGTCGATGACCTCGGCGTATTTCTGCTCAAAGGGACTGTTGTTGATGATGCGCATTCGCTCGGAGCCTTCGACTGTTCCGAAGGCCGACTTTGGTGGTGCGATCAGGACTCTCTTGGCAAAGCTCGGAGTTCCGGTCTCGTCGAGGGTTGACACGAGGGCCTCTCCAACCTGTAATTCTAAGATCTGCTTTTCGATATCTGCACCGGTTTCCTGTCTGAAGGTCTCGGCGACGGCTTTGACCACCTTTTGTTCCTTTGGGGTATAGGCCCTGAGTGCATGTTGAACTCGGTTTCCCAGTTGGGAGGATACGCTGTCGGGGATGTCCTTGGGGGACTGGGTGATAAAGAAGACACCCACACCCTTTGAGCGTACGAGACGTACGATGAGCTCAATCTTTTCGAGCAGGGCATCCGGTGCATCCTGAAAGATCAGATGGGCTTCATCAAAGAAGAAGACGAACTTGGGTTTGTCCAAATCCCCTACCTCCTCGAGGGTTTCGTATAGTTCAGAAAGGAGCCAGAGCAGGAATGTGGAATACAGCTTTGGTGAATTGAATAGTTTTTCTGCGGCTAGGATATTGATGATTCCTCTGCCATCTGAAGAGCTCCTCAAAAAGTCTCGAATATCCAGCGCCGGCTCGCAGAAGAACTGGTCTGCCCCCTCCTGTTCCAGCACCAATAGACTGCGCAAAATGGCACCAACGGATGCAGAGCTGATATTTCCGTAGTTTCGTCCCAGCTCCTTAGAGTGATCGTTCACGTAGTTGAGCATCGCTCTGAGGTCTTTTATATCCAATAGGAGTAATCCCTGTTCATCCGCTACTCTATAGGCGATATGCATGATGCCCGTTTGGATTTCGTTTAATCCCAGGAGCCTTGAGAGCATCAGGGGACCCATTTCAGAGATGGTGGAGCGTACGGGTAGACCGAGCTCGCCGAAGATATCCCAAAACTCGACAGGATAGCTGGAAAAGGAAAAATCCTCGATCCCTATGGTTTGCATTCTCTCTAGGAGCTTGTCATTCATCTCGCCTTCTCTAGCCAAGGAAGCCAGATCTCCCTTTACATCTGCCATAAATACGGGTACGCCCCAGTCGGACAGGGCCTCTGCGATCACCTTTAATGTGACGGTCTTACCAGTTCCCGTGGCACCGGCGATTAAGCCATGCCGATTCATCATCTTAGAATAGAGGAAGACCTTTTCTTCTCCTCCGCCCAATAAGAATTGTTCCATGCTATCCCTCCATTTTATCAACTGCAATTCATATAATTATCATAGCAGTTTTAACTGGAAATGAAAAGGTAGGGGATGAGGACGGCTTTCGTGTAAAGGGCGGAGAATTTTGCATTTTCGGTAGTTCTTCGGTATAATTTAGACAATGATACAGAGAGATAAATTGGAGGAGGTTCATGGTGAATATTCGAGAAGAAGCGCTGGCGCTTCATAGGGAGCATAGGGGAAAAATTGAAGTGGTATCGAAGGTCCCGGTGGAGGATGCCCATCAGTTGAGTTTAGCTTATACGCCGGGAGTGGCGGAGGTATGCAAGGAGATCTATTTTGATCCTCAACAGGCCTATGCCTACACGAATAAGGGAAATATGATCGCCGTGGTCACCGACGGCTCGGCTGTTCTGGGGTTGGGGAATATTGGGTCTCTGGCGGGAATGCCAGTCATGGAGGGGAAGGCGGTGCTCTTTAAGGAATTTGGAGGAGTGGACGCCTTTCCGATCTGTCTGGAGGGACAGGATACCGATACAATTGTGGAGACGATCAAGCAGATCGCACCCTCCTTTGGAGGGATCAATTTAGAGGATATTGCTGCACCGCGCTGTTTTGAGATCGAACGTCGATTGATAGAGGAATTGGATATCCCCGTGTTTCACGATGATCAACACGGAACGGCGGTGATCGTTTTGGCGGCGGTAGTAAATGGCCTCAAACTGGTGGCAAAGGAATTAGGTCAAGTGCGCATTGTCCTCAGCGGAGCGGGAGCCGCAGGGATTGCCATAGGAAATCTCTTGATGGATGCAGGCGTGAAGGATGTCCTCCTCTGCAATCGAAGGGGGATTTTAGATCCTGAGGATGAGCAGTTGGACGAGGAGCGCAGACGGATGGCATCGATCACGAATCCAACTAGAAAAAAGGGAAGCTTAGCAGACGCATTGGTGGGTGCTGATGTCTTCATTGGCGTCTCCGCTCCTGGTCTTTGTAATCGGGACATGGTTGCAAAGATGGCCTCCGATGCCATCGTATTGGCGATGGCCAATCCCATACCGGAGATCTATCCAGAGGAGGCCTTGGCTGGAGGAGCTCGTATAGTAGGGACAGGCCGGTCTGATTTTCCCAATCAGGTGAATAATGTGCTGGTATTTCCAGGTCTGTTTCGGGGGGCATTGGATGTCAGAGCCACAGTGATCAATACTCAGATGAAGCTGGCAGCAGCCTATGGGATAGCTGAGCTGATCGCAGATGAGGAATTGAGAGAAGACTATATCGTGCCAGCAGCCTTCGACAGGAGAGTGGGACCCATTGTGGCAGCAAGGGTTGCAGAAGCAGCTCGGCTCACTGGGGTAGCGAGGGTATAAACAGCTGGAGAAGAAGTTTTATAGTTTGGCGGAATAAATATTTAACGATTGTATAAAACGCTTATATTGAGGATGTGTTGGGCTTTTCAATGCCAATGCATCCTCTCATTGTAAGCGGTTTGTAAGATTATTTCACAGGTCGATGGGTATATGTTTAATACGGAAAAATGTATACTCGGCAAGTGAGGTGATGAGGAGGATGGTGGATTTTAGGGAATATAAGGGAGAGGTTTTTCAGACGATCATGATTGGGATAGCTATGCTGACCTTGACTCTGCCATGGCTCTACATGCAGGGGAGAGAAGTCGCTGGTTTTGAGATAATGGCAGATATATTGCCGGCATTTGTAATCGCTGTATTTGGTTTCTTATTAGGGGTTTGGAACGGGAAGAGGCTGGGCCGCATTCAGAGCCTCCTCGTCAAAGGTTTGAGTTTGTTCGCCTTATTTCTACTCAGTGGGAGTAGCGTCGGTTGGTGTTTTACTGACTGTACTCCTTTTTTTATGATTTGGGTGGTTCTCCTCATCATTACGGGGCTGGTCTCTGTCTTGATGTCAACGCGAATCGGAGCGGATCTATAGCAATTATTAAACATTAAGAGACGAGGCCTAGGTGAACCTAGGCCTCGTAATTGATTAGAAAGATCTGATTCCGCTTGATGACCGGTCGATAGATCTGCTTGTATTTCTCATGTTGGGTGAGGAAGGAGATATTATAGGTCATATCGTCTCGAAAGTGCATCGGAAAAAAGAGGGTTGGTTTGACCTCGTCTAAGAAGATGCGCGCTCCATCGGAGTATCTCTTCTTGAGACGGGGGTCTAAGGGGAAGAAGGCAATATCCACGTCGTAGTTTGAGATTTCCTTGATCTCCTTTAGGAAGTCTTTTTGCATCTGTGCTCGCTCCCTTTCGGTGTCCTCATCCCAGATCCAAAGATTTAAATCCCCCGCATGGAAGATATGAATCCCGTCCACCTCGACTAAATAGCTGAGACCTTGATCCGTGGAGCCGAAGGTGCGGACAGTTAAATTGTCGAATTCTTTAAAGCTATTCGGGTGCATATAATGCACATTTTTCTGGAATAGGGGCTTGATGCTCTGCACATCAGCTGTATTTTCTCCGAGGTAGATGACATTGTCTCTCTTTTCTAGAGCGGGGATGTCATCGGAGAGGACATAGCGATAGAATTCGCTGCCAGGCAGTTCGAGGATGGAGCGATCAAAGTGATCTGGGTGGCGGTGGGTTGCGAAGAAGGTCACATCCTTACGCTGTGGATTCAGGTCAGAGAGATCCCCCTCAAAATAATCGAAGATGAGTACCTGGTTTCCGATGCTGATTTGATAGCAGCTATGATAAATGTATTTTACAATGACTTGATTGGCCATAGGACACCTCCAGTGGTCTAGATTGATAGATTACATACTCTTTATACCCATTCAGGGAGTTTTTAGGCAGGGCATTTTACTTTTTCTAGAAATGGGTATATATTACTAGAATGAGATATTGTGAGAAGAGAAGAGGTGTGTGTTTTGAAAATATACATAAGTGTGGATCTGGGGGGGACCAGTGGCTCTGTTGGATACGAGACATGGCATTTTTCACCACAGGATTTGGAAAATCAACTACTCATCATGAACAACGAATTGGTGGTGGTATGTAACGCCATCAATGATCTGGATCAGACCTCGGAGATCACCATCAAGGATTCCTTTGGCGATGCAACGGGGGTCAACCTCAATATCCTACCTGCGAACACGACCATCATCAGGGGCTGGGATGGTGGACCCTTGGGGATGATGCAGGGGATCAATGAGAGCTATGACATGACTTTGCTCGTGGGCTTCAACCGCGAGGCCTTTACCCGATCCACCTGTACCTTGGGCCGGATCGAACGAGAGATCACCGACGTAAAAATCAATGGAATCGTGGCATCGGAGTTTTTAATCAGCTACTATACCTCTTTGTATTATGGTGTGCCAGTGCGCTTTGTCTCTGGCGACAAGAGCCTCTGTGATATGGTGGAGATCTTCGACCCGAGCATTAACACCGTCTATGCCGTGGAGAGGGTGGGGAGTTCTGTCATCTCGGATACCCCGGAATTTATCAATCAACTGATTTACAAAGAGGTACAACGCGCCCTGACCAATGATAGCTATATGATGGCGCAGTTACCCACCGCCTTTGAACTGGAGTTGGAATACAGAGAATCTGCATATGCCTATCGGGCGAGCTTCTATCCTGGGACCATCTTGACGGATTCCAGGACGATAAAGTACATTACAGGTGACTTTATGGAGATCCTCCGGCTTCTGATGTTTATTTAACCATATCGCCTTTCGGGGGCACATCGGATACCATTTTGAAAGAGGTGAATAAATGAAAGAGAAAGATAATAAGATATTTGTAGAGAAGATGAATATTCATGGGAAGGTAGTTGGCCCAGATGAGGAGCAGATTTCGAAGAGGGGAAAGTATATTCCAGAGATCAAGTCCGTCCTCAGGAATAAGATCATCCGCGTCCCAGAGGCCGTATACAAATGCAGTGGGATCTCGATTTTAGGGACGAGGATTAAATCCTTACTCTTTACGACGGATATCGCCCTGCTAAAGAATCATAATGCCAATTCTGTGATTGCCGTCTATCCCTTTACACCGCAACTATCCATCATGCAGGCCATTATCCACAATGCATCCGTACCCGTGTTCACTGGCGTGGGAGGGGGGCTGACGACGGGCCCCAGGGCGGTGAATTTGGCCATGCAGGCGGAGCTCCTCGGCGCCTATGGCGTGGTGGTCAATGCGCCGATGAAACACGATGTAATCAAACAGATTACAGATGCCATCGACATCCCGTTGATCGCCTCTGTCGTCTCGATGGAGGATGACTATATGGGCAAGATCGAGGCTGGCACGAAGATCCTAAATGTATCCGGCGGCAAACACACTGCAGAGCTGGTTCGCCAGATTCGTAGGGACGTGGGGAGCAAATTCCCCATTATCGCCACCGGGGGCAACCGAGATGAGCTCATTTTGGAGACGATTGAAGCCGGTGCAAATGCCATCACCTACACGCCTCCCACTTCTGCGGAGATGTTTAACGAGATCATGCGGATTTACCGAACTAAGATGGGGGATTACGATACCGTCTCTTTTGTAAATGGCAATATCCAGGACCAGGAAGAAAAGGAATAGAACAACAGACCTCAAGCGGTTTTTGCTTGAGGTTTCTGGATTCTTATGATATACTTTTGCAGTAAATCTCTGGCGAGCACTCAAGCATCCGGATTCCCAGGAGTTCGGCTACTTGAGTGCTTGCCCATAGTCCACAGGGAGGTGAAGGAATGAGAAAGTACGAAGGAGTTTTTATCTTCAAGAATACCCTTGAAGAAGCTACCAGAACGCAATTGTTTGAGAGAATCACCGACATCATCAAGAATGGCGGAAATATCACGGAAATTGCTGAGTGGGGAACGAGAAAGCTGGCTTATGAGATCGACTATAACCGTGAAGGTTATTATTATATCGTCAGTTTTGAAGCAACTCCGGAAATCGTCGCTGAGATGGACCGTAGATCTAGAATCACGGATTCCCTACTCAGATTCATGATTACCAGAGTAGAAGCATAAGCGGGAGGGAGAAATGAACAGCGTTGTATTGATCGGCAGATTAGTTAGAGATCCTGAACTGCGCTATGCCGCAGAGACGGGAAACCCCTTTGGGAATTTCACCATAGCCGTAGATCGAATGCTCTCCAGAGAGAGAAAACAGGAGAACGAAGCGAAGGGCCTTCCAACTGCAGATTTTATCCGCATTCTCGTGTCCGGCAAGACGGCTGAGAACTGTGGGAATTTCCTGGCAAAGGGAAGACTGGTTGCCGTACAGGGCCGCATCGAAACCGGCAGCTACACCAATAATCAGGGACAAAAGGTCTACACTACCGATGTTCGGGCAGACCGTGTACAGTTCTTGGAGTGGGGAGACAAAGCTGCGAATCAAGGCGCATTCAATAATTCCTACCAGCAAGGTTACCAACCCCAGGGCGGTTTCCAAGGTGGAGGGGCCAATCGATCCGGAGGAGCTTCCGGCGGTGCAACCCCCAACTTTTACAATTCGCCAGGACAAAACCAAGATTTTAACGATGGCGGTTTTAATGACGGAGACGATGATTTCATCCCATTCGACGATGATTCCAAAATTCCGTTCTAGTAGAAAGGAGAACATAAGTGCAACGAAGATATCGACCTAGAAAAAAGGTCTGCGCTTTTTGTGCCGATAAAAACAAGGAAATCAACTACAAAGATGTCAATACACTGAAAAAATACGTCAGTGAGCGCGGTAAGATCCTACCCAGAAGAGTATCTGGCAACTGTGCAAAGCATCAAAGAGAGTTGACGGCAGAGATCAAAAAGGCAAGACAAGTCGTACTTCTTCCGTATTCAGCGGATTAAGAGACAAAACCGGGGCAGGACCCCGGTTTTTTTATTGGGAGGATCGCCCCAAGTCGATTGAAGCCTTACATGGATGAAGAAGATCATGAAAAAATATGGAAAGGGTTCGCAGCATTGGCTAAACTCGTAAAGATAGGAAAATTGTTGTATAATATAAAGAAGGTTCCAAAATAGGGAACCGAATGTTTCAAATGGGAGGAATTATGTTCGGGAAACTTAACCCACATATTGTAAAAGAGACGGTGATATCTGGACTGGTCGCCTTGCTCATCTATTATGTCAGTGTGAGCTTCCTGCCATTTATCATCTTCGCCTATCCAGTCCCCTTCGTATTGATGGGGGTCAAGCGGGGATATGAATACAGTGGGATCGCACAACTCCTAGCTTTTGCGGGAGTATATATCTTGGATGGTCTCTCCGGCGGCGTCCTGATGGCCGGCCTGGGCATTTTGGTCGCCTTTCCGATGATTTACGCCCTTCGTAGGGGCTACACGGCCTTTCAATCCATCGCAACGGTCACTGTGATCTGTTTGGTCGCAGTGATGGGGTTGTCCTTTTTAGTGTCCAATTTTAAAGGTGTGGACATCCTCAGCAATCTGGAGACTTCGGTACGCGTTGCAATTGATGAACAGGTCAATGTCATCAAACAGTTGAATATTGATATCTCGATTGAAGAGTTTAAGAGCTATATGGAATCTGGTGTAGATATGATGCTGGCGCTACTTCCATCCCTCTTGTTCATTCTGTCCATGGTCGTGGCAATGCTCAACTATTATGCCTCCACGGGACTGCTCAGGAGAATTGGCTTTGGAATCATCGACGTACCCAAGTTCCGAAATTTTCGCCTGCCCAAGGATATCCTCAGGGGATCTCTATTGATGATCATCGGCGTGTTCGTTTTGGATTGGTTTGGATTTGGATTTACAACGGAATTGTCCCTGAATCTGACCTTGGTCTTTAGCTTTCTATTCCTGATGCAGGGTTTGGCGGTAACAGTGTATCTGCTGGGAATACGGTTTAAATCGGCAACGGTGTTTTTATTCGTCGTGCTGTCCCTGCTACTCAACTTCCGGTTGATCTATGTCGTCATTGGCGCTTTGGATACCGCCCTGGACTTTAGAAACCGATTAGGGAGGAATCGAAATGAATGATAAAAAAACCCCTACTCTGCGCTGGGATGATGCGTTCTGGATCATAGCCTTTGCGTTTATCTTGTCGGTGGTCTTGTTCATATTTAATAAGCCCCTGGGGGCGATTGGATTTGCAGGCGTCATCTACACGATCTACTATATCAATGCACTTGTCAATAAGAAGAGGGAGGCCTTTGTCCAGAAGATGGAATCCTTGGAGACCAGCTTCAGCGATGCGACCCGCTCTTCGCTATTTGGCATGCCCTTTCCCATGTGCATTCTCAACGAAGAGGGCGAGATCCTCTGGTACAATACGCGCTTTAAAAAGCTGGTCGTCTACGAGGACCTGCTCAACAAACAGGTGGACAAGCTGATCCCTGCGATTGATGTCCCTAAAATCCTAGACAAGAAGATGCCCGAGATCATCGAGGCGACCATCGGCGAGCAGAGCTTTCAGTTCTATTATAATATCATCGACAGCTACAAACAGGAGGAGCAAAATCAGATACTGCTCTATGGCGTGGACAATACCCAAGACGCGATCACCGCAAGGAAATATCTCAACGAGGCTCTGACGGTGATGGCCATTCAGATCGACAACTTCGACGAGGTGTATCAGTCTACGGAGGAGAGTTCCAGACCACTGCTCTTTGCGGAAATCGATAAGGCGATCAACACCTTTGCCATGGAATACCGTGGATTTGCACGAAAATACGATACGGAAAAATACCTATTGATCTTCCAAAAGGCAGATCTGATGGATATGATCCAAGATAAGTTCCCCATGGTGGAGCAGGTGCGGGAGATGCAGTTTGGCAATCGAATCCCACCCACGATGTCCATTGGGATTGGGGCCTCTATTGACACGCCTCTGGAGATCTACAAGATCGCCAGATTGGCGGTGGATGTGGCTCTGGGTAGAGGAGGAGATCAGGTCGTCCTCAACGACGGAGAAAATCTGACCTATTATGGTGGAAAGAAAAAGGCCATCGAAAAGCACAACAAGGTCAAGTCCCGTGTCATCTCCCAGGCGCTGACCCAATTGGTCGAGCAGGCAGATGGCGTATATATCATGGGACACAAGAACCCGGACATGGACTCCTTTGGATCCTGCCTGGGAATTTACTATTTTGTTAAAGCACAGGGAAGGGATGCGAAGATCATCTTGGAGGAAATTCCTCCGACGATTGACAGCGTCTATAATATGACAGTTGAGCATCTACCGGAGCTGCCCCAGGATATCTTGAAGCCAGCTGCAGCTGTGGAACAGGCAAATTCCAGTTCGCTGGTCATCGTAATGGACAATCACCGCAAACACTCTACGGAGGCGCCGGAGCTATTGGATATATCGGACCAGGTGGTCCTCATCGATCACCACCGCAGAGGGGCGGACTATATCGAAGATCCAACCCTGATCTATTTGGAGCCCTATGCCTCATCGGCATCGGAGTTGGTGACGGAGCTGATCCACTATTCAGAGCATGAGTTTCAACTGCCAAAGGCAGTGGCGGATGCTCTTCTGGCTGGAATCACGGTGGATACAAAATCCTTCAGCATCCAGACGGGGGTTCGCACCTTTGAGGCGGCTTCCGTACTCAAGCGATTTGGAGCGGACTCCATCAGCGTGAAAAAGCTGTTCAGAGAGCCTGCGGATACGGTGAAGTATCGATCCCATGTGGTCGCAAATTCCCAGATTTATCGTAATACCATTGCAATTTCTAGGTTTGAAGAGAGATTGGACAACTCCGTCCTGATTGCCGCCCAAGCAGCGGACAGCATGCTGGATATCCGTGGAGTGAAGGCGTCTTTTGTCTCCACCTATAGCGGAGACAAAATCCACATCAGTGGTAGGAGCGTCGGGGAGATGTCGGTGCAGATCATCTTAGAGAAGATGGGCGGCGGCGGACACCAGACATCTGCTGGAGTACAATTGAAGAATATGGATATGGAATTTGCCGAGGAGCGGCTGCGAGCTGCAATCGACGAATACCTGGACGAAGAGGAGGAAAAAGTTGAAAGTAATTCTGAAAAGTGATGTAAAGGGCTTGGGAAAAGCAGGGGAGATGGTGGAGGCCAAGATCGGCTATGCCAGAAACTTTCTGTTTCCCAAGAAACTGGCGATAGAAGCAACACCAGAAAACAAAGCTGCTTGGGAGCAAGAGCAGCAGGAGATGGAGGAAAAGCGCGCTACGGAAAAAGCGGCCGCCCTCAAACTGAAGGGAGAGCTCGAGGGACTGAACGTCGAGATCCGAGCTAAGGCGGGAAAAGGGGACAAGATCTTTGGTTCCATCACCAGCCAGGACATCGCAAAAGCCCTCAAAGACAAGGGATATGATGTGGAGAAGAAGCGCATCGAGCTCAAGGAGAATATCAAAGACACCGGCACCCATGTGGTGGTGGTTCGAGTATATCCGGAGATCACGGCAGATCTAAAGGTAACGATCAGTAAGGAGTAGGCATGGAGACAGCTGCGAGGATACTGCCCCACGACGAAAACGCGGAGAGGTCCGTTCTCGGATCCATGCTCTTAGATGTCTCCGCAATAGGCGTGGCGGAGGAGATGCTGATCCGTCAGGATTTCTACAATCCGCGCAATGCCGAGATATTTAAGGCCATACTGACCCTATCTGGCAACCGGACCCCAGTGGAGATCCTGTTTCTTTCCAATGAACTGAAGAAACAGGGCCAATTGGAGAATGTTGGCGGCATCGAATACCTCCTCAGCCTCAGCGAAAATGTGGGGCTGACTTCAAATATACGCAATTATTGTAAGATCGTCGCGGAGAAGTCAACCCTTCGCGACTTAATCAAGGCCAGCGACGAGATCATGGCCAAGGCCTATGAGGACCGAACCGACGGCAGTGATGTGGTAGAGCTGGCGGAAAAGTCCATCTTCGACATCACGCAAAAGTCCCATTCCGATGGTTTGACTAAGTTGGAAGAATCCCTCTTGGACACGTTGGATCTGATGGAGCAGATGTATGACAAAAAAGGAGGCCTGACGGGGGTAACCACTGGTCTTGTGGATTTGGACCGGGCACTATCCGGTCTGCAAAAGTCAGACCTGGTGCTCCTGGCCGCCAGACCCTCCATGGGAAAGACTGCCCTAGGAGTCAATATCGCCGTCAACGCCGCCCTAAAAGATCATGTCGTGGCGATCTTCTCCCTGGAGATGAGCAAGACCCAGTTGGTGCAGAGGATCCTGGCTTCCATGTCCCTAGTGAGCTTGACCAAGGTCATCAGTGGGGATATCGACGACTGGGAGACCATCGGCAGCGCCGTCTCCGTGATGGAGGGGATGGACCTTTACATTGACGACACGGCGGGCATCTCCTTGACGGAGCTGCGAGCAAAATCCAGGCGATTAAAGGCGGAAAAGGGACTGGATCTGATTGTCATCGACTATTTGCAGTTGATGACGGTGGCTGGACATGTGGAGAGTAGACAGTTGGAAGTATCGGCGATATCCAGAGGCTTGAAGGCATTGGCAAAGGAATTGAAATGTCCGGTTCTCGCCTTGTCTCAGCTCTCGAGGGCAGTGGAGAAGAGGACACCGCCCAAACCGGTGCTCTCAGACCTTCGGGAATCCGGCTCCATCGAGCAGGATGCGGACGTGGTCATGATGCTTTACCGCGAGGATTACTACGATGAGGAGAGTGAACGGCCCAATACCGCTGATGTGATCATAGCAAAGCACAGAAATGGGGCCACTGGGACGGTGGGTCTATTCTATAATAAGGAGATTACGAAATTTGGTAATCTGGAACAACACCATGCAGCGGAGTAAGCCCATCAACGGAGTCGTCTTTCAGGGAGAGGGGTTGGTCTTTAAAAAACTGACTCTAGATCACTCCCGTAGACTATCGGAGTGGGGAGTTCACGAGAACAAACTCTTGTCGGACTATAACCTATCCCTGATGGGGGAAGAGCAGGTGAAGGTTTGGTTTTTACTTCGAAAGGAAGATCTGTTCACCAAATACTTCGCCGTATTTACGAAAGAGGACCAATTCATCGGCTATGTGGGTATCAAGGACATCAATGTGCTATTCAAGACGGCCCTATTGGGCATCGTCCTCGATCCGAATTGGGTGGATATGGGCTATGGAAAGCTGATTATGAGGCTCTTTCTGGACTACTATTTCAATGTGCTCAAGATGCGCATTTTGTATTTGGAAGTCAACGAGTTTAATCGCCGGGCGATTCGCCTATACGAGGGTCTGGGCTTTATCCATGAGGGAGAACATCTGGAGCCTTTCGATGTGGAAGTGGACCTCACAGGTGACCCGGACTACCTTCATGACAGGGACTGCTTCGTCGAAGTGGATGGAGAAATCCATACCCGGATCTTCCATATGAAACTGGATCTGCATCGGTATCTAGGGAGGCCAATAAAATGAACTACAAATTACAGAGTCTAAAAATCGATTTGGGTACGACGCCCATTGAGAATATATTCATCAATAACTTTCTCCATTTTGCCGATGGCAATGCGGTGAAGGTCTATTTGTATGCCTATAAATTGGCCTACGATCAGAACAACAGCTCTAAACAGCCCCATGATATCACCCAAGAACTGGGAATGAGTCAGGAGGAGGTGGAGGAGGCCTTTGACTTTTGGATTGAGCAGGGAATCGTCCAGAAGGACGGGGAAGGCAGCTATATGTTCTTGAGCCTGCGAGAACTGTTTCTGGGGATTACCCAACATGAGGCCCCCCAGGCGGCTAAGGTGGAACCACAGCAGATGGAGGCTGTGGTCGAATTGACGAATCGACAGATGTTTGATCGGGTGGAGGAGGTGCTGGAGACCAAACTGACCCCCAACGAGATCATGAAGATCCTAGAACACCGCGAGGAATTTCATCAACAGAGCGATTTGATTGCCTACGGTTTTGTCTATTGTAGAGATAAGACCAGTAAGAGAAATGTCAACTATGTGATCTCCGTGCTACGCAACTGGGCGATCGACGGCATTCTGACCATGCAGGACCTACAGGTGATGCTCGAAGAGAAGGAGTCCACCAAGGCGAAGAGGACGAACACAGCGAAGCCGAAGAAAAAAGCGCTGACGAACACAGCGGCCCCCTCGGATGTCACTGGAGATGCCCTCCGTGATATATTAAACCGAAAGCTGCAAGAGGATATAGAAAGGGCGATGGGAGATGAAAAGAGTCGTTGAGGCCGTCAATGAGAGGCTGGAGAGAGTGCGCCGTCGCCATACGCTAGAATTAGAGGAGCGTAGGCGAGAAATTGCCCGAAAGATCCCGCAGATCACCGAGGTGGAAGCCCAGCTTCGAAAAAACGGCTATGAGCTGGTCCGTACAGCTGTGGGAAATCGAGGTGTTTTACCCGAGCTCAGGAAGCGGGGAGAACAGTTACAGATAAAGCGGAAAGCGCTCCTCCGTGAACACGGCTATCCAGAGGATTATCTGGAGATGGCCTATGATTGTCAGATCTGCCGAGATACCGGGGTGGTAGAGACCAGAATCTGTGATTGTAAGCAAAGGCTAGTTGCCAGCGAGCTCTACAGCATGAGCGGCATCGAATACGCCATTCAGCGGGAGAACTTCCAGACATTTGATCTCAAGCGCTTTCGGGCCAATCGAAACCAGGGAGAGACCATCAGCCCGAGGGAGGCCATGGGCCATTATCTGGCAGATGCACAAAAGTATGTCCGAGACTTTGATGGGGGAGCAGCTAAAAACCTGCTCTATAACGGTCCCGTTGGAACGGGAAAGACCTTTTTATGCAATTGTATCGCCAAGGAATTACTGGATCAGGGAAAGGTCGTCATCTATCAGACCTCACCTAAACTGATGAGCTTCTTGGCGGATTACCGTTTTTCTAAGCCTGAGGATAAAAGGGAGTTGGCCACCAAGGTGGAACTGCTCCAGGAAGCAGATCTATTGGTGCTGGATGACCTCGGCACAGAGCCCGTCAATTCCGTGACCATATCCAATCTATTTGAACTGCTCAATGACCGGATTCTCTCTGGTAAGGGGACCATTATCTCGACGAATCTGGAGCTGGAGGAAATCGCCAGCGTCTATGATCGCAGGATCTTTTCTCGTATACTGGGAGAGTTTAAGATATATCGCATTTTTGGGGACGATCTTCGCATGAAAAAATTCGGACTATAGGAGGAGATTATGCGCGTAATAACTGGCGACGACATGGCCGCCATCGATCGCTATTCGATCCAAGGGCTCGGGATCCCGGGCATTATTTTGATGGAGAATGCGGCACTCAAGGTGTTAAAACACATCGATGTGGTGCGGCATACTGACTTCGTCGTGGTTTGCGGAACTGGCAATAATGGGGCGGACGGATTGGCTATCGCCCGTCATTTACTCAATTACGATCACCACGTGAAGATCTATATCATTGGGGATATCGATCCCCACAACGAAGAATACATGACCTATTACCGGATCCTGCAGAGCCTGGGACAGGAATTCAAGGAGATTCACACCATTGGAGATCTGGAGAATTTCGAGCAGGAGATCTCGCGGGCAGATCTGATCATCGATGCGATCTTTGGCACAGGGCTGGGCTCTCAGGTGCGCGGCGTGCAGGAATATGTCATCGATATGATCAATCATAGCAAAGTTGAAATCCTATCCGTGGATATGCCCTCTGGCATGGATGCGAATAATGGCAGAATTCACGGTGTCTGTGTCCATCCTAACCGAACGGTCACCTTTCAGTTTATGAAAAAGGGCCTCGAGCAAAACCCCCTGATCGCCGGAGATGTCGTCGTCGAGTCCATCAGCATTCCCAAGAAGGCAGTGGAGCGTGTCTTGGGAAGAGAAATCATTCGCTGAGTTGAATCTAGAAACACCTTGTGATATAATGAATTCAAATTGAAAAAAAGCGATGACTGAGACTAGTATCTCTTCGATTCCGTTTAGAGAGGCGGCGTTTGGTGCAAGCCGTTCGGATAGTTGGGTGAATCCACTTGGGAGCTTTTGCTATTGAGTGAACTTAGGTTAAATTGGGTGGCAACGCGGGAGTAACTCTCGTCCCTTTGTGGATGGGAGTTTATTTTTTTATAAAAAAACAGGAGGTTAATTATGCTGGATATCCGAAGAATTAGAGCAAACACACAGGAAGTGAAGGACGCGCTGAAAAAGAGGGGCGGGGATTATCCCCTGGACCGAATACTGGAACTGGATGAGGAGCGCCGTCAGCTGATCGTACAGGTGGAGGCGAAAAAGGCCAATCAAAACGCCGTCTCCAAGGAGATCCCCAAGCTGAAAAAAGAGGGCAAAGACGTCGCGCCCATCTTGGAGGAGATGAAGGGATTATCCGATGAGATCGCCGATCTGGACACAAAGGTCAAGGCCATCGATGAGGAGATCAAAGAGACATTGCTCGGCATCCCTAACACCCCAGCACCGGAAGTTGCAGAGGGAACGGACGACTCTGACAATGTAGAAATGCGAAAATTTGGCACACCGACAGAATTCACCTTTGAACCGAAAGCGCACTGGGACCTGGGAGTGGATTTGGACATCCTGGACTTTGAACGAGCTACAAAGATCTCCGGTACGAGGTTTTCCGTATTTAAGGGTTTAGGTGGTAGGCTGGAGCGTTCCATCGTCAACTTTATGCTCGATCTACACACCTTCGATCAGGATTATATCGAAGTGGCAACCCCCGTTCTCGTCAATCGAAACTCCATGATTGGCACGGGACAATTGCCGAAGTTTGAACAGGACATGTTCCATGTACCCAGCAAGGACTTCTTCTTGGCACCGACGGCAGAAGTGCCTGTGACCAACCTGCACCGAGATGAAATCCTAGACTACAAAGACCTGCCCATCAACTATACGGCCTACACACCCTGCTTCCGTCAAGAAGCCGGCTCTGCAGGTAGGGACACCAGAGGACTCATTCGTAATCATCAATTCGACAAAGTAGAGCTGGTCAAATTCGCCAATCCAAAGGATAGTTTTGAGCAGTTGGAGAGACTGACAGGAGATGCTGAGGAAGTACTGAAATTATTGGAAATCCCCTACCGAGTCGTCATGCTCTGTACGGGAGATCTGGGCTTCTCTTCCACCAAGACCTATGATATCGAGGTGTGGATGCCCAGCTATGGCCGCTATGTGGAGATCTCTTCCTGTAGTAATTTCATCGACTATCAGGCTCGCCGTGGGAATATGCGTTATCGCAACGAAGAGGGCAAGGTGGAATACCTGCATACATTAAATGGATCCGGTCTGGCGGTGGGTCGTACCTTCGCTGCGATCTTGGAAAACTACCAGAACGAGGATGGCACGATTCGCGTACCCAAAGTACTACAAAAGTATATGGGCGTAGAAGTAATTGAGAAAAAATAGGTTTTGGTGTAGTATATAAGCACAGGGAAATGAGAGATCCACCTTGGATCTCTCATTCTATTGACAATATGTCAATACCCCTTCAATTTTTGGGACCATGTCCCGCTTGATGAGGTGCTGCAATTGAGAGAAAAACTGAGAAAGGGATTGGTCGTCTTCATGATGCTTGCCCTTTTGCTACAACCAGTGACTGCCTCTACGGCTCTGGGCATTGAGGATCGCCTACAGAGTTATCTGGTTGGCGACTTCGAATCCGGTCGTCTTTTAGAGGAATACAATATCGATCAGCCAGTGAGCATAGCCAGTGTATCGAAGCTGATGACCTATCTGGTGGTCATGGATAAGATCCAAGGGGGCAGTATCAACCTGACGGATCGAGTCACCATCACGCCAGAGATCGAAGCCGTAGGTGGCTCCAATTTCCGGCTCCTAGAGGGAGAGGTGCTGACGGTTGACGAACTGTTAACGGGTTTAATGGTCGTCAGCGGCAACGACGCCGCCTATGCCCTTGCAGTCCATACGGCAGGCACAGAAGCCGCTTTTGCAGAGATGATGAATGCAAAGGCACAGGAACTGGGACTCGTCAACTCGAGATTCTATAATTCCTCCGGCTTGCAAGAAGGTGCCAACCAAAACACCATGAGCACCCGGGAGATCTTTGAGATGTCCAGGCATATCATCCAAGCCTATCCTCAGGTGTTGGAATATGCAGCGGTGCGCGTAGTCAATATGCCTGAGAGAAATTACAGCGCAGAATCCACCATCCCCCTCGTGGGAGAAGTGCCCGGTGTGGATGGGCTCAAGACTGGCTTTACCGAAGAGGCGGGTTACTGCCTAGTCTCCACAATCGATGCCAGGAAGAGCGCCCAGGGCGGGGAATTTCGATTGATCACCATCGTCATGGGTACCGCGGACCTCAGCGAACGCAGGGATCTGTCCAAGTATTTAATTGACTATTCCCTTGAAAAATACGGCATTCGAACCATCGTCGATGCCAATATGCCCTACACCCAAGTGGAGATCAACTCCGCTCAAAACCCGACAGTACAGGTTTTCCCGGCCCAGTCCTATCGACTGTTGACGGAAAAAGCCAAGCGCTATATCTTTAAATCCGAGATCAACGAGGGCCTGACAGCCCCATTAACAGCAGGGGATTCCGTGGGGACCCTCAGGGTCTACGCCGATGATCAGGAGATCATGACAGCCGATCTGATCGTTCAGGAGGATGTTCCGGCGGCCAATCTCTTTGCTCGAATCATCCGGTTTATCGAGACCATCTTCAGCTCCATAGGAAAACTACTATAACAAAATTGTGCGGCAGGACCTGACAACTGGTTCCAAAGACCAGATCTCAGGTCCTGCCACCTATGTAGGGATATAATAGATATGTTACAGAAATAAAGAGTCATACAGTGACCGCTCTGATACAATGGTTTCGACCAAGAAATCATGAAAAGAGGATCTCTGTATGACAACTCCTATTATACACGAAAAAGTGATGATCACGGAAGAAATGCGCTACCGTGAACGTCTATGTAAGTATGCGCAAACCCATGGTGTAACGAAGGCAGCGAGGCGATACCATACGAACCGTCAATTCGTCTACCGACAGCTCCAAAAGTATGACGGAACGGTTCAGAGTCTCGCGCTGAAGAGCCGTCGGCCGCACAGCCATCGTAATCAGCATACGGAGGATGAACTGGTCTTAATCCGCCGGATGTATCATCGCAATGGCAAATACGGTCTGGCGGAAACCTATGTCCGATGTCGTGCCAAGGGCTATACTCGTAGCTTCGGCAGTATGTGCCGTCAAATCCGAAAGCGGGGTTATCAAGCCAAGCCCGCAGTCAAGCGTAGAAGCTATGTCAAGCACGTGCGTGAGGATGGTCAGTATCCAGGGGATAAGGTCCAGATCGACATCAAGTACGTCCCCACGCAGTGTGTCCGTTTTCCGACTTATGGTTGTCGCTATTATCAAATCACCGCGATAGACGAATACTCTAGGAGTCGGGTTCTGAAGATTGTCCGAGAGAAGAGCACCTATGAGACAGCGAAGTTCTTGCAAACACTGGAGGAGTCCTTTGGCTTCAAGATCCGCTGCATTCAAGTCGATAACGGCCGAGAGTTCGCGAATGATGATGACATCACAGATAAAATCTCCGCATTTATGCGGGTCTGCCTGGAAAAAGGCTATGAGCTGAAACGTACCAGACCGTATTCCCCTTGGCAAAACGGCAAGGTCGAACGCTCCCATCGAGAAGATGAAAAGATCTTTTATCATGGTCAGATATTCTACAGTGAAAGAGAGCTAGTGACAAAGGTTGGCAAACATCAACGACGCTGGAATAAAACGGCGAAGAAGGTGTTAAACTTTCGAAGCCCGAATCAAGTGGTCACTGAGTTCTTTGCTTTGTAACATATGTCTTGACACTCTAGAGACCAGATCTCAGGTCCTGCCACCTATCATTTGACAAGGATCCCATTTAGGAGTAATATGATACGGATAACTCTTGTCCCCGTAGCTCAGCAGGATAGAGCGTTCGCCTCCTAAGCGAAAGGCCGTGCGTTCGAATCGCACCGGGGACGCCACCGACCTCGCAGATTTTGCGGGGTTTTTTGTTTTCTATGGGATCGATTACTCTCATTATCCGATTGGCAAAATGCTTTTTTTAGTCGAATGAGATGGTTTCAATGCTGTGAGGAGACTAGAAATATCCTAAAATTAGGCTGTTGATGAGCTTCTACAACAGTGAAACCACAATGATAGACAAGATCAATGTTTGAAAGGACCAATAATGGATATAAATTATAGGAAAACAATTGCAAAATCCGGGGTTCCGGATTTTAGTATGTAAGGAGGGATTGCATGAAGAATAAGAGAATTTGGTTGGCATTACTATTGGTGTTTACTCTGGTTCTAGGGGCTTGTGGTCAAAAGCCTGAGGAACCGGCAGCGACAGAGCCCGCAACACAGGAGGCTGGCGCTGAGACCACGGAAGAGCAAGAGGATACAGAAAAGCCAGAAGAGACAGAGGCTGCTGGTGCTGTTGCTGGGGAATTGACGGTTCAAGCAGAAGAGGCTTGGGTGCCCTATTATGAGGCAGCTATCGCCAGAGTCAAAGAGGCGAATCCAGATGCGAATATCCGCATCATTGAAATGGGTGCCTTTGACCACTTGGACACGATTGACAAGACAGACCCGACGAATCCAGACGTGGCAGACCTGTTTGCACTACCTGCAGACCGAGTGTATGGGCTGGTCAATAATGAGATCCTAGGGGCAGTCGATTCGAAGGCCATCGCAGAAAAAGTCGGTGGATGGGACGATTTTGATGCAGGGATCGGCGGAAACTTCAACATCGATGGCGAGTATTTTGCGTTCCCATACAATATTGAAACCCTGATTTTATTCATCAATAAGGCGAATGCCGAAGCTGCAGGCGTGGACACGACGCAGCCGATGGAAGCGATGGAAATGGGTGCGGATCAATTGCTGCTTCCGCTATTTGATGCATGGTATGGCGTTGCCGTTACGAACTCATCGGATATCGATCTACTCGGCAAGGATGGCGATGCATTTGTCTCTGACATGACACTGCCATTTGAAGAATTGCCCGCTGAAAAGCAAGCTACGATGAAGGGAATCTTCGACTACTGGAAGGCAAACTATGATGCTGGATCTTCTCTATTTGATACAGATGCAGGCTGGGGTTACATCGACACCACCTTCACCAGTGGCAATGCTGGGATTGTTCGACTGGGTGGTCCTTGGGAGACGAATGCCATCAGTGGATTTACCAATGAGGGCGCAGATATGGAAGTTCAGCCCATTGGCAATTTGACCTTTGCAGGCAAGCCCCTCAGACACTGGCAAAGTGGTTGGGGACTGGGTATCAATGTGCGCATTGAAGAGGATGCCGACAAGGTTGCATTGGCAGAAGCGCTGATCGCAGAGATCGTCAATCCCGAATATGCAGTGGATCTGTTCAAAGCCACAGGCAAAATCTTAGAAAATGTTGGACCGGAAGTCTATACAGGATCCGATCTTTCTGATTCGGACAAGGCTGTTATTGAATCCGTCATCCTGTCCTATCAGGACGCACCAGCCAGACCTCTATTCTTAGAGTGGGGCAGTGTTTGGGATACATGGAAAAACGCCGTCTTATCCTGGAACTCTGTGACACCTGCAGATGAAGCGGCAGCATACAACGAGATCAAAGCATCCTTTGACGCGATGATGCTAAATGTCCAATAGACTTTCCCTTTCGTTGATGGGGAAATCCGTCAATAAATGAGAACAGTGCGGGTCTGATAGAATTCATCGGATCCGCCTTGATTTTCATATGTGAACGAGGGATTAGGAGAAGAGAAAGCGATGTTTAGCGAGATAACGGAGACAAAAAGGGTAACGACAGAAAAATTGATAATAGTACTAGCTGCCGCGGGTTTGCTGATCTTAATTGCCTCCATCGAGGCTCTCGTCAATGCCAGGATGGTCATCGCAGAGTTGGGACCATTGGATAGCACCCATGAAGCCTCGTTTGACGCGCTGATCTCCACGGTCCTTATGAACTATTTTCAGACGATTGGAATCCCCATACTTCTCAGCCTGATCACCTATTCCTTTAACCGATCCTTTGGTCTGAATGGACTGATTCGATTGGTTGCTATTATTCTATTGATTCTCAATGCTGCGATCATTTTTCTACGCATCGGTGAATCAGGTTGGATCAACTTGGCATATCTAGTCTTACACGGGATCATGCTCTGGGTCTATCTATCGCCAGGGCCGAAAAATCCCGACGAAATGGGAGGATAATATGAACCGAAATGCCCTTCTATACGACGATATCGGGCGGGAATATCCACGAAAAAACGCCTACCTCATCGACTTGATCGAACTGAAGAAACAGGGGAGTCAAGACGAAATACGAAGCTTTATCGCCTCGCGCAGTGCACATCCCCATATCATCGCCCTAGAAGAGGCGAAAAATGCCGTGCGAGATTTTGAAGGGAAATTGGTGAGCGAACTCGCTGAGTTTAAGGCGGGGCTCACAACCCAGACCGATGAGAAGCGCAGAGAGCTGCTCCTAGCAATCGAGGAAGCCGCAAAAAAACGGGATTTTTATGAAGCATACCAGGACTTGGATTATGAATACAGCTATCAGTACCGCATAAATGAGAAGAAGAGGGAGGACCTCTTAGATATCCTCACGGAGTACGATGGACTCACTGCGCAGTTGACCCAGGCGAAGGAAGAGCTGGCTGCTGTTACGGAAGGTGAAGAGAGGCGGATCCAAATTGAAATCACCGATCAGATTCAGCAGGTGGAAAAAAAGCAGCAGGAACTCTTAAATCAACTGGAGGAGAAAAAACGGCAACGCATCATCTCCAAAAAGGCCTATAAGACGGAAGAAAAGGCCCTTAGACGAAGGACCCAGGACGAGATTCAGAGCATCCGATTCCTATCTGATCGAGCCAGACTGACCGAACGCATTCAGAGCTTGGAACATAGGATCGTCCATGGAATCAAAAATAAATACAAGGTCATGGAGGATAATCTCTCTTCGATTCGGCGCAGTACGCCGATCGAGACGGAAGAGAGGGGAGTGCTCAAATACTTTGCGACAATTCCCCTTCCGGGATTGGGACAGCTGCTCAATGGACAATTAGTCAAGGCGATATTCTTCTTTCTCCTTGGCTTGGCCGCCTATCTCATTGCAGTTCCATATGCCCTTGGCTTTGGAAACTACCAAGGTAAGGGCGTCCTGGGACTCATCTCCCTAGCAGAAGGGGCGCCTAGGGTTCACAAATCCCTCATCTATATGATTGAGGGGATTATCGCGGTGATTCTCCTCGTAATTGCGGCATTAATCCTCTATCTGGCTTTTCGAGACGCAAAAAAGGTAGGCGAACAGCGGGTTCTGGGGATCCGACCAAAGTCTTGGTATGAGACGAAAAGCGGTCTCTCAAAGGAGGGACTACCTATGATGGTGAATATCCCAGCGCTGATTATGGTGGTATTTATCATCTTGGTGCCGATAGCGACGGCCCTTCTCCTCTCCTTTACCGGAATGGATCCAAAGCATCAGTCGAAATTCCCCTGGGTGGGGCTGGCGAATTATCTGAGCATTGCCACAGGAAAAGGTTTAGCGGGATCGGTGTTCTGGAAGATCCTCATCTGGACCATCATCTGGACGATTGGGGCATCGAGTCTTGCGATCTTTATCGGATTTGTGTTGGCCATCATCGCCAACAATGACCGAATCAAGGGCAAGGGACTGTTTCGATCCATCTTTATCCTGCCCTGGGCGGTGCCAGCGTTTATCACGATCATGTTTTTCAGTATCATGGTATCACCGAATGGGATTCTGACGGAACTATTCCAAGATACTCTGGGAATAGGTACAGCTATTAAGAACTCCACCCTCGGCACTCGCGTCTTTTTGATCCTACTACAGGCATGGCTAGGTAGCTCCTATATCTTCCTGCTCACTACAGGAGTACTGCAGGCGATTCCCCATGATCTGTATGAGGCGGCTGAGATCGACGGTGCTACGGGGTTGCAGCAGACACTGAAGATCACCATCCCCTTGGTGCTATTTCAAATTGCCCCGCTTCTCGTCACCCAGTACACCTTTAATTTCAATAATTTCTCCATCATCTTCCTGTTTAACCAGGGTGGTCCCTTCAACCCTACGGAGTATGGGAACCTAGCAGGGTCTTCAGATATTCTGATCTCCTATATCTACAAGCTGACGATGGAGAATCAGTACCAGGCGATGGGGGCCGTCATCACAATCTTGATCTCATTTGCGCTGATGGTCGTCACCTATATTGGATTCCGCAATTCTGCGGCTTTGAAGGAGGATTAGCATGAAAAAACAAGAGGCTATGTACCTATCCGACAAACCGCCACTGTCCATTGCGGGTAAAATCAACTTAGCCCTCAGCTATGGGGTGCTGGTACTCTGGAGCATTGTCATCATCTGGCCTCTGACGCAGATGATCATCTCTGCTTTTAATGGAAGGCAGGGGAGGAATATCGTCATGAATGCTGATTACGAGTTCTCCCTAAAGCATTTCGAGTATCTATTCACCAAGACGGAATACTTGAAATGGACCTGGAATACCATCGTCATCTCTGTGGCGACGGCTATTTTGACCCTGATCATCGTATCCTTTACCGGATATGTCTACTCTAGATATCGGTTTAAGGGAAAGCGCATCTCCCTGATCGCCATCCTATTGATCCAGACCATACCCACCTTTGCTGGGATCACGGCGTATTTTACGATGCATTCCATCGTCACCTCCATCTTTCCATTTTTTTCACGGCAGATGATGTTGGTATTGATCTACTCAGCCGGGGGAATCGCATCGAATACCTTCATCCTGAAGGGTTATTTGGATTCTATTTCTACGGAGTTGGACGAGGCGGCCAAGATCGACGGATGTTCAAGTCTACAGATCTATTATCTGATTTTGATGCCAATTGCCAGACCCATGTTGGCGATCATTGGGCTATGGTCCTTTATCGGACCCTTTATGGATCTATTGCTCCCGAAGGTGCTATTGACCAGTGTGGAATCCTATACCTTGACCGCAGGGCTATTCACCTTGATCAATGATGTCAGCAAGATGAATCAACCAGCCTATGCAGCAGGTGGGCTACTCACGGCCATCCCCATAGTCATACTGTTTATCGCCCTGCGGAAACAACTGGTATCCGGCTTGGCGTCCGGTTCTGTGAAAGGATAGGAGGCAAATATGAAAGTCACCCTAAAGAACCTCGGAAAGAAATACGAGGGAAGAGAAAACTTCACCATCCGAAATATCGATCTAGAAATTGGCGATCAGGAATTTTGCGCCATCCTCGGTCCCTCTGGATGCGGAAAGTCCACTTTGTTACGCATGATCGCCGGCCTCAACTCCATTACCGAAGGAGAGCTCTATTTTGACGAGAGGCTGATGAATAATATCGAACCAAAGGATCGCGATATCGCCATGGTCTTTCAGAGTTATGCCCTGTATCCCCATCTGACAGTTTACGATAATATGGCATTCTCCCTAAATATGAAAAAAGAGAGCAAAGACATCATCCACAAAAGAGTCTTAGAGGCGGCAGAGATCCTGCAGATCACTGATTATCTCTACTCTAGACCCTCGGATATCTCCGGTGGACAAAGGCAGCGCGTGGCCCTAGGACGGGCGATGGTCCGCAAGCCCAAGGTGTTTTTGATGGATGAGCCCCTCTCGAACCTAGACGCAAAACTTCGAGAGCATATGCGCGTTCAGATCAGTCGTCTGCATAAAAACCTGGGCACGACCTCCATCTACGTTACCCATGACCAGACCGAGGCGATGACCATGGCAGACAAGATCATCCTATTGGATGGTGGAATCATTCAGCAAGTGGGCACGCCATACGAATTTTACAACAAACCCAGAAATGTCTTTGTCGCATCCTTTATCGGATCTCCTACGATGAACTTCATTGAAGGCAATATGAAAGATGGGGTCTTCACTTCCAAAAGTGGTCTGGTCACCATTCATCCCGTTGGAGAGGACATCCAAATCCTCAAACCCTACGAGGGAAAGGGGATCAAAGTTGGGATCCGCGGTGAACGATTCCTTCGGGGACAGGAGCAGGGCAGCGTTTTTTTCGCCACCGTGGATGTCATCGAGATGCTGGGGAAAGAGCAGCTCCTCTATACCAAACTCGACGACGGCAGTGAAATCGTCGTATCCATGCCAGGTCATTATGACTACGAAGACGATGGAAGATATGAATTTGGCTTCGATGCAACTGCTCTGCACTTCTTCGATGCAGAGACGGGGGAGAGAATAAACTGAAGTTTCAACTCTGCGCAAAAATAGATCATTTCTTTCCCTGCGTTATTCTACAATAAAAAAAGAGCAACCAAAAAGTCGATTTCATCTTAAACTCAATTCGAAATCGACTTTTTATTGCTCGTTTGTCACGCTGCACCAGTATTCTGTTTTAGGCTCAATCACTCTTTTTTATCATCCTTTCTGTCCGATTACCGCTTCTACTTTCGATCATCCACTTCCAACAAATTTCTCATACTCATTGAAAATAGTTTCCACCCGGTATCGGTCATCCCTTGCATTAAATAGATCTCTACGGTTATTCTCTATATCATTCACATTCACATCGTATCCTTAAAACCTAACTGAAACGAAAAACTAAAACCAGGATACGGTTACTTCAATTAACCGCTTCGAAATATTTGGGACTTCAAGGTTCATACCTCTTCTTGATGTTTGGTCCATATCTAAAATCCACAATCCTAAACACAAAACCAAATCAGATACTTTCCAATCACCTTTTTCATTGACGCTAGGAGAACCGTCAACGTACTGCTGTACTTTCACTGGACCACCCGCTCACTCCTCTTCATCTATACCGACACCATCTGCAAAACCAATCCACAACCACTAATAGATGGACTTCAGTCGATTAGGAACAGTCGCTTCAAGCAATCCCTTAGGTGCAGCGTTCCAACGAGCTTCAAAGAAAGATGGTACTCAGAAACTCTCTTCCTTTGGTATAAGATATATACCCAGGAAACGGACTTTAAACCAACTATTTAAAAAATAAGTAAAAAAAACCAAAAGTTTTGAGGCCTCTATTAAAAGGTGAGGGATCAGCGCTTTTCCTTTCAAATCGGATTCGAGAACGACAACATCTATCCTCGCTCAATGAAAACATGGATATTATTTCAAAAAGTTTTTCGCGTGAATTCAAGTGTTTATTGTGAAACAAGCGTAACAGGATCCGAGGTAATTGACACTAATTAGCAATTTCTACTTAACTATATGGATATTTATATCCTTTTTGTTGACATTTTTAATATATAACCTTAATATTATATTATCACTTTGAAGGGAGGGGTTCCATGACTTCTAACGATACAGACCTTGAACGATTACACTATAGTGCAGAATGGCTCAAAGCTCTTGCACATCCGATGCGTTTATGTATTGTACAGGGACTGATTAAAGAGAGCAGCTGTAGTGTAAATTACATTCGAGAAATTCTTGGACTTCCGCAATCAACTGTTTCACAGCATCTTCAAGTACTGCGCCATGCGGGAATCGTCAAGGGAGCAAAAACAGGCACCATGATTCACTATAGTATTTCTGATGACCGGGTAATAGACTTACTTAGAATAATTGAATTGGCCTAGCGGTATATTCTGCTCTGATGAATGGGTCGATTCTTCAGTGAGGATTATCTGAAATCCTAATTCTGATCCTGCGACTATATTTTACTCAATTGGGTATAAAGCCACCATGGAGGTGGCGTAATGAAGAAATATCTAAAAGGTCTTATATTGATTTGTATTCTGGCCTTGATGCTGGTTACGGCTTGTGGGAAAGAAACAGAACGAACGGAAGTCCAAGCTGACCAGACAGAGCAAGTTCAGGAGGAAAATGCAACAGAGGAATCAACAGAACCAGAAGAGACTTCAGGAGAGATCGTCATCAATCCAGAGGATTCTACCGGTTCCAAGGCTGTTGAGACAGGCCAGCACCTAAATGCCTATTCCTATGACTATTCACCGTCATTGGATCCCGCTAACTTAAAGAATTACCAGGACAAACAGTTTGTGTTCAATATTTTGGAGCCTTTGGTTTTGACGGAGATTGATGAGAGCGGGGATTTGATCGTGCATCCTGGCGCAGCAAAAGTTTGGAAGGCCAACTTCAATTCCACCGTATACACCTTTACGATTCGTGACTTTAACTGGTCTGACGGTACACCGGTCAGCGCATATGACTACGAATATGGGATTAAGCGGGTTATGGATGCCAGCGCTACAAGTGTCTATCAATCCGATCTGTTCTTAGTGGATGGTTATAATAATCTATTAGATGGAAAGATCTCGATCGAGGAGTTTGGCGTAAAAGCCCTCGATGATAAGACCTTGGAGATTCGGGCGAATATCATCGACGAGTATCCAGTATTTAGTGCCTTTGCCCACCCATCTTTCCTGCCTGCACGAAAGGATCTGGTTGAGCAGCATGGCGCCCTATACGGCACTGCACCAGAGTATACCGTATCAAATGGCCCATTTCTATTTGATTCAATTACCTCAGATGAATCAGGGAGTTCGATGGTCTTCAAGAAGAACATGGACTACTGGAATGGGGGAGCCGTTGCCCTCGACATCGTGAATGTGAAGGACTATGAATACGAAGAGGAGATGATGGAGGATTTTGAAGGGGGTATTCTAGATGAGGCCTATATCTATGATCGCGCCTATGCGGAGTTTCTGGAGCAAAGTCCAGAATTCAATGGCAATAGAGCCCTGTCTAGCGAGTCCTCGTTCTTAGCCTTTAATATGAGCCGCGTACCAGAAGCCAAAGTCAGGCGCGCAATTTCCGCAGCCATTGATCGAAGTATGCTCTCTGAGTACATGTATCCCTATATGACAGAACCAGTATACAGTGCAATCAGCCCGGTGGTCTTTGCAGGTTCAAAGAATTACGCATCGACATTTCCTGATAATATGGTGGACAAACTCCTTGACCAGGTCCCCGATCCAAAAGCTCTCCTCACAGAAGGGCTTGGGGGTGCTGATCCAGCCACGACGGTCTTTGAGTTGATGACCCTGTCGACTTCGGATTACAATCTGAGAATTGCAGATTTCTTGAAACAAGAATTGGAGACCAAACTGGGAGTCCAAGTCAATATTAAACCCGTCAATGACTCTGAATACAATACCGCTTTTAATGGAACGGGGGAATTTGATATGGCGATCTTCTTCACCAGCCCTGTCCACTCCGTTCCAGGTCAGGCTCTGGATTTTATGCTCCAGATTTACAATTCCTACCCTGGGCTCTACTACTCCAGCGACCGCTTTGACGATCTATTCATCAAGGCGGCAGAGCAGAGGGATGATGGTAGGAGAATACAGCTGTATCACGAACTAGATGAGCTTCTAGTCGTGGAGGAGGCCGCATTGGTCCCCCTACTAGTGGACTACGCGGAGCATTTTTCCAAAAATTATGTACAGGGTTATTCCGTTCATGAGTTCGTCAATATGGCGTGGAGAAGTGTCCACACTGAAGGTAGATAATGATCTGCATGATGATAGGACAGCCCCCGAGGAGACTGCAATAGAGCAATCTCCCTGGGGGCTGTCCTGATTCTTTATCGAGGAGTGATGCATTTGGTATATTTATCTAGCTTCGTCGACCTTCCAAGTCTTCCATACATTCCCGATGAGTTCATCACTTGGTTTTAAGGTCTGCTTACCCGGGGTCCAACCTGCGGGAGCAGCTTCAGCTCCATTGGTCTTGCGGTTCATCTGATATCCCTGGATTTGACGGAGTACCTCATCTACATTTCTACCAACGGCTGGGCTTAGCACTTCAAAAGCCTGTAATACGCCATCTGGATCGATGATAAAGCTACCCCGTACATCCACGCCGCCCTCTTCATCATAGACCTCGAAGAGTTCACCCAGGCGTCCACCTGCGTCAGAACCGAGGACATAGGGCACACCTCCATCGACCATATGGGAGATTTCTTCTTCATCCCACACTTTGTGTACATAGGGGCTGTCCGTGGAGATTCCCAATACTTCGATACCCAGTTCCTGAATTTCAGCATATCTGTCGGCAACTGTCGACACTTCCGTACCTCAGACAAAAGTGAAGTCACCTGGATAGAAGAAGATCCACAGCCATTTTCCCTTGTAATCCGATAGGGAGACCTTAGTCACTTTCCCATTACAATATGCCGGAATTGTAAACTCCGGTACCAATTTTCCAACTCTTGTGCTCATTCAATATCCTCCTTGTTATTTCGTTCGACGGGAAATCCCGATAATCCATAAGCATAGCTTATGAAAAAAGATTTAGCATTTACAATTCTTATTTTACCCTGTTCTACAGAAATGAAACCAGAAAATTAAAATAAGAATTATTCTTATATTATTTATTAAAAACCCAGCTCCTTCGATTCAGAAAATAGCATCTATCTCACATGCATATCTGAAGGATCCATAGAGAGGGAATCAGAAGCGGGATAATTGGTGACAAAGAGCTGCCAAATGCAAATGACAGGTTACGAATCGTCCATTCCGATCGATATTGTAGGATTTATTTCAATGGGAATATAACGAAATGTCCAATCTATCATTAGGAGCTATTCTCAATATAAAATCGTGGTATAATGACTAAAAGGAGGAGGAAATGGACGAACTGGATATCAAAATTTTAAATTTACTTCTGCATGATGGGAAGATGACCCATGAGGAGATTTCCTCCCGATTGAATCTGTCGAGGCCTGCGATTCATAGGAGGATCAACAACCTGATGGCAGAGGGAGTCATAAAAGGATATAGCGTGTTGCTCGATTGGAGTGAGCTGGGGTTCAAAATTGACACCTTCATTCTCGTCGATGTCAAGACGCATAATTTTAATGTGCTGATAGACCGTATTATGAGTCTACGAGATGCGGACTATATCATTCGCAACGGCTATCGAGTGACGGGCAGCAGCTGTATTCTGCTCAGAGTGGCAGCAAAGTCCACCAACGACCTGACTCGATTGCACGATCGGATGAAAGAGATGGACGAGGTGGTCGATACAAATACCATGCTCGTATTGCAAAAGATCCGCCGAGAGTTGATCGGGATCAGGGAAGAGAATCAGTAATGCTGATGATATGGAAACAGGAGGAGAAAGACGATGAATAACAGTTATGCGAAGGTGCATCCCTTCGTCAACGAAAAAGTATTGACTTATGAAGAAAACAGCTTAGAATATCAAGAGCTCATCCGAGAATACGACAGGATGAAATCAGAGAGGATTTCCATTCCCCTGGTGATCGGCGGCAGGGAGATTCATACGGAGAAAAAGGGAGTATGCGTCATACCCCATGATAAGAACCATGTCTTAGCGGAATTTTCGATGGCCGGCGCCAAAGAGGCAGAGGAGGCGATAGAAGCAGCGCTGGAAGCAAAAGTGAAATGGGACAAGATCCCTTGGGATGAACGCGCCTCCATTTTTATGCGTGCCGCAGCCCTTGCTTCTGGCTCCTATCGCTCAAAGCTCAATGCGGCGACGATGTTGGGACAGAGTAAGACCTATCGCCAGACAGAGATTGACGCAGCGGCAGAGCTCTGCGATTTCTTCCGCAGCAATGCGAGACTGCTTCATGATATCTATGCAAATCAACCCCTATCACCGGATACGCACTGGAACCGGGTCGACTACAGACCGCTAGAAGGCTTTATTTTTGCTGTTTCCCCTTTTAACTTTACATCCATCGCGGCGAACTTGGCTGGCGCACCGGCTATTGCTGGGAATACCGTTGTTTGGAAGCCCTCTTCCACGGCTGTGTACTCCAACTGGATCGTCTATCAACTCTTTAATGAAGCGGGTCTGCCCGATGGGGTTATCAACTTCATCCCGGCGTCCTCTGGGGACATCTCCGATGTGATCTTCCAGAATAAGCATTTGGCAGGGGTGCATTTCACTGGCTCCACAGCGACTTTTAACCAGATGTTTCGGACGGTTGGCGAGAATATTGACCTGTATCGCACTTATCCCAGACTCGTCGGAGAAACAGGCGGGAAGAATTTTGTCGTCGCCCATGAATCTGCGAATCTAAAGTTGCTGGCCAGAGGCCTACGTGATGGTGCGTTTGAATTCCAAGGACAAAAATGCTCAGCGGCCTCCCGCGCCTATATTCCCGTAAAGGTCTGGCCTCAACTGAAGGAAATCCTGATCGAAGACATGAAAACCGTCAAGATGGGCGATGTTCGAGAGCGGGACACCTTCTTAGGTGCGGTGATCGATACAGCCTCCTTCAATCGAATTAAGGGGTATATCGAAGCTGCCAAGGAATCCGATCAAGCGGAGATCATCTATGGCGGAAATTGTGATGATCATGTAGGATATTTTGTGGAACCCACTATCATCCTGACAACTGACCCTCATTTTCTCACTATGGAAGAAGAGATCTTTGGACCGGTGTTGACGGTCTATCTATATGATCAAGACTATGATGAGCTCCTAGAGCTAGTGGATAATACCTCCCAGTATGGCTTGACCGGATCCATCTTTGCAGAGGATCGCTATGCGATCGTCCGCGCGCAGGAGGTACTGGTGAATGCAGCGGGCAATTTCTATGTAAATGTCAGGCCGACCGGAGCTGTAGTGGGACAACAGCCCTTTGGTGGAGCTAGAAAATCTGGCACCAATGATAAGGCAGGTGCCTTGAACAATATGCTTCGATGGCTCAGTCCTCGAGCGATCAAGGAAGAATATTTAAAATAGGAAGTGGTGATGGGATGGAAGGCACGATCTTTAATATTCAAAAGTTCTCCATCCACGATGGTCCCGGGATTCGGACGACGATCTTTTTAAAGGGATGCCCTCTGCATTGCCTATGGTGTCATAATCCGGAGGGAATGAACCCAAAGATCGAGTTGATCTACTATGAGGATCGCTGCAAGAGATGTGGGGCTTGCATCCTTGCATGTAAATTTGGGGTCCTCTCAATGGGTGAGAATGCCTTGGAGCTGGACCGCGACAAGTGCACCGCTTGCGGGAAATGCCAAGAGGCATGTAATTACGGCGCCATCGAACTGGCAGGGAAAGAAGCCTCCATCCAACATATTGTGGATGAGGTGATGAAGGATTGGGTATTTTACAAAAACTCTGGAGGTGGGGTCACCATCTCTGGAGGTGAGCCCTTTATGCAGTGGAAATTTATGCTGGAGCTGGTGAAGGCTTTAAAGGCAAAGGGCGTACACGTGGCTGTGGATACCTCCGGATATACCCTGTGGCGCAGGATTCAAGAGGTGGCAAGCTATACGGATCTCTTCTTGTATGATCTAAAACTGATCGACAATGAGAAACACTTGAAATATATTGGCGTGGATAACACCGCCATCTTGGACAATCTGATGAAGCTCTCAGAGAGTGGGGCCAAGATACGATTGCGGATTCCCCTGATCAAAGGGGTGAACGACTCGCCGAAGGACTTGGATGACACCGTGGAATTTGTCAAATGTCTCCGATTGGAGGATATTCAGATCCTTCGATACCATAGCATGGGGATGGAAAAATACCCACGTCTAAATGAAGAGTATCAGATGCAGGGAGACGAAGTGCCCGAACCAGTCGTCGTCGAGGAATTCGCCGAGCGCCTTCGAGCACTGGGAAATACCGTGAGCATCGGAGGTTAGTACATACCCATTCAGGGTTATGTGGAAAGGAGAAGCTATGAAATCGCAGCGAATAGAAGCTCTGAGGCACAAGAGCGTAAATGAAGTGCCGACGATCTCCATGGAACGTGCAGTCGCGGTAACCGATGCATATAAGAGACATTTGGGAAGTGTCTCCTATCCAGTGCTCAGAGCACTTGCTTTTAAAGAGATCATGGAGACGAAGACCATTTATTTGGGAGAGGGAGAACTGATCGTTGGAGAACGGGGAGAAGCCCCCTGTGCCACTCCCACCTTCCCTGAACTCTGCTGTCATACACTACAGGACTTCACGGTTATGGATCAGCGGGAGAAGATCTCCTTTAAGGTCAGACCGGAGTATTTCGACATCCAGCGTGATGAGATCATCCCATTTTGGGAGAATCGCTCCACCCGCTATATGATGCTGGAGGAGTTGGATGAGGAGTGGAAGGAAGCCTATGGCGCAGGCATTTTCACAGAATTTATGGAGCAACGCGGGCCAGGTCATACTGCGGGAGATGGCAAGATCTACAAAAAGGGATTCCTGAACTTCAAAGAGGAGATCAGAGAAGCCATCCTCGCTCTGGATTTTTACAATGACCCCGAGGCATATGACAAGAGGGAACAGCTGAAGGCGATGGACATCGCCTGTGATGCGATCATCATCCAGGGTAAGCGCCATGCGGAAAAGGCCAGGGAACTGGCTGAGGGCGAGGAGAATCCCCTCCGCAAGCAGGAGCTGCTGCAGATCGCAGAAATTTGCGATTGGGTACCTGCACATGCGCCGAGAAATTTCCACGAAGCCATCCAGATGTATTGGTTTGTGCATTTGGGTGCGATAACAGAGCTAAACCCATGGGATGCATATAATCCAGGCAGGCTTGACCAACACCTCTATCCCTTCTATAAAAAGGAAGTGGAAGAGGGGACGATGACGCGGGAAAAAGCAGAGGAGCTCCTTCAATGTCTGTGGATCAAATTCAATAACCATCCGGCACCTCCAAAGGTGGGCATCACCTTAAAGGAGAGCTCCACCTATTTTGACTTTGCAACCATCAACAGCGGTGGACTCACCACCGATGGAGAGGATGGGGTCAATGAAATCAGCTATATCGTCATGGATGTCATTCAGGAGATGCGTATGCTCCAGCCTGGATCCAATGTGCAGATCAGCCACAAGACCCCTGAGGAATTCTTGAAACGTGCCATCGACATCACCCGTACCGGATATGGACAGCCCTCGATCTTTAATGCGGACATGGTCGTCAAGGAGATGATCGCCATGGGCAAGAGCCTTGAAGATGCCCGTGACGGTGGTACAAGTGGATGCGTGGAAACAGGTGCTTTTGGAAAAGAAGCCTATATCCTGACGGGATATTTTAATCTGCCGAAGGTCTTTGAACTGACCTTGAATAATGGGGTCGATCCGAGAACTGGCAAACAGCTGGGACTGAAGACGGGAGAAGCCGCAGAGTTTGAGACCATTGAAGAACTTTATGAAGCCTTTAAGACACAGCTCAAGCACTTTGTGGATATCAAGATCAAGGGGAATAATATCATTGCCAAGATCTTTGCAGAAGTCATGCAAGTGCCCTTCCTATCGGTCATCACCGATGACTGTATCAAAAACGGGCTGGACTATAATGCCGGAGGCGCCAGATACAATACCACCTATATTCAAGGGGTGGGGATTGGAAATATCACAGATGCCATGTCCGCGGTGAAATACAATGTGTACGATCATCAGAACTTCACCATGGTTGAGTTGATGCAAGCTGTAAAAGATAATTTTGTCGGCCACGATCGCATTTGGAACCTGGTCATGAACCGAACGCCGAAATACGGAAACGACGATGATTATGCAGACGCCCTTCTGGTTCAGATCTTCAATGAATACCACGATATGATCGAAGGTAGACCAGCGGGACGAGGTGGACAGCATCATATCAATATGCTTCCGACGACCTGTCATGTCTATTTTGGCTCTGTGATCGGAGCGACTCCCGATGGCAGATTGTCGGGCAAGCCCCTGGCCGATGGGATCTCCCCTTCAAAAGGTGCAGACATCAACGGGCCGACTGGCGTGATCAAATCCGCCGCCAAGATGGATCATTCCAAGACGGGCGGAACCCTTCTAAATCAAAAATTCATCCCCTCCGTGGTCGCTGGGGAAGAGGGTCTAAGCGGGATGGCAGCAGTTGTCCGCGGCTATTTTGAACTGGGAGGCCACCATGTACAGTTCAATGTCGTAGGTAGAGACACCCTGCGAAAAGCACAGGAACATCCAGAGGAATTCAAAGATCTCATCGTCCGGGTTGCAGGCTATAGTGACTATTTCAACAATTTGGACAAGGCCCTACAAGACGAGATCATCGAACGAACAGAGCAGTCTGTATAGGCCATCTAGGATACAGCAATAAAACTGGGATCAGAGCCATATTCTCTGATCCCAGTTTTTGTTATGTTATTGAGAGCAATTAGACAAAGCCCCTGCGAGAGAATAATTAGTGCGATCACAGCTCCGATAATTCCCTCAAGAGGTCTCGCAGGTCCTCTTTCGTGAGCTCGATGAGTGCATAGAGATCTTCTACTGCTTCCGAAGCAGCGCTTTCCCTTTGAAGTATGCGGATCTCATGAAGTAGCTGAACATATTCCCTATCGAAGCGCTGATAACGCGACTCTAAGTCCCTTCGGATATAGGAGGATAAAAAAGGAGCCAATCCATCCGTGGAGTGATAGAGGTGGATCCCCCCGAGAGAGATCTCAGCTGGCACTGAAAAATCAGAAGCAGCTTGATCATCCGCGCGATTCACCCATATACCGAGCTGATTTGCCCTCTGTGAAACCGCCTCATTGATGTTGGGGTCATCGGTGCAGATAAAAACCAGGTTGTATACATCTATCTCCTGGTTAGAATATGGCTCGGGAACCCAATCCAGATCGGCTCCCTCCTCAATGAAATCCTGGATTCCTGGAGTGATCTGGGGACTGATCAGGGTGACGATGCCTCCCTCGGCCAACACGCGAGCGAGTCTGCGCTCCGCTACAGCCCCTCCTCCAATGAAGAGGATTTTTTTGTTTCGGATATTAAGTAGTAAGGGATACATGATCTGCCTCCATTTCTGGTTCATTATATCATAGGCTGGTCATAATAATGCAGATACATTTGACGAAATACACATTTGCGGTTAAGATATATTTAGAGAATGCTATCCATTCTTAGACCATATCAATCTAGAATAGTTAGAGACGGAGTCAGTCTGAATTATCTAAGTCGAGGAGGAGCCATGACAAAACAAAGAAATCTCATATTGCAGATCATTCGTGAATCCAACGAACATCTAAATGCGGAAGAGATCTATTTGCTTGCCAAAATGCAGATGCCCTCTATTGCCATCGGCACTGTCTATCGAAACTTGAATTTGATGGTGGATGCAGGAGAGATCAATCGGCTACACATCCCGAAGGAGCCAGATCGCTTCGATCGAAATATCCATAGACATGACCATTTGATCTGTGAGCGCTGCGGGGACATTCGAGACGTAAAGCTAGCAGATCCGATGAGGATGGAAGAGCTATTGAAGACCTCAACAGGGGAAGAGATCAGCTCCTATGACCTGACGATTTATTATGTCTGCGAGAAGTGTAGGGCACATTAAGGCGAGAAGTATCATAGAATATGAAGGCACCGTAATCCAGAATACAAGCTGGAGAGCGGTGTCTTTTTTCATCGCTTCATTTTGAATACGGATATTAATCCGCTCCTAGTAAACGCTAAAAGACAATGGGAAAAAGGGGGAGAAAAACTCTATTGACATGGAAATGCGCGAAGTGTATAATAGGTGTATGCAGGTTACATAATCCTCAAACACTCGGATGGAGAGCGTTTCCACCGAGGGAGATAGATGAGGGTTTTACCTAGAAATTAAGGAGGTATCAGATGGAGCTAACAAAAGACCAACAGGCGATGCTCGATGGCGAATATGATGCCGGTACACAACTGGCGATGAAGATTCAAGTGGCCATTGGGGAATCCTTTGGTGCAGAGCGAATGGTGCCAATCACCAGAGCTCACGTGGCGCTCAGCAACCAGGAGGCAGATCTATGGTTCGCAGAAAAACTACTGGGACTCGGTGCGAAATGTAGAGTTGCACCGACGGTAAACCCAGGGTTCAACCATTCTTATTTTACAGAAAGGGATATGGTGGATCCGGAGTTTGCAGACTTGATGGCTAGAACCCATGCGGCATATAAAGCCCTTGGCGCAGTACTTACCTACAACTGTACACCATATATCGATACGAATGTACCAAATTTCGGAGAGGTTACAGCGTATTCTGAATCCAGTGCAACCCCTTATGTAAATGGGGTTTGGGGAGCTCGGTCCAATCGTGAGGGTGCCAACAGCGCACTTTGCGCAGCGATTACTGGCTATGTGCCAGAGTATGGACTACTACTCGATGAAAACCGATATGCAAATATTTTAGTGGAAGTTCAGGCGGATATGAAAACTGCCTATGACTATCACATCTTAGGCATGTGTGGCAAGAAGATCGGCAGCGGAATTCCAGCATTTACTGGTCTGCCAAAGCATGTCAGCAAAGAAGCATACAGAAATCTATGTGCTCAATTGAATACATCTGGCGCCTATGGGATGTTCCACATCATTGGAACGACACCGGAAGCTCCTGATTTAGAGACTGCCTTTGGTGGCAAAGAGCCGGCTCGCCGCGTCGTCATAACCAATGAAGACTTTGAAAAAGTGCTGTCGGAGATCTCTCTGCCAGGTGATCGAGAGATCGATTTCGTGATGTTCGGCTGTCCTCATTTCACTTTAGAAGAAGTCAAGCATATCGCGGATAAAGTAAAAGGCCAAAAAATGAAAAAAGAAATGTGGATCCTCACTTCTTCTCTCGTAAAGCAAATCTCTGAGAGAATGGGGCTGGATGAGATCATCACCGAAGCCGGTGGGCAAATCGTCGCAGATACTTGTCCGGATCAGCCTTGCTGGAGACATTTGAATGGCAAGATCGGGATCACCGAATCCCCCAAATGTGCTTATTACCCGCAAAGAAGAGGCATGCATTTCGTCATTCGGGATTTAGATACCTGCATTGATGCAGCTCTCACTGGGGAGGTGAAGTAGATGAGTCGTGAATTTAAATGTCACAGAATCTCAGAAGGAGTCGCTGAAGGAGAAGTCATCATCTCCAAAGACAATATCATGTTCTACTTGATTAAGCCTGAAACGGGTGAAGTCATTGAACCGGCCCATGATCTGGAAGGCAAGACCATCGCTAAGAAAATTTTGATCTTCCCAGAGGGTAAGGGGAGTTCCGTCGTACAAGCAGATGGACTCTATCAACTGACAATGAAGGGAAATGCTCCCAAGGGTATGATTATCCAGTACCCAGAGACCGTATTGGTATCCAGCGCCATCATCTTCGAGATCCCCTTGGTTGACAAGGTAGATCCGGAGTTTTACGAAGTGGTAAAAGATGGCGACATGGTACGAATCGATGCGGATGCAGAAGTTATAACAATATTGTAGAAGAAACGAGGTAAGATTTTGAAACTCAATCAAAGAGAGAAAGATATTCTTGCTGGCAAGTACGGAGAGGGAATTCAGTTAGCTCTGGAAATTCAATTGGGTGTTGGGGAAACTTTTGATGCTGATGTTTTCGTTCCCATCACCAGAGCCCATGTTGCTTTAAGCGCGCAGGATGCGGACGTGTGGTTTGCAGAAACCCTAAGGGACAAAGGCGCAAAATGTATTATCCCGCCTACTGTGAATCCAAGTATCAATATCCAGTACTTAAATGAGCATCTCCATGAAGTACCCGAGGCAGGGGTGGAGAGGGTTCGAAGATGTCATGAGGCGTACAAAGCCCTTGGTGCGGTTCTAACCTATAACTGTACGCCCTATTTACAACAAAATGTGCCTGCTTTTGGGGAAGTCATTGCCTTTTCTGAATCCAGTGCAACTCCTTATGTCAACTCGGTGTTAGGAGCTAGGACGAATCGTGAATCTTCTCAGTCAGCGCTCTGCGCAGCTATTACAGGGGTCGTACCACGTTATGGTTATTTATTAGATGAAAACCGTAAGGGCGAAATCCTGGTAGAAGTACAGGCGGATGTGAAAGATGATTTTGACTATCAGATTTTGGGTTGGTGTTATCCGGAGAAGTACAAAGGACTTGAAGTGCCCGTATTCACAGGGATTAAGCAGAGACCAACCCCTGAAGGATTTATGAACTTCGGTGCACAGCTGAACACCTCAGGTGCCTGTGGTATGTATCATATGGTCGGTATCACGCCGGAAGCTCCAACTTTGGAAGCTGCCTTCGGTGGGAATGAGATTAAAGAGAAAATCATCATTACGGATAAAGACCTTCAAGAAACACGGGAGAGGATGGCTGGCGATCCTAAAAAAGTGGATGTTGCTATGTTTGGATGTCCACATATCTCGATTCGCCAAGTAGGGATCATCGCACAGATATGTGAAGGAAAGCGATTTGCAATCGACACATGGCTATTGACCAGTGCCCTTACGAGAGAACTGGCAGACCAGATGGGCTATCTTGATATCGTACAGCGCGCAGGCGGTCATATCATCGCGGGCACCTGAATCGACGTACCACCGTGCTGGAAGCCGTATTATGGAAAAGTTGGCGTGACTGATTCGCCAAAATGTATGTACTACAACGAAATGCGAGATATCGAGTTCATCGTAAGACCTCTTGAAGAAGCTGTTGAAGCTGCTTTAACTGGGGAGGTAAAGAAATAATGAAAACCTATAAATGTAGGAAGATCTCTAAGGGAGTTGCAAAGGGAAAGGCTCTCCTCTCAAAGGATGCGGTTTGTTTCTATACAGTTGAGCCGGAAACCGGAATTGTCATTGAAAAGAACCATGACATCAAAGGCAAGGTCGTTACGGATACAGTTTTGATCATTCCTTCGGGAAAGGGAAGTTCAGTGGTGCAAGCAGACGGGCTATACAAGCTCGACATGTATAAAAAAGCACCGGCTGCCATCATCGTAGAGCATGCGGACCCAGTCCTGGTATCCAGTGTCATCATTATGAATGTTCCAATGGTGCACAAAGTCGATCCCGCATTCTACGAAGACGTCAAGGACGGCGACATCGTAGAAATCGATGCAGACGCCGAGGAAGTCAGAATCTATTAAAAAGTAGGGGGGAACAAAATGAAGAAGAGATTATTAGCTTTATTATTGCTTTTCGCACTGGCGCTTACCGCCTGTGGGCCGAAGACAGCAGAACCAGCTACGACAGAAGCGGCTGCAACGGGTGAAACAGAAGAGGCTGCTGAAGTAGCAGAGCCAACAGAGGCGATTGAAGGAGAACCTGTAACCATTAAATGGGGATCCATCACCTCTGAAAACCACTCCAGCTTCAAGGCTGCAGAGAAATTTAAGGAACATGTAGAAAAAGCTTCAGGCGGAAATATCAAGGTGGAATTGTACCCCAATGCCCTACTGGGCGGCGACGTGCAAATGGTTGAGTCCGTAGCACTTGGAACTCTGGAAATGGCATTGCCAGCTACTTCCGTCTTCACCATGTACTCCACGAAGTTCGGCGTCATCGACATGCCATATATGTTCAGTGATATGGACAAGGCCTTTGAAGCTCTGGATGGTGAAGTAGGACAAATTCTAGATGCTGAACTTGAAAATGTAGGCATTAAGAACCTGGGCTATGGCTTTAACGGCGTTCGAAATATGACCAATAACACCAGACCGATCACCAAGCCAGAAGATCTGGAAGGCGTAAAGATGCGCGTTATGGAGAATCCAGTATTTATCGACCTGTTTACCTACCTAGGATCCAACCCGACGCCGATGAGCTTTGGAGAACTCTTTACAGCCCTTCAACAAAAGACTGTAGACGGACAGGAAAACCCCGCTTCACTGATCTTTGAATCCAAGTTCCAAGAAGTTCAGAAGTATTTCAGTGAGACAAAGCATGTTTATAACTTCTTAGGCAATATCATCAACAAGGCTTTCTATGACGGTCTGTCCGACCAACAAAGAGCGGTCTTAGATGAGGGTGCAAAACTGTATCTCTGCGATTGGCAACGTAAGACAGAGAACGAAGAAAATGACATGTATATCGAAAAGCTGGCAGAAGCAGGCATGGAAGTCAACCGTCTAAGCGAAGATGAAATCAAGGTCTTTGCAGAGAAATTGGCACCGATGTATGACAAATATCGCGGTGAGATCGGCGATGAACTATTTGACATGCTGGAGCCCTATAGATAAGAATAGGAGATAAAAATGAGGAAACTACTCCGAATATATGATGAGATCGAAGAGAAGTTTTTAGTCGTAAGTTTAGCATTTACGGTAGTGCTCATCTTTATTCAAGTTGTCATGCGCTATGTCTTTAACCAGTCCCTCTCATGGAGTGAGGAGTTGGCAAGATATATCTTTATCTGGCAGTGCTGGCTTGGCGTGAGCTTTGCGTTTCGATTTGACTCCCATATTTCCGTGGAGCTCGTTCCGGATCGTATGAAGCCAAAAAATGCCAAAATCCTGAGAATTATTGCCAATGTCATCACCTTCCTGTTTTCCGCATTCCTGGTATACGAAGGATTTAAACTGGTTGGCGCAATGGTAACTAGAGGAACGGTTTCTTCGGGGATGCGAGTCCCGCTGTGGATTGTCTATCTAAGCCTTCCGTTTTCATCACTGATGGTTTGTTTACGACTCGCTCTCAAGCTCTCTGACCAGGTCAGAGAGCTTGGGGACCACACCCCAGAAGAGACAACTCAAGTAAATGTGGAATAGGAGGACGATATGGATAGTATTTTTCTATTTTTGATCTTTTTTATTCTGATCTTTATGGCTGTGCCCATCGGTTATGCCATTGGAATAGCAACATTTGCTGCCATGCTATTGTTCTCCAATATTCCCTTAGCTATGATAGCACAGAACGCCGTCACAGGCGTCGACTCTTTCCCGCTGATGGCCATTCCCTTCTTTATACTCGCGGGGGGGTTAATGAGCGTCGGGGGGGGTTGCAAAGCGGATCGTAGATGTAGCAAACCTGGGCTTTGGCCGCTTTACAGGGGGACTTGGAGCCGTAACAACTCTGGCTTCCATGTTCTTTGCAGCGATCTCCGGATCTGCGATGGCCACAGTATCTTCCATAGGTGGATTTATGATTCCGGGTATGGAAGAACATGGCTATGATAAATCCTACTCAGCAGCCTTAGCTGCGGCAGCAGGTACTATTGGTGTCATCATACCACCCAGTATTCCTTTCGTACTATATGGTGTTGTCGTCGGTACTTCTATTGGAGATCTATTCAAAGCTGGCTTTTTGCCCGGTATCTTGATGGGTGTGGCTCTGATGATCGCCAACTACATCCTGTCCAAAAAATATGGATATAAAGGGGTACATGTTAAAAGACCCGCTAAAGAGACTATCATGATTTTATTGGATTCGATTCCAGCTCTATTAACTCCTGGAATTATCCTAGGTGGAATTTATTTGGGGATCTTCACCCCAACGGAAGCTGCTGTCGTGGCCTGCGTATATGCAACGGTAGTCAGCGTGTTTTTCTACAAGGAGATCACCTTTGCAGGTCTTTATCAAGCTCTAAAAGAGTCGATGATCACCAATGGTCTGACCATCTTCATGGTAGGCTTCTCATCCGTATTCGCCGCTTATTTGGCAATGGCACAGATTCCGACTAAAATTGCCTCTGCAATCCTGGGCGTGACGGACAATCAAATCATCTTGCTGCTCATCATCAACCTGTTCCTATTAGTCGTAGGTTGTTTCATCGACAATATCCCTGCGACGATTATCTTGGCACCGATCTTACTGCCCATCGTACAGGGAGCGGGAATGTCAGTGACAACCTTTGGTATTGTACTTACTATGAACTTGGCAATTGGTTTCGTGACGCCACCCTACGGAATAAACCTATTTGTAGCCTGTTCCGTGGCGAAGGTGAAGATGGAACCGATGGTAAAGCACTTGAAATGGTTTATTTTAGCTCTTCTAATCGTCTTAGCCATCACGACCTATGTGCCTTGGCTGACGATGTTCCCATTGGGGAAATAAGCTCACCACAGTGAAAGGACGCATAATAGGCTCGGGGAAATACACTCCAACAAGATAACGAGAACCCAATTCCCCGCGTATGAACCTCTACTCATCAAGCCTGAACTGCGTCCTTTTCTCTTTGTTACCTATGGAAAGGAGTGGATGGACAGCGACAATCGGTCAAAGTGAGCAGGTTTGGAGCATGAGATGCTCCATATCACGTAACTGATTCATAAAGGGTCAAAATTGGTTGGACAAAGATCGTATGAAGTAATGCTTTTCAATAAGTAGTATCCGTTCATTTGGTTTAGGAGCCTTCCTTTTGCGTCTCTAATGGTGCGTAATGACTTTGCAAGCTGTTATTAGTCTGCATCGAGCGCACTGACATGCAAATCTGAAGAAATTCAGTAGAACATTCAATTATCGGAGGGACCCGTGGACAGTATAATACTGTTTTTAATGTTTTTCTTGTTGATTTTTATGGCTGTGCCCATCGGCTATGCCATTGGGATATCCACTTTTTTAGCCATGGTATTCTTCTCGAATATACCATTGGCGATGATTGCACAAAATGCCGTCACAGGAGTTGATTCTTTTCCATTGATGGCGATCCCCTTCTTCATATTAGCGGGAGGGTTGATGAGTGTCGGAGGCGTTGCCAAGCGCATCGTAGATGTCTCCAATCTGCTATTTGGACGCTTTACGGGAGGTCTCGGCGCGGTTACGACCATGGCATCTATGTTTTTTGCGGCCATATCCGGTTCAGCGATGGCGACGGTGTCATCGATTGGCGGCTTTATGATCCCGGGAATGGAGGAAAAAGGGTACGACAAGGCATACTCCGCTGCCCTAGCAGCTGCAGCAGGTACGATCGGTGTCATCATCCCACCGAGTATTCCCTTTGTGCTCTATGGCGTCGTCGTTGGCGCCTCGATTTCGGATTTGTTTAAGGCTGGTTTTTTACCTGGAATACTGATGGGAATCGCATTGATGATTGCCAATTATTTTCGATCTAAGAAATTCGGATATAAGGGTGAACCAGTCAGATACTCGACAAAAGAGTTCTTAATGATCATACTGGATGCAATTCCGGCGCTACTGACACCGGCAATCATCCTAGGTGGGATCTATTTGGGTATCTTTACTCCGACAGAGGCAGCCGTTGTTGCCTGTGTCTATGCATCGCTGGTAAGTGTTTTCTACTACAGGGAAATCACTTGGACTGGGATGTACAATGCTTTGAAAGAGTCGATGATCACAAATGGGCTGACGATCTTTATGGTTGGGTTCTCCACTGTCTTTGCCTCCTATTTGGCAATGGCACAGATTCCCACTAAAATCGCAGCTGGGATCCTGAGCATCACAGATAATAAGATACTGCTCTTACTGATCATCAACTTATTTTTGTTAGTCGTTGGATCATTTATAGACAATATTCCCGCGACGATTATCCTAGCGCCGATCTTGCTGCCCATTGTGACACAGCTGGGCATGTCGGTGACCACTTTTGGAATTGTTCTGACGATGAATTTAGCGATTGGATTTGTAACACCGCCATATGGGATCAATCTCTTCGTCGCCTGTTCTGTGGCCAAGGTCAAGATGGAGCCGATGGTAAAACATCTCATATGGTTTATACTCGCATTGCTCATCGTACTCGCCATCACGACTTATGTGCCATGGCTTACGATGTTCCCGTTAGGCGGATAGGAGGATATCATGCCAATTTTATTACCAGAAGATTATGCATTTCCCTTACCTAAGATGCACCGCGTAAGGCAGAGCTTTAAAGTTAGTCCCCAAATTCAGATTCACGATACGATCGAAGCTGAATTTCAAAAAGAGAAAATTCGTAAATCTATTCGACCCGGGGCCCGCGTAGCGGTTGCTGTGGGCAGTAGAGGAATTCATGGAATAGCAGATATAGTAAAAGATACCGTTGATCAGCTCAAATCCCTCGGTGCTGATCCCTTCATCGTCTCCGCCATGGGCAGCCATGGCGGTGGGCGAGAAGAAGGACAACGAGAGGTCCTCGCGAGCTATGGTATCACAGAAGAGGCCATGGGCGTCGAGGTCATAACAAAGGTCGACGTAGTGACCTTAGGCAGTACAACAAAGGGTTTTACAGTCTATTTTGACAAGACGGCCTATGAAGCGGATGCTGTAATTCCTATCAATCGCATCAAGGTTCATACGGATTTCGTCGCCAAAATTCAAAGTGGTCTATGTAAGATGCTGGTCATCGGACTGGGGAATCATATCGGTTGCTCTGCCATCCACGAAGAGGAATTCGAACACTTTGGAGAAATAATCCTTGAATCTGCGCAGATTATCATGGATAATGTATATATACCATTTGGTATAGGAATCATAGAGAACTCCAGAGATAAGACCTGTCATCTGGAAGCGATTCCAAGTGAGAATCTCATCGAAAGAGAAGTCGAGCTGGTCCAATATGCCATCGAAAACATGCCGAAGCTGATGATCAGAGACATCGACGTGTTGATCATTCAAGAGATCGGTAAGGATATTTCCGGCAATGGATTTGACCCCAATATCGTCGGGAAGAGTTTGATTTTAAAAGAATATATTTTGCCCGTTCCCAAAGTTGACAAGATGATTCTCAATGATCTGTCGGAGAAAACCCATGGGAATGCAGTTGGAATCGGAATCTTCGATGTGACGACGAGAAAAGTATTCGATCAACTCGATTTAGAATCCATGTATGCCAATGATATCGCAATTAAATGTCTGGATGACTGTAAAATCCCCTTAGTGGCCGCTGATGAGACAGAAGCGCTCTTGGTTGCCATCAAATGCCTACGAAATGTCGAAAAGGATCAATTGAAGATCGTTAAGATCCAAAACACATTGGATCTAGAGCATATTTATGTCTCGGATGCCCTATTAGATGAGATTAGAGCCAATCCAATGCAGGAATTGGTAGGTGATCATACCACAGAATAATGAGAAAATGAGGTGAACCATGGACAACAGGCAATTTAGTCGCGCCAACTCCCGAAAGAGCTTAGCCAGTATTGCCTACGAATCCATACGTGAAATGATCCTGGACGGTCAGATTCAAGAGGGGGACATCCTCCCAGAGACCGCACTGGCCAAAAGGCTGAAAATGAGTCGTACGCCGATACGTGAAGCGATTCGAAAGCTGGAAAACGAGGGAATCTTAGTATCCATCGACGGAGTGGGTACCTTTTTAACGAGCATTAGCCTTAAAGACATTATTGATATGTATGAGGTGCGTACAGCACTAGAGGTAATAGCGCTAAAGACATCCATAAACAATATGGACCGAAATGAACTCATTCGTATTCAAAACGGGATTCAAGAGGTGTTCCACCTATTATTAGGTGGGGTCGATGAGAGAAATTGTACGGATCAGCTGAATCAACTAGACACTGAACTGCATAATCTCATCGTACATGACTCAGACAATGACTATGTAAAGAGAGTCATGGAAGAGATCAATTTCAAGATCATGCGAAACAGAAAAGCTGCCTATGAGACATATACCATGGCTTCAGAAAGCGCGATGCAGCATTTAACTTTAATCGATCGATTCTTGGTCAAGGATTATGCCGCTGCAAGCGGATTGTTACGCGACCATATCCTATGGTCCCAAGGAATTTTAGAGAATTTCATCCTCAGGAGGTAAAATGCAGATCAATTTCTTAGATGGTGAATACTTTGAGGATTTGGATTTATCAGTATTGAAGTCCTTTGGGGCTCTGCGATTGTTTCATACAAGTGATCCGATCCCACTATCGGAGAGAGTCGAGGGAGCGGATATCCTGATCTCTAACGGTTGGCCGATCACCCGCGAGCTACTAGAGCTTTCAAAGGCCAAATATATTTGTTTGAGCTACACCGGTTATGATGGGATCGATCTCGATCTCTGTAAATCATATGGAATCCAGATATCCAATATACCAGGATATGCTACAGAATCAGTGGCGCAGATGACGATGCTCCATATCCTCAATCTATCGAATCGCTTCTATGACTACCTCGCTGATACGCGAAGAGGCGATTGGAAAGCCTCAGAGAACTTCACCATTTGGAAGCCCAACACCCATCAGCTAAAGGGAAAAACCCTAGGCATCTTGGGGTATGGCGATATTGGAAGAAGAGTAGGCGAGCTAGCGAGCTGTTGGGGAATGCAGGTCTTACCCTATAGTCTTCGTCGGGATTCTGACTTTGAAGGATTTTTAAGTAGTTGTGATATGATCTCCATCCATCTTCCCCTGACGCCAGAAACCCAAAAGCTATTCGCTACAAGAGAAATGCAAATGATGAAGGATTCCGCCTTCCTCATCTGTACCTCCAGAGGTGGCATCATCGACGAAGACGCTCTATTAGAAGCATTGGACAAAGGGTGGATCGCCGGTGCCGGTCTGGACGTCCTCGCAGTGGAACCACCTGTGGGAAGCCCCCTGTTGGCGCATCCCAACTGCTACATCACTCCCCATGCGGGCTGGGCATTGCAAGAGGCCAGGCAGCAGGCAATCACCTGTGTCAGTGATAATATCAGAGCCTATATCGATGGAAATCCGATCAATTTGATTGGAGAGTGGGGTTGTCAATATGTATGATGACGAAAAACTCCGGTGGCTGATTCAGTACATGGCTGAGGAGATGAATTTCTCGAAAATTTCCCTTCCTACTTCGCAGGATCAGTTGTGGAGCTTGTATCGAGGACTTGCGAATCGCAGGCCACCGGATCCAGTGACCCAGGAGTTCCTAGAGATTCAGGATCAGCTCCTCTCAGAGATCAGGGAGAATCGCGGCGTCGTGGGCCTAATGGATGCGCAGAGGATAGGACCCAATTTATTTCTGTGGCAAGGGGACATCACTCGGCTTCAAGTGGACGGAATTGTCAATGCCGCAAATGGTCGAATGCTGGGCTGTTTTGTGCCTGGACATCACTGTATTGACAATGCGATTCACACCTATGCTGGAGTCCAGCTCAGGCTCGAATGCAATCGGCTGATGCTGGCAAAAGGTCATTTCGAGGAGACGGGGAGGGCGATACTGACGAGTGCATACAATCTCCCTGCGAAATATATTCTACATACTGTCGGGCCCATCGCCTCAGATGGACGGGTATCAGAAGAGCAGGAGATGCTTTTGGCCAGCTCCTATCGGGCCTGCCTGCAAATCGCTGTAGATCATGGACTTGAGTCCCTCGCTTTTTGCTCTATTTCGACTGGTGTGTTTGGATTTCCCAAGCCCCAAGCGGCTGACATCGCCTTAAAGACAATAATGGGTTTTCAGCTGGATACGGGTAGTGAGATGGACATCCTCATCGATGTGTTTTCCGATGAGGACTATAGAATATACAAAGAGGCGATCCAAGCTCTATAGCGGGGATCGCCTTTCTTCATTAAATTTGAATGGATATCTCTTTCAGGGTGATGGGACCATCGATGGTCACCGTAAAGATCTCGTCCTGCTTTACGGCCTTCGCTTGGATCGATCCTCCAGGCTGTAAAACGGAGCTACTCCAGTGATCCTCAGGGGAACCCTCTGCTTGATGCATGGCCAGGGCGATGGTGCCCGAACCACAGCTGCCTTCATAGTAGGAGGTGTTTGTAGCAAGGACCCGCACATAGGGAGTCATCATACCCGTCAGAGCATCTAGGTACATGACACCAACTGCCGGAGGGTTATGATCTTCCTTGGCTTTTGCGATCAAGAGCTCATTTAGATCCTCATCGGGACCTTGGTCAAAGGCCAGAAAATGGGTAATTCCGTCCATCAAAACAGCTGGAAAGGGGACGCCATCGATAAAGGTGTATTTGATATGCAGTGAGGAATGGATGGTCACGGCGCCAGTCATCTCTTTGGGATCGACTTCGCAGATCAGGACCTCATCCATCCCGGAGATTTCAACGGGGATAGAGCCCTTTGGCAGTCCCTTTTTCACAGCGGTATACAATGCAAAACTTCGGGTCGCATTGGCACAGAATTCGAGCCCTGCCATTTCTAACCGGGAGATGGCACCTTGACCTAAAATGGGCTCTCTGACAAAGCCCACCTGTTCGATTTTCTCTTCTGCCATCTCGAATAAAGCACTGGAGATCTCCTGGTATCTGTTTCGATCAGTGACTCCTTCGACGATGGCGGTGATATTTCCGGCTGGATTGGCTATGGTGACGGTGATATTCATCAATTTCCTCCGATCAGTTTTTCCATTTCGACATGGGGTACGCGGCGGTATTCATAGATTTCGCCAACGGACTTATAACCCAATTTCTCGTAGAAGCCTAAGGCGCTGACCCTCGCCCGTAGGACGAGCCTATGAAATCCCATTTCGAATGCCAGTTCTTCTGCCTTGTCCATCAATTTTTTACCCAGCCCAATTCCCCTAGCTCTTGGGATTGTAATGACGCTCCGGATGCGAGCTGTTTGTGGATTTTCGGTCTGTAGAAATGTCATTCCGACCATCTCAGCTCCATCGAATGCGGCGAATAGGATATCTTTCGCATCTGCGCTATTGTCGTCGTCATATATGCTCAGTCCCCAAGGTTTTCGGAAGATCTCATCCCGGATGCGGAGGGACTCTTCGTATTCTGCTGAACCATAATTGATTTGTCGAATTTCGAATTCCATTGATAGCCTCCTATCTCTTCTGATTATATTATACTCATAAGGAGATGGACAGGCAAACGGAGGAATAGTTTTGCATGCTAATGAGATAGCATGAAAAACAAAATAGAAAAATGGTTGACAATTATTTAGAACCCCATTATACTACAAGTAGTATATGAAAGAGGATTTCCATGACCCGATTAATGCAATATTCATACGTCAATTTAATCATCGGAACTGAAGTCCATAGCCATCACGATCATCACAGTCTGGGGATGCGTTGATGGCTTATTTGAGTTGAACTAAGCTTAGACCACAACCATCCCGCTGCGATTTTGCGGGATGTTTTTTATTGGACAGGAGGAGAATATGGAGAATTATGAGGTTGGAGGCGTTACATGCCTCATCGGTGAAAAGGTCAAGAGGATTCGAGAGATTTCTGATATCGTCACGAAGGAGGCGAGTCGACTCGGCTATATGGAAGTCATGCTGCCGAGCTTTGAGGAATATGACCTGTACAAAAAACACCGCGGCATCGACGCCTTAAAGATGATCAAGACCATCGACAATGATGGAAGGGTACTGGTCCTTCGGCCTGATGCCACAGTGGGCATCACAAAATTTGTGACGGCAAATTTCCCAGTGCCGGACAGTGCAGTCAAATTGTTCTATATCTCGACGATTTATCGGGAGTATAAGAGCCCCAAGAGCATCGGCAGGGATTTCTTGCAAGCCGGGGTGGAGTATTTTGGGGATGCTGGTCTGGGCTGTGAATGTGAAGCCATTGGCCTCGCAGTCGATATCCTGCACCGCATTGGAGTCAATAATCTCCAATTGGGTTTGGGTAGCGCGTCGTATCTGAATGGTTTTCTGGACACTCTCAATTTGAGAGCGGAAGATATTGAGCAGGTGCTGGAATACATCGAAGGGCGAAATCTCAGTGCCTTGGTACCATTCTTAAAAGATACGGGAGTCACTGAAAAGGATATTCGAGATCTGGTCAACCTGATCAGCATGGTGGGGACGATGGATGCAGTTCTGCCCTTTGCAAAGGAACTGGTTCGAAATGAAGAGATGGAAGAGGCGCTGAAACGCTTGACGGAATTTAATGATCTACTCAAGAAGACCTATCCCAGACTGCAGATCAAGCTGGATATCTCGTTGACGGCCAGGTTTAACTATTATACGGATACAATTTTTGAACTCTTCGCAGGGGGGATGCATGTTCCCGTCATCAGCGGAGGTAGATATGATTCCCTGGCAGGGGAGTTCGGTGAGCCCAGACCGGCCTTTGGGTTTGGACTGAATATCAATATGCTACTGGACTATGACGAGGAAGAACAGAGTCGATGTGTTCGACTGGCCATTGCAAAGGGACGCGTGGCAAGGGAGGTCATGGATTTTCTACAGGAAAGTGGCATCAACTTCCCCGATTACGACAAGGACTCTCGAAAACTCCGATTCTTTAGTGATTCCAAATCGGTGGAGGTCATCTTGGTGAAATCTATGGATGTGCCCACCTATGTGGAAAGTGGTGCGGCGGACCTGGGCATTGTGGGCTCTGACGTCCTCTATGAACGGGACTTTGACGGTTATATTCTGAAGTCCACCGAGATCGGCAAATGCCGCATGTCGGTAGCCAAACTGAAGACGGATCGGATCACTACAGACCGAAATCTGATGGTGGCCAGTAAGTATCCAAAGATCACATCAGAATACCTAAAGCGCATGGGAGTAAATGCCAGTGTCATCCGTTTGGATGGTTCCGTGGAACTGGGTCCCATCGTAGGCCTGTCAGATGTGGTGGTGGACATCGTACAGAGTGGGGAGACCCTCAGGGAGAATGGACTAGAGGAATTGGACACCATACTGGAGATCTCATCGCAGATCATCTGCAATAAAGTGGCTTTTAAGACCAAACAGGAAGATATCGAGGGAGTTCTCGAAATCTTGTTAAAATTATAGGGGGAAATATGAAAATTATCAAAGTTACAAAGGACACCAATATCAGACAGACCTTATCCGAAGTATTGGATCGCACGGAGAATCCAAATCCAGAAATTGAAAAGTCAGTGGCTGACATCCTACACAATGTTTCGGTGAAGGGTGACGAGGCTCTGGCCTACTACACGAAGGGTTTTGATCGGGCGACTGTGAAAGAACTCAAGGTAAGTGAAGAGGAGATCCAAGAGGCCATCGAAATCGTCGGAGAGGAATTTATGGAAATCCTACGCGAGGCCTATGCCAATGTCTATAGCTTTCACGAAGCTCAACTGGAGCAATCCTGGATGCGCGAGTTTCGAAAAGGTGTCATGTTGGGACAGAGGATTACCCCCATCGGACGGGTGGGACTCTATGTGCCCGGTGGCACAGCGGCTTATCCTTCTACGGTGATCATGACTGCGGTTCCAGCCGTCGTCGCAGGGGTTAAGAGCATCGCCATGGTGACGCCTCCGAGCCAAGATGGCAAGGCGAACCCAAGTGTATTGGCGGCAGCCAGCATCTGTGGGATCACGGAGATCTACAAAGTGGGCGGCGCCCAGGCCATTGCGGCCCTCACCTATGGGACAAAGACCATCCAGCCGGTCAACAAGATTGTCGGACCGGGAAATATCTATGTGGCAACGGCGAAGCGCCAAGTATTCGGACTCGTGGGTATCGACATGATCGCTGGGCCCAGCGAAATTGGAATTCTCGCAGATGCTGGAGCGAATCCGAAACACATTGCAGCGGATCTATTGTCCCAAGCAGAACATGATCCAAGGGCCGCTTGTATTCTGGTAACCACCAGCGAAGATCTTGCCAAGAAGGTGCAGATGGAGGTCTTCATGCAGGTTAAGCAGCTTGAAAGATTGTCCATCGCTGAAGAAGCACTTGCTAATTACGGACTGATCTTCGTCGTGCGTTCGAAAAAGATGGCGATTGAGTGGATGAATGAGATTGCCCCGGAACACTTGGAAATCCTATTTGAGAATCCAGAAGAGTACCTGGATGAGGTTGAAAATGCGGGCTCCATTTTCCTTGGAGAATACACCCCTGAACCCCTTGGGGATTATTTTGCGGGACCAAATCACACCTTGCCTACCAGTGGAACAGCAAAGTTCTCATCTCCTCTTGGGGTATATGACTACACCAAGCGCAGTGGGATCCTACGATACGATCGAGATGCCTTTATCGAGGTGGCGGACAAGGTGGGGACATTTGCAGTGAGGGAAGGGCTTACCGGACACAAGCAGGCCATTGAAGTGCGTAAAGAATAGGAGAGTTAGATGACGAGAGAGTATCTAAAGGAAGCGTTAAAGGACTATGTCTGCTACCAAGCTTCAAAGGTGACGGAAAAGACCTTCCTTCATGCCAATGAGAACCCCAGTAATCTGCTGGAAGATCCCTTCTTTAAGGAGGGGATCCTACAGATCATCGAGGAGATGGCGATCAATCGCTACCCAGATCCCAGTTCTTGGGAAATCCGGTGCGCTTTGGCGAAGTATTTGGGCGTCAAGCGAGAGGAGATCATCGTCGGCAATGGTGCTGATGAGATGATCACGTTGATCAGCAGCGTCTATCTGGAACCGGGAGATGTGGTGGTCACCCACAGCCCCTCCTTTGAGATGTATGGGCTCAGTGCAAAACTGCAAAATGCCGTGGAGATCGCCGTACCGGATGTGGATGGGAAAATTGATGTCGAAGGGATGATCCGCGCAGCGAACGAGCACCGGGCTAAGCTGCTCTATCTGTGTACCCCAAATAATCCCACGGGATTTTTATTGAGTGAAGAGTCGGTTCGGCGGGTCATCGATGAGACCGATGCTCTGATCATCTTAGATGAAGCGTATTTGGAATTCACCGGCAAGAGGATTCGGCCCTTCCTATTGGAGGACCGAGTCATCGTGCTTCGAACTCTATCGAAGGCATTTGGATTAGCAGGGCTAAGGGTGGGCTATGCCGCCGCGCAAGAGCCGTTGATCAACGAATTGAATTTCGCGCGAGCTCCCTTTAATCTAAATCAGTTCAGTCAACAAGTGGGCGCGTTCTTGGTAGAGCATGCAGATCGGCAATTAGAGCAGGTCCAAGGCATCATAGATGAGAGGGAGCGAATGTACCAAGAGCTGAAGGATAAGATGGGCGTTACCCTGTGGCCTTCCGAGGGGAATTTCCTCTTGCTTCGAATCGACCCTAGTCGATACGAAGCCCTACTGGACTCCTTTGCGGCGGCTTCTATTCGGGTCAAAGCCTATGGTAACAGGCCGCAGCTGGAGAACTGCATCCGCTTGACGATCGGATCCCCTTCAGAGAACGATCGGGCTCTCGCCTGCTTCGAGGAGGGGAAGGATGCGTAGACATCAGATTGTCCGAATTACTGCGGAGACACAGATTCAGATGGAGCTGAATCTGGATGGAGAAGGCATCTACAGTGGCCATTGTGGGATAGGTTTTTTTGATCATATGCTAACTCTGCTGTGCAAACATGGAAAATTGGACCTCAACTTGAAGGCAAAGGGAGATTTAGAGGTGGACAATCATCACCTCATCGAAGATCTGGGCATCGCTTTGGGTATATGTATCCATGAGGCAGTCGGCGAAAAGCGCGGCATCCGCCGCTATGGCAATATGCGACTGCCGATGGATGAAGTGCTCACGTCGGTGGATCTGGATCTAGGTGGACGGGGATATCTAGTCTACAATGTGGACTTAGCGCGGGAGAGGGTCGGAGAATTTGAATGTGAAACCCTTCGGGAATTCTTTTACGCTCTGGCCATCAATGGGGGGATGAATCTCCATATCAACCTACACTATGGAATCAATGACCATCACAAGATCGAGTCCATCTTCAAGGCCTTTGCTCGAGCATTGGCCAGTGCGGTGGAAGTCATCGACGAGAGTGGAGCGATTCCCTCGACGAAGGGGGTACTTTAGGAGGAGATTATGAAAATTTTTCCAGCAATTGATTTAAAGGGTGGAAAATGCGTCCGGTTATCCCAAGGGAAAGCAAATCAAGAATTTGTCTATGGGGAAGATCCCGTTCAGATGGCACAATACCTCATGAAGGAAGGGGCTATGCAGCTCCATATCATCGACTTAGATGGGGCCTTTGGTCAGGGTAGAAACAATATAGAGAAACTGAAAGAAATTCGCCTGGCAGTGGATCTGCCCATTCAGGTGGGTGGTGGGATCCGTACGCCAGAAAGGGCGAAAGAGCTGATCGAATTGGGCTTTGATCGATTGATTATCGGTACGAGGGCGATCACCCATCCAGATTTTCTAGGAGCACTCTTAGAAAAATATGGAGAGAAGATCTGCGTCTCTGTAGATACTCTGGGCAATCGAGTTGCCATACGGGGCTGGCTGCAAGAGACGGGTCTAGATCTATTTGAATGTGTGAAGAATCTGCGTCAGCAGGGTGTCGATACGATTATCCATACGGACATTGAGAGAGATGGCATGTTGACTGGACTCAATTACGAGACTCTAGAAAAGCTCCAGCGGGAAATTGGTGGGAAATTCATCGCGGCTGGTGGCGTAAAGGGGAAAGAGGACTTCAAAGTCTTGAAAGAACTGGGGATCTATGGTCTGATCACGGGAAAGGCGATCTATGAAGGGAATCTGAGCATGGCACAGATTCGAGAGTTTCAAGAGAAAAATCAATGAGGGGCATGATATGATAGAGAAAAAGCGAACTCTCGTCGCCTGTCTGGACGTGAAAGACGGCAGTGTGGTGAAGGGAGTGAAATTCCAGGAGGTACAGCCCATCCTGGATCCGGTTGAGGCCGGACTAAAATACGTGGCTGCAGGTATCGATGAACTGGTATATTATGACATCTCTGCGACAAATGAAGGGCGAAAGATGCTTCTCGAACCTGCTCGAGAGCTGGCAAAAAAGGCGGGCATCCCCTTTACAGTAGGGGGTGGGATTGCGTCTTTAGAGGATATCGAGGAGGTCTTTCAACTCGGTGTGGACAAGGTGTCCATCAACTCCGCTGCGGTCAAAGACCCAGAGCTGATCAGAGAAGCCGCCAAAAGATATGGGAAGAGCCGAATCATGGTCGCCATCGATGGGAAGAAAGTGGGTCCTGGGAAGTGGAATGTCTACTTAAAGGGCGGTACTCTAGATACGGGGATCGACGTCGTAGAATGGGCGACCAGACTGGAGATTTTGGGAGCCGGGGAACTGTGCATGAATTCCATTGACGAGGATGGTGTACAAGATGGATATGATTTAGAATTGATCGAAAAGCTAAGTCAGGTGCTCACCATCCCGATCATCGCTTCTGGCGGTGCGGGGAAAATGAAAGACTTTGCCGATGCTTTCCGCGCAGGAGCTTCAAAGGCATTAGCAGCATCGGTATTCCACTATGGCACAGTCAGTATACCTGAGTTGAAAGCCTACCTGCAGGAGGAGCTAGATTGAAACTGAAGTATGACGAGAAGGGCTTGATCCCAGCAATCGTACAGGATGCCAAAACAGGACAGGTTCTGATGTTGGCCTATATGAACAGTGAATCCTTGGAAAAGACACTTGAAACAAAAACGACCTGGTTTTATTCTAGGTCCCGAGGAGAGCTGTGGAACAAAGGCTATACCAGTGACCACTACCAGGACGTGGTGAGTGTCGCTGCTGATTGTGATTTTGACACCTTATTGGTCCGGGTACATCCCAGAGGACCAGCCTGCCATACGGGAGAAGTCAGCTGTTTTTACAATGGGATCCTCGACGATCCAGATCCACTGGATCGGGGGATTCTATATGGGGAGTTTGAACGGATCTTGGACCGTAGAGCAAATCCCATCGAGGGGTCTTACACCAATTATCTCTTCGAGAAAGGGGTAGACAAGATCTGTAAGAAAATTGGGGAGGAATCTGCCGAGACTATTATCGCCGCAAAAAACGATGATAAAAAGGAGCTGATCGCCGAATCAGCGGATCTACTCTACCACTTAAATGTGCTTTGGGCCAACCAGGGAGTGCATCCAGACGATGTCATGGTGGAGGTGGCCAAGAGATACCGGGAGCAAAAGAGGAAAGATAAATGATCTGGGATGGACATACCCATACGGAATACTGTCCCCATGGAGATGCACAGCCAGCAGAGGAAAAGATTCGAAAGGCGATTGAACTGGGATATACGGATCTGAGTATCACAGAACATGCTCCCCTACCCAAATCCCTATTGGCTGACCTCAGCCCAATCTATGCAGATATCGAGGATGCGGCGATGGACATCTCCCGAATCGGCTCCTACTTTAAGCAGATGCATGAGCTCAAAGGCAAGTATAAAAATGAGATCCGCGTTCATGTGGGCGTTGAGCTGGATTTTTTAGAAGACTATATCTCCTTCACACAGGACTTTTTAAAAGAATATGCAGCCCTAATCGACGACGCCATCCTATCTGTCCATTTTATGAAGGGGCAAGGGGGGATGAGAATGGTCGATTACTCCCCTGAGGATCAACTGCATTTAATCGAATACTATGGCTCCTATGAAGGAGCAGAGGAAGCTTACTATCAGACATTAATTCAATCGGTTCAGGCAGATCTGGGACCTCATAAGCCAAAGCGCATAGGACATCCGACGGTATTTCGGAAGTTTCAGCTCTTTGATTATTCGGAGGATTTTAAGCCAAAATCGGCCATTCGTCTTCCCGACGATCTGGTACAGGCCCTCCTAGAGGAGAAGATGGGCATTGACTACAACGGATCCGGCGCAGTGAAGAAATTGTCCGGAGTCAGTTATCCCCCTCCAGAGGAAGCCCAACGACTACAGCTCCTTGGGATTCCCCTGATTCCAGGATCAGATGCCCATCGAACAGAGGAATTTGGCAACGCCCCTCGGAGTTTCGCCTGACGATTTATCTGATTCGGCAAGTATTTAATCCACTTAGCACTATATATGCCCCCTCTACTTTATGATATAATGGTTTTGATTTTGGGGAGCAGTGAGACGCTGCTTTCTACGCAGCCGTAAAGGAGGACAAGCATGCTGTCGAAACTGTTTAAAAAGAAAAAAGATGACGGGAAAACTTGTAAGCTTTATCTTCCAAAGGAGAGTGAACTCCACTCTTTAGAGGATGTGCCCGACGTGGCTTTTGCTGAGAAGATGCTCGGCGATGGCTTTGCCATCAAACCATTCGAAAATGTGATTTACAGTCCAGTAGCTGGGACGGCTTCTCTAGTGGCAGAGACCAAGCATGCCGTGGGCATCACCACTGCCAATGGCGCAGAGGTATTGGTGCATTTCAGCACAGATTCTGTTGCCCTCTATGGAAGGGGACTGGAGGTAATGGTGCGAACAGGGGATACCGTCCAAGTGGGTGATCCTTTAATCCAATACGATTGGGATGAGATCAAGGATCAGATTACGGACACGATTACGCCTGTAGTCGTGACAAATATTATGGACTACTTATATGAAGTAAATCTTCAAGCGGAGTCCGAGGCGGTCGTGATGACGGTAACCAAGAAATGACAGAAGAATATTATATGGGGCTGGCCATTGAGCAAGCCAAATTGGCAGCGTCTATCGGAGAGGTTCCGGTGGGCGCTGTCATTGTGTGGAAAGATGTCATCATCGGTCAGGGCTATAACCGGGTCGAGACGGACAAAAATCCGCTGCGCCATGCGGAGATCATCGCCATTGAGGAGGCCTCAGAGAAGCTGGGGGCATGGCGCTTACTGGATACGACCCTCTATGTGACATTAGAGCCCTGCGCAATGTGTGCAGGGGCCATGATCCACGGTCGAGTAGGACGCATTGTCTACGGGGCGTCGGATCCGAAGAGGGGCTGTGCAGGTTCCGTCTTGAATCTGATCGAACACCCAGCGTTTAATCATCGCTGTGAACTCATAAGGGGAGTAAGAGGAGAGGAATGCGCTGGCCTCCTATCTGATTTTTTCAAAAAACTGCGGGAAGAGCGCAAAAAATAGAGTTTGTATGCTGTATGTTAAAATAATGTAATAAATCATAGCGGATGCCCCCAGGATAATATTAATTATTCGAAGATATCGTATAATTGTATGAACCGGATTTTGCTTGCATGAATACTCTGGAAAATTCGGAATTTGAAGTTGGGATTTGGAGCGCAAAAATTGATAATAATACAGTATTGCTTCTTGGACGAAGTAGTTTTTCAAGAATTCAAAGGGGTAACCATAGAAATTCATTGATCTATTTTGTGCTTTTATTCATAAAATCGTTTCCAAGCCCTTCCACATTATGGGTGAAATTGCTATAATGAAACATAAGTATTCTCTCAGAGAATACTAATACTTTTGAGAGGGAAGTGTTTATGAAGAAGAGAGTATTATGGCTACTTGTTGCGATGATGCTGGCGATCACTGCTTGTCAGCCCCAGGCATCTGAGCCTACAACGGAGAATTCCGAAGCAGCCACTACTGAAGGGGCAGCAGAGGGAACAACGGAAGCTGCAGCAACGGGTGAAGTGATCAAGATCGGTGGTCTTGCACCTTTGACAGGCGACGTAGCTGTCTATGGTAACACCTCTATGAATGCTGTAAAATTGGCAATTGAAGAAGTCAATGCCAATGGCGGTATTCTAGGGAAACAAGTCGAGTTCATCCTATATGATGAAAAGGGCGACGCGACAGAAGCAGTAACTGCTTACAACCGTTTAATGGATGACGGTGTAGATGCGGTCATCGGTTCCGTAACCTCCAAGCCAACCTTGGCAGTTGCCGAAGTTGCAAAGGGAGATGGAATCTTGATGATCACACCGACCGGAACTCAACAGAACATCACGGAAGGCAAGGCCAATGTATTTAGAACTTGCTTTATCGACCCATATCAAGGGACGATCTTAGCGAAATTTGCCAAAGAGAATCTGGACGCAAAGACAGTAGCAGTCATTTCCAATACTTCAGACGACTATTCTCAAGGCGTTAAGAATGCATTTATCGAAGAGGCAAAAGCTCTTGGTCTAGAAGTCGTCGCGGATGAATCCTATGCGGCAACGGATACGGATTTCAGATCGCAGTTGACGAAGATGGTCGCGCTGAAGCCAGATGTAATCTGTATGCCAGACTACTACAAGGTCGTATCTCTGATGGCGGCACAAGCTAGAGAAGTCGGTCTGGAATCCACTTTTGTCGGTCCGGACGGATGGGATGGAGTACTTGCTACTCTAGACGCATCAAATATGGATGCAGTTGAGAATTCCTACTTTACAAACCACTACTCTTTGGAAGATACGGATCCCAAAATTGCGGACTTTGTAAAGGCTTATCGTGAGAAGTACAATGAAGACCCATCTGCATTCTCAGCGCTGGGCTATGACACGGTTTATATGATCAAACAATCGATGGAAACCGCCGGATCTACAGAGCGTGAAGCAGTTGTAGATGCGATGAAGAACATCGAGTTTAGCGGTGTCACAGGCAGTCTGCGCTATGATGAGAACAATAACCCGATCAAGGCAGTTACCATTATGAAGATCGTAGATGGAAAATACACATTCGATAGCGTAATCGAATAGTAACAAAGTCAATAAAGAGGAGAACATGGAGCTTTTACTGCAGATAATTAACGGATTATCCATCGGAAGTATCTATGCTCTGGTATCACTTGGCTATACCATGGTCTATGGTATAGCCAAGTTGATTAACTTTGCCCATGGTGACATCATCATGATCGGAGCCTATACTTCCCTGTTGTTGATCCCCTTATTCACCCAATTGAATCTACCCATCTGGCTGACGGTGGTTCCGTCGATTTTGATGTGCATGCTTCTGGGTATTACCGTAGAGCGCATTTGCTACAGGCCACTGCGCAACTCTCCCAGAATTGCCAATCTGATCACTGCCATCGGTGTCAGTTTACTGCTACAAAACTCGGTCATGAAGATTTTCGGACCGGATTTTAGACCTTATCCGAAATTATTTACTAGCCCACCTGTCCAAATTGGTGGTGTGCGCATCGGCGTGAATGTCCTAGTGACGATTGTAATTACCGTAATCTTGACGATATTATTGCAATTCTTTATGAACAAGACCAAGTATGGAAAAGCCATGCTGGCAACCAGTGAGAACTACACGGCATCCAAGCTGGTAGGGATCAATATTGACTCGACGATAATGCTGACCTTTGCCATTGGAAGTGGATTGGCAGCGGTAGCTTCAATTTTATATGTTTCCTCCTATCCCCAAGTACAGCCCACCATGGGTTCCATGCTGGGGATCAAGGCTTTTGTTGCCGCAGTACTCGGTGGTATTGGGATCATCCCAGGCGCCGTATTGGGAGGATTTATCCTGGGGATAGCAGAAACTCTAACCAGAGCCTATCTATCTTCGCAATTGGCCGATGCCATTGTGTTTGGGATCTTGATCTTGGTACTGATCCTCAAGCCCACGGGAATCATGGGTAAGCAGCAGAAGGAGAAGGTGTAATGGATCGAACGAAAAAACTCAGCTATGCCGCCACTGCGGTCCTCGTAGTGGGACTGTTTGGCCTTTTGATGTTATTGGCAAATATGGGGGTCATCTCTCGTTTTATGCAGGGGATCATCATTTTGATCTGTATTAATATCATCCTCGCCGTCAGCCTCAATGTCACCGTGGGCTGTCTAGGGCAGATCACCTTAGGCCATGCGGGCTTTATGTCCGTCGGCGCCTATGCTGCTGCCCTCTTCACAAAATCTGGCATCATCCCTGGCATCCCCGGTTATCTGGTGGGGATTTTAATTGGAGGACTCTGTGCAGGTCTGATTGGCATCGCCGTCGGCGTACCGGCCCTCAGGCTACGCGGCGACTACCTCGCCATTATCACATTGGCCTTTGGTGAGATCATCCGGGTACTGATCGAGTACTTCGACTTTACAGGCGGAGCACAAGGTCTCATCGGGATCCCCAGATATCAGAACTTTGCGATCATATACTTCGTCATGGTGCTCTCCGTCGTCCTGATGTTCTCTATCATGACCTCAAGGCATGGGCGAGCCGTCCTCGCAATAAGGGAGGATGAGATCGCCAGTGATGCGGCAGGGATTAACACAACTTATTATAAGACCTTCGCCTTCGCCCTGTCTGCGGTATTCGCAGGGGTTGCCGGTGCGGTCTATGCACATCATATGGGAGTCCTCGGAGCGAAACAATTTGACTATAACTATTCCATTTCCATACTGGTCATGGTCGTATTGGGCGGTTTGGGTAGCTTTACTGGAGCCACCTTATCCGCTGTCGTATTGACCATCTTGCCAGAGGCTCTCCGTGGATTCAACGACTACCGAATGATTCTGTACTCCCTGATTCTGATCTTGATGATGCTCTTTCGACCTACTGGGCTCTTGGGCCGGAAAGAGTTTGAGATCTCACGCATCATCCGCAAGCTCACGGAAAAGGGAAATGAACAGACCACAGACCCATTGGGGTAGGAGGATCTATGCAATCGACATTAACTGTAACGGGTTTGGGCATCAACTTCGGTGGCCTTAAAGCCGTTGAAGATTTTAATATGGACATCGGCAAGGGCGAACTCGTCGGCTTGATCGGCCCAAACGGCGCAGGAAAGACGACGGTATTTAACATGCTCACAGGCGTGTATGAGCCCACCTATGGGACGATCTCCCTCGAGGGGGAAGCCCTCAATAAGGTGCCCACACACAAGATCGTGAAGAAGGGCATGGCGCGTACTTTTCAAAACATTCGGCTCTTTGGTCACTTGAGCGTACTCACCAATGTGATGGTCGCACAGAATCTAGAAATGAAATACGGTTTTTTAGCGGGTATGCTCCGCTTGCCGAAGTATTGGCAAGAGGAAAAACAGACTCGAGCGAAAGCCATGGAGCTCCTCAGATTCTTTGATCTGGATCTATATGCGAGCATCCCTGCGAATTCTCTGCCCTATGGGAAACAGAGAAAGCTCGAGATTGTGAGGGCAATGGCAACAAATCCCAAGATCCTACTCTTAGATGAGCCAGCTGCCGGCATGAACCCAAGTGAAACCCAGGAATTGATGGATACCATTGGAAAGCTGCGTCAGGAATACGGCATCTCCATCCTGCTCATCGAGCACGATATGAAACTGGTCCTCGGCCTTTGTGAAAGACTCATCGTATTGGATCATGGGAAGATCATCGCCCAAGGCGATCCCACTGAAGTGGTGAATAACAAGGATGTCATCACGGCATACCTAGGAGAGGAAGTGGTGAGCTGATGAGTACGTCCATGTTGGAAGTCAAAGACTTAAATGTCTTCTATGGTAATATCCACGCGATCAAAGATGCATCTCTACGAGTTGAAGAAGGGGAGATCATCTCTCTGATCGGTGCGAACGGAGCTGGAAAGACGACGATGCTGCAGACCATATCTGGTATATTGCGTTCCAAGTCCGGCAGCGTCTCCTACAAGGGGGCGGATATCACCAAGACGCGTGCTCACGAGATCCTGCGAATGGGCATCGCCCAGGTGCCAGAAGGACGCCAGGTATTTGCAAATCTGAGTGTGCTCGACAATCTGGAGATGGGCGCCTTTAGCGTCAAAGCTTCTGCAGAAGACAAGGCAGCGCTCAGGGAGAGATTTTTTGACCGCTTCCCCCGAATGAAGGAGAGAGCCAACCAGATGGCGGGCACCTTGTCCGGTGGTGAGCAGCAGATGCTCGCCATGGGCAGAGCCATCGCCAGTCGCCCACAGCTGATGATTTTAGACGAACCCTCTATGGGACTGTCTCCCATCTTCGTAAAGGAGATCTTTGAGACCATAAAAAAGCTAAATGAAGAGGGGACGACCATCCTCCTCGTCGAGCAAAATGCGATGATGGCGTTATCCATCTCAGATCGTGCCTATGTCTTAGAGACGGGCAGTATCGTCATGGAGGGTACCTCTCAAGAATTGGCAAATGACGACCGAGTAAAGAAGGCATATTTGGGTGCCTAGAGGTTAATAGAACTGTCAGGAGAATCTCTTCTGGCAGTTTTTTTATGATAGCTTTCATCAGATCTTCATTCTCTCTTAACAGTGAACCATGATACTTTGATGATTGATTGGGTATAAAAAGAATGGCATACGTGTAAATAGGATGCGTGTGCGGTTTTACATCAAATTATCTTAGGAGGAAATTGATATGCGAATTACGAGCAAGAAACTGTTGGCACTTTTGATCGTTTTCGTCATGGTATTTGCAGCGATTCCCATGCAGCCTGCTCTGGCTGCCAATGGGGAGTTTGAAATCCTGCATACAAATGACATCCACGGCAATGTCGTAGGAGACGAAGATATTGAGAAAGGTGAGAAGATCGGGTTTGCGAAATACAAGACCTTCATCGACCAAGAGAAGGAGACGAAAAATGTCCTTGTCGTCGATGTGGGTGACCTGCTCCATGGAACCACCTTTGCTACCATCAGCCGCGGAGAGTCCATGGTTGAATTGGCAAACAGATTGGGCGTCGATGCTTTCACCCCGGGAAACCATGACTTCAACTATGGCACCGATCGTCTAGTAGAGCTTGAAGGGCAAGTGGATTTCCAAATTCTCGCATCCAATGTCATCAAAGAGGGGGAGACAGACCCGATCTTTGAGAATTTCACGATCAAGGAGATTGGTGGCATCAAGGTGGGGATCTTTGGGATAGCAACACCTGAGACGAAGACAAAATCCAACCCTCTCAATACCGAAGGGGTAAACTTCATCGATCCGATCAAAGCAGCAGAAGATGCAGTCGCTGCATTGACTGGAAAGGTTGATGTCATCGTAGCCCTTAGCCACCTGGGACTCGATAAAGAATCAGAGATTACATCTGAGGACTTGGCAGTTGCTGTTCCTGAGATAGATATCATCATCGATGGCCATAGCCACACCCAATTAGACGCTGGTAAAAAAGTGGGGGACACATTAATCGCCCAAACCGGTGGACATCTAAAGCAAATCGGTAAAGTAAATGTTAAGGTCGAAGACGGTAAAGTGACAGCTGAAGCGGCTCTCATTCCCTTTGCAGAGGCTTTTGCGCTTGAGCCCAACAAGGACATCGCCGACTATATTGCATCAGTAGAAGAAGACAATAAGCCCTATCTCGAGACCATCATCGGTAAGACCAAGACCGATCTAGTGGGAGAGAGAGAAATCGTAAGAACTGGTGAATCCAACCTAGGTCAACTATTGACCATCGCCATGCTAATGGAAACGGACGCAGATGTGGCGATCACCAATGGCGGCGGTATCCGTGCGACGATCAAAGCAGGGGATATCACTCGCGGTGATGTCCTCTTGGCATTCCCCTTTACGAACTATCCAGTTGTGATTGAAGCGACGGGACAAGTCATTGTCGACGCCCTAAACCATGGTATTGACGCCTATCCAGAGGCAGCGGGCAAATTCCCCCATGTCGCCGGAATGAATTTCGAAATCGAGAAGACAGCAGAGGGAAATAGGGTTAAGGACCTGATGATCAAGGATCAGCCAGTTGATCTGACCAAGACCTATAAGCTGGTCACCAACGACTTTATGGCTGTTGGTGGAGACGGATACGAGATGTTCAAAGGGCTGAAAAAGCTCTCAGAACATGCCCTGTTGTCGGAAGTCCTAGAAAACCGTATCGTCGCAATGGCGAAAGAGGGAGAAATCGAAGTCAATCAGGAACAGCGAATCAGATTCCCATCTGCAGCAGAACTACCGAAGAGAATTGCCGGAGATAACCGCTACTTGACAGCAGTTGAAATCAGTAAAGAGGGATTTGCTAAGGCAGAGACCGTCCTAATTGCAAGTGGCACAGTCGAGTGGGATTCCCTGTCAGCAGGACCTCTCGCTTCCCTTAAAGGTGCACCAATTCTCCTGACAGAAGGAAACAAATTGACCACCAGTGCTGGCGCAGAGATAAAGAGACTCGAAGCCAAAAACGCCATCCTCATCGGTGGAGAGAGAACCCTCGAAAAAGCAGTAGAAGACGAGCTAAAGGGATTGGGACTTACAGTATCGCGAATTTCTGGACCAAACCGCTATGAGACTTCTGCAGAAGTGGCAAAGACCATACTGAAGGAGACCAGTGCGAAAAAGCTGATGGTAGCTAGTGGCGATGTTGTAGCCGATGCATTGTCTGCATCCTCCTTAGCTTCTAAAGATAAGACTGCGATCCTGCTCATCAACGGCAAGGGGAATCTTGCTCCATCTGCAACAGCCTTGATCAAAGAGCAAGCTATTACAGAAATTGTCATCGCAGGCGGCGAAAGCACAGTTCTTCCAGCCGTAGAGGAGGCCCTTAAGACAGGAGGCGTCACCGTAACCAGACTAGCTGGACTGAACCGCTATGAAACCGCAGTGGCCATCGCAAAAGCCGCTTATCCTGAAGGAGAAAAGGCATTTGTAGCGAATGGTCTGGGCTTTGCAGATGCACTAGCAGTAGCTCCATATGCACACAAAGAAGGTGCGGTCCTACTCCTAGTCCAACCAGAAGAGGTTCCAGAAGCAACTGCTAATTACCTCAAAGACTCCAAGATCACAACCATTACCGTCATTGGAGGCACAAACTCCGTTTCGGATGATGTGGCAGGTAAGCTGAAATAAAATGAGATAGAGAAATAATAGGACAACTCCCTAGCATAAAGCTGGGGAGTTGTTTGCTTGTGGATATAGTTTTCGGTGGAGAGAATCATTAGCGTTTTTTTAAACTGCAAATGAAGTCTCGTGAGATAGCTCGGATCGGATGGATTGATTTTGATCTGTCATCAAAGGAGATATTTTTCAAAACCGCAAGCCGATACAGTTTTAAGGGTATATATTATATAATACATAAATAAATTGGAGGTTATCCCATGACAGAAATTCAAACACCGCTGGAGATTTATCAAATCGACCCTTGGTTGAAGGATTTTAAAGGGGATTTGGATTATCGTAACCGGAGGTATCATGAGATCCGGCGCACTCTCTTAAACGGGGGCTCCCTCACAGATTTTGCAAATGCGCATAAGTATTATGGATTTCACAGGGAGAATGGGGGCTGGGTCTATCGCGAATGGGCACCAGCAGCAGAGGCATTATATTTGATTGGAGATTTTAATAAATGGGATCGAAGCTCTCACCTCTTAGAGCGCATTGACTTTAATACTTGGGAGATCAAGCTACCAGCAGATGCTTTAAAGCATGAGGACCTTGTCAAGGTTCGGGTTTTATCAAGGGGACAGTCCGTTGATCGCATCCCGATTTATATCCGCAGAGCGGTTCAGGATCCACAGACGAATAGCTTCAGTGGTCAGATCTGGGATCCGCCGGCGCCCTTTGAGTGGAGCGATCAAGACTATCGGGGACTAAATGGCGAAGCTCCCTTCATCTATGAAACCCATGTCGGCATGGCACAGGAAAAACGGGGAATTGGGACATATCGAGAGTTTGCGGATACGATCCTGGACCGCATTGTGGATCAAGGCTATAATACCGTGCAGATCATGGCGATCATGCAGCATCCCTATTATGCATCTTTTGGCTATCATGTCTCCAGTTTTTTCGCAGCATCTTCATGGTTTGGAACACCAGAGGATCTCAAGTACCTAGTCAATAAAGCCCATGGTAAGGGGATCGCCGTTCTAATGGATATTGTTCATTCCCATGCAGTGAAGAATACGGCGGAAGGGATTAATGAATTTGACGGTACCGATCACCAATTCTTCCATTCCGGCAGCAGAGGGAATCACGATCAATGGGATTCAAAGGTCTTCAATTATGGAAAGCATGAGGTCATCCATTTTCTATTGTCGAATGTCAAATACTGGATGGAGGAATTCCATTTTGATGGATTCCGTTTTGATGGTGTCACCTCGATGCTCTATTTAGACCATGGGATGGGAACGGATTTCGACAGCTATAGCAAGTATTTTAGTATGAACACCGATGTCGAAGCCATCACATATCTTCAGCTTGCGAGCTCCTTGGTAAAAGAGATCAACCCACAGGCTATCGCAATTGCAGAGGATATGAGTGGTATGCCGGGCATGTGTCTTCCAATCGATAAGGGGGGGATCGGATTTGATTATCGGCTATCCATGGGGATGCCCGATTATTGGATTCGCACTCTGAAGAAAAGTGATGACCACTGGGATATGCATGAAATGTACCACGAATTGTCGACGACTAGGCCATCAGAAAAGCGTATCGGATATGTAGAATCCCATGATCAGGCACTTGTCGGAGATAAGACCGTGATCTTCCGAATGGCCGACAAGGAAATGTACACGGATATGAATAAATTTGGCGAAAATCTGATCATCGATCGAGCGATCGCCCTCTCGAAGATGATTCGCTTTGCGACGATCGCCATGGGGAGTGATGGATATCTGAATTTTATGGGTAACGAATTCGGTCATCCCGAATGGATTGACTTCCCCAGAGAGGGGAACAACTGGAGCTTCGAGCATTGTAGAAGGCAGTGGTCTCTGGCGGAAAAGGACTATCTCCGTTATAAGGGACTCAATGAATTCGATAAGGCGATGATCCATTTCATGAAAGAGAACGATCTGATGGGCACAGAGCATCCTGAGGTATTATGGAGGGACAATGGTCGAAAAGTGATTGCCATCAGAAAAAAAGGTCGATTATTCCTCTTCAACTTTCATCCGACGGAATCCTATGAGGGATTTGAACTACCAACCCATGATCAGGGCGCATATCGTGTTGTGCTCGATACCGATGAGCAGCGTTTTGGTGGGATGGGAGGCAGGATTTCTCATGACTATGAGTATCCCGTGTTCCCTATGAAGATGGACCCAGAATACCAGGGAATCACCCTATATTGTCCCAGTAGAACAGCAATGGTCTTAGAGAAGATCCGGTAGTTAAAAATTGTTTTCATTGTGAGTAAGCAGAACACAAAGGCGGCATCGAAATTAGCGGTGCCGCCTTTGTATTTAAACTATTTTATTTCCTTAGATTCATCTACATCGCCTTTAATCTCCGATATAAGGTGCGCAGGCTGATGCCCAATTCGTCAGCTGCTCTTTTTTTGCCTTCTAGATTCCAGCCATGGCGATCCAATGCCTCTATGATAGGGGTTTCTCTTGAGGAGAGGGAAGGGGCGGTGATCTGCTCTTCCTGTAGTTTTAAGGGCAGTGATTCCCTGCTGATACAATGCGAATCCTCCATATTGATCGCATATTCGATGACATTTTCCAGCTCCCTAATATTTCCTGGCCAGCAATAATCTTTGAGCGTTTTTAGTGCATCCGGGGAGATGGACCGGATGTCTCGACCCAAGGATCGGCTGTATTTTTCGATAAAATGCTGAGTCAGGGTCTCAATATCATCTGGGCGCTGGGACAGGGGTGGTACGAGTAGGGGTATGACATTGAGGCGATAAAAGAGATCTCCTCGGAACTTTCCTTCTTTCATCATCTCCTCTAGATTTCGATTGGTAGCGGAGATGATGCGTATGCGGATGGGAATGAGGTGGATTCCACCAATACGCTGGATAACCCCCTCCTGTAAAACGCGTAGTAGCTTTGCCTGTAAGTGGAGTGGGAGCTCACCGACCTCATCTAAGAATACTGTACCACCATCGGCGATCTCAAAGATACCTGGCTTACCACCCTTCTTTGCCCCGGTAAACGCCCCATCCTCATAGCCAAATAGCTCGGATTCGAACAGGGTGTCGGGGATATTGGCGCAGTTTACAGGTACAAATGGCTTTGATATCCGTGAGCCCGAATAGTGGATGGCCTTCGCTATCATCTCCTTCCCTGTACCTGTGTCACCGGTGATTAGGACCGATGAAGTGGAATTGGCAATTTTGACAATCTTCCCCTTGATGCGGTCAATCACGGGATCAGAGGAAATGATGGAGTCGATATAATTGTCATGGGACTCTATCTGTTTTACTTCTTCCTGTTCCACCCGCATTGTATATCCAAGGATTTCTCCGTCAACTTTGAGGGGTGTGACATAGATCATCCCTCCAAAGGTATCAAAGCGGTAATACTTTCGGCGTGGTTCTTTCGAACTGAGCACCCAATCCACAAAATCTTGCGGGAACATGGCACTGATATTATGGGATTGGAGATCGCAAAATGGTAAAAACTTTTCTACATTGATGTCCCAATGGACGATGAACCCCAGCTGGTCTATGAAAAGATAATTCACCTGCATCTCATCCACCATTTTTCCGATGATGCGGTGGAGGAGCTTATGCTGGAAGCCGAGCTGCTCATTGACTGCAAACATGGCGATCATCTCTGTGAGGGACTCCAGGATATCGGTATAAGTACGGATATTTCGTTCGATTCGGTTATGACCCTCTTGGGAAAAGGAGGTCATGCTGACGACGCCAATGGGTTGATCGCCTACGTCGATACAGGAGAGTATTTCAATGGTGGAGGGACAATTATTGACAAAGCGGCAACCGATACAGGACTTCATCTGACCGGGCTTGTTGACGACGACATTTCCCTGCTCGATGACTTCTTCAATGGACTCTGGATGTACACCGCTTCCTTTCCTGCGCAGATAGGTGGGTGTACCGCTTATTAGATTTGCAGATGAGCTAAAGATCGCGAATTCTGCGTGGGTGAGTTTGGACATGGATGTGAGGATTCTCTCCAGAATCGGCTTGATTACCTGTAAATTCATCATTACCTCCTAGAAAATTGACAAATGGCAATAGATATTGGCAAGTTTGACAGTTTTATTATATCAAATATATGATATTTTTCAAAGTGGTGATACAGTGTAATTTGGGAAGTGCTTGATTTAGCCGAAAAAATAATTATGAGAAAATATTTCGTATTGGCATGCCGATTGCATATATAATAACCAGAAAACAAAAAATGAGGAGGTACATATGAAAGATCCATTGGATTTAACAGGTAAAGTTGCCGTAATCACTGGGGGTGCTTCCGGTATAGGTCTTGGCGCCACAGAACTATTGGCAGAGCATGGAGCGACCGTAGTGATGATTGGGACGAATCCTGCGAAGGGGAAAAAAGCGGAAGAGGAACTGAAGGCGAAGGGTTTGAATGTCAAATTCCTGCAGGGAGATGTCACAAAAGAAGCGAGCTGTAAAGAGAATTTGGAGCAGGTGGAAAGAGAATTTGGCAGACTGGACATCCTGTTCAATAATGCAGGGGCAACGGTTCGAAAAAAAGTTACGGATCTCACAGAAGAAGAATGGGATTTCGTTCTCGATGTAGGTTTAAAAGGTACTTTCTTAATGAGCAAATACGCTATTCCATTGATGAAAGAAAGCGGTGGAGGAAGCATTATCAACTGTGGATCAGGATGGGGACTCAAGGGTGGCAATCTGGCTGCCGCATACAATGCGGTTAAAGGTGGAATTGTCATCATGACCAGAGGGATGGCAATCGACCACGGACCTGACAATATCCGCGTGAACTCAGTCAACCCTGGAGACACAGATACAGAAATGCTAAGAGATGAGGGAGTCCAGACGGGTGAAACCAATATGGAAGAGTACTTGAAAGACTGTGGAGTAGGCAGACCCCTATCTAGACTGGGGAAACCTAGGGATATCGCTAATGCCGTGTTATTCTTGGCCAGTGACCTATCTTCTTGGATTACTGGAACGGCTATTGTAGTAGACGGCGGCGGCATCGCATAAAAACGAAGGAGGAAATTGATGAACAAAGGATTTAAAAATCATCCGTACATCCCGAACTCGGATCCGGATGTACAAGCGGAAATGTTGAGAGAATTGGGATTGTCCAGTCTGGAAGATCTCCATGCTGAGATTCCAGAGGAGCTAAAATTAAAAGAACCCCTGAATTTGCCAGAACCCTATCGATCAGAATATGAGCTGAAGCGGGGCATCGGCAAGATCATGAATAAAAATATCAGTACTGCTGAAAACCTGAACTTCCTAGGCGCTGGCTGCTGGCAACACTATGTGCCCGCCATCTGCGACGAAATCAACTCCAGATCGGAATTCCTAACGGGATATGCTGGAGAGCCCTATAATGATCATGGCCGTTTTCAATCCCTATTTGAGTACGAGTCTCTTTTAGCGGAACTGATTGATATGGAAGTCGTCAGTGTGCCGACTTTCGACTGGCCACAAGCAGCTGCCACCTCTCTTAGGATGTCTTCTAGAATCACCAATAGAGGAAAAGCTCTAGTATGTGGGACCATTCATCCAGAGAGATATTTGGTCATGGAGAACTACTGTGATCCTGGCGTAGAATTGGTTAAAGTCGCCTTTGATGAAAAGACAGGCAGAATGGATCTCGAAGATCTCAAAAATAAGATCGGAGACGATGTCTGTGCGGTATATTTCGAAAACCCAGGATATTTAGGTTTTATCGAAGACCAGGGAGAAGAGATCTCTGCAATCGCCCATGAAGCCGGCGCCATCAGCGTCGTCGGAGTAGACCCCAGCAGTTTAGGCGTACTCGCTCCTCCATCAGCTTATGGAGCAGATATTGTCTGTGGTGATTTGCAGCCCCTAGGCATGCATATGAATTATGGTGGTGGTCAATCTGGTTTTATTTCCACTCGTGATGAGGAGAAATTTGTACTGGAGTTTCCATCTAGACTATTTGGAGTCGCTCCTACCATTGTCGAAGGTGAATATGGATTTGGAGACATCGCATATGAGCGAACTTCCTTCGGTAACCTACGGGAAAAGGGAAAGGAATATGTCGGAACACAGACAGCGCTACTCGGAATTACAGCAGGTGTTTATCTGTCATTGATGGGACCCCAGGGAATGTATGATCTGGGACAAAATATTCTGCAAAAGAGCCAGTACACAATCCAAGAACTCTCCAAGATCAAAGGCGTTAAGGGCTCTCGATTTGAAGGAACAGGATTTAAAGAGTTTGTCGTAGATTTCAATGAAACCGGAAAATCTGTTAAGGAAATCAATGAGGCTCTCTTGGAGAAGGGAATCTTTGGCGGAAAAGATCTGGCAGTGGAATTCCCGGAAATGGGAGAATGTGCTCTATACAGTGTAACGGAAGTCCATTTAAAAGAAGATATCGATACTTTGGTCAATGCGCTAAAGGCCATCGTGGAATAGGGGGTTAGAGATGAAGAGAATTAGAAGAGAAGGCATGGTACAAGAAGTACAACAAGCCAGCTGGAATGAGCCGATCATCTTCGAGTTGGATCAACCCGGCGAGAGGGGAATATTAGTCCCCAAGGCAGAAGCGGCAATTGCAGAGGCAGTAGGTGATGGTGTGTCCAAACTCAGTCCAAAGATGAAGAGAGATGGACTGCCAAAACTGCCAGAGATCAATCAAAAACGAGTGCTGATGCACTATTTACGACTCTCCCAAGAAACACTGGGCGGAGACATCAACCCGGAAATCGGCCAGGGAACCTGTACAGTCAAATACAATCCCAAGATCAATGATCGCATTGCAAATACGGAAAAGATGACGGATCTCCATCCCCTACAAGACCCGTCGACGGTTCAGGGTATCTTAGAAGTCCTGTACAAATCCGATGTGATGATGAGAGAAATCTCAGGAATGGATTACTTTACATTCCAAGCAGGCGGTGGATCCCAAGCAACGATGACCATGGCTTCCATCGTGCGCATGTACCATAGACTCCGCGGAGAAGAAGAGCAGCGCGATGAAATCATCACGACGGCATTTTCTCATCCATCGGATGCTGCAGCTCCTGCGCTCAAAGGCTATAAGATCATCACGATCATGGCAGATGAGTATGGCAGGCCTGATTATGAGGCATTTAAGGCAGCGATTAGTGAGCGTACAGCGGCTTTCGTCGTAGCCAATCCGGAAGACTCAGGGATTTACAATCCAAGGGTGAAGGAATTTACGGATCTGGTCACCAAGGCTGGTGGGCTGAACTGCTATGACCAAGCCAATGCCAACGGGCTATTTGGAATTGCCAGAGCAAAAGAAGCGGGCTTCCATATGTGCTATTTCAATATGCACAAATCCTTCGGAACTCCCCATGGCTGTGGTGGCCCAGGATCAGGCGCTGTCGGTGTCGTAGCAGAGCTTAAGGATTATATGCCCAGACCATTGATCGCGTTTGATGGAGAAAAATATTTCTTCGACTATGATCTACCCAAATCCATTGGAAAGGTCAAGATGTTCAATGGAAATGCGCAAGCGATGCTGAAAGCCTATGCTTGGATGATGAGCTTTGGCGCTGAAGGATTATACGAAGTCGGTAAAGTCGCCGCATTGAACAATGTCTATCTATATAAGAAGATGCTGGAGCACGATGCGATTAAGGTGCCCTTTAAAGAGGAGACCCAGCGCATCGAGCAGACGAGATACACTTTCGAAGACTATGCAGAAGAGACTGGATTCAGCTATGATGACCTGTCTCGCAGAGTCATGGACTTCGGAATGCATATCTGGTCCAGCCACCATCCCTATTATGTACCAGAACCATTCACGCTAGAACCCACGGAAACTCCTTCCAAGGCAGATCTGGACAAATATGCGGCGACTATTCACCATATCATGGATGAGTTCAAAGAGAACCCAGAAATAATCAAATCGGCTCCCAACAATAGCACGATCCACAGAGTCGATGAATCCAGTATGGATGATCCTGAAAAATGGTGCCCAACCTGGAGAGTCTATCTGCGTAAAACCAAATAGACGATTACGATGAAGAAAATCGGCTTGATTGTCAATCCCATTGCAGGAATGGGAGGAAGAGTCGGATTAAAGGGAACGGACGGCCAGGAGACATTGGCCAAGGCGAAAGAACTCGGGGCTTCTCAGGAAGCCCCCGAGAAAGCCAACCAGGCCTTAAAAGAGCTCCTCCCCTTGAAGGAGGATTTGCTGTTATTAACAGCAGCTGGAGAGATGGGGGAGAGTATTGGCAGGGAGCTCGGTTTTGAAACCAGCGTCCTTTATCACTGCGAGAACACCTGCAGTGGAACCGACACCATCAACGCAGCGCAGCGCATACTAGAGGAAAAACCAGATCTTCTGCTCTTTGCCGGCGGAGATGGAACGGCTAGGGACATCTATCAGGGAATTGGCTTAGAACAGGGCGTCGTGGGTATTCCAGCTGGGGTTAAAATCCACTCCCCGGTGTATGCAAATACACCTAAGGATGCAGGTCGATTGGCCAAGGAGTATCTGGAGGGAAAACTCACTCTTCTCCAAGATCTGGAAGTCGTCGATATCGATGAAGTCTCTTACCGGGAGGATCGACTGATTACATCGCTGTATGGCTATCTCAAAGTGCCCGTCTCCAATGTGCTCCTACAAAACAAAAAAGCGCCAACCCCTTTAACACAGGAAGCCAGCCAACGGGCGATCGCTTTGGACATTATCGATCATATGGCCAAAGATGTGGCCTATATTGTTGGACCTGGTTCCACCACTCAATATGTCAACAAAGAGCTGGGAATCCCATCAACCCTTCTGGGCGTCGATGTGATTCGAAACCGAAAGCTCTACCTAAAAGATGTCACAGAAAAGGATCTACTGCGGATCACCAATGAATTTGAATCGGTCTTGATCATGACTCCGACCGGAGGACAGGGTTATCTCTTCGGTAGAGGGAACCAGCAGATCAGTGGCAATGTGCTGAAACAGATTAATAAGGAAAATATTCGTATTCTGGCAACGACGGATAAGATAGCCAAACTCAAAGGAAAACCTTTACGCATCTACACGGGTGACGATGAGGCGGACCAGAGGATCGTTGGCTATTACCGAATCAAGACCGGATATGGTATGGAAATGATGTATCCGGTTAGAACTTAAGTTTATTTATATGAGTTGGATGAAACATATACAGAACTTTTTCAAGATGCAGTGATAATAAACCTGAATAAAAAATGGAATAATCCTTTAACTATTAAATCAAAAAGAGGGGTAGATTCGATGGCAAAATATGAGGATATGCGTGGTAAGCGAGTGATTGTAACCGGCGCTTCAAGTGGGATTGGTCTGGCTACGGCACAACGTTTTGTTAAAGAGGGGGCAAAAGTGGTTATCTTCGGCAATACTGAAGAGAAACTAAGGAGGGTGATGGAGGAGAATCCAGAATTCTTAGGAGGATTTTCTGTCGATGTAAGTGTTGAAGAGAGTGTAAAGGAGGGGTTTGCTAGAGCGGATGAGGTTCTAGGAGGTTTGGACGTACTTGTCGCTAATGCGGGAATAAGTATCAGAAATCTATTCAAAGATACTAGCTATGAACAATGGAAGAAAGTAGTAGACACCAATCTCGGAGGGATGTACCTGTGTGCAAAGGAGGCTTTGTCACGCATGGAACAACAAAAATCAGGAGTATTGTTGTTGACAGCATCTACCAATGGGATGGAAGGTCATCCCCATTACGCAGATTATAATGCTTCTAAAGCAGGGGTTATTCTCTTGGGTAAGACATTGGCTCTAGAGTATGCTCCCCATATTCGTGTGAACTCCGTCTGTCCAGGATATGTACTTACCCCAATGCAGCGCGCAGAATACACAGATGAAATGCTAGAAGTAGTTAACCAAGGAATTCCGATGAAACGACATGCTGCTCCAGAAGAAGTTGCAAATCTATTTGTATTTCTAGCATCGGACGAAGCGGCATATATTACTGGTCAATATATTGCAATTGATGGTGGAGAAACGGCATAGTTCTGTGGATTTAAGAAATCTTGCCCGAGTTTCTCACAATAGTATTATCGAAACAAAACTGGAGGAAAAAAATGACGGATAACAACTATAAACCGAGTTTTGGGATCGCCTTATTCATCGTTCTATCCCTATTAGTAGTTATGGGATTATCCCTTGGTGTACTCGGGATCCCGGTTCACGTCGCCATGTTTATTGCTCTGGCGATTGCAGCTGGTACATTGATGTTTGGTGGAATGGGCTGGGATAAACTGGTAGAAGCCATGGAAGATGGAGGTAGAATGGCTTTAACCACTGTACTCATCCTATTGATCATTGGGATGGTTATGGGTTCTTGGATGGCCAGCGGTACGGTTCCGGCGATCATCTATTGGGGATTAAAGATCATCAATCCAAATATGTTCCTGGTTACATCTTGCCTAGTATGCTGTGTTGTATCTCTAGCAACGGGGAGTTCTTGGTCCACTGCTGGAACCATTGGGGTTGCTCTGATGGCTGTTGGCGATGGTCTTGGGATCAATCCGGCGATAACAGCAGCAACGATCGTATCTGGTGCGTATTTTGGAGATAAGATGTCTCCTCTATCTGATACGACCAACCTTGCACCTGCAATGGCGGAAGGTGACCTGTTTGACCATATTCGCGCCATGATGTATACAACTCTGCCTAGTCTCCTTATCACTTTGGGATTCTACTGGTTTTTAGGTCGAGGATATGGGGCAGACACCATAGACGCACCATTAATCAATGCAACACTGGAAGGGATCGAAACCGTATTCAACATGAACTTCCTGGTCTGGATTCCACCGATCTTCGTCATCGTCCTGGCTTTATTGAAAGTGCCAGCTTTGATCAGCTTGTTTTTTTCTGCCGTATTGGCGGGATTTATTGGGATGGCGGTACAAGGCTATTCCATTGCTGAGATCACCACATTCATGGATTCAGGATTTGTATCGAGCATTGGAGTTGAATCTGTGGACAAGCTACTGAGTCGTGGAGGTCTTCAAAACATGTCCTATACGATCCTGCTGACCATGATCGTCATGCCCTTTGGGACATTACTGGAGCATTCTGGCGTTCTAAATGTCCTATTGGAACGATTCAAGCTGGTCACGAAGAGTGCCGCTTCATTGGTGGTAACGACGGTTTTAACGGCCATCGGACTAAATATTGTCACAGCAAGTCAGTATATGTCCATTGTTTTGACGGGCAGGATGTATGTACAAGCCTATAAAGACAAGGATATGCTGCCTCAGACTCTCTCTCGAACCTTGGAGGATGCAGGTACAGTTACCTCCGTATTGGTTCCTTGGAACTTATGTGGAATGTTCTTTGCGGGAGCACTCGGGGTGAATACGATTGATTATGTACCTTATGCGATGTTCAACTGGCTCACTCCTCTGATTTCAATAGCATTTGCGATCTTTGGACTGTTCCAGTGGAGAACTGGCGATATTAAGTCCAATAAAACCTATCACAAACCAGAGAAAGAACATATCGAACAATTGTAAATCCCTTAGGAGTATGCGATGCGAAGGATATATATCAATGGACGAATCTACACCATGGATGCTGCAATGCCCTATGCAGAAGCGATGTGCACTGAAGATGGGAAGTTTTTGAAAGTTGGAACCAATTTCGACATGGAGGAGTTGCAAATTCCTGGAGTTGAAATCATCGACTTGAATCAACAATCTGTCTATCCAGGATTTATTGACAGTCATATGCATCTGGGGATGCTGGGCAGTAATCTTTTTGAATGCGATCTCGTCAATACTGGCTCTATTGAAGAGCTTATAGAACGCATGAAGGCGTATCAGAAAGAAAAACAGATTCCAAAAGGCGAGTGGATTTTCGGCAAAGGCTGGAATGAAGACTATTTCGATAGTAAAAGGCTGCCTTCACGAGAGGACCTAGATCAGATCTCCACAGAACATAATATCTGTTTGACCAGGGGTTGCTATCATATGTGCGTGGTCAACTCGAATGTGCTAGATTTTTTGGGAGTGGATAGGGACAATCATATCATTGAAGGCGGTATCTACGATGTGGATGAGAATGGCGTTCCGACTGGGATTTGTCGGGAGGCGGCACTTAAGCAGGTCTATTCTGCTTTTCCACCCAAGACGAAGGAAACATTCAAGGAGTATATACGACTCTCTTCGAAGTACTTATTGTCCAGAGGACTAACTTCGGTTAGCACCGATGATTTTATGCTTCCAGGTTTTCAAAAACAGGATGTCCTCGATGCATATGTAGAGCTACGCGATGCCAATGAACTGAAGCTCCGGATCACCGAGCAGTGTCTATTACCAGATAGGGAATCCCTTGAGGCATTTATTGCCAAAGGATATAGGACTGGGAAGGGAGACGATCGATTCAAAATCGGTCAACTCAAACTGTTAGCGGATGGGAACCTAGGTACGCGTACTGCTTATATGGAAGATGCATATGCAGATGACCCAGGTAATCATGGTTTCCCTCAATATAAGCAAGAGGATTTGAATGAACTGGTTCAGATCGCCACAGCAGGTGGTTTTCAGATCGCAGTACACGCGATTGGAGATAAGGCCTCAGGCATGGTGATTACTTCGCTGGAGGCCCTCCCTGAGGAACTGAAGCAGAAAGATCTTCGGGCAAATCTAGTCCACTGTCAAGTTCTCAATGAAGGACTGATGGATAAGATGCAGGAGCTTGGAGTAGTGGCAAATGTACAGCCCATCTTCCTTCACTACGATGTGCATATGGCAGAGCCTAGAATTGGTGCAAAGAAGCTGAAGACTTCCTACAATTGGAATACGATGTTGAAGCGGGGTATGCATGTGGCCTTCGGCTCGGACAGTCCCATAGAACTGCCAGATCCACTATTTGGGATATATTCTGCTGTCAATCGGCGGGATTTAAATGGCTATCCGGAGGGTGGTTGGTATCCAGAGGAAAAGATCACTGTTGATGAGGCGATCAGTTGCTATACCATGGGCAGCGCTTATGCCACCTTTGACGATCATAGAAAGGGATCCATTCGCTCAGGTAAATTGGCAGATTTCATAGTTCTGTCTGAGAATTTGCAGGAGGTTGACCCCCTAGAGATAAAAAATCTTCAAGTACTTTCAACTTATGTAAATGGAGAAAAAGTACACGGATAGAGAATCATCACAATTTCTAGAGCTAAAGCACCATATGGTTCTCGGTTTCAATATAAGAATCATATGGTGCCTCTGGAAGGGCGAAGTGTCATCCATTATGTTTTAGAGAGCTGCTGCTCACCTATACAGAACAGAAGGTCTCAGATTACTTCCCTTTCAAGTAAAAATGAGTTAAGAGGCGAGATATTTGTTTCGCCGTGAAAGCAGGAAATCACGAACAAGGAGATTCCATGAAATACTTATTCATCAATGGCAAAATATATACACAATCCGTTGATCGATCGATTGAAGAAGCAGTATTGGTAGAAGATGGCCTTATCCAAAAACTGGGGACATCGAAGGATTTGTTAGATCAGTCAAGTAGTGGGGCAATAATCATCGATTTGGAAGGAAAAATCATGGTGCCTGGCTTTAATGACAGTCATATCCATCTTTTGAATTATGCATATGGCCTGAGCAAATTGGATTTGGGTGGTGCAAAGAATATCCCAGAGCTGATTGCAAGAGGCAAAAAAGTGATTCAAAATCGAAAATCTGGTGAAGATGGCTGGCTCTCAGGTAGAGGGCTTGATCAGAACATTCTCGAAGAGAATAGGATTCCTAACCGTTGGGATCTAGACCAGATTTCAACAGAGGTTCCAATCGTATTTACAAGGGTATGTGAACATATCGTGACCGTCAACTCAAAGGCTTTAGAATTATGCGGAATAAATGCTTCGACTTCGCAGCCGGAGGGTGGACATATCGATCAGGACGAAGAGGGCACGCCGACGGGAGTCTTAAGAGAAGCAGCTCGATATCTAGTTTATGAGAGGATTCCACCGGCAAACAAAGCAGCTATAAAGTCCATGCTAGCAGAAGCCGCAGAAGTCCTGTCATCCTATGGTCTCACCTCTCTGCAAACAGACGATATCGAGACCTTTTCAGATAAGGATTATGAGGTAATTTTTGAAGCTTATCGAGAATTAATTGATGAGGGAAAGCTGCCACTGCGGATATACAAACAGTGCCTACTGCCATCGATTGAAAGACTTCAGGCTTTTTTAGACAAGGGTTACAACACCGGAGTAGGTGATGGATTCTTTAAGATTGGACCATTAAAGCTTTTAACGGACGGAACCCTAGGAGCTCGAACGGCATATCTCAATGAGCCATATGCAGACGAACCTGATAATCGAGGTATCAACGTCTTTACACAAGATCAGCTGGACGAACTCGTAATGACTGCACATCAAAACGATATGCAGGTGTTGACCCATGCCATAGGAGATGGGGCAATGGATATGTGTATGGATGCAATGGAAAAAGCACAGCTCGCATATCCCAAGGATGACCCCCGCTTTGGTATCGTACACCTGCAGCTTACCAGTCAGCGAAATCTCGAGAGGTTTAAAGAGCAGAACATCATCGCTTTCGCCGAACCGATTTGCATCAACTCAGATCTGTATATTGTCGAAGATAGAATCGGTGCACAGAGGGCAAAGACTGCGTATAATTTCCGAAGCTTAATCGATGCAGGAGTGCATTTAACTCTTTCGACGGATACACCAGTGGACTTATTTAATCCTATGAAGAGTATTTATGTTGCAGTGAACCGCAAGGACTACAATGGACATCCAGAGGCTGGATGGCGGATGGATGAGGCGTTGACAGTAGAGCAAGCGGTTTATGCCTATACTGCGGAATCCGCATATGCATCCTTTGAAGAAGATGTAAAAGGATCGATAGAACCTGGCAAATACGCAGATTTGGTAGTTCTCTCCGAGGATATTTACCAGATCGACCCCAATCGAATTCAGGATGTTGCCGTCGAAATGACCATGATGAATGGAAATATTGTCTATGAAAGATCAGAAGTAGTAAATTGAAAGCAGATAAAATTTTATTTAATGGTGTCGTCTATCCTATGAATGGACACAGATCAGAAGCCGTTGCAGTCTTGGGAGATGAAATTCTCGCCGTTGGGTCCAACCGAGAGCTTGAAAGCCTTTGTGATTCAAATACGATGAGAATTGATCTCCAGGGCCGAACGATTCTTCCTGGATTCAACGACACACATGTTCATTTAGTGGGTTATGGTAGCGCCTTCGACGCGGTGGATTTAAATGAAGCAAATTCCATATCTGAGATGATTCAAAGATGTAAGGATTTTCTGAAGGAACATCCCAGAAAGCCTGGGCAATGGCTGTACGGAAGGGGATGGAATCAGAATCTATTCGAAGAAGATGGACAGAGATTTCCAACCAGAGAAGATTTGGATCAAATCCAAGAGGGGCTGCCAGTTCTCCTCCTCAGAGTTTGCGGTCATATTGGACTTGCGAGTACAAAGGCATTGGAACATGTCGACGTAATAGCACAGACTTTTATACCAGGCGGAGAGTTTGATCTGGGAACGGACGGAAAGCCAAATGGGATTATTCGTGAAGCAGCCTTGGAGTGGTTTAAGAAGAATATTAAATCCAATACTGGACTCGATGAGATCAAACAGGCGATTCTAACGGGATCCGAAGTCTTATTAGCCAATGGTATCACATCAGTCCATACGGAAGACTCCTACGATTTAGGCTATGGGGGCAGCTTCGAAGATATCCATCAAGCTTATCAAGAGCTCATCGAAGAAAAAAAGCTACCCATCCGCATTTACCAGAAGATTTCTCTCCCAAAACAGGAAGATATAAAGAGTTTTCTGGCAACTGGAAGGCGGACCGGAGATGGGGACGACTGGTATCGAATAGGTCCGGTCAAGCAGTGGTGTGACGGTACCATGGGTGCAAGGACAGCTGCTCTTCTTGAGGAATACAGTGATGATCCTGGGAATCTGGGGATATTGGTATATCCAGAAGAGGAACTCTACGAGAACGTTAAGCTTGCTCACAACTCGGATATGCAGATGTGCCTCCATGCGATAGGAGATCGGGCCTTGGAAACGGCTTTAAATGCCTATGAGCGCGTGCTGGAAGAGTTTCCAAAAGAGCACCGACATCGAATTGTACATTGCCAAGTTGGAAATCTAGAACAATATAAAAGACTGGCCAGGCTTGGACTGAATATCAACATCCAACCGTTGTCCACAGCAGTTGATTATCCGATTATGAATGCACGTCTCGGTGAAAAACGAGAAAAGGAAGCGCATAACTGGAGAACACTGACCGATCTAGGTGTATTGATTACCGCAAGTTCAGATGTACCCGTTGAAGATCCCAATGTCTTCTATGGTGTCCATGCTGTTGTCAATCGATGCAATATCGATGGAGATCCGCAAGGTGGTTGGCTACCAGAGCAAGGGATTACCGTTGAAGAAGCTCTGATGGAATATACGATAAATCCGGCGATCGCTGCCTTTGAAGAGCATCGTAAGGGTACACTAGTAGCAGGAAAATTGGCAGATTTAGTGATTTTGGATAAAGATCCCTTCCGTACTCCAAAAGAGGAGCTTAAAGAGATAAAAGTTTTGGCGACAATGGTTGGAGGGGAATTCAATTACGAAAAAGTGACTCGATAGAGGGAGCTCAAGGAATCATAGCAGGAAAAGCTTGTGAATGACCCCACTGGAGAAGAGAAGGATTGAGGGTTCCATAATCGAGGTAGCAGAGAGCCGATTTTTGATGGGATCAGATATTCGGCTGGTGATAAACAATCTTAGGAGGTAAGAAATGGCGTTTTTAAAGCTCACCCCAATCATGCTTTTAGCAGGGATGATGATCTATGGCATGGATCTGGTGATAGCAGCGGCTTTGGTTGTAATCTATGCTGGATTTATTGCTGCGATTACTGAGAAGCACAAATTTGATGAAATTTTAGAGAATGCCTTTACGGCAGTAAAAGAGATGATCGTGGTATTCTTCATCTTGATGTTCGCCTATGCGGTGGCAGAGACCTTTATGGCTACTGGTGTTGGCGCATCGATTATTGACATCTCACTCCGTTTGGGAGTAACTGGAAAAACAGTGGCATTAGTCGGATTCCTTGTCACATGCTTGCTGTCGGTTGCGACTGGTACATCTTGGGGTACTTTTGCAGCTTGTGCTCCGGTTTTTCTATGGCTCAACTATATTGTTGGAGGGAATATCCTCTTAACAGCCGCTTCGGTAGCCGGAGGGTCTTGCTTTGGCGATAATATAGGCCTGATCTCCGATACTACAGTTGTCAGTTCTGGACTACAAGGCGTTCAGATTACAGATCGGGTTCGTCACCAAGGGGTTTGGTCAGGGCTATTGGTATTGGTGTCAGGAGTCATTATCTTCCTAGTCAGTAATGCAATGGGCCTTCCCACCACTGTGGGGAATGCCCAGGAGGCGATCAACTCCATCCCAGCAGATGTATTTACACGTCTAGGGGAGTTAAGACCAGCGGCATTGACATTATTGGAGCAGGTTCGAGAAGGTGTCCCGGTTTACATGGTCATTCCTATGATTATCGTCATAATACTAGCTTTCAAAGGCTTACATACGATGATCTGTTTGGGAATGGGGATTTTAAGTGCGATGATCTTTGGGATGATGGCAGGTACGGTTGGATCCGTAGGCGAATTCCTGGGTCTTGTGCAAACTGGATTTGAAGATGCTGGTAGTATATCGATCGTCATGATGCTTTGGATTGGAGCTTTTGGAGGTATCATGAGCAGTATTAAAGCCTTTGAACCCATCTCGAATTTTGTACTACGTATCTCGAAAAATGTGAGACAGCTGATGTTCTGGAACGGTATGCTCTCCATGTTTGGGAATGCTGCCTTGGCAGATGAAATGGCCCAGATTGTCACCATCAGCCCCATTATCAAGGAGTTGACGGACGAGAATGTGGTCGCCAGTGAAGAAGACATGTATCGCCTGCGGCTTCGAAACGCCACCTTTACTGATGCGATGGGCGTTTTCGGATCTCAATTGATTCCATGGCATGTTTATATGGCGTTCTATGTCTCCATCTGTACAGCGGTGTATCCACTACAAGAAATCACGGCTATCCAAATCATGCAGTATAACTATATGGCCATTATCGCGGTCTTCTCCATGCTGATTTTGACACTGACCGGTTTGGATCGTCTCATTCCCTTCTTCAGTATACCCTCTGAGCCCCAGGTTCATCTGAGGAAAAATATCAAGCAAGACAATGCAAAACTATAGCGAATCGATGGATTAAGGATAAAATCCGCTTAGGGGAAAAGAGGTTCTCTGAGCGGATTTTTGATTAGGATTGGAGGGTACTATGCAATATCCAAGAATGTTAATATACCCGGAAAAAATTCGCCATAATAGTAGAATTATGAAGGAGATACTCGCACAAAGTGGAATCGACACACTGGCTGGTGTGACCAAAGTCTTTGGAGGCAATCCAGAGTTAGCTCAAAAAATGCTGGATGGAGGTGTGGACCAGCTGGCTGACTCTCGTATTAAGAATATCTTCCGAATGCGAGATCTGGATAGTGAAAAATGGTTGCTGCGAATGCCCATGGAAGCGGAAATCGAAGATGTTGTGCGATACGCAGATGCTTCCTTTAACACGGAGATGCAAACTGTGAGGCAGTTGAACTTGGAAGCAGCTAGGCAGGGTAGGGTTCATAAAGTGTTCTTCATGGTGGACTTAGGGGATCTTAGAGAGGGCTATTATCGAAAAGAGAGGTTAATGGATGCTGTTGAGCAGAGCCTGAAACTCAAGAATATTTTTCTGGAGGGAATTGGGGTTAACCTAAAATGCTATAGTGGCGTGATCCCCACCCCAGAAACCCTCTACCGCCTCTATGAGTACAGAGAAGAGATCCTTCAAAGATATAATTTCAAACTCAATATTCTCTCCGGTGGAAACTCTTCTACAATGTATCTGTTGGGAAAATCTACACTACCGGGAATCAATAATTTGAGACTGGGGGAATCGATCGTATGTGGAACAGAATTTGCGTATGGACAGAGGATTCCAAATACCTTTGATGATATATTCGTATTGGAAGCACAAATTGTAGAGGTCAAGTCTAAACCTTCCATTCCGTCTGGGAAGTTGGGTAAAAACTCCTACGGAATGATCCCAAGTCGTACGGACAAAGGGATTCGAAGGATCGCCCTAGCGGCAGTGGGAAGTCAGGATACAGACCTGATTTCACTTCAACCTCTGGATGAGGATTTGGTGATTAACGGAATTGGATCCGATCTATTAATCGTGGATATTACTGAGTCACAAAAAGAGTATCAGGTGGGAGATATCCTTTCCTTCAAGATGGAGTATATGGCGATACTCAGTGGATGGACTTCGGAATATGTGGAGAAAGTATTTGTGATGTAGAAAGCAGACTACATGAAATAGTAAGCTCCCAAGAGCGCAGATATTCTGCTCGCTCTTGGGAGTCTTTTACATTGGTAGCATCTCCACCACAAATACGACAACACAGGACAGGATGGACACCGTAAGCAGGCTCTTTCCAAAGAAAGCCAGTGCTAAGGCAGTGATAAAACCAGCGAGTGCAGATTGTAGGGAATTTGTGGCATCCAGTATGGCAGGGAAGATCAACAAACTCAATGTGACATAGGGCACATAATATAGAAATGAGCGGATAAAAGTGCTCTTGATCTGCTTGCGGATCAGGGTCAATGGGAGGGACCGGATCAAATAGGTGACCAAGGCCATCACAAATATTTCTAGGTACGGACTATAGCTCATCGGTGGCCTCCTTGTGGGGGAATAGCCATGCGGCAATGGCTGTGATTAGCAATGTAAGTAGGATGATTCGCATACCCGAGGATAGGCCTTTTAGTCCAGGGACAAAGTCGATGAGTGCATTGGTCATCATTGACACGATGACGAGTCCTGCGATCACTTTATTCTCCTTAGATGGGGGGATGATGATGGCGATCAGCATGCCATAGAGGGCTAAACCCAGTGCATCGAGGATGCTGGCAGGTAGGATGTCCCCGGAGAGTACGCCGAGTACGGTTCCAAGTATCCATCCAGGAATCGTACAACTCATCAGGCCATAGGTGTATACGGGTCTAAGAGTACCTGGATAGGCAAAGGACAGGGCGAAGTTCTCATCGGAGATGCCAAATGCCATCAACATTCTCCTTCGTGTCGGTTCTTCAGGATCCAGTTTTTGAGATAGGGCTCCAGACATCAACATATAGCGGGAGTTGATGATCAGCTGAGTCAAGGCGAGTTCAAATAGAGTGGCGCCAGACTGGATTAGGGTGATACCGGAAAACTGCCCTGCAGAAGTCAGGTTGGTACCCGACATCAACGCTGCTTGAAAAAGTGTAAAGCCAAGTTTTTTTGCTTGGATCCCAAAACTAAAAGAAACAGCGATATAGCCCAGACAGACGGGTATGGCATCTTTCATCCCTTTGACGAACAGTTCGCGGTTGGATGGAATTTGGTTAAGTGAAGTTTTCATATCAGTAACCCCATGGCTCAAGTCGGTTGTTTATATTTTGAAATTGGAATTTTGGGTTCCAGATCCCAGTACGATTGTATTTCATCATTGCCTCCGAAACTAAACTAGCCTTAGTATAACATATTGCACCTGCCCTTTCCGATGCATTTTTCTTGACATGTCCCAAGCTCTTTGTATATGGTAAAATGGGAATACATTAATGATATGAGGTGCAGATATGAAGAAGATTTCCCTTGCAAATCTACCCACTCCCATTCAAAAACTGGAGAGACTCTCTGGAGATTTGGGTTGCAATCTATATTTGAAGCGAGACGATTATACGGGGACGGAGGTCTCTGGAAATAAGATTCGAAAGCTAGAATACGCTATTGCCGACGCCATAGCACAAGGAGCAGATACTCTGGTGACAGCAGGCGCGATCCAGTCCAACCATTGCCGTGCGACGGCAGCCGCTGCAAAGCGCTGTGGCCTCGGCTGTGAGCTAGTGATTCGGGGAGAAGACCCGCTGCAAATCGAAGGCAATTTCTTTCTCGATTATATGCTGGGTGCAATGGTCCACAGGCTTCGTCCTGAGGAGTCTCGAGAAGATAAGATGTTCGAGATTGAAACGCGCTTGACCAGTGAAGGGAAGAAAGCATATCGAATCCCAGTCGGCGCCTCCAATTCCGTAGGATCTTTAGGCTATGCAGAGTGTTTCCGAGAAATCCGCCAACAGGAATTGGAGTTGGGGGTCGAATTTGACGCCATTGTGCTCTCAGTAGGGTCCGGTGGCACCTATGCAGGACTCTGGTATGGTAACGAGATGGAACAGGCTGGAAAATGCATATATGGCATTTCTGTATCAGATAGCGAAGCGGAGTTTAAGAGGGAGATTATACGAATCCTTCGAGGGATGGAAGGTATGACGGTAGCAGATGCTTATTTGAATGAAAACATTCGCATCAATGACCAGTATATCGGCAGGGGATATGCCCTCAGTACCCGAGAGGAGATCGCCTTTTTACTAGAAGTTGCCGAAAGAGAAGGGGTCATTTTTGATCCTTGCTATACGGGCAAGGCGTTTCTAGGATGTATTGAAGAGATCCGCAGTGGAGCCCTGAGTAAGTTCCAAAACATCCTCTTCATCCATACAGGAGGTCTGCAAGGCTGGACCCATGAGCAGCGTTTGATGGTGCTGGAGCTGATGGGCGTAGGGTTGTAATGCCATCCACAAATAACCGCATAAATCATATGGTGCAGCAAATCCTGCGATGCGACTTTTTGAAATGTAAGCAAATTGTCGGATGGGGGATTGGTTTATCTGGTATAATCTCCGTAGAATACTAAATAAATGAGCTGGAGTGGTTGGGATGGAGTGGACTAAGGAAATCGTAGATGGTTTACAAGTGATGTTTATGGCGATGCTGCCAGTGATTGAGCTGAGGGGGGCGATTCCCTTGGGAATTGCCAAGGGATTCAGCCATATGGGGGCCTTGTTTTGGGCTTATACTGGATCGATGATTCCCGTGCCCTTCATTTTGATTCTAATCCGTCCGATCACGAATTGGCTTCGTCAAACGAGTTTATTTCGAAGTTTGGTGGAGCGAATCGAAAATAAGACATTAAAAAAGGGCAGTGGTACGGTTAAAAAGTATGGCCTATTGGGTCTATTGATCTTTGTTGCAATTCCCCTGCCGGGTACTGGCGTCTGGAGTGGGAGCTTGCTTGCGTCCCTACTCAATTATCGCTTTAAGTATGCATTTCCGGCTGTTGCCATAGGGAACCTGATTGCTGGCTTTTTGATCTTGGCCTTGAGCTATGGCGTGCTGCATATTATCAGTTAGTAGATGAACATCTGTGGAGGGGATGAACGATGGACAACCAGGAGACCAAGGGGAAGCACAACTCTCCAGATATAGGCGTTGAGTGGTCAATTGTATACCGAGAGTTTCATGAGTTGACCAAGCTCGAGCTCTACGATTGGCTGCGGCTGCGTATGGAGGTATTTATGATCGAACAGAATTCCCTCTATCTGGACTTAGATGGGATTGATCTCGATTCGAAGCATCTATTGGCCATCGAGGGAGGGCGCGTCGTCGGTGGAATTCGCTGTATCCGCTCTCATTTGGATCAAGGGATTGGATCTCTGGGGAGGTTGTGTGTAACAAAAGGGAGAAGAGGACAGGGGATTGGCGAGGTCCTGCTCCAAAAAGGGATTCAGCAACTGATCGATGAAGGAATGCCCAAGATTCATATCGAAGCCCAGGTTTATCTGGTGGATTGGTACAGGGGATTTGGATTTGTGACAGAGAAAGATCCCTTCGATTTGGATGGGGTACTACATATTCAGATGGTTCGAGGATAGAAAGAGGGCAGTTGTCATGGGATTATTCCATGTCAACTGCCCTTTGTGATCATCGCTGTTTTTTCTTATTCATCCGCCGAACCTCTTCAAAGAAGCGTGAGGATTGGACTTTTTTTCCATTTCTGGTCTTGAGACTGATCAGAGTCAAGGAGGACTTGGCTCGGGTCATGCCCACGTAGAAGAGCCTTCTCTCCTCTTCTTGCGCCATAGAATCCCCTCGTGGGTCCATTTTACAGGAGTGCTGGGAAGGAAATTCCCCATCCACTAAGTCGATCATATAGACTGAATCGTATTCCAGACCCTTGGCCGAATGGATCGTCGAAAGGGTGACGGCATCTGGTGAGGGAAAGCTGCGCTGGTTTCGGAGCTGCTCCAGTCTTTCGAGGAGTTCGGCTGGTTCCTTCATACCATGGGCCAATAGTTTGAGGTTTTCGAGGATTACATCCACTGGATCTCCACCAGTGCCCGATCGCCGAATACGCTCTTCCAGATAGGCGCCATAGCCTAATTCCTGTTCGATGTATTCGATGGCATCTGGAATGGAGAGTTTTGCCAAGAATTGAAAGCTGTGCTTGAGCCGTAGGATTCTCTCTATCTGATATTCTTTGAGATAGGGAATTTCCAGAAGCCGATCAAAGATATTCTCCGCATAATTGGTACTTCGCAAAAATCCCAGGTAGTCCTTTTTTAAAAATGCATTGAGTTTATAGTAGATCTTTTCAAACAGTTCCAGATCCGATGGGTCTCGGGCAAAAAACAGTAGATTGAGGATGTCCTCTAGGACGAAATGAGACAGATAGGTCCTCTTGGCATCCCGCAGATAGTAGGGGATACCTGCAGCTTCGAAGGCGCCGAATAGGGCCATGCCGCTCACATTATTTCGGTAGAGGATGGCGATTTTTCGCTGTGGGTCTTTTCGCTCTTGCTTCATGCGTTCCACCAGATAGGCGGTTTGGACATTGGCGTTTTTACAGCTGACGATCTCAATTGGCTTGAGCTTCTCTTTTTTAGTATGGATTTTCTTTTCGTATCGGTGCTTGTTGCCTCGGATAAAGGCATTGGAAACCATCACGATGTCTTTGTAGGAGCGGTGGTTCTCCTCCATGAAAAAGAGAGTGCCCTCGGGATATTTTTCTTTGAACCGAAGGAGTTCCTCTGGCCGAGCACCTCGAAAGCCATAGATGGACTGATCGTCATCGGCGACGATGAAGAGGTTGTTATTTGGCTCTGCCAACAGAGAGATCAACTCCAGCTGAATCTTTGAGGTATCCTGTCCTTCGTCGACTTGGATGAAGGGATAGGCTCTGCGAATTCGGGCGAGCAGGGCATCGTCCTGTTGGATGATCTCAAGGGATAGGGTGAGCATGTCGTCAAAGTCAATGAAATGGCGCTGCTTTTTAAATCCTTCGTATTGGAGGACTAAGTCCCGAAAGCCTTTCACCTCTGGTTGGAAGAGTTTGAGATAGTCGTCTAAAGAGAGCATGGTGTTTTTAATATAGGACAGCTCGGTGAAGAATGTCTCCAAGGTATCATCGGTGATATAGCTGTGGTGCATGCGGTAGTAAAGGCTTCGAATCAGGGCGTATTTATTGTAATCCGAAGAGCCTTCGATCAACTCTAGGTGCCGATTTTGTTCTCGATTATAGGTCCTTAAGATCTGATAGGCAAAGGCATGGATGGTGGAAAAGCTAGGCTGTCCACTTTTCATGAGATCTGGATCTTGGCGCAGAAAAAAGCGCTGCTGCATATCCATGGCCTGCGCTTTGCTAAAGGTGATGGATAGGATCTGATCGGGGGCAACGCCGTTGTGCTCGATTAAGTTTTGAATGCGATGCAGCAGGACTGTGGTCTTGCCTGCGCCGGGTACGGCGAGCACGAGTGCCGGCCCTTGGACATGCAGGATCGCCTGTTCTTGTTGTGGGGTAAGATTCATTCTATTCTCCTGTCTGTAAGTTTACCACAATTGGATGGTTCCTTGGAGGATTTCGTAAAAGGAAACTTGAGGGAAACAGGTCTTTGTAGTAAAATACATCTAGGAGCTTGAGACAGAGCATTGGAATAGAGGAGGATAGTAATATGTTGATGTCGGATTTTTTGACCACCCGTCGCTCAGTGCGAACCTTTAAGAATAAGAAAATTGACCAGAAGTCCCTGGATGGTGTTCAGGACCTGTTGGATCGCGTCAATCCACAGATGCTAGAGGCTGGTTATTTTCTATATGCCAATGGCGATGAAATGTATAAAAAGTTAGAGGGAAAGGCGGGCTACGGCGGTGTTATGATCAAGGCACCCGCATATATTGCCCTAGTTACAAGAGAAGAAGTCCCAGAGGCGTATATCTATGGCGCCTATTATCTGGAGAAGGTCATTACCTCCTTGAAGAAATTCAATCTGGCCTCCTGTTGGGTAACCCTACAGCGCTTACCAGATGATGAGGCGATTGCCACTTTTGGAGAGGTAAATGGCCGCATTATGTATCTGCTCGCGATCGGGTATCCTCCCAGAGATCTGAATATCGGAAAGGCGACCTACAGTAGCCGCATTGGGATTCAAGACTATGTATTCAAAGAGAAATTTGGCCAACCCATGGACATCGACGAACTGGAGCAAATGGGTTTAGCAGATCTATTCTACTATCTGCGATTAGCGCCATCCTCCTATAATAATCAACCTTGGAGATTCGTCATCGACGGTCACCGGATTGAACTGTATTCGAAACAGCCTGCTCATATCGATGAATTTGTTGACATGGGTATCATTCTCTTCTATTTTGATTCGCTTGCACAGACCTTGGGCATTCGCCCCGAGTGGACCATAGACATCAAAAAGATGGATGGAGACTATGAATATATTGGAGAAGTGAACATCTAAGCAAATATTGAATAGAACATCGAGCACTATCCTCGGATAGTGCTCGACTGATATTAGGAGCAATTATGATCATCATTAAGACATTGGAAGAAATTGAAAAAATGAAAAAAGCCGGGGAAATCTTGGCGAAGACCCATTTGGAATTGCGAAAATTCATTCACCCCGGGGTCAGCACTGCTGAGATCGACCAAGTGGCGGAGAACTTTATCCGTTCCCATGGAGCCATACCCGCTCAGATCGGATACAAGGACTACCCATATGCCACATGCACCTCCGTAAACGATGAGATCTGTCATGGATTTCCCCTGAAAGAGATCATCTTGAAAGAGGGGGATTTGGTGACGGTGGATATGGTGGTACTATTGGACGGCTATATGGCAGACTCCGCATGGAGCTATGGCGTCGGGCAGGTGTCGAAAGAAGTGGCAGATTTGATGGCGGCCACAAAGAAGAGCCTATATCTCGGAATCGAGCAGGCTAGAGTTGGCAATCGCATCGGAGACATAGGTCATGCCATCCAGTCCTATGTTGAGCCCCTTGGCTACTCTGTCGTAAGGGATTTTATCGGACATGGTATCGGCAAAGATATGCATGAGGATCCCCAGGTTCCCCATTATGGCAGACCGGGTCGCGGACCGCGGATTATGGAGGGGATGGTCTTTACCATTGAGCCCATGATCAACACGGGGGCTTGGATGTCCAAGCTGGATTCCAACGGCTGGACTGCCCGCACGGTGGACGGCTCCCTATCCTGCCAATATGAACACACTTTAGCGGTCACTGCGGATGGACCGATCATTTTGACGGATCAATCCCTTTGGAGCGAGGACGATTCGGATGCATAAGCTGATTGTACTCTCTTTAGATGCGCTGGGGGACACCGATGCAGTGCATTTTGAGAAGATGCCCGGTTTTCGCAGACTGATCGAAGAGGGAGCCTATGTAAAGAGGATGCGATCTGTGTTTCCGACATTGACCTATCCCTGCCATGCCAGTATCATCACCGGCAGGTATCCTAAGGACACCGGAATCATCAATAATCTGCTCCTGCAGCCCTCTAAAGAAAATATGGATTGGTACTGGTATGAAAAGGATATTCAGGGGGACACCCTCTTTCGAGCGGCAAAGCGAAGGGAACGGAGTACTGCGGCCTTTTTGTGGCCGGTCAGTGCCAACGGAAATATCGATTATAATATTGCGGAGATCATTCCCCATAGGCCTTGGCATACCCAGGCCATGGTGTCGGGATTAAACAGCAATCTGCCTCTGTTATTGGAGCTGGATCAGAAGTATGGGCATCTGCGAAAGGGCCTTCAGCAGCCCAATCTCGACGATTTTACCGAGGCTTGCATGCACCATGTGTTGGAGAAACACGATCCGGATTTGACCATGACCCATTTTATCGCCGTCGATGACTACAAGCACAGATTTGGAGCGAATGCTCCAGAAGTCGTGGAGGCGATCACATCCTACGACGCTCGGATACAAAAGGCCCTGCATTTTATCGAGCATTTCGGCAGGGGACAGACGAGCTTAGTCGTCCTAAGTGACCATTCTCATATCGATTTGACCACGGGCCTCAGACTCAATAAATTCTTCTTAGATCGGGGTCTACTCACCGTCAACCCAAAGGGCATTGTGCAAAAATACGAAGTCATCATGCATGAAGCTGGTGGCAGCTGTTATATCTATGCGAAAAATCAGAGCCCCAGGGCGATGACCAAGCTCAGGGATCTACTCGAAGAATTCGCGGCGCAGACTGGAGGTATCCGCAGTATACTCACAGCCAAAGAAGCAGAAGTAAGGGGTACAGACCCGGACTGCACATTCCTATTGGATGCAAAAGACGGCTATTACTTTATACAAGATGTCAATGGGGAGATCATTGAAGAGACGGATCACAAATATGCGGCCAATCACGGATATGACCCAGATAGGATGGGTTATTCGGCGGTATTCTTCGGATATGGTCCCGCTTTTCGCCCCACGAGTTTAGAAGATGCCCGGCTCATCGACATCGCTCCCACCCTGTCTCGTATCATGGATCTGCGCCTACGTGGCGCCGCTGGGAGGGTGATGGAGGAGATCCTCCGGCCAGAGGCGATGCAATAGACCAAGGGCTACCTGCATTCTGAAGAGATGTAGGTAGCTCTTTTAAGCTAATATACCCAAGTACTCCAATTCGGGGTATAATAGAAAGAGACCAAAAAGGAGAGACATATGACATTAAAACAAATGCAAAAACCAGCTAAAGGGGATACTTTGGCTACCATTCATACAAATCGCGGCGATATTACTCTGGTTCTATTCCCTGAAGCGGCACCGAAGGCCGTGGAGAATTTTGTGACCCATGCGAAAAACGGCTACTATGACGGCATTATCTTTCACCGGGTCATCCCGAATTTCATGATCCAAGGTGGAGACCCGACTGGAACTGGACGCGGTGGTGAGAGTATCTTTGGACGCTCTTTCGAAGACGAGTTCCATCCGGAATACCGTAATTTCCGCGGCGCGCTGAGTATGGCCAATGCAGGCCCAGGCACCAATGGCAGCCAGTTTTTCATCGTGACGGCACCTGAGGTGACGGTAGATTTCCTATCTCAAATGCGCGATTTAGGCGCGGAAAAGGGCTATGCACCAGAAGTCGTCGACGAGTATGAAAAGACGGGCGGCGCCTTTTGGTTGGACTTTAAGCATAGCGTCTTTGGACAGGTGGTTGAGGGGATGGACATCGTAGATGAAATCAGCAATGCAGAGCGCAATCCCATGGACAAGCCCCTAGAAGATGTGACGATCCAGTCCATCGAGATCAAGGAGCAAGAATAACGGACAGACTTACAGCATTTTCCAATTTTTCCAAGAGGATAAAATGATTAATATTAAAAATGACTATAGTGAAGTCGCCCATCCGAAGGTATTGGAGCATATTATGGCCTATAGCATGCAGGTGAATGCGCCCTACGGAGAGGATAAGCATTGTCTTCACGCTGCACAGCTCATTAAAGGTCATCTCAATAGAGAAGTGGACATCCACTTTGTCTCAGGGGGGACTTTGGCGAATATCTTGTCGATGGCCGCTTTTTTACGACCCTATCAATCGATCATCGCCGTCGAGACGGCACATATCGCCGACAATGAGACCGGAGCCATTGAGGGCACTGGTCATAAGGTGATCACCGTAGAGGGGGAGGATGGCAAGATGACTCCCAAAGAGATCGAAGGGGTCATGTCCATTTACACTCATGAGCACAAGACCCAGCCGGCTCTGGTCTATATCACCAATGCTACGGAGCTTGGAACGGTATATACAAAGGGGGAGTTGATCGCTCTTCGAGAGGTATGCGACGAACATGGACTACTGCTTTACATGGACGGTGCGCGCTTAGCGGCAGCTTTGACCTCGGAATTCTCTGATATTAGTTTGGGTGATCTGGCAGAGTTGACCGATGCCTTCTTTATTGGCGGTGCCAAAAATGGCCTGATGTTTGGAGAGGCACTGGTCCTTGTCAATGATCGCTTAAAGCCTGATTTTCGGTATATGTACAAGAATCGTGGAGCCATGTTTTCTAAGGGTTTTCTGATGGGGATGCAGTTTGAGGTCCTGTTTGAAAATGACCTTTATTTTGAACTGGGACGTCACGCCAATCGGATGGCGGCTCTGATGGCGGAGGGCCTGTTGGCACGTGGGATCGAATTCTACAAGCCACGGGTGACGAATCAGATATTTGTTCGGCTTAGCGACGAACAGATCGAGCGCCTGTCAGAGAAATTCCTCTTTGAGGTCTTTCAATACCCAAAAGACGGAAAAGTGGTCCGCTTTATCACGACCTGGTCGACCACCCAAGAGACAATCGACTTACTGATGGATTTTTTGGATGGGCAGTAGAGGGTATTTGGGCTCCAGTCCCAATGAGGTGATCCAATGATAAATGTGAAATTGATCGGCCACAAATATGAGCATGACTTATATGAACTGATTCGGGTGTTCTATCCAGAGGAGTCCATCTATTTTATACCGGAGAATAGCCCTCTATTGGCGGATAAATACTTGATCAGTGAATTGGATGCGGAAACGGGCGCCATTGATACGCAGTATTATGTGGATAAAGAGCTGACCGAATCCCATCAGTGGAATCTGTCGGACTTCCTCTGTAAGAAGCGATTGACCAATCCTGAATCGAAGGCTGTGAAGGCAAGTGTCTATCAAGTCCTATCCAATGCGACGCAGACCCGTCTGCCTTGGGGCATCCTCACTGGAGTACGACCTGTAAAGATCGCACACCAATTGCTTGACGAGGACGGTGACGAGAAAAAAGCCCTGAAATGTTTAGTCAAGAGCTTCGCAATCGCTCAGGACAAGGCGGACATGATCCTGTCCATTGCCAAGCGCCAAATAGAAAAGTTAGATCTGGTGGAGCAGGGGGGATATTCTCTGTATGTAAACATCCCTTTCTGTCCATCGATTTGTAAATACTGTGCTTTTCCAACGGCAAAGCTATCCCGCTATAAGGACCAGGTCCCGATGTATATGGATCGACTCAGAGAAGAGGTCATGCAGACGGCAGAGCTGATGGAAGGCCAAAGGCTGAACACGGTCTATATCGGCGGAGGAACGCCTTCTTCCATACCGACTGCGGAGCTGGAGCGCTTGATCGAGACGGTAAAGGAGGAGCTCCAAGCGGATCAAGTACTCGAATTCACAGTTGAGTGCGGCCGAGCGGATACCATTTCCACACCCTTATTGCGCATGCTTAAGGAGCAGGGGGTGGATCGAATCAGCATCAATCCCCAAAGTATGAAGGCAGAATCTCTGGAGCTCATCGGCAGAGAACAGACTCGTGAGCAGGTTTTGGATGCCTTTAATCTCGCCAAGCGAGTCGGCATACCTGTAATCAATATGGATCTGATCCTGGGTCTGCCAGGGGAAAACCTAGAGGATATAGAGGCGACCCTTCGAGAGATTGCAAAACTGGATCCAGAGAATTTGACAGTGCATACATTGGCTTTGAAAAAGGGATCTAAGCTCCGATCAAAAAAATCCCACGCCAGTCCAGAGGAAGCCGTTGAAGTGGAGAGGATGATCGATGAGACTCTGCGTTTTTCTAAGAAGCATGGTTATCATCCCTACTATCTATATCGACAGAAGAATATGCTCGGAAATTTTGAAAACATTGGCTATGCTAAGCCAGGCGCCGAATGCATCTACAATATCCTCAGTATGGAGGAATGCGAGACCATTGTCGGCATTGGTATGGGGGCTATTTCGAAATTCTATTTTCCAGAGGAGAATCGGATTGAAAGGGTGGCCAATTTCCGAAGTGTGGAAGAATACTTGAACCGCTTCCACGAACAGCATCGTAAAAAGAGAGCGACCCTCAAATTAGAGGATTAGACCACTTGGAAAGGAGCGACTGTGAGCACAAGATTATACACTATCCAAGAAGAGATTTTTAACTCCATCAGCCATGGGATCGGGGTCTTCCTCACCATGGGACTGACAATCCCCATCTTGATTGGCGCCGTGATGGAATCAAACTACCTGAAGTTGACGGCTTTTATCGTCTATATGGTCTGTGTGATGGCGATGTTTCTCTCGTCTACTCTCTACCATGCCATTACACATGAAAAAGCCAAGCGCATTCTCCGTCTCATCGACCACTGCGCGATCTTCATCTGTATTGCTGGAACCTATACCCCGGTTCTCCTATTGGGGATGGACAGCTTGACCATGGTGATTGTGCTTCCGCTGATCTGGACCTTGGCCTTGGCGGGCATCATTCTAAAAGTGGTGTCTTTTGTAAAAGGGAGTTTCAAGAAATTGGAAATCCCATCGCTGATACTTTACCTTGCGATGGGATGGATTTCGGTATTTCTGGCGAAACAGATGATAGACAACCTGGGATGGGCTTTCTTCGCCTTCATCGCAGGAGGGGGTCTGCTCTATTCCGTCGGAGTGTATTTTTATAAGAACAAGAAGATCAAATTCAATCATGGAATTTGGCATCTGTTTATTCTGGCTGCATCCCTGATGATGTTTGCTGGAATTGCCCTGTATCTGGGTTAATTGCAGACAGGATTTTCGTTATGACATCCACCCGATTAAAGGGTGTGATCAAGTAATAGCCGTCGACATAATCTTCGATTCGCTGAATAAAGTGAAGGGAGAACTCGACGGCTTTTTGTGTGGCTTTCTCTCTATCCAGATCCATATAGGATTCGATGATGGAATTCTCCACTCGGATACCGGCGATCTCCTCATTCATAAATACGGCGTTTTTGTGGCTGATCACGGGGATAATCCCTCCCATCAGTTTAGCAGATAGGGCTTCCCTTGCCATCTGTAGATTTCTAACGGCCAGCTCAGATACAACTGGCTGGGTGAAAAAGACCTTTGCTCCCATGGACTCCTTGTAGAGGGCGCGTTTTAACTCAGCTCCAAAATTAGGAGCATTTAAATTCAACGCCATCGCTGGCACCATCGGATTTGTGAATAGCTCTGTATTCAGTTTCTCCACATATTGGGTCAGCAGGGAGGAGTTGAAGTGAAACACCGACTGCACATCTCCTCGGTCTGCCGTGGGAATGGGATCCCCGGTGACCAAGATCAAATTGAGGATATTCTCGACATTTAGTCCCAAAAGCAGGGCCTTTGTCGCATTGAGATTGCGGTCTCTACAGGTCAGATGGACGATCGGGTCGATTCCAATTTCATTCTTGATCTTGTAGGCCATCAAGGAGCTGTCAAACCTCGCTCTGCCCACGGGACAATCTGCGATGGTGATCGCATCTACACCTGCGTCTTTGAGGGTCTTCACATTTGTCATATAGCCCTTGATGTCCACTCCAGCGGGTGGATCATATTCCACTGCGATGACCTTTTTGCCGCGGAGGAGTTTTTTGTAGAATAGGTTCTCCGTAGGTTCTGTCTCCAACCGCTCACTTCTTGCTCTCGGCTTGGAGGCGACAGGAGCTGATTTTTGATTCTCCATGGCCTGGGCCAGCTTTGCAATATGATCTGGGGTGGTACCACAGCATCCACCTAAGATGGCGAAGCCATAGTCTAAGAAGCCTGCGGTGATTCTGGCAAAATAGGACGCGTTGTCAGAATAATACGTGCGGTTGCCAACCACCGTCGGGTAGCCTGCATTGGGCATAATGCTCAGGGTCTTCTTGGGTAAGTGGATTGATTTGACCAGCTCCTGGAGATGATAGGGACCGGAAATGCAGTTAAAGCCCACTCCATCGATGGCATCTACTTTAGCCATCTCCTCAAGGAGGGCCTCGCCGCTGGCGCCTTGACGAGTAAAGCCGTCCGGCTGGACCGCAAAGGAGACCAGAACGATCGCCTCAGCATCCGCCTCTTTGATATGGGCTGCAATCTGTGGCAATTGCTCTCCCAAGGAGAAGGTCTCGAATAGAAAATGGCGAATCCCAAGTTCCAAAAATAGATCCACTATGGCGAAATACTCCGGTTGCGCTTCTAGGGGAGTCCCTGGGATCTGACCGATCGATGCAAAGATCATCACCTCTGGTGTGGCTGCCTCCTCGGCTAATTCTACGCCCTTCGTAATGACCTGCTTCACAACGTCGAAATCCGTCTGTAAAGAGGCGGTATTCGCGCCGAAGGTATTCGTCTTGATGGCATTGGCCCCAGCTTGGATGTATTCTCTGTGGATCCGGATCACATTGTCCCGATCGAAGAGATTGGCCATCTCACAAGCCGGCAGAGGATTATCTACTATGGAATTGTAATAGGTGCCCATAGCTCCATCGAAGAGCAGGGGTGTTTGTAATTTTTCCTTCATTTATCTCCTCATCCTAAGATTTGCTTTGCGATGGCCACACTGTCTCTGGCATCAGCGGCATAGAAATCCGCACCGATTTCAAGGGCGTAGTCCGGAGTGAGCACGGCTCCCCCTACCATGATCTTACAATCATGGCCGGATTCTCGAAGTGCTTGGATGGTCTCCTCCATCGAGACCAGGGTCGTCGTCATCAATGCGGAAAGACCCACCAATCGAATTTTCCCTTGAATAGCCGCTTCTACCACAGCGTCAACAGACACATCTCGACCTAAATCGACAATCTGGTAGCCATAGTTCTCTAAGATCACCTTTACGATGTTTTTACCGATGTCATGGATGTCCCCTTTGACTGTAGCTAGCAGGATCTTACCCTTAGTAATGGACACCTGCCCCGTCGAAGCAATTCTGTGCTTGATGATATCGAAGGCCACTTGAGCGGCCGTTGCAGATTTGATCAGTTGGGGCAGAAAGATCAGACCCTCTTCGTAGCGAGAGCCCACCAAGTCCAATGTGGGGATCAAAATGGTCTCGATCAATTCCATTTCGGGCATCTTCTCTAGAGCTGTCGCCGTCAACTGCTCAACATCTGCTTTGAGCCCTTTGATGACGGCTTCTTGCAGGGTCAGGTCTTGGTGGTTCACGGCTTGTCCATTTGCTTTTGCCTTTCGATTCGAAAAATATTTGATATAGTCTTCCGCATCCCGGTCATAGCCACTGAGCAGCCGGAAACTGCGGATTGTATTCATGATCTCTTCGCTTCCCGTATTGACAATGGGCAGATTCAAGCCATTTTCCAAGGCCATCATCAAAAAGGAATTATTGATGAGGGAGCGATTGGGCAGTCCAAAGGAGATATTGGAGACTCCAAGGGCCAGTTTCAGCCCATGCTCATCTCGGAGTTTGCGCATCGCTTCCAGGGTTTTACGTGCGGCGAATTGCTCGGCGGATACGGTCAAGGTCAGACAGTCGATAAAGAGCCTTTCCTTGCCAATGCCCAATTGAGCAGCCCGATCCACGATCTTTAAGGCAATCTCGATACGATGCTCCGCCGTCTTTGGAATACCGTCATCGTCTAAGGTGAGTACGATTACACTCGCCCCGTATTTCTTCACGAGAGGGAGGACGGCCTCCATGGATTCCCTTGTGCCATTGACGGAGTTCACCACCGGAATCCCGTTGTAGACCCGAAGTCCCGCTTCTAGGGTGTCGTAATTTGAACTATCTAGTTGAAGGGGAATGTCCACCACGGACTGGATGGATTTGACCATCTTGGGCATGATCACAGGCTCATCGATTCCAGGGTGTCCAATATTTACGTCGAGTATATCCGCGCCTTCATCCTGTTGACGGACGGCTTCCTCTAATATGAAAGAGTAGTCCTCCAGAGTGAGAGCAGTCTGGATCCGCTTTTTACCCGTTGGGTTGATCCGCTCGCCAATGACACAGACCTCTTCAATTGGAAGATAGACTGTGGGCGTGCAGACGGCTGCCTCCTGCTCGACTGGTTTTTTGCGGTATTCTAAATCTCGAACGGCTTCGACGAGGGATTCGATATAGGAAGGGGTCGTACCACAACAGCCCCCGATATATTTGACTCCTAGGGCAGCCAATGCCTTCATGTATTGGCCAAAATCCCCGGATTCTAAATCATAACCGCCCGTCTCTGGATTGGGCAGACCGGCATTCGCCTTTACAATCAGGGGGAGACTGGAGTATTCACTGAGGGTTTTGACGACGGGATACAGTTCCTTTGGACCCAATGAACAGTTCACTCCGAGGGCATCCACTCCCAGATTTTGCGCTAAGAGGACAAAGGATTCTGGACAGACCCCAGTAAAAGTCCGCCCATCCTGTTCAAAAGACATGGTTACAAAGATGGGCAGATTGGAATTCTCCTTTGAAGCCAATATTGCCGCCTTTACTTCATAGAGATCCGTCATCGTCTCAATGACAATCAAATCTGCTCCCGCCTCATCGCCAGCCCTTACGATTTCTTGAAAAACCTGATATGCGCTCTCAAAGGACAGACTGCCAGAAGGCTCCATCATCTCACCAATGGGGCCGATGTCCAGAGCAACGCGAACATGGGTACCCATCGCAGCTGCCTTGGCATTATGTACTCCGGCACGGATCACCTCTCCCACGGAGATGTCATACCCATTGAGTTTATGTGCATTTGCTCCAAAGGTATTCGAATAGATGATATCGGACCCGACGTCGACGAAGGAGCGGTGAATGCGCTGGATCTCCGTAGGATGACTCAAGTTTAAGAGTTCTGGTCTTTCCCCTAATGGGAGCAATTGCTGTTGGAGCATCGTACCCATGGCGCCATCTAAAAAGACAAAGCCGTCAAATTTTTCTTCCACAATATCTGTTCCCCTCTCTTAATTTACAATGATCCTGTATGCGGCAACCTGCACAGAGATTGTCCCTGCGAGCTTGAGGCCGTTTGGCGATGCCGATGATTGCGCTCACGGACTTGCGGGGAATCATCGTCCCCGATGCAGACACCGAGAGCCCAATCCCGCGGTTAGCATTTAGCACGTCTAGGAGCTTTTGATTCCACATGATGGGAACATCCCCATAGCCGGGAGAGAAGCGGTCTGTCAAATAATACCCGGCCTCGCGGTAATGCGTCTCCAGATCCTGATTTAGATCCTCTGTGTAGCATTCGATCATCGAGCTGGCACATGCATCCATCACCAATGCCCTTGTCAGATCCGTTGCGGAATATCGGCGCAGGGCTGCATCCACTGGTAGTCCTAAAGTCGCCGCAATCAACACTACCTGATGACTCTCTGCAAGCAACTGGCTCAGGTCTTCACTGCCAGCTAAGCTAATATTGGTGCCCACAATTTGTAGCTGCTCAATATCGAGCACTCGCTTTATATATTTTGGAACCGTGGCCAGTTTAAGCTCTTCCACGCAGCTATCGATGAGCTGTGAGGTATCTTGGTCCAGTTCTCTACTAGTATAGCCCAATAGCCCCGCGACTTCCCCTATATCCACTCTCATTGCATTTCCTCTCTAATCATCTTATAATTATAGCACAGCAATTGGCAAAACTGAAAGATTGCGATGGGGACTGCAGAGCCTATTGAGGTCGGTGGAAAATGGACTTTCGCCCCTTGAAATGAGCCCAAGATGGAGTACAGGTAAAAAGAATCGAAAAAAACTGAAAACTTTAGTTGACAAGCTCTGAACAAGTTGTTATAATACTAATCTGATGGCTGATTGTGTGGTGGGTGTGGCCTAGCTGGTTAGGGCGCCAGATTGTGGCTCTGGAGGTCGTGGGTTCGAGTCCCATCATCCACCCCATTTATGCGGGAATGGCGGAATTGGCAGACGCGCTAGACTTAGGATCTAGTGTCATTGACGTGGGGGTTCAAGTCCTCTTTCCCGCACCATGGCAAACTCCGAGACTGTGAAAACAGTGCTCGGAGTTTTTATTTTGGTCAAATTCGGCACGAGCACCATTAGACTCGCAAAGAGATTCCGTTTTCGGTTATACTAAAGATGTAGTAAGATATGAACAAAAGGAGCCTGCTATGAAGCAAGTGAGCATTGAGCAAATTCGCTGGTTTCGCCTAGCCTCCCATCATCTGGACCGCTGGTATCAAAAGGAGAGATTAGTGGAGGCGGTGGGGGTGATTGGCATGCAGAACTCTCCGCCAGGAGCTTGGGAGACATCGCTATTCAATCGCATTGAAGGGATTGAATCAGGGGAAATTGAGAGGATGCTCTACCGGGAAAAATCCCTTCTTCAAGCTTGGAGTTATCGCGGTGTGCCTGTGATATTTCCAAGACAGGAGAGCAGTACTTTTTTGACTTCCCTCATCCCAAAGAGCGGGGAAGAGTGGATTTATACTCGCGGCATTGGTCTGGCAACAGAATATTTGGAGATGCGTTTCGATGACTTGCTGGATATGCTGCTCCAAGTGTTGCCCAGATTAGACCATGTGACGATACAGAGCAAAAGGGAGCTGGATCAGTTCCTCGCAGACGAGATGCAGTCTCTTATTCCCAGCGATAAAAAGGAGCGATGGAATGCACCTTCGATGTATGGTAGGCCGGACATGCAGACGGTCGGCGGTGCAGTGGTATCCTTTTTACTTCGGCCTAGTTCGCTTTTGGGGATGGTGGTATTTGGGGAGAGAATCGGAATGAGCCCGACCTTTACTTCCTATAGAAATTGGACAGGCGGGGATCTCCGAGAGAATTCAACTTCTGAGAAAAGCCTTGCTCGAAAATTTCTCCATGCCTATGGTCCGTCAACAACTGCATCCTTTGCAGCTTTTCTAGGGGCTACATCGGGTGTGGCAAGGCGGATATGGGACTCTATTTCCGGGGAGATCGCACCGGTAATGGTCAATGGAAAGAGGACTTATATTCTGGAATCTGATCGAGAAGCCCTAGATAATGCAGGACCCCCAGAGCGAGAGCTATTGCTACTGGGAGCCCATGATCCCTATTTGGATTTAAGGGATCGGCATTTCATACTCGAAGATAAAACCCACCAACGAAAGATTTGGCAGACCGTCTCAAATCCAGGTGCCATTCTAAAAGATGGCGTCATTATCGGTTTTTGGAAAAGTAAAAAGAAGGGAAAAGGCATTTCCCTCGAGCTAGTTCTATGGGGAAATGCGGATAGATCCAAGTTAAAGGCTTTGTCAGAAGCCTGGGCCTTCTTTCGTGGGGAAGAAATCTGTAGTTTACTTATTCAAAGTCATTAGATTCTAAGGAGAATAGATTGAATCAAAGCCCATAGAGCTTCTGTTTATGCAAGTTAACTCCCTGTTCATCACTATAAAAGTCATTGACAATGAAGCTATGACCTTTGTAATTATCATTGAATGAATCAATCAATCAGCCGCTCCTGATATAGCGGCAAAATATTTGCGGTTAGTTGATTTTGAAATCTATGCTTAATCGAGTATCTACAATCTCAGAAGAGCTCAGCAGCGGGTCGCATTAGCCCGATCGGGCCAAAGGCCTACTGTTAGACAATTACAGAGATTGTAGATCAGGGGAAAGTTTCGAATGATTTACTAGAGAGGAGTAACCGATGCCTTTAACAATACTACGCCAAGATATCACCCAGATGCAGGTGGATGCCATCGTCAATGCAGCGAATGTGCAGCTAAAGGCAGGAGGCGGCGTATGTGGAGCCATCTTTCGAGCGGCAGGAGCCTTGCAGCTCCAAAATGCCTGTGATCCATTGTCTCCTATTCGAACCGGCGAAGCGGTGATGACGCCGGGTTTTCATCTGCCCGCAAAAGCCGTTATACACACTGCAGGCCCCATTTACAAGGACGGAAAGCAAGGGGAGGAAGCCCTTCTAAGAGCCAGCTACCGAAATAGTTTACAGCTCGCTCTCGATCAGGGGTTTGAAAGCATCGCATTTCCCCTTATCTCCAGCGGAATCTACGGTTATCCCAAAAAAGAAGCGCTGATGGTGGCAGCCGATGAGATTCGCCTCTTTTTGGAGACAGAGGAGCTCGATGTGTATCTTACGGTATTTGATAAGACTGCCTTTACCATTAGCGATGAGTTGATGGGGGGCATCTCGAGTTATATCGATGCGAATTATAAGGGTCTTATCAATGAGGAGAGTGAAGAGCGAAGCATCCGGATCGTGCAAGATAATCTGGAATATGCGTCTTATGAACAGCAAAGCAAAGTCCCTCCGATACAAGATAAAAGACTGGAAGACTGGCTTAACAATCTGGATGAATCCTTCTCAGATACTCTGCTTCGCTGGATTGATGCCAAGGGACTAAGTGATATTGAAGTGTACAAGAGGGCCAATATCGACCGCAAGCTCTTCTCCAAGATCCGAAGAGGCCAAGGCTATAACCCGAGCAAACGAACGGCAATCGCCTTAGCGATCGCATTAAAACTGAATCTGGAAGAGACCAATGCCCTATTGGAAAAAGCTGGATACGCTCTATCTCCCAGTCAACTATTCGATGTGATTGTCGAATGCTTTATTCTCAATGAGATATACGATATCTTCGAGATCAATGCAGTCCTCTTTCGATACGATCAGCCCGTCTTTGGCAGCATCTAGTTTCGATGTCGCTTTTCAAGCGACCACCCGAGTAAATCAAAATGCTATCCTTAAGACAATATATGAGGAGGGCATCTAAATGAAACCAAATACCACCGAACTCGTCTTTATCATAGATCGAAGCGGCTCGATGAGTGGTCTAGAATCCGATACCATAGGCGGCCTCAACTCCATGTTAGAAAAGCAAAAGGCCATCGAAGGGGAATGCAAACTGACCACTGTGCTATTCAATCACGAATACCAATTACTTCATGACAGAATGGATCTAGGAGTGGTAAAATCTCTAACAGAAAACGACTATGAAGTTGGAGGATGCACAGCGATGATCGACGCTATTGGACATAGTATCCAAAAGATAATAAACGCCCAGGCTCAAGTCGACCCCGCTAATCGACCCGGCAAAGTCCTCTTTGTCATCATCACCGATGGCTTGGAAAACGCCAGCCACTACTATAATGTCATCCAAGTCAGAAAGATGATCGAAACCCAAAAAGTCTTACATGACTGGGAATTCCTCTTCCTAGGTGCCAACATCGACGCCGTCGAGACAGCCGAGCATTTTGGTATCTCCAGAGACCATGCCCAAGACTTTCACTCTGATCCTCAAGGGGTTCAAAAGTTCTAGAAGAAGCCATTCGCTCCCTCAGAATGCATGATGTGATTCATCATAACTGGAATAAGGAGATCCAAAAAGACTATAAGTCGAGATAGATCAACTGGATTAGATAGGGCAAGCACAATGAATTTGACAAGTCAGGGAATCTACGAAACACATATCAAAGAAAACACAAGCAGCATCTAGTAAACGGATGCTGCTTGTGTTTTCAATCGCCTTTCTAAGAATTTGAGAATGAGCGGATGAATATGATAAAATATCTGTAGGAAGTACCGCATAAGGGACGAACAAGAAAGGAATCAAAATGACTAAAGGTTACGTTCAAGTATATACAGGAAACGGCAAAGGCAAGACCACAGCAGCCCTAGGGCTGGCTCTTAGGAGCATTTGTGCAGGCAAAACCGTCTATATGGGACAATTCATCAAAGGAATGGCATATAGCGAACTCAAAACACCCGAACTACTGCCTGGATTTGAGATCCATCAATTCGGCAGAGACTGCTTTATCGAAAAAGACCCTGCACCAGAGGATATCGAATGTGCTCGAGAAGGGTTCAAGCAGCTGCAGGAAGCTCTCAGCAGAGGTAATTATGACATCGTAATCGCCGACGAGTTAAATATCGCCACCCTATATAAACTCATCTCAGTCGAAGAAGTATTAGAATTAATCGAAAACAAGCCAGCACAAGTTGAACTTATCATCACCGGCCGATATGCCGATGAAAGGGTCATCGAAGCTGCCGATTTAGTAACAGAAATGCAAGAAGTAAAGCACTATTACCGGATAGGCGTAGAGGCAAGGGAAGGGATCGAGTTTTAGGGGAGTGGAGACAAGGGGATGGTATTAGCATGAAAGAGCAACTGGTAGCGGACAGGTAAGGAACAGAGGGGTTCTATGGTAGGAGATTTGCGAAGCATCTTGAGAGGGGTGCTTCTTTTATTGGAAGTATAAAATGATGAGGTAAGTAAGGTGAGATGTTACAGGAGTTGAGAACATTAAATAAAACTTATAAAGTAGCGGGATTCTATGAATTTATTAGTTGCATTTTACAAATTCAAATAAACGTCGATAGGGGCAGACTATAACTTAGGTTTAGAATTGCAATCTAGCATTGTCCTTCTTTGCGTGATATTACACTTGAATGCATTTTATTCGTTTGTGATTATACTATTTTATAGCTTTACTTATGTTGTTAATGAAATCATGGGTTGAATAACTTGCAAATGATTGATGATGGTAGATTACATTTATAATCGGCCAAGAGCCTTTACAGTTAGTGAAATTAGCAACATTTGCTTTTATTGACATCAATTTGTAAGATAAAAAGCTTTCGTAAATTCAATCTATTTTGACCATCAATAATGTCCTCCGCAATCTCTATGAATTTGTGGCATTTTGTTTTCATTTAGCCTTTTGCAGCTTTCATTAAACTTCTATTCGCTAGCACTGCATTTAGAAATCCTGCTATGTTCCATGATACTGCATATCCATCAAAGCAATCTACTATGGGTGATAGATATAATTCCAAAGCTGAGAGTGCAAATTCACTATTAATATGAACCAGACTTTATTAGGCTGTTAGGCATGGAATTAACCTCTTAGAAGATTTTCTGGTGTGATATTTACTTTACCTACATATGATGAATATCTTCTTTTGTCTTGATCACAGGGCTACTATTTTGTTCTGCCAAAAGCTTACGAATCACTTACTAACAGACTGTCATTCCTTTATTTTTTGGATTTGATATATTCTTCTATATCTATAACAGCAATGATTTTCATTAAATATTTTATTGTTCTTATGTGGTCAGTCTCGTATTTGTCTTGTTGTTGTGACTTTTCTTCCGGAGTGATATGAGCTATTGGCGAGTTCTACAAAAGCAAGTAGATACGCGACTGGATTTTATTATTAAATGCGTTAATAATTTGGCAAACACTTTATTTACCAATCTTTAATTGATAACATCAGGGGCTTTTGTGTTTAATACCTCTCGAATGACATCTACTCCATTTATAATGTCTTTCCATCTTGTCTAACTGTTCTATCTCATTGGAACTTTCTTGTTCTGGTGCTATTGACTTACGACAAGATATTTTGGTCGTATGCGATTTTTCTCTCAGCAGTTTTTTCTCATTGGCATGAGTCCTAGCACCCATTTCTCTACATATTGCTTTTCCACTTATATATACGTCTCTAGTATACACGATCTCGTTAGTAACATGAGGGACTGGTCATCTGTCTTCAAAACATCGCTTATAAACTTCGTGTTTGAAATCTGATTTGGCTATTATACTGGTTTTTTCACTTATGGTTATAGCCATCCAAATCTCTTGTTTCTTTGCTGTATTTCCTTCTCCATAAATGTAGCGTCTGACTGATAGGATCGCTGAGTATGCTTATTGTTTTGGTGATGGATCCTGCTTTATTTAAAGTCTCTAATGCGAATCGGATTTATTCTTTGAGGTTAAGACATCTTAGAACCTCCTTATCGGGGCTAAGCTGTCGTCTACATCCCCCTGCCATTTTTTTGGTGAATTAAGGTTGGATTGATTTATTATAGATAATAGCTCCTAGTGTATGGCAAATGAAGCAGTCATTTTTGTGAAATATATTCCGTGCCATCTGCAATAATTGCGTTGATATTGGTGGGGCATTTAATTCCTAATCGAAGTATAGCTAGAAAAATCCTGTAATCTATCAAGAATTGATTATCCACAGGACTTTTGTATCATGATGGCTGAGTAAAAATCAATATAAAAGTACCGTATATATTATTACTGGGCTTTGTAGAAAATGTATTGAAACAATCGTTAATACGAAGTATAATATTCGTTAGAACGAACACTGAAGGGGGGGTAAGTCATGAACTATAATTCAGTCGAAGAAAAAGCTAGCCAATGGAAAGTAAGCAAAAGACGTGTACAGATGCTTTGCAAAGGAGGACGAATTAAAGGCGCAATTAAACAGAGTGGTGTGTGGCTCATTCCAGAAGATTCTAATAATCCTTGCGATAATAAAAGTTCTAGGATCATGAATGAACTTAGAAAAGAGCGAAGAGTACTTTCCTTATTTTCTGGTTGTGGGGGAATGGACTTAGGATTTGAAGGTGATTTTACAATATTTCCAAAATCTTTCAATTCTAGAATTAATGATGATTGGAATGTTGAGCAACGTAACGGTAAAATATATTTACCGAGAACAGGTTTTTATACAGTATTTGCTAATGACATTAGACCTGATGCTCAAGCAGCGTGGACTTCGTTTTTTTCTGACAGAGGAACACATAATAATGTGTATTATCTTGATAGCATTGTCGATATTGTTAAGCTTCATAAGAACAATAATATTGATATTTTCCCCGAAAATATTGATGTTGTGACTGGAGGTTTCCCATGCCAAGATTTCTCGATTGCTGGTAAACGCCTCGGATTTGATTCAGAAACATCGCATAAAGGAACGATCTTAGATTTAGAAGAACCAACTAAAGAAAATAGAGGACAACTATATATTTGGATGAGAGAAGTAATAGAAATTACTAAACCAAAAGTCTTTTTCGCTGAAAATGTTAAAGGGCTAACAAACCTTGGTGATGTAAAAAAAATTATAGAATCAGATTTTGCCAGTGTTTCAGATGGCGGTTATTATGTTTTTCCTGCTCGGGTATTGTTAACGGCAAATTATGGAGTACCGCAAAAAAGAGAACGGGTTATTTTTATTGGATTGCAGAAAAAAGCTTTAAGGGAATCTGTTTTAGATAAATTAATTCTGAACAATGATGTTTCACCGGAACTAGATCCTTATCCGACAGAAACACATTCTGATTCTGGCCAGGTGGGGTTAATGCCATATTGTACATCAAGGGATGTATTAAAAGACTTGTTAGAGCCTGAATTGAGTTTGGATAAAGATCAACAAAGTTATTCGAAAGCAAAGTATATGGGAAAACATTGTCAAGGTCAAACGGAAATTGACTTAGATGGGTTGGCTCCTACTATTAGGTCTGAACATCATGGAAATATTGAGTTTAGAAGGCTTTCTTTAGAGAATGGTGGAAAAAATGTTGATGAGTTAAAAAAAGGCATGGCGGAGCGACGCTTGACTATTAGAGAATGCGCCAGAATTCAAACATTTCCAGATGAATTTAAGTTCATTCAAAAAGCGGTAGGAGATTATAAAAATGTTACTGCATCAGATGCATATAGACTAATAGGGAATGCAGTACCACCTCTTTTTGCATATCATTTGGCTAAAAGGATATCTGAGTTATGGGAGGTGTATTTCACTGATTAGATCAAGGATGCAGGTGTGATTTTGATGATCTATGATGCTAATTACTGTATTAGTCCAATAACTTAATCTCTCTTCTGTGTTGTCGAATATTGGCGCGTACCCATTCCAATATTGTTTTAAGACATCAAATTCAAGCATAGAAACTGCTTGGGAAAAGTACGATAAGTTTTGTTGAAATACTTGAAATACTTTGGGAATATTAGTATAGACAGTCTCATTTATTGTAATGTTCACTTTACCACCTGCGGTAAATCTATCTCTTAAACTGGAGTCCACTACACTGTACGTTGCGACAAGCCATTTCGCAAATCGCTTATACTTAGTAGAACGTTTTGACAAAAGCTCTGGAAACAAGACAAAAGCATTACCGTATACTAAATGCTGTTCTTCACTAGATAAATCTGACCAATCGGATATTGTTGCTGATGTGCTTTCAGATAACCACCAAGCTGTTTCGCCCTTGTTCCTAAAATATTCTGTCACTAATCCAATAGGGTTATCAGATGATTTCATATCATCATATGATATGCCACTTTCATAAAAAAATGATTCAGTAGGATCTTGACAAAGATCAATTTTGTAACGTGGACTATGAGTAACAACAACGTCCGAAACACAATCAGAATATCGCCCACTATTAACGAAAACACCCTTCTTGTTGATTTTAATAAATACGATATGAACATCAAGAACGTCTATTCTAGTTGATCCTAGAATACTATTACCTAAGATAGTCCAATTATTCTCTGAGCTATTTGCTGAAGTTGAGCTTTTTACTTCTATCCCATATTTTTCACCACTATTCATGATATAAACGATATCTGGAAAGGCATGACCACCTTCAGAATAATCGATAGTACAAGATATACCAGATTTATCTATTACTATTCTAGAGGCTTCAACCACAATAAGTTCGCACTCAGTTGGTGTGGTTTTAGAAGTGAATCTTTTTGGACAATCTTCATATAATTGTTGGACAGTTGCTTTGATATCGTCAACAAACTTTTCAAAATTAAAACTATTCATTATTTTTTTCTCCTAAGTTGTAGATACATATACGTTAAGTTTACCATAGGAGCAAAATTATTTGAATAGATTTGTCCTACCCCTTCATTTTCTATATTGGTCTGGCTTATGTATTATTGCTAGAAGACATCATGGATGTGCTGCACTTATCTCAGTGTCCATTAAGTGTAGCACATCCACATATGGTAGATTATTTTGTAATGAAAACTATATGTGGTATAATGTTAAAAAGTGATAGATTCTAAATTATGCTTGAAATCAGTTTCGGTAAGAGTAAACTGTTTCCAAATCTCTGTGATAATCATTCAATCATAAAACAACGAAAAGGGGATGGCTAAATTTAGTACTAGATACATAAACGAATATCAATATCCAAACTCGACACACAATCTAATGCAACGGTACACCTCATGGAATAAATCCTTAATCTGGTCTTTAGCGCACAAGTTACAGAAATCGTTTGTGAAAAGTCTTATGAACGCTTGGAAGAGCAGATATGCTAACGCTATAAAAATCGAGTTGGTCTGTTTCAGACGCCAATTGGCACAATTCAGTTCAGTATTACTCGTGTACTTACTATAAGTTCTCATCTGAGCTCTTATTTGCTATCGGCATAATGAACAACCTTTCATCTTTGTTATGATGGAAATGGTCATCTCGTGTGTCTGCAAGTCTGCAACTTCTCCTCTACTGTTCATTTTTCATCTCAAATCATTGATTTGGATAAGATAGTAGGCTGTCACCATCTGAAAGGTATTTACCTCAATAGAAAAGTTATGTAGAGCCTTCTTTTCTAAGCCGAACAATTCTAATCTCCCTAAGGAGTATTATTCATTTAGTACTTCCTTCATCGTCGACTCACAAAAAGTATTCTTTTGTAACCATCGATGCGATTCAAAACAAAATACGAGGACCAGAACGAGTACGTAATAAAGTTTACAAGTCACCGATCGCATAAATCGTAATGGATGTCGAAGGGTACTAGCTTCTTTTCTCACTAATACGGAGGCACTCCACAGTTGGGTAAATTGTTTGTCGATCTAAAACGTTCGAGGACTACGAGGTTTGGGTAGCGATGCTTAAAAGTGACTTGCTGAAGCCATTAAATAAATAGTGACTTGGAGTAGTAGGTTCAAGCTAAGATTATCCTACGGGCCTTTACCTTCATATCTCTGCTGTCCATCTTCTTCCCAAATCTAAGCTTTGAAGAGAATGATCGTGGTGTAGGCTTAAGTTATCTGTAATGTCATCGATAAGGCATTTCCATAACACAAGGAGGATTAAGCTTTTCGTTACGAGAACTTAAGGATGCTTCTACCAGTCCAATTGCAATTGAGATATGGGTAAGATTCTGCGAGTCTGTTGTTCTATTTGTACTAAGATTACAGAGATACTCAAAGATGCTTTAAATGTTGTCGTTGCAGTTCTAAGTTTGCCACACAAGTAT
>JAUNUQ010000025.1:0-10459 GCA_030538075.1 Tissierellia bacterium
CATAATAATTGAATTTATTTATTCAATTATTGAGGATTTTTCATGCGTGAAAAGGAGAAACACGCTTGTTATATATAAAAACAAAGAAAATAAAAGCTAATGGAACCATCAATTGAATCAAGTGAACTCAAATAAAGTGTCAAAAACCAGTGATTATTATGGCGAAACCTGCAAATTAACCCATTTAATGAGGGCTTGAATTTTTTCATGAAATAACTTTGATATAAATTGATCATTCATGAAATAACTTGTATAATAAGAGTAAGAGAAGTGTGAACTGAAAAATTCATCAAAACTGACCCCCTTGGCAAATATAAAGATTCATAAGTGAATGAAAAAGTGCAGGCTAATTATATAGTTGCAAGCGTTTACAGGGGTTTGAATAGGATAGGATCAATTTGGTTCAACATACATATAGGATCAGCCAAAAGTTATATAGGAAAGAATGAAAGGAGGAGGTAGTCCATATCTAATCTGCCATCATACCCTGAACGAAAGGGAAAGGAGAACAGGAACTCAAAAGGAGAATTAACATGAGTAAGAAAAAAAGAATAAGCCAGAAGAGAGTCGCCGCATTGATTCTTGCCTTTATGATTGTGTTCGCGGGATTGCCAATACTAGGTATGGATTCGGTTCAGGCGGCTGCTGGAGACAGCATGAACAATCCGATCGATCTCACATATGTGGCAACAGCAACCCCTGGAACAGTAGACGGAAATGTCTGGATTGATTCCGCTGGATTAACGGGGAATCAAGACGGCTATGAGCCAGGAATCATCGGAGTACCACTGATTATCCAGTGGCAGGATGCCGATGGAGTGATGAGTCCCTTCTATCGAACCTATACTCGGGAAGGCGGACTCTACAGAGTGTATTTACCGGAATTCACCGATGTTTTTGGGAACAGGCATAAATGGAGGGCTGGAGGATTAACGGGTTATCCTTCTCAAAAGATCCGGGTGCAAGTGGATCCAGACTGGCTTGAAAACGACGCCTTGGGAAAAACCCTTCAGGTCACATTTGACTGGCTTCACGGCAACTTTGGAGGTGTAGAGGACCCAACTGGCCCCGGATGGCTATACGTTAAAGGACCGGCAGCGGAGAGAATTGAAGGCTACTACATCACCTTACAACCGAAAGAGAGAATGCACTATCACTTGCCTGAGGATCAATGGAGAGAAGTGACGACACCTGCTCATGTTCAGCCGCTCAATGCCGAAAAGAATACAGTCCGTGGAAAAGTGTATTGGGACTGGGAATATACACCATATCTCAATATAAATCCTGAAGATAACGCAAAAGATATTGATGCCGTAGGCGTGGATGTATTACTTACAATCTATGACCGAAACGACTTGAGTCGAAAGATTGCTACTTATCATACGAAGACGAACGCAGAAGGTCGCTTTCTGTTTGACTTAGGTCGAAACGGATACGCCTGGACAGATCCGGATGGCGACCGGGATTTTCGAAAGGTCTATATCTCCATCATTCCGCCGGAGTCAGCGAACGACTGGTCTTGCTTTGGAGATCGTGGACCACTAGGTCCAACCGAAATCAAAAGAGGAGCCACAGGATATGCGGACGGCGTTACCAACAATATTTACGGGGTACGCTTCGCTCTAATTCCACGTAATCCAACTTTTGATATATTAGAATATGACACAACATCCAACTTTGCATCACCTGGTACAGAAGTACAAACCCTATCCACTGGATTAAACCCGAGTTCTGGTGTATACAAAATAACCTGGACAAACAAGAACACGGGTAAGGTGGTAAAAGAGTATACTAATATTACGCCGAATGAAGATGGAACGATCAGAGAAGCTAGCTATACTGTACCAGATGTTTTAACGGAAACGACCATTTTTGAAGCGACCCTCTCCGGTCCGGAAGGAAGGGCAATAGGCAGAGACGCGTTTGCCGTAGCGATAGCCGATGCAGTTGTTCCGATCGGAGCGGTAGACACTGCTTATATGGGGCAGATAAATTCTCCCGGGATCGAAGGTCATACGTACAAATACGCTGTCGACCCGGCCACTCCGCTACCTGACGGTCTGATCTTAGATGAAAACACAGGTGCGATCACCGGGAAACCGGCTGCGGCTACAGCGGGTGCGTACGCGATGAACTTTATCGTCAAAGGGAAAGGTCCGGATACCGACGTACCAGAGTATTTGATGATGGTCAAAGAACACCTGTATATCTTTGACGCTAACGTATCCGGCAAAGGAATGGAAGACCATGAGATTAAAGGAAAAGCAAAAATTAATTTTGCACCGGTGGCATTGCCAACAGAAACCACGCTGGAAAGAGTTGTAACTGGATTGCCGAGCGCCGTTCAATTTGTAGACGGCGACGATGATAACTTAGTGAATAAACCTGCGGTCGATGCAGATTCCGTCACGACGGCATATGATCTGGGAGTGAAGTACACTTTTAAGTATCCGGATCCCAAAAATGCCGGGCAGTTTATTACTGAAACAGTCACCCAGCTAAAACTAGTCGATCCATTATATATCTTGGAAAAATTAGTTGTCACAGGTGATTATCCGGATGGGTACACAAATATTGCATATGAGTCCGACCAACTACTCGTTGTTGGAGGAGAGGCTTCGTTCAAATTCACGGTTGCTGATGGAAGTGAATGGCCACAGGGGCTGGTCCTTAAACCTGATTCAGGTGCGATTACCGGAACTCCAGCCGAGGATGGCATTTATGATGTGACCATCGTCGTAACGGATAAAAACGGCTATACGGCAGCCCTGACCGATAGGATTACTATTATTAGTGCACCGTCCGCAAAACCGATCGAACTGAAACAAGATTTCTACACAGACGCTGCCAACATGGACCATCAGGTCGTGACTGGAGGAATCGAAGGATTTACTCCGGAGATGGTGACCAATGGCACGAAAGTTACATTAGTCGATGCGGAAACGGGAAAACCAAGATGCTTTGCTGACCCGGACGATATCGATCCGGACACTGGCCTACCGAAGCAAAAGCCGATCGAAGGCGTCATAAAGACAGATGGAAGCTTTGAAATCCCCATCGGGATGGATGAGATCCAGCATCTGGATGAAGTGAAAGTTGAACTCGCCGAGCCCGACAAAGTGCCCACCCCTTCTGATGATAAAGTGATCATCGACAAGTTGGCACCCAGTATTGAGAATCCAACCGCAAATCAAGATGCGGGCATTATAGAACTGAAGGCGACGACGGACGATCCAAAAGGCGTATTCGTCATACAAGTCGGCGATCAATACTATGGCGCAAATGTAGATGAATTAACAGGTGAAATCATCGCACAATATCCAGGGACACAGGAGGGGACTCCAAAGATCTTGGCACAGGACGAGTTTGGAAACTTGAGAGAGCTGGAGGTCGCAGTCGAAGAGAAAGAGGCCTTTAGTCTACAGGTGGGTCAGACCTATGCAGGAAACCGAAGAATCCTCATGAGAGCACAAATTCCATATGCTTCAATATATACGACCATTGTTAGCGGAAACCAGCGAATCGAGCTTCCAGTAGCCAACGCAGACGATGTGGGCAGACTAACCGTTAGCCTGAGCTTTAGGCTAAAAGCGGGAGATATCGTAGAATGCTATGCTGAATCCGATGGATCAATCACCGATACAATCAGTACCATAACTAAATAATGAAAATCAACCCAATAGAGTTGCGTAGGACCCTCCTGCGCAACTCTATTGTTTATTATAGCTGGGAAGAGGAGAATTTGCATTGGTAGATATTTTCTTTGTTCATATAATCCTCTATGATTACGAGTTGCCGTAGAGTTTACAATTAAGTCAATGCCCATGGACGACTTGAATATTTGAAAACAGTAAGTCAGCTCTAAAGTGAATGTCTCACCGTGAGTAATGAGTATTATTACAATTGTTTTTACAAGGCTTTGTGTATTCTGTCATATTTTTGCTAATCGAAATGAGATAGGCATGGAAACATAGAGCTTTTTTCTTGTTGTAAAAAAAACGTAACAAATCCTGTGATCACAAGGTATATGCAATATTCGCAATATACAATAATTAAAATAAAGATACGGTCGGAAATTTATGTTACTATCAAAATATATCATCATAAATCATTAGATTGATATAAAATATGAAAATACGTAACAATTTGAAATATAAAAAGCAGGGCAAATTACGGAAAATATACATTAGAATTAATATATAATCGAAAAGCTATAAATACAAAAAACAATATGGGCTCATATGCGAAATTAGTTTGACTTAAATAATCATAACTAACATGGCTTGAAATGAAGGATTATATCTTACACAGAGAAAATTATTTCTTTGAAATACAGAAAGAGTTGAAAATTTATACTATTTTCAAGAATAATTTATTGATAAATAACGACATTACGTGTATAATAGAAATGAAAAGAATTCTGGAACTGAATCTATAAATTCAAGAAGATGGGTTTACGCTACATTTTGCTACAGAGAGGATCGGTGAGTTTTTATTAGAAAAGAGCAATCGATTTATGGAGTGAATCGTTTAGGTCAATTAGCTGCGCGGGTAGCCGAAGGATCTCAGCGCTGCATCTTTTTCTCCAATGCCGAAGATAGCTGTTTTTGAATTGGAGAAGGGATTCTTTTTCTATTGTCTTATAAAAATAGCTCGCCAAATCAAATCTCAAATTAGAAAGAGAACCGTAGAGTTCGGCCAGCCATAAAAGAATCCTCAACGTTTTCTTATAGTATTTAAACAGTGAACTGGAAATGCTTTTTTACTTGATGAATAGGATCAAAATTCCTGGCTTCTATTAATAAGTGATGGATCCTGTCAATAGATTGAAGAGAGGCATAAGAAAGGAGGGAGTCTCTGCATTATCAATGCGTTGTCTTATCATATCTGTACTAGAAATTAAGAAAAGAATACGAGTAAGGAGTGAAAAGAATGAGCAAAAACAACAGAAGAATCCAGCATAGGATCGCAGCGCTACTGCTTGCCTTTATGATGGTATTTGCAGGTCTGCCGATATTGGGATTGGACACCGTTCAAGCTGCTGGAGAGAGCATGGAAAACCCCATCGACCTGACCTTCGTAGCAACCGCTACCCCAGGGACGGTGGATGGTAATGTGTGGATTGACACGGCTGGATTAACAGGGGCGCAAGATAGTTATGAGCCTGGATTGGTCGGTGTTCCACTGATTATCCAGTGGCAGGATGCCGACGGATCGATGAGTCCCTTCTACAGAACTTACACGAGAGAAGGCGGCCTGTACCGCGTGTATCTGCCGGAGTTTACCGACGCTTTTGGTAACACCCACAAATGGAGAGCAGGCGGCGCAACGGGATATCCTTCCCAAAAGATCCGCGTACAGGTGGATCCGGACTGGCTGGCAAATGACCCGGTCGGAAAGACCTTGCAGGTTACTTTCGACTGGCTTCACGGAAACTTTGGAGGCGTCGAGGACGCAACGGGTCCCGGTTGGTTATACGCTAAAGGACCAGCTGCCGAGAGAATTGAAGGCTACTATATTACCCTACAACCGAAAGATAGAATGCATTACCACTTACCTGAAGATCAGTGGGTTGAAAAGACGACGCCAGCTTATGTAGCACCAGTTCTGGCAGGCAGGAACTCTGTACGCGGTAAAGTCTATTGGGATTGGCAATACACACCCTATCTAAATGCAAATCCTGAAGATAATGCCAGAGATGTTAATCCTGAAGGTGTTGATGTACTGCTCACGATTTACGACAAAAATGATGAAACGAAAAAAATTATAACCTATCACACCAAGACTAATGCTGAAGGCCAGTTTTTATTCGATCTAGGTAGCGGAATACCCTCGGCAAATCCGGACAAAGACCTGCGGAAGATGTATGTTTCTATCATTCCACCGGAATTTGCAAACGACTGGTCGGCTTTTGGAGACAGGGGTCCGATGAACGCAGGGCTAATTACTCGAGGTGCGTCAGGTCACGCAGATGGCGCAACGAACTACGTTTTTCAGGTTCGCTTTGCCCTGATCCCGCGAGATCCCAAGTTCGATGTATTGGAATATGACACGATTTCCAATTTTGCCTCTCCGGGCACGGAAGTACAAACTTTCTCATCCGGTCTTAATCCTGACTCAGGTCCGTACAAGATCACTTGGACCAACAAGAACACCGGAGAGATGGTGAAAGAGTATGTCGGCTTAGTGCCCATGGAAGACGGCACGATCAGTGGCGCTAGCTACACGGTACCTAACGACTTATCGGGAACGACCATTTTTGAAGCGGTCCTATCAGGTCCGGAAGGAAGGGCGATTGGCAGAGACGGATTTGTCGTAGCAGTTGCCGATGCGGATCTTCCAATCGGTGCGGTGGGCACTCCCTATTCAGGTCAAGTGAATTCTCCCGGGATTACAGATCATGTGTACAAATACGCTGTCGACCCGGCGACCCCACTGCCAAACGGACTCTTGTTTGATGAAAACACGGGTGCAATCACCGGCACACCGGTTGCAGGAACTGCAGGTGTGCACGCGATTAATCTCATCGTCACAGGAAAAGGTCCGGCGACCGATTCACCAGAGTACAAGATGATAGTTAAAGAGACACTGTACATCTTTGATGCCAACGTCTCTGGCGTCGGTATGGAAGATAATGAGATTAAAGGAAAAGCAAATATTGATTTTGCCGAGGTAGCACTGCCGGCGGGAACTACGCTGACAAGAGAAGTCATCGGCTTACCAAGTGACGTTCAATTTGTGGATGCCGCTAGCGAGAACCTAGTGAATAAACCTGCAATCGATGATGATAAGGTTACGACGGAATACAAATTGGGAGTGAAGTATACCTTTAAGTATCCAGACCCCAAAGTCGTAGGTCAGTTTATTACTGAAACGGTTACGCAAGCAGAATTAGTGGATCCATTAAAGATCTTGGAAAAATTCAGCGTCGCGGGTGGTTATCCGGATGGGTACACGGGTATAGCGTACGAGTCCGAGGAACCTATCGAAACTGGAGGAGAAGGTCCGTATACCTATGCGCTGGCAGAAGGATCTGAGTGGCCAGATGGGCTAACTCTCAATCCAGGTACGGGTCAGATTACCGGAACACCAACCACGCAAGGCACATACGATGTATCCCTCGTCGTAACGGAAAATAACGGCTATACGACAACCTTGGACGATACGATTGTCATTAAAGTGCCCCCTCAACCTCTAGTTTTCATTACGAGTATTGCAACAGACAACATTGTAAACTTGGAAGAGTCCAGCTCGCTTACGGTTCCGGTTACGGGAACGGTCTTTGATGCAAAAATGGGCGATACCGTGACGATCTATACACCGGATGGAGGATTTTACACCGGCGAAGTCATTGGAGGCCTGAGTTATTCTATCGATGTACCGGGAGCCAGCCTTGTAGATGTGAATGGTAAGCCTTACGAGATCCGTGCCACCGTAGTAACAAAGGACGAACTTGGCAAGGAGTTTTCAGCATCGACGACTGGATCTTACGAAGTCGATCTGGTAGCCCCCTCTGCACCAACGGTTTCTATCCTAATGGACGCAAATGACGACGGTAAGATCACCCCGGATGAAAAAGGAACGGATGCGGTTTCCAAGGTGGACATCACATTGCCAGCGGATGCTGTACAAGGCGATAAGCTCAAGTACAACTACGACGGATCGACTGTTTATGCGAATGAAATAGAGATTACGGCAGAACACATAGCCGCCGGAAAAATCACTATCGATAGTGCAGAGATTGGCGATCATGGCTCGACCTTGACGGTGGCTGCGGTCGTCGTAGACCAAGCGGGCAATCCCAGCCAGCCTGGAGCCGACAATGCTACTATTGTCACCGCACCGTCAGCAAAACCGATCGAACCGAAACAAGACTTCTACACCGACTCGACCAATACGGACCATCAGGTTGTGACCGGAAAGATCGAAGGATTTACTCCGGAGATGGTGACCGATGGCACTAAGGTCACGCTAGTCGATGCAGAAACAGGAAAACCAAGATTCTTTGCTGATCCAGACGATCTCGATCCGGACACCGGTCTTCCGAAGCAAAAGCCAATCGAAGGCTTTATTAAACCGGATGGAACTTTTGAAATCCCCATCGGGATGGATGAGATCAAACATCTGGATGAAGTGAAAGTAGAACTGGCTGAACCGGATAAGATACCGACTCTTTCTGACGACAAAGTGATTATCGACAAGTTGGCACCGAGTATTGAGAATCCAACCGCAAATAAAGACGCGGGTGTTGTGGAAGTGAAAGCGACGACGGATGATCCAAAAGGCGTATTCGTCATCCAAGTGGGTGATCAATACTATGGCGCAAATGTAGATGAAGTGACGGGTGAGATCTTCGCACAATATCCTGCGACGCAGGAGGGGACTCCGAAGATCTTGGCACAGGATGAATTTGGAAACTTGAGAGATTTGGATGTCACTGTCGTAGAGAAAGAGGCATTTACTCTACAGGTGAGCCAGACCTATGCAGGAAACAGAAGAATCCTCATGAGATCACAAATTCCTTATGCTTCAATACATGCGACCGTTGTCAGCGGAGATCAGCGAATCGAGCTTCCCATAGCCCAAGCAGACGATGTGGGCAGACTAACCATCAGCCTGAACTTTAGGCTAAAAGCGGGCGATGTCATCGAGAGCTATGCTGAGTTTAATGGTGTCAAAACGGATATCATCAAGATAGAGACAGAATAATATAGGTCAAACCTGTCAAGTTGCATAGGTGATCCTATGCAACTTGACAGAAAGCAAGTATGGGGAGAGGGTGGTTCGTAATGGACGAAACCCATTCCTGCATGGCAATGGTCAGAGAAGCTTAGACTTTGCTTGACGTTGGAAAGGATCGTGAGGTCTAGGGAACGCATAGATAAGTCTATGTGAAATGAAAAGGAGATAAGAATGAAGAAATCAAGAAAAGCAATTGCGCTACTACTTGCACTCGTAATGTTAATTACGATGCTTCCCGTAGCAGCATTTGCAACTGAAGCTCCAGCGCCTGCTACAAATGTAGTAGAGGCGGTGACGGAAGTTGAGGTTGTTGAGGGTGGCCAGCAAGTTGCCATAGAGATGCCAAACTTCGACGAGGCTGATGAATTAGCTAGAATCAAAGCGAGGGAAGATCGATCTCTATTTAGAGCTCTTCCGATTATTCCGCCATGGGACCCTTCTCAGTTAAAGGCCGATATCGTCTTTGATTTAACGACAAATTCCGGAGCCCATGACTTCCTCTGGGATCAAATATTCGAAGCTGAAGGTGGCGCATTTGATCTAGTCGTTAGCTATATTGAGAACGGTGAACCCAAAACGCAGACAGTTCAGATCACTGCGCCTGGCGAGACCGTATTATTGCCGCAGATGCCCATATACAACGCAGACGGCTCGAAGATCGATTACCAATTCAAGGTCACATTTCCAGATGATGTCGCTTACAAGGTTACAGTAGATACATGGCAGACATCAGGGGCATATGATAGTCTTACAAACCCCAAAAAGTACATCCTAAAATCGAGCTTTACGAGGCTGATCAGCACAGAAATTGCTGCGGTCTGGTATACAAACAACGATGTAAATCCTGAGTTAACTGGAACTTATGATACAGGTGCGGGAGCAACAATCCCAACGTTTAAGATCCCCACGACAAACCTGTCTACCATTCTCCGTGCATCCTTCGCAAGAGATATTGATCCTGAAACCGGTCAAGTTGTCTTTAAAGATATCAACGGGGATGGCATTATCGACCAGCCAATGGTTCCAGAAGATAATGTTCTCGGCGTTGGCGATGGAACCGGCGACGGCGGCGTCTGGGTAGAAGTTGACAATGTCGTAAACGGAAAAGTTACAGCAGACGGTAAAGATTATTTCGTAGTCGTTGATTTTAACGAAGTAACAGGTGGTGTAATCACCATTCGCGAAGCTCTTACGGTCACCTTTAACAAAGGCGATGCAACTACGATGACACCAGCAGGGACAGATGATAAAGTTGTCGTAGAAGTTGGACATAGCGAAGTGGTTCAAGGTATTCCGGTTGCTGAAAAAGATGGCGCGACATTTGTCGGCTGGAAAGACGACAGTGGAACCATCGTTGACCTAACGAAGCCTGTTACTACAAGCTTAAACCTAAGCCCAGTATTTAACGACGACGTGATTCCTGATCCAGAAGATCCGGACAATCCCGTTATCCCACCGGCAGGCTATGTGACGGTAGAATTTACAACCGATACTACTAAGGGAACCCTACAAGGCACGAAGAAATTCTATGTGAACCCGGAAGCAGACCCTATAGTAACTTATGCACAAATTACAGAACCTACAATCTTACCAGAAACAGGATATAAAGTAGCAGATATTAAATGGGATCCAAACTTTGCAGCAACCGACACAATCACAGCAGCAGCAACACACGCGGCTCAATACGTGAAACTGGATGATGTGATTCCGGATCCGG
>JAUNUQ010000025.1:10559-33460 GCA_030538075.1 Tissierellia bacterium
AAGATCCAGAGAATCCGATCACCCCACCGGAAGGCTATGTAACAGTAGAATTTACAACAGACGCGAATGGAACCTTAGAAGGCACGAAGAAATTCTATGTGAATCCCAAAGCAGACCCTGTAGTAACCTATGAGCAAATCACAGCGCCAACAATCAAACCAGCAACAGGATACAAGGTAGCTGATAAGCCATGGGATCCAGAATTTGCAGCAACTGATGAAATCAAAGCAGCAGCAACGCATGCGGCTCAATACGTGAAACTGGATGATGTGATTCCGGATCCAGAAGATCCAGAGAATCCGATCACCCCACCGGAAGGCTATGTAACAGTAGAATTTACTACAGAAGCTACGAAGGGAGCTTTAGAAGGTACGAAGAAATTCTATGTCAATCCCAAAGCAGACCCTGCAGTAACTTATGCACAAATCACAGAACCCGCGATCGTACCAGCTACCGGATATAAAGTAGCAGATACGAAATGGGATCCAGCATTTGCAGCAACTGATGAAATCAAAGCAGCAGCAACACATGCTGCACAATACACGAAACTGGATGACATCATCCCAGACACCACCCCAGATACCGATGATGACAAACCAGAAGGCTATGTAACCGTAACCTTTGCTCCAGGAGCGAATGGATCCATTACAACGACGGATCCTGCTCAAGTTGTCAAATACTACGTGAACCCATTGGCGAATAAGACCCTCGGCGACATCACGAAACCGGAAATCACTGCAAACCCAGGTTTCACACACACCGGATGGGATACGGAAGACACTGTTGCAATCACTGCAGATACACCTGTAACTGCAACCTATATTGCAATGACAGCAGGCGACAAGCCCGTTATCCAAGGTCCAATTCTGAACACAGCGGAAACAGTTGACGTTGTTGCCAAACCGGGCAGCACCGTAACCGTAATCTTCCCGAACGCAGTAGATGGCGAACCACCCATCGAAGTAACGACAACCACACATGACGAATTTGGTAAGTACACGGTAGATGTACCAACTGGTGCAAAGATGGAGCCAGGACAACAGATCAACGCAACGTCTACAGAGCCTGGAAACACCCCGGTAGCAGCGGATCCAGTACCGGTAACCCAGCTTGATTCACGCGTACCGAGCAAACCTGTTCAGGATAAACAAGAATTGACAGGTACAATTCCGAATGTAACACCAGAAACGGTCCAAACCGGTTGGGAACTGATCTTGACTGATCTAGAAGGCAATCCATTGGTCGATGGTGAAGGTAATCCGATCACAGGAACTATCGATGGGAATGGAAACTACACGTTCCCGATCACGGATCTGACCGATGGTCAGGAAGTTAAAGTTCAACTGACCGAACCGAACAACAAGCCAGGGTTGTCTGAACCCGGTGTAGTAGACAAGAACCCGCCAAGTATTACGGATATTACGTCTGCACAAGAGCCTGGTATGATCGTAATCACAGCGAAAACGGATGATTCGACGGGCACCTTTGTGATCGATGTAGATGGGACAAAATATGGCGCTACCGTTGATGAAAATGGTAATATCACGGCTTCAGTTCCAAGCGATACGCCGATCACTGCGATCAAGATTATGGCAGAAGATGAGTTTGAAAACTCGAACGAAGAAAATGTTCCGCTACCAACAGCTGGACAGATCATTACTCAGCTGCGTCAGGCATATGCAGGAAACAGAAGAGTTATCGTTGATAGTTCGAGTAAGTATCCTGTATTCTATCTGAAATTGATTCGCGATGGGGTAGAGACAGACCTTGGGACACAAACAGGTGATGAATTAGGCAGGGCAACATTCACCTTAACACAGCGCTTACAAGCAGGCGATATCATTGAAGCGTATTGCGAAGCAGATGGTATGAGAAGTGATACCGTTCGTATGGATATTCCATAAAACCTATAGAGATGAAAGTCGGAAGAAGGGGAAGGGCACAGAGAAATCTGTGCCCAATACCCAATTCAGGCTAGATTTTGTAGTAAGAAGTGGAAAGACCTTGTGAATGGATTCTTACAGCCTAAACAATAGTGAAGGAGTCAATATGAAGAGGAATCAAAAATTGAAAAGGATAACAGCTTTTCTTTTGGCTTTTGCAATGATATTTGCTCAATTTCCAACAATTGCTCTTGCAACGGGTGACCCAGTACCAGAGAGTGTAGTTGAGAATATTACATCGCATGAAAGTACAAAAGAATACAAACTGAGCATGCCGGACTTTGACGAAGCCGAGGAGCTTGAAGCGCTTAGAGCAAGTGCACCAGCTTTTCGTGCCCTTGATCCAGCTCCCATCTGGGATCCGTCACAGTTAAAGGTAGACATTGCACTTGATTTGAAGACTAACCCCAACACGGATAATTTCTTGTGGGACCAGGCGATTGAGGGTGGCAGCTTCGATGTAGAACTGCTCTATGTTCAAGAAGGAGTAGAAAAGAGTGTCACACAGACGATTACAGGAAAGGGTAGCACATTACTACTACCACAACTCCAGGTTTATAATACGGATGGTTCTAAAATCGATTACCAATTCCAGATTGTATTGCCGAAAGATCTTAGATATCGAGTCATTCTCGAACACTGGCAAACATCGGGGACATATGATGATCTTCTAAATCCAAAGACATATTCTCTTGGAGTATCTTTAACTCGTATTGGTAGTACGGAAATGGAAGTACAGTGGTTTACGAACAATGAGACAAATCCTGAGCTGATTGGTTATTTTGATACAGGATTGGGACAGTTTATACCTGAGTTCAAATTACCACAAACCGATCTGAAGACAATTATCAGATCTGACTTTAATAGAGATTTGGATCCTGACACTGGACAGCCTGTTTTTGAAGATAAAAACGGGGATGGTATCATCGATCAACCAATTATAGCAGAAGACGACCTACTGGGTCTGGCTCTCCCCGGCGAAGAGTCCTTAAACTGGGTGAGTTTAAAAAATCCTGTGGATGGCAGTGAAGTAAAGGATGGAAAGATCACCGTAGATGATAAGAGCTATTTTGTAAAGGTCACCTACGACGAGTTAAACGGCGGTCTTTACGTCATTCGTGAAGCCTTAAAAGTGACCTTTGATGCCAATGGTGGGGTAATGGATCCCAATCCAAAAGAAGTAGAAGTTGCTCATAGCGAGAAGATTCCAGCAGCGGATGTACCAGTAGACCCCACACCTCCGGCAGGAAAGACTTTTGTAGGTTGGGTGACGAATATTGGTACAGATCAAGAAGCAGCTTTTGATCCAGAGACAGATATTGTGACTGAAAGCATGACCGTAAAGGCGAAGTATTCAGATAAAGCACCTGTAGTTGACGAGGATCCCAACGATCCGGACTATGTAAAAGTGACTTTCGACGCCAATGGCGGAGAATTTGCCACTACGGTGAAAAACCCGGTATGGGCTCTGAAGGGAACCAAAACGGCAGATGTATTTACCCATGCAGGTCTTTCCATTGCAGACGAAACCGGACTTACACCTCCGGGAGCAAAATCCTTCTTGAACTACAAAGAAGGAGATGTCGCAGTTACAGCAGATAGCGTGATTCCAGATGTGGATGTCACCTATATGGCAGACTATTCGGATAAAGCACCTGTAGTGGACGAGGATCCTAAGGATCCTGACTATGTAAAAGTGACCTTTGACGCCAATGGCGGAGAATTTGCTGCTACGGTGAAAAATCCGGTATGGGCGCTGAAGGGAACTTTAGCGAGTACTGTATTTACCTATGCAGGGCTTACCATTTCTGACGAAACAGGTTTGACACCACCAGCTGGAAGTGTATTTACAGTTTACAATGATGGAACGGCTGATGTCACGGCAACGAGCGTAGTGCCCCAGACGGATGTCACTTACACGGCAAATTATAAAGATACTGTCATCGAAGGGGATGACCCTAATGACCCAATTCCCGATGGCTATCTGCGTATTGCATTTAAATCAGATGACGCCGCATATGGCGGAGACCCGGCTCGTGGAAAGCTGAAGAGCACCATGGCAGGATCCACACTCACTTCGGTAGACTACTTGCACTATGACATCCTCAAGGGAAGCAAATTTGAAGTGGTTCCCGTACCGGAAGTCGTAGTAGCGACCGGTCATGCGTTGAAAGATGCTCCGGACAACTGGTTCCCCTATATCCCGGCGGGTATCCAAGTACCGGATTCAAATTCTACGCATACCGCGATGTACAAGGATATTTTAGGACCCTATGATCCAGCAGATCCCGACACACCAGATGTACCGGAAGGCTATGTGACGGTAACATTCGTAGCGGGCGAGAACGGATCATTCCCGACAGGCACAAAGACGGTTTACTATGTGAACCCAAAAGCGCCACTCCCTGTTACTTTTGATAAATTAACAGCTCCTGTTCCCACGGCGAATGAAGGCTATACTTTTGCTGAGACATGGAAAAACAAAGTAACCGGTATAGATATTACTCCAAAATTTGTCATTAAGGCAGATCTAACAGCAGAAGCAAATTATGACTCGGATATCTTAAACCCAGATGATCCCGACACCCCGGTACCCGACGGATACCACAGACTTATCTTCAAAGCAGGTGAAAATGGAAGCATCACCCCTGCCGAAGGCACAAATGCAGTACCGGCTGATAAAGCTACGGCTGAGATCCCCGAAGGCTCCGTCATCTTTGACGTAAAAGAGGGCGTTACCTTTGACAAGATCAAAGTACCGACAACCACTCCAGACCAAGATTATCGTGATGCAGGATGGAATCCAGCATTGCCAGAAGGAACTGTGCCTGTAGAAGCAGCAGAGACCTATATTGCTGAATTTACGAAAATAGACCAATCACTGGCTCCGACCATCGACCAACCAGTCGTAGGCGATGAGATCATTACAGGAACCGGCGTGATCGGCGCAACCGTCGACGTCACTTTACCCGATGGCAGCGTCGTGAAAAACGTCCCGGTCACCGAAGATCCGGACAACCCCGGCACGGGCATTTGGACCGTACCGGTCGATCCAGCCAATCCATTAAAGAAAGATGACGTCGTCAAAGCGACCCAAACCGAACCAGACAAACTTCCCAGTGAAGAAGTCGAAAAGACCGTCGTCGATAAGATCATCCCGATCACACCCGACGATCCAGACACACCAGACGAGGATGAAGAAACCCCGAACCCAGATCCAGAACGCTTCGTAAAAGTCACACTGAACTCTGGACTGAACGGAAACTTCTCAGGTGATACAGCCGCAACAGGTGAAGTCAAAGAGTTCTACGTACTCAAAGACGGCACCGTACCCGTAGCCGATGTCTTCACAGAAGCCGGCTTAAGTCCAGCAGACGAGACCGGAATCACCACCGTAGGCGATTTCAACTTCGACAAATGGGATCCAAAGGCAGAAGGCAATGTAACCGAAGACAAGACCTACACGGCAACCTATGTCGCCAAAGGGCAATCTTCAACCCCGACCATCGACCAACCAGTCGTAGGCGATGAAGAAGTAACCGGAACCGGAACACCGGGCGCTGACGTGACCGTAACCATTCCTGGACAAGACCCAGTAACCGTAATCGTAGGTGAAGACGGAACATGGACCGTACCAGTTGATCCTACGAATCCGTTAGAACCAGGTGAAAAAATTACGGCAACACAAGAAGAACCAGGCAAACTTCCCAGTGAAGAAGTCGAAAAGACCGTCGTCGATAAGATCATCCCGATCACACCCGACGATCCAGACACACCAGACGAGGATGAAGAAACCCCGAACCCAGATCCAGAACGCTTCGTAAAAGTCACACTGAACTCTGGACTGAACGGAAACTTCTCAGGTGATACAGCCGCAACAGGTGAAGTCAAAGAGTTCTACGTACTCAAAGACGGCACCGTACCCGTAGCCGATGTCTTCACAGAAGCCGGCTTAAGTCCAGCAGACGAGACCGGAATCACCACCGTAGGCGATTTCAACTTCGACAAATGGGATCCAAAGGCAGAAGGCAATGTAACCGAAGACAAGACCTACACGGCACTGTATACGGAAATAGTCCTTCCAGGAGTATCCGAAAAACCTGTGATTGACCCTGTTGGAGATAAGGACAAGGAGATTACAGGTACGGGAATACCAGGATCTGACATCGTTGTTACTTTACCAGACGGTACAGAATTACCAACAACCGTCGGTGATGATGGCACTTGGACCGTTACGATTCCTGAGGGAACGACGTTAGAAGTCGATGATGAGATCAAAGCAGTTCAAACGGAAAAAGACAAAGACCCGAGTGAACCTGCAACGACAAAAGTCATTCCAAGTGTAATTGAAGTCGTTCCTGGAGATACGCCAGAGGGTTATGTGAGAATTACTTTTGCACCTGGTGATCATGGTAGAATTGACAAGAGCGCCCTGATTGATGTAAAGAAGGGAACAGAATTCCAGTATGTGACCGTTCCGGCAGTGACAGTACTAAATCCAGCTTACACCCACGACAGCTGGGATCCGGATCTACCCGAGGGAACCGCAACTGTGGATGAGCCTGCGACTTATACAGCGACCTATATCGACAAGAACACTTCTGCTAGACCGACTATTGATCGACCAGTCACAGAAGGTGACAAGGAAATCAATGGAACCGGCGTACCGGGAGCAACTGTAACCGTAACTCTACCAGATGATACCAAGATTGAAAATGTTCCAGTCGATGAGGACGGTAACTGGACGGCAACCGTACCAGAAGATAAGGAATTGAAACCAGGTGATGTCATCATCGCAACGCAAACCGAACCAGGCAAGCAAACCAGCTCCCCTGCAACGGCCGTTGTCCAAGAGACCCCACAGGACAAGACCCCAACCCCAGTGATCGATGAAGTAAAAGAATCAGCGGCTAAGATCACCGGAACCACCGAGCCTGGCGCCACCGTCACCATCCTGTTACCCGACGGCACCGGCTACATCGGAAAAGCAGACGAAGAAGGGAAATTCAGCATCCCCGTCGACCCACTCAAGATCATCAAAGACGATACCATCACCGCCACCGCGCAAGAAGAAGGAAAGGCCAAGTCCGATCCGGCGACAACCATCGTCCAAGAGTGTGAAGATACCGATGGAGACGGATTGACCGACTGCTATGAACGAAATGTAACCTATACGGATCCATTTAACAGAGACACCGATGGAGATCGAATTTCTGATTACGACGAACATTACGGAACATTGGGATACAAGACCGACCCATTAAACCGTGATACCGATGGAGACCGCATGGGGGACAAGTACGAAATCAACGCAGGACGAAACCCACTAGTACGCGATTAAGCACAACATGGCATGAGAAGGCATCTCGCCTTCTCACCGCCATAGACAAATGAGGAGATCCTATGAAAAAAACCAAGAGAATACTATCCCTGTTGCTAGCCCTGATGATGCTATTCAGCTTTACCGTACCAGGCCTAGCCTCGGGATACGGAGGCGGAGCTGCCGTAAACTTTTTTGTTGGAGAACAGTATGCGGACCTAGCCGGAGTTGACGTCAATTCCATCATCGTCACCATCTCAGATGGAACCAACACATGGACCGGCGTACCAAGTCCATACGGAAGCCAGCATCAACAATACGTAATGGATGTACCCGAAGGCGAATACGACTTCAATATCATAGCCCCTGGTTATGATGTAGTCATCGATGAGTCCGACTTGCCAGCAGTAAACGGAGGGAAAATTACAGTTCCAAAATTTAAAAACTCCGTGTACGTCCTACTCTCTCCAGAAAACGCAGCCCCAACCATCAGCGGCGTAAAGAACTACAAAGTCGCCGTAGGCACCCCGGTTGATCTGTTAGCCGGCGTAACCGCAAGCGACAAAGAAGATGGTGACCTGACCGCAGCACTAAGCGTCACACCTGGGACGGTAGATACCAGTACCCCTGGCAAGACCACCGTAACCTACAGCGTAAAAGACTCTGCCGGTAAGACCGCGACCGCAACCGCAACAGTAGAAGTCAACGCCCTACCGACCATCAACGCAGAAAACCGCACCATCACCCAAGGCGATGCCTTCGACCCACTGACCGGAGTAACAGCGAGTGACCTAGAAGACGGCGACCTAACCGCCAAGATCCAAGTAGTGGCCAACGCCGTAAAACCAGACACCCCTGGCGTATACTCCGTCACCTACAAAGTAGAAGACAGCATGGGCAACAGCTTCACCAAGACCATCTACGTCACCGTAACCGAAAAACCCAGCGATACAGACCCAGTACTAAACGTGAACGCACCCGCAACCGTCGAATACGGCGCCAGCGTCAACCTAAAAGACTTTGCAACCGCCACCGACAAAGAAGATGGCGACCTGACCGCAAAGATCACCGTAGCCCCGGCGACCCTCGACACCAGCAAGGCAGGGCCAGTAGAAATCACCTACAGCGTCACCGACTCCGATGGAAACACCGTGACCAAAAAAGTGACCATCACCGTAGCCGAAAAGCCAAACACCGATCCCGTACTGGACGTAGAGGATACCAAGATCCCATTTGGAGAAGAATTTGATCCCAAAACCATCGCCACCGCAACCGACGCAGAAGATGGAGACATCACCGATCAAATCGTCATCACCGGCGGCCCAGTCGACGTCAACACCGAAGGAGAGACCAAACTCACCTACAGCGTCACCGACTCCGACGGAAACACCGTCACCAAAGAAGTGACCATCACCGTCGAAAAAGGCATCTCCGCACCACCGACCATCAAAGTCCCAACCGAAGGCGACAAGAAAATTGAAGGAACGGGAACCCCAGGAGCCACCGTCACCGTCACCCTCCCAGATGGAACCACAAAAGAAGCCCCAGTCGGCCAAGACGGCAAATGGAGCGTAGACGTCGACACAGAACTGAAGAAGGGCGACAAAATCTCCGCAACCCAAACAGAAACAGGCAAAAAGCCCTCCAGCGCAGTCACCGTCACCGTCGCAGGTAAAGGTGGCACAGGCACCGGCGGATCCACCCCGACACCAGACAATCCAGCAGGTCCAGACGACGAAATCGACTACGAACGAATCTACGGAGACGACCGTATCGATACCGCCATCGAGATCTCAAAGAAATACCCCAAGAGTGCCGATACCGTCATCGTCGTACGCCATAACCTGTTCCCCGACTCCTTGACGGCAACCGTCCTGGCCAACGCCATCGACGCACCGATCCTATTGACACGACCAGAAAAACTGGATCCAAGAGTCGAAGCCGAAATCGAACGACTCGGCGCTGACGAAGTCATCATCGTCGGAGGACTGGACTCCATCCATCTGGCAACCGAACAAGAACTGAACAAATTTGACGCAGAAATCGAGCGACTGGGTGGCCCCAACCGCTATGACACCTCCGCCCTTGTGGCAGAGAGAGTCGTCGGCGTCGTCGGCCAAAAAGGCAAGGCAGTCGTGGCATCCGGAGAAGTCTTCCCCGACGCCTTGGCGATCAGCCCCTTCGCAGCCTCCAACGGATATCCAATCCTATTGGCTCGACAAAACTCGGTAGATGCCACAGTAGAAAAGGCCTTCACCGATCTGAAGATCACCAACGTGTATCTGATCGGCGGCGTCAACACCATCTCACAAGCCCTAGAAGCCAAACTACCTGGAGTAATCGAGAGAATTGGTGGAACCGATCGTTACGAGACATCCACCTTGATTGCAGAGAGCAAGTTCAAGAGTGCAACAAGAGCCTTTGTAGCATCTGGTGAAGTCTTTGCAGATGCATTGGTCATCGGACCGGTTGCAGGTGGAGTAAACGAACCGATCCTACTCGCGAGAGCGGCAACAGCACCAGCCGTCGTCGTAGAGTATATCCAAAACAGCCCCATTACCTTCCTGACCATCATAGGTGGTCCAGATACCATCAGCGATGCAGTTGTGAAGGCATTGGTGACAAAGAAATAGGCAAAGTTGTAGTATGACGAAAGTCAAAAAGTCGACCCTGTACCTGTGGGGTCGACTTTTTTATGACAATTATTCAAGCTATACAATTCTATAACTCATTGGATCTGATCTAAGATCAATTTGACCTCTTTGGGGGTCAATTTCATTTTGCTGGCAAAAGAATCCATAGTCTCCACTGTGTTGAGTGGGGTAAGTCCCATCTTCTCGGAGAGGGCATCGAAGAGGGGCGTCGTCTTGGTCTTTAGTAAGAGGAGCTCTTCTCCTTGTCTGAGGACCGTCACATTTGCGCGGCGAGTCGACTCGACGATATCTTCTGTTGAAACGCGCAGCCCAGCCATTACTGCTGCCAGCTCCAACATCATTTGCGCCATCACGCTGACATAACATAAGGTATATGCGCCAATGATCGCATCATGGGTCCAGTGAAACCTGGGGAGCCCATCAAAATATTTTTGAAAGAGCTTTGATAAGAATGTTATCTTCCAATAATTTGAGTAGATACGGCAAAGCTGGTCTCCTGTTAGAGTGGGATTGTTGTGTAGGAGAACACGGTAGCCGCTAAATCGCTGTTTCTGTAGGTATGAGTGGAGATTTGCAGAAAATTCTTCATCACTTAATACTTGGACTTCGATTGGAGCATTCCGGCCCGCTCCTCCCTTAAGGGTTGAGAGATTGCATCGATAGGAGCCATCCAAGTCCATATGATCTCGGTCTCGGCGGTCGTTGGACGCCAGTTTAGGGGAATAGTATAATGTCAAATCCCTGGTGGCCTTTAAAGGAAATGGCGAAGTGGCATACTTAATATCACCGGTTATTTTTTGGTATTTGTGCAATAATTCCCCAGAGACTTGTTGGTCGATTCTCGTGTATCCCTCATCTTTAAAGATCCTCTTGTCCAAACCCTCTGTGGCAGAAGCGATTTTGGTTCCGAAGATAAAATCGTATCCCAAACGATCGATCTCCTGTAGTGATTCTTGTTCCATGAGGCCGCGATTGCTGACGATGGTCACCTTTTCCATCTGTAGCTGGTCTCGTATGCGCTGGATTGCTTTTAAGATCTGTGGGATATGTGCCGACTTTCCTGAAAAGAGTTCAAATCCAAGGGGAAGACCTCTTTCGTCGGTGACTAAGGCCATCACGACGGATTCCTTTTTTGAGGGGGTTTCTGGGGTGATATCACTGAAGTTTAGATCACTCTGATAGACCTTTTCAAAATCCAAGCGACAGATATCGTAGATATAGGCGATCATCCGGATGGAGACTCGCTCTTGAATATGATGAAAGATCAGTTTTTCAAAGGCCTGTTTGTTCTCTCCAAATTTTTCAAGCATTTTACGGGTTTTATGTGCCGATAGTGAGTTCTCAGGGATGATATAGGGTTCTCGATGGGTCCAATTCATCTCTTCTAAGGCAGAGACCACAGGTTCTCCCGCGTTGAAGATCTTGTTTGTATTGTAGAAGGACAATAGTTCTTTGTCTGCAGATGTCAGCCAGTCCATCTTGGAGAAGGGCAGGATCATACTGTAGACTTTCTTGTAGAGAAAAGTTCCATAGCTGAAGACATAACAGGCATCCCATGGAGAGGTTTCCTTAAATGGTTTTTCATGGGTTTCCATCTGGTCAATCAGATCACTTTGTTGATTGATTTGTCGGTTGTACTCCTCTACACGGGCATAGAGTTTTTCTAAGAAGTTGGGATCCTTTTCCAATTGAAGGTCCAATCGACCAAAGGATTCTACGGTGCGGTGCTTTGGCTTTCCGGTTTTGGGGTCTCGATAGCTCTTATGGATATAGACATATTCTTTCCCTTTGATCTTTCGTATGGTTACTCTCATGATTCCTCCTCTTTGATGAATTCAGTTCATGCAATAATAATATCAACTTTTTTTTGGTTGATCATACTTTATATTTTTGTTAATCTACGGTTAATCTACTAAAAAATATTTTTTGGAATGCTTTCAATTGGCAAAAATTACAGATTTCTTAGTAATACAAAAGGCCTGTTAGTGTAGATTACCTAAAAATTATTAAAAACTTGAAGTACTTAATTCATATGATAACATTAAAATCAAATTATGGAAAGAGTTTGAGTAAGAAATAGATTTACCTAACCTGGACACAGATGGAATGGCTCAATATCTTTGGCCTGTAAGATTATACAAAGCGGCAATAATAAAAATGACAATCACAATTTGTCAGCGAGTATGGAGGGAGAAATAGATGACGATCAAAAAGAATAAGAGAATAATTTCGATGGTTTGTGTCTTGTTGCTTCTGATCTCCCATCTTTCACCACTGCTCTCTGTGGGTTATGCAGTTGAGGAATCGAAGTCCATCTTCACATCCTTCAATGAGGTCTTTGCAGATAAATCATCCTTGGAATGGGCTGTAGAGGATATTGGAATGCCCGGTGAACGCTCCGTCAAATTGTTGATAAATGCAGAGAAAGCACGAGAAGAGGAAAATCGGATTACTTATTATACTACGGATAGCCTATCCATAGAGACGAAACAAAAATCCAATACTGAGCTGGTATTACGAACCATGCCGGATCCTGAAAATCCAGGTGCAACCCGAAATGAAAGCGTTATGATCATAGATACCAGCAAATGGGAATTGAGCGCAGGCATCGAGAGCATAAACTATAATCAAACGACCAAAGTTTTTGAAGCGAACCTTTTGCCGACCAGCGGAGTTGAGAGCATCACCTTTCCTGCGCAGGTTACAGAGGGGGTAGACTTTGGACTAATCGCCCTAGAGGCAGTGGGAGACCAGTGGAATAAGGCGGTCTACGAGTACCATGCTCCAGCTCATGCTGAAGCCGAACCGCAGCCCTCGATAGGGGAAACAGAGGAGACCCCGAACACAGAAGCTCCTATTCAAGAGCCCGCGTCACCGGTTTTGGTGGCGCCAAAGCATCTCTTTACAGAGATGTCCGCTTCCATCAATGTCTATCTTGAAGAGCTGGCAATAAAGCAGGCGGAAGAAGCTGCAGCAGCCCAGAGAGAAGCGGAGGCATTGTTAGCTGAGGAGGAAGCAGCAGCGAGTTTTGCCGAAGAGCTCCTCAGAGCAGAGGAAGCGGCAAAGGCACCGGAGGCCGAGACGACAGAGACTGCGGAGGCGGAAGCGCCCTCGACAGAAGCTCCTTTAACGGAAGAACCTGTAGACGAAAGTCCTTCTGTCAACACAGTCCCCGAAACACCCAACTCCGTAGAGAATGAGTCTGCCCCTACAGCGCAGCCGAATGATCACTTTACATCAGAACCAGTAGCATCGGAACAACCATTAGAAGAATTAGTGGAAGAGATAGATCCAACCGCTGAATCAAAGGAACCCACAGGGACTCTAGAGCAATTGCCTACGGAGGAAGTCACTCCTATTGAACAATCCCTTGTAACGGATAGTAAGGCATTAGAGTCTGCTCCAGCGCTGGATTCAAGTCTGAATACTCCATTGGCAGAGAGTTTAAGGGATATTATGTTACCGGCGGCGGATGGGATGATGGCGCCGATGTCCATTGATCCGACCAATCCCCTGCGCGCGTATCAGACTTTTGGAAGTTCTTCTACCATACTATCTGGATGGTATGAAGGGATTATGAGTGCAGATGGAACGAGGATTACATGGACTGTCTATTTGAATAAATTGAGAACGGATTCCGTTACTTCCGCCCATGGAATTGATATTTATGTTTCACCTACATCAGGGCTAGGGAGTCCTACTAGCATTACAACCACAGCAGGGACTTCAGTGAGCATCCAAACCGGAAGAACCGCATTAAATCCGGCAGGAACTTTAATAGGAGTAAGTTCAGGTGGTGCTGGTGCCGCAAACAGTACTTTTACTTTTGTAACCATGGTTACAGATCAAACGAAGTCATCTTATACTATCGACTTGAGACCGGTCGTTCATAGATACTCTGGTGGAAGCTGGATTGTCTATCATCAACCCACACCTGCGTCCTATACCGAGACCTTCAATTTCCCTAGAAGTGGATCACTCACGGTAAATAAAACCGGAGCGAATAATGGTCCACTCGCTGGAGCAGAATTTACGCTGATTGGAGCGAAAACCTATGGACCATTAACCACTGGTACTAACGGTCAAATCATATTTACGAATGTGGATGCAGGCACCTACACATTAAGAGAAACAAAAGCTCCGACTGATTATACGACTGCGCCCGATAGACAGGTCACAATAAAGGATCCGACGCAGACTATAAATGTGACCAACACTCTTAAGCCAGTTCTGATTACTATTACCTCAAAGGACCAATCCGGAGCAGGAATTGTTGGAGCAGTCTATACTGTGCGAAATACGACTACGAATACAGTCGTAGGTACATTTACAACCGCTGAAGGAGGGACCATATCAACAGGACAGTTGGTTGCAGGAAATAGTTATACTGTAACGCAGGATTCTGTACCAACCGGATATGTGGCAACAACAGAGACGATACAGACTTTTAATAATATTCCCTACGGCACCACAAACGCAGCTTTCACGAATATAAAAGACTCGTATTCTGCCGTGGATGTCTATCTAAAGAAAACCGGTACGACAATGGATATATCGGGCGGAGTCTTTGAAATCTGGTCCACTGGAACCAATCCCCAAAGGGTGTATGGACCGATTACGACAAATATCAACGGGTATGCCCAATTTCCCAGCGTGTTAAATGGTGTCCTCTATGAGGTTAGACAGACATATGCACCGGGGAATTACCAAATAGCGGCTTCGCAGCCCTTGGATTTGACCCAGATAACCACCGTACAGACGAGTGTACTCCAGTTTTACAATAGCGACGTGGTTTTGAATCTGAATCTAAAGGCGCAGGGTACGAACACAAACCTGGCTGGTGGTGTATTCGTTGCTAAGCAAAATGGCATCATTGTCAGTGGTCCTTTTACCACCGACGCTGGCGGAAATGCAGTGATCTCCGGATTGAATCTAGGACAAAGCTATACCATTGAAGAAATTGCAGCACCCGCTGGTTATATGCCTCGGACACCGGATACGGTGACAATCAATAGCCTAACCCAATCGCTGAATGTGACCAATGTGCCACTGGTGATGACGGTTACGTTGACGAGTCCCTATGGAGTGGCAATTCCCGGTACAGATTTTGCTTTGAAGAATGCAGCGGGGACGACCGTAGCTACAGGCACCACGGGTACAGACGGCAAGATCACTTGGAGCGGAACAGAGCTCCTCTATGGACAGAACTACACGATAGAGCAGTTGAATGTACAAACCGGATTTAAGATCGCGGAGCCCAAGTCTGTCACAATTAGCAGTGCGCTGACGGAAGTTTTGATTCGAAACGGTCAATATGCAACGCTGCATATCGACCTCTATCAAATAAATACAACGACGCCACTGCCCAATGCTCAGTTCGTAGTGAAAGATGCAACGGGAGCCATCGTAGGCAGCGGAACCACCAATGCACAAGGGCGCCTTACCATTACCGGATTGGAGGATGGGAAGAATTACACGATCGAGCAGATCTCGGCACCTGCAGGCTGGGTTCCTATTGCCTCACGGACGATAACATTAGCAGGTACTGTCTACACACAGACACTGTTTAACAGTCCGGGTACAGCAAATACGAGTAATATTCAGATTACCGTTACAGAACAGGGAAACCCAAATTTGAAACTCGCCGGTGCAGAGTTCCATATCACCGGACCAAATGGTGCATCCTATACCGTTGTCACGAATAACGATGGATATGCTGCACTGACGAATCTGCCGAATGGTCAGTATACTGTGTACCAGACAAAGGCACCGGGTGGATACCTGCTCGAGCCGGATTCAGTAACACAGATTCTGAACAATGAGACGATGCAGGTATCGGTAGAAAACATCAAGACCGGAACTACACTACTACCCGGGATAATTAAAGTGACGGTATATGAAACGGGCACAACGACAGTGATTCCAAATACCACAATCCGTGCAACGGATCCCCAGGGAAATGTATACTATGTGACCACCGATGCAAATGGCGTAGCGTATTTTTCGGGATTGCTGCTGACGAGAACCTATCATCTGGTTGCAGTCGATGCACCCTTTGTATATGGACCGGGCTTATGGCCGGGTGCAGAGATTTCCCTTGGTTTTACAGATCCGACGACGCCTATGTATCGGGAGACGATCTTCTACTTGGATCGTGCGCCTACAGAAACTCTGTATATAAAAGTGTATGAAGAAGGTGACTACCGTATTGGGATCGGCGGATCTCAGGTACGACTGACCTACCCGGACGGCACCAGCGAGATTCTTACTACGAATGCCGACGGTATGATAATAAAAGATGGCTTGACCAGAGACTATATCTATACTGTGGAGCAGATTTCAACTCCGGGCAAGTATATTTTAAATCCAGGACCCTTTACAGTGTATATCGAACGCCGTGAGTCCATGGATATTCCAAATCGACTGGTAAATCCGGCACTGGAGACCAGAAACATTATCGTGAACAAGGCTTGGGGGGATCCCAAACCTTCGAGTATCACCTCCGTTGAAATCAAGCTGTTTGCAGATGGTGTTCTGAATGAGACAAAGACCATGACATTGCAAACAAATGGATCTGGAAGTGTCGAGTTCCCGAACAAACCAAAATACAATCTCACGACACATCAAATGATTGACTACACCATAGAGGAGACAAAAATTGACAACTACTATGCGGTGTATACGAAAAATGATGCGGATGGATATAACTGGACGGTCACCAACTATGAAGGAAGTCTCGTCGGACGATGCGTAACCGGTACATTTTGGATCTCTGATTCCAGCTCTGCTGTCGAGTATTATCCGGATGGTACAAAAACAGGGACTATTGTGCAGTTGGGCGGTACCTACGGATATGGGATTGCAACTACCCCGAAAGCGACCGACGACGGAAATCAGTATATGATCGGAATCGATCATGGCGGGTATATCACAATGCGCAATATATCGGTAAAACCATCGATTGAAATCCGTTCCGGTGTAGGTCCGCTGGTTAATGTCGGTACACGCCGTGGTAATACTCTAGCTTTTTCAAGTGACGGGAAGTGGCTGTTCGCCGGGGCGGGAGGTTCGAATCAACTCAGTATTTTCAATGCCCAGGCTGTGATTGATGCGATGAAAAAGGGGACTGCCCTACCTGCGAGAACCGGATTCTTGACTTTACCGACAGGGCCGATCGGATTTGCAGGCGACGTTGTGGAGTTACCTAATGGCGACTTGCTGATGTCGGCGTTAGGCAGTGATGGATACGGAGCCGGACTGTACATTGCCCAGAGAACCGGAGATGGAACTTACACTACTCCTAAGAAAGTCGGAGATTTAGCCTTTCCTGCTAGCGGAACTCAAAAAACCATCGAAGGATTGGCTTTGGTGAATATAGACGGTACGAATAGAATAGTAGTTTCGCAGTGGGATGGAACTTGGAAAACCTACTACTTGAATGCGATGCCGGCTTATGCGGATTCAGGCAAGAGCTATGCCCTCACGGAATGGGGAACTCCACTGGGAACAACAAATTCAGATGCTGCCAGCGGCTCCCTAGAGCCTTGCAAGGCTTTTGTTAGAGTTGTGGGAGAAAAGCGATGGGTGAATGACACAGCTGGCGACCGTCCTCAATCGATCGAAGTGCAGGTGGAATACTTGTCCGGTGGGAACTGGCTTCCTTATCAATACCCGGCAGGCACTTTAGGTGATGATGGAGTGACGGAACAGACCAATCCCAGAACAGTCATAGCAGTAAATGGAAACTGGCCCTACTCTTTTGAGAAATTACCCAAATATGATACAAATGGTGATCGAATTGTATACAGAGTGAGAGAAACCAGTGCATCACCTGGCTACACCGTATCCTATCCTACTCCGCCGGAAGGAGTAATCGACTATACCATTATCAATACGCTTGTTAAAGCACATGTAGTCATCACGAAGAGGGATGGACTGGACAATACACCTCTTGCTGGAGCAATATTCCAGCTATATGCATCTGACAAGGAGACAAAGATCGGATATCCCAAGACCACGGGTGCAGATGGAAAGATCGATTTGGGCACTTTGGTTGCAGGGGAATACTGGATAAAAGAAATCTCACCACCAGAGGGTTATGCCCCGGACCCACATTTCAGAAGATTGCTGGTTCGTAGCGATGGAAAGGTAGAACTGGGGAATGACCTTGCCGGAGCACCTGGAGAACAGGTCATTCTAAACTACACGGATACTCCGACAGAAATCGGGTTGAAGAAAGTCGACGAAAATCTGGACAGTATTTCTGGTGCTTCTTTCAAACTACAGAAGCAGGAAGGCTGGGGCTATGTCGATGTACAAGCCTCCGGTGCATATGTGCCCTATCTGGATCCAAACTCCGGCATTACTGAGAGATATGGTATCTTTAAGGATCTGACCGTAGGCAATTACAAGGTGATTGAGACGCGTAGCCCTCATGGATATCTGATTATGGACGGTTATTATACTTTCCGAGTGGAGCGGGTGGTTGAAGCAAATCCCGACCCCAATTTGCCAGGCAATGTCAAACATCGAGTCGCTTGGATCCGAAAGCATTCGGGACCTTTGGATATTGACGGTACGTTGATTTACGATATTACGAAGACGCCGCCCGGTGTAGCTGGGGAAATTCTGAGCCTGAGTTATTATGGTTCTCCCATTGTAGGAATTCAGATTGTCAATGAACCCAATGAGCTTCAACTATTAAAGACGAATGTAGGAGGCGCAGAAGTATTACCTGGGGCGGTCTTCGGATTGTATATCGAAGACAATACGTATGGAACGAGTTATACCTTGGCAGATGGCTCTATTGTAAATCTAAGGAAACTCATATACTTGGATACAGGAGCACACAGAACGGCGACATCGGATATCAACGGAATCGTTCGATTCGAGAAGATACCTCAAGTGGAGAATGGACAGTTCTATGTGATTGAAGAAACACCGCCTACCGGATATGTACGATATGAATATCCCATCGGCCCCTATACAGTAACCGACAGTGGAGTGGCCGGTTTGGAGCAACCGACCCCGGTGGAAAACTACAACCCTATTTCTGTGACACTGACAAAAGAGTGGGAGGGTGGCACGCCAGATCCTCCGGTTGTTGCAGAATTTCAATTGCAGCGGCGGCCGAAGGGCAGTGCGGATACGGTCCCCTGGGAGGATATGACCGGTGCTGGTATGCTGATTCAGATTTGGTCTAATGACCCCAACCAAACTCATACTTGGACGGGATTAAGCTCCGCCTATGAGTATTGGGTCAAGGAGATTACAGTGGCGCCCGGGTATTTGCCAGGTGGTACATCCATTGATCCATATGACCCCAATCAGATCACTGTAACGAACCGTAAGGCAACGGTGGATTTTGACCTCAAGAAGGTCAATGAAGAGGGTGTAACAACTCTACTGCTCATAGGTGAAGTGCGATTCACATTGTTCGAAGAGGATAAACAGACGGTAGTCCCCACTTTATATGAAGCCGATGGAGTGACGAAAAAGGCGAGCTACGAGAATATTGCAGCGGATTCGGAGGGGCTATTCCACTTCAATTATCTGGATTGGTCGAAGACCTATTATCTCAAGGAAACGGCTACAATCGATGGATATGTACTGGATCCAAATTATTATGAGATCAAATTTAAAGAAGACGGAACCCTAGATGCCCCGCCTAATGGACGAATTCTCTTTATGGAGTCCAATGGTCAATGGACGTTCAAAAACTTCCCCGTCGGAGAATACCCCGCCACAGGCGGAATGGGCACCTTGCCTTATATCCTAACAGGCCTATCGCTGATGGCCTTTGGATGGTTCAATATAAGGAAAAAACGGAATAAAGGGGGTGTGCGATCTGTTTTGTAGATCAAGTGCTGACTGATGTGCACACCCCTGATAGCAATCTTAAAAATATTGAAGGAGGATGAAAATGAACAAGAGAACACAAAGATGGCTGAGCTTGGTTTTATCTGTGATGATGGTACTGGCCATGGCCGTACCGGCATTGGCGACAGAGCCACCAGCACCGCCAACGACGACAGATACAGTTACGCTTCATAAACTGTTGATGTCAGCAACAGAGCTTACTAACTGGAATGAAGATGGACCAGAAGGATATGATGCGACCCAGACACTGGAAGAGCTCATTGCACTGGCTCAAGCGGAAAATACCTTACCTGCGGTACACACTATCACAGAGATACCCGATGTATATTTCGCATGGCAGAAGTGGGACCCGGATGCTACTCCTGCAGCCACGTGGAGGTATATCAATGCGGCTGGAGCTTTTGTAGACAACGTGGACGATGCAATGGGTGGATTGACCACTGCAACAGGAATCACATTTACGACGACTGGTTTTACTGGTCAATACCGTATTGTCGAAGTTCCAGAGAAGACGACCTATATTGGAGAGCCTTTAACTGATCCAGATACGGGAGAACTGATCCCAAATACCGGCTTACCTACCCTTGCCGACAGCAAGGCGGTTCCAGTTGTTCTGATATTACCCTTGGTAAATGAAGGTGGGATCGTAAAAGATGCACAAGTTTACCCGAAAAACACGGAAGAAGCCCCTGAGATTCAAAAGGGATTTGAAGGCTGGACCGATCCCAACCCAGAAGACGAAGTACGAGATTATGATGTCGGCGATAAGGTACCCTACGAAGTTCGTACAACAGTACCTCCACAAGCAAGATATCAGACCTTTATATGGCAGGATATTATGACGGAAGGTCTTACCTTTAATAGAGACTTATCGTTTGCAACAAATGATCCTGCTGTGACTTTGACAGCAGACGACTACTCAATTATCTATCAAAATGATGGTGGATTCCGAGTTGCGTTAACAGAAGCTGGTTTGGGAAAGATCAACAACAGAGAAACACCTCTTTTGATCACGATAAAATACACTGCGACCTTAAATGGAAATGCAGTTGTGAATGGGCCAGAACAGAACGATATTCAACTGATCTATGGCAATAGCCCTAGTGAGAGTAACACCCCAATTCCTGTAACACCGGTCAATAATCAGATCATATTGAAGAAGACCTGGCCAACAGGTGACCCAGGTCGTCCTGTGACCTTCGATATCTATGATGGCGATGGAAAGAGAATAACAACAGTCACCATGGATGGTACGGCAGATGATGCGCCAACCGTAACAGATCTTAGTTTAATTAATGATCTAACTGGAGACCCTCTCTATGTAACTTGGCAAGAAGCTCCGGGTTGGACAATTACGATCACCAATCTCGATCAAGTTCCCTATACGATTATTGAGCGCGTCGTTCCTGGATATGAACCGATTTACTCTGCGGATGCTGCAACGGGAACACTAACAGTAAAAAACAAAAAGACGGATCATCCGACGATTAATCCAGAGGAACCCGAAGTCGTCACTGGAGGAAAGAAATTCGTCAAGACTGGTGAAGCGAAGGCTAGATTAGTTGGAGCCGAATTCGTCGTCAGAAATAATAATGTTGGTGATCCAGATTTTGGCAAGTATTTGAAACGGAAAACAGCTGCGACTATAACTTCAGAGCAGACTGCGTACGATGCAGCGAAAGCAGCTTATGATCAAGCGATTGTAGATCACAATGCTTGGCTGGCAGGTGCTGGTGCAACTTTAACACCAGAAGAACAAGCAGCAGAATTTGCAGCGAATGTCACTCCGAAGTTCAACGCGATGCTTGCGGCTTTCAACGCAGCACAGATGGAATGGGAATGGATTACGATCGCGGATGAAGCAGACTTGCCAGGAGAGGCGATGGTATTCATATCCGATGCCAACGGATTCTTCGAAGTAACCGGATTGGCCTATGGAGAATATGAACTGATCGAGATCAAGGCTCCTGAAGGATATGCAGTGTTGACGGTGCCTGTTGATTTTACAATCAATGCATTAAGTTACACCACAGAGGATGTCGATATTCCATCCGATCCAGATGGAACCACAAATGATGCGCAGGAAGTTCCAAACAAAAAAGTCACCATCCCACAAACCGGAGGGATCGGTACGGTGATCTTTGCCGTCGTCGGTCTGACTCTGATGGGTGGAGCGGTGATTGCGTTTAAGAGGAGAGAAGTAGAAGAATAGGCAGCGATGGGTTTCCGAATGGGAGCTAATGAAATTTACTGATAAAAGAGTAAAAATCCACAAGAGGGGCAAATAAAGTCCCCTTTTGTGGACAGACTCCCCTTTCCCTGTGTTTTGCATTGGGGACAAGGGAAATAATTGCAGCAGGATCCGAAGAGAGTTGGATCCGGAAAGGGGGACTATGAAGAGAGAGAATCGAATAAAGAGCATATTGCTGTCACTGATCCTGGCTCTCCTCCTTCCGGTGATGGCCACGGCATCGGGGTCCAATACCTTGACGATCTACAAGGTGGTAAATGCATCTGGAACCCATCTGCTCCATGAAAAGCCATCTGGCGCATCGACCCCCATACCAGGGGCGATCTACCGGATCTGGAGAGTGGGAGAGGTGGATCGGAGCACGGATCAAGCTGGCTATGATGCCTGGCTGGCCCAATTAAAAGCTCTGAGCATATCCGAACTGGATGAGGCCTACCCAGAGCCCGTAGAAAAACGGTCATTTCCAACAGATACGAATGGAAAGACCGTCTTCTCCAATCTACCAGACGGACGCTATTATGTACGAGAGGTAGAAGAGATAGCTGGAGCTTTGGCGTCGGTAAACACTTCGGTACCCTTCTTGATGGATCTACCCTATCTACTGGATGGGGAATTGTTGTCCGAGATCAGCGTGCACCCAAAGGGAACGAAACCGGATGTGCCCGATGAGCCAGATGAACCGGAGAAACCGCCCGAAGGCGGGGAGAAGTTCATCAAGGTGGATGACAAGGGAGTCGGACTGGAAGGAGCCCGCTTCAAATTGATGCTGCGCGTCAAAAACGAGGAGGGCAAGGCGAAAGTCGATGCCTCCGGTGCCTATATCTACGAGCCAGTCCTAAGAGACGGCAAAGAGA
>JAUNUQ010000026.1 GCA_030538075.1 Tissierellia bacterium
TGTATGAACGGATTGTCTTACAAGAGAGGTTACACAATTTATTTGACACTACCCAATTGTATTTTTCTATTTACTTTGTAAACCTATTAATAATCTATGCACATTATTTTATTTCTTTAATTTTATAAGTCTCTAGACTACTTGATTCTCTCCATATCTCTGGTTGCAATCAAATCCGCCCCCGTATTTGCAATATTCTGTACCAATACCTCCCCTTCCCCAATGGGTGCTACTGCCTTGACTTTCCTTAAAGCACGCATTACAGCAAAAAGTTGTTCTTTCGGGATGGGGCAGCTGGTTCGGACGGGGAGCATGGGGTGGATGCCTCCTTCGCAAGGGATGACGGAGGAGAGGCTTCGGATGGGATGGGTCAGTTCGTCTTGGGCGTATTTGTCACCCCTTGCGCATTCCTGTCCGGTGACATGGAATTCACCATGGATTTCTTCGACGGTGAGATTGCAGCCCATAGGGCATCCGATGCAGTTGAGTTCTCTTTTCATAATTGAACCACCTTGATTTCTATATCTTCAGTCAGCTCTTTGTCCTTTCGGTCTAGTTTGATACGGATCATCTCCGATGGAACGGCGATCCTCTTTTTTAGACTGCGAAGGATCTGGCCTCCACTGGATACTTCGATTTGGCAGTTTCGATAGACCTCTTTGGTGCGCAGATAGATGGTGATTTCTTTGGCATTAGGATGAATCTTTTGCGGAACGCAGTAATTGACGCCCTCTCCTGGGATCACCTGGATCTTGTCTGTCGGACCGTCTTTTTTTCCCATTGCATAAGCAGCGGCGGCTCTGCCTGCCCTTCGGCTCTCCTCGGTCACATAATCGACTAGGTCGTGGATATGCAGGGTGTTTCCACAGGCGAAGATGCCGGGAACGGCGGTTTGCATGGCCTCGTCCACGACGGGACCTCGAGTCCTATCACTTAGTGTTACCTGAGCCGTTCTGGCCACTTCGTTTTCCGGGATCAGTCCGACGGAGAGGAGAAGCAGATCGCAGGGGATATATCGCTGAGAGTCCGGGATCTCCCTTCGGTTCTCATCCAGTTTGCATATGGTGATTCCCTCCAGTACATCTGCTCCATGGACCCGAGTGATCTTATGGAAGAGGAACAGCGGAATATCGAAATCATCCAAACACTGGACTTTGTTTCGCACCAATCCAGAGGAGTAGGGCATGATCTCCAGCACGCACTCGACTTTAACCCCTTCCAAGGTTAGGCGTCTCGCCATAATCAAGCCGATATCTCCTGACCCGTAGATTACAGCGGTTTTCCCCAAGGCAAATCCTCCCTGATTCATCAACTTTTGCGCCATACCTGCGGTGTAGACGCCGGAGGGTCGCTCTCCCGGCAGACTGATGGCGCCAGCACTGCGCTCTCTGGAGCCAGTGGCAAGGACGATGCTCTTCGCCTTCAGCTCCACTACTCCCTGTTCATTGATGGCGGTGACGATTCGATTTTGAGGATCAATGGACAGCACCATGGTGCCGGTGAGATAGGGGATTTCCATCTCTTCAACCTGTTTAATAAAACGCCAGGCGTATTCGGGACCCGTCAGTTCTTCCTTGAACTCCAACAGGCCAAAGCCGCTATGGATGCATTGATTTAGGATGCCCCCCAGTTCGATATCCCGCTCCAGAATCAAGATGGACTGGGCTCCTGCTTCCTTGGCACTGACAGCGGCACCCAACCCAGCGGGACCTCCCCCGATGATCAGCACATCGATCGGTTCACGACTTATATTTTCCTTTATGAATCTCTTATTCATTTGATCTTGCCTTTAATCACAGATGAACCTCGGTGCTCTTTGAGTACTTCCTCCGCAGGGATATGCAGCTCCCTCGCCAAAATTTCGATGACTTTGGGACCACAAAATCCCCCCTGGCATCGTCCCATTCCGGGACGAACCCTTCGTTTGATGCCATCTACGGTGGTAGCGCCGCAGGGTCTGTGGATAGCAGCCAATATCTCCCCTTCGGAGACGGTTTCGCAGCGGCAGACGATCCGGCCATATGCAGGATTGCCACGGATAATTTGATTTTGCCGATCCCGTTCCAGCTCTTTTAGGACGATGGGCGCCTTTCGAATTGGGTTGAATTGGGGATCCGGATGCAGTTCGAGCCCGGCATCTCCCAACAACTGCAACACATAGTCTGCAATGGCTGGAGATGCGGCAAGTCCAGGGGATTCGATGCCGGCTGCATGGATCAGTCCGGGCAGGGCAGTCGATGGCCGGATCAAAAAATCACCGCTCACCGGCTTTGCACGTAGCCCAGTAAACTCCCGAATGGTCTTGTCCAAGGAGAGCTCTGGCACGGACTTTTTCGCCATTTGATCGATCCACTCCAGGGAATCCAAATCCACTGTCGTATCCTCCGGACCCTCTGCCCTGGTGGCAGTGGGACCGATCATGATATTTCCGTGATAGGTCGGAGTGACCAGAACCCCCTTTCCCGCATCTGTGGGTGTCTGGAAGAGGACATGGTGAATTTCCGGCTTCGCGTCGGTGTCTAAAAGCCGGTACACCCCTTTGGTCGGGATCAGATCAAAACCCTTATCTCCAGCTTGCTCGGCGATCCGACCAGAATAGAGACCAGCGGCATTGACAACATAGTGGCTTTCGTACCGATCTTCTCCACAGCAGACCTGTATGCCCCGATCGGTTTTTTGCAGGTCGGTCACTTCCCGGTTCACTTGGAGTTCTGCACCATTCTCCAAGGCGTTTTCCATCAGTGCATATGTGTAGTTAAAGGGGTCGATTACGGCGGCGGTGAAGCAGGATAGACTGCCATAGACCCGCTGATTCACTGCAGGCTCCCTTTCTCTGGTCTCTTGCGCCGATAGGATTTCCAGACCCTCCACCCCGTTTTGAATGCCCCTCTGATAGAGTTCTCGAAGGATCGGAATCTGGTCTTCTTCCAATGCAAGGACCAGTGATCCACATCTGTTATAGGTAAACCCCAACTCCTCTGCCAATTTGGGGAACATCTTGCTCCCCTGTACATTGAGCTTGGCCTTTAAACTGCCGGGGTAATTGTCGTATCCACCGTGGATAATGGCACTATTGGCCTTGGTCGTTCCCTGACAGATCTCCGTTCCCTTTTCCAGAAGCAGTATATTCAATTGAAATCGGCTAAGGGTGCGGGCCACCGCAGTGCCCACGCAACCCCCTCCGATGATGATCACATCATAGAGCTTATTCTTCATCGTCGTCCTCTCTGGCCCAGTCCGCTGCTCGTCGGACTGCTTTTTTCCAGCCTCTATATTTTTTTATTCTCTCCATCTCTTCCATCTTTGGAGTAAAGCTGTCGTCGACTGGATTTTTGAACTCCAGTTCCTCCGGCGTCCAAAAACCGGTGGCCAATCCTGCCAGATAGGCTGCACCCAGAGCTGTAGACTCTGTAATCATCGGGCGGGTGACCTGGGTATTTAGTATATCCGATTGAAATTGGAGTAAAAAATCGTTCTTCGCAGCTCCTCCATCTACCTTTAATAGTTCCAGTTGAATCCCTGCATCCTCCTGCATGGCCTCTAGCACATCTTTGACTTGATAGGCGATGGATTCAAGGGTGGCTCTTACCAGATGCTCTCTCTTTGTCCCCCGGGTGATCCCAAGGATCGCCCCACGGGCGTACATATCCCAGTAGGGTGCACCCAGCCCTGTAAAGGCGGGCACCACATAGACCCCATCCGTATCCTCCACCAGATTTGCATAGTATTCGGACTGGGGGGAGTCATATAGCAGCCTGAGTTCGTCTCGGAGCCACTGGATGGCTGCTCCCGCCACAAAGATGGACCCCTCCAGGGCATAGGTCAGCTGATCCCCAATTTTCCATGCGATGGTGGTCACCAAACCGTTTTTTGACAGCACTGCTTCTTTTCCCGTATTGAGTAGTAAAAAACAGCCCGTACCATAGGTGTTCTTCGCATCCCCCGGATGGACGCACTGCTGTCCAAAAAGGGCTGCCTGCTGATCTCCTGCGATTCCTGCGATGGGGATTTTCGCTCCACCAAACAGAGTGTTTGCCGTATACCCAAAGATCTCCGAGGAGGAATATACCTTAGGTAACATGGATGAAGGAATCCTCAGAATCTCCAAGAGTTCATTATCCCATTTGCCCTCATGGATATTGTAGAGCAAGGTTCGAGATGCATTGGTGGCGTCAGTCCCATGGACCGCTCCTCCCGTCAGGTTCCACAGCAGCCAGCTATCGATGGTGCCAAAGCGGAGCCTTCCCTCTTCGGCGAGCTCCCTCGCCCCCTCCACTTCATCTAAGATCCAACTGATTTTTGTACCGGAAAAATAGGCGTCGAGGATCAGACCGGTTTTCCGCTGGATCAAATCCCCATGGCCCTTTTCTTTCAATTTGTCGCAGAGGGCTGCTGTGCGGCGGCACTGCCAGACGATGGCGTTGTAGATGGGACGACCGGTCTGGACATCCCAAATGACGGTCGTCTCCCGCTGATTGGTGATGCCGATGCCTGCGATCTGATCCGGGCGAATCCCGGCTCGGGCAATCGCCTCTCCCGCCGCTCCAATCTGAGTCGCCCAGATCTCCATCGGGTCATGCTCCACCCAACCGGGCTTGGGATAGTGCTGGGAGAATTCTTTTTGGGCGAGGGAGTGAATGCTCCCCTCTCGATCGAAGAGGATGGCGCGGGAACTGGTGGTGCCCTGGTCGAGTGCTAATATGTACTTGGTCATGGTCGCTCCTTTCTAAAATGGAAAACTCGCCGTAGGTTGATGGAGTTGGCACAGTCCTATAAAGAGGACCATGCCAACTCCATCTCCCATTGATCTCGGCGAGTCATGTTATTTCAGTAATTCGATCGCTTTTTGCAGCTGGAGATCCTCCGTCAAATTGTCAGGGCCAATGGGGGTATCCACTGCAGGTAATTCGACGACTTGATCCGGTGTGACGCCGACTTCATGGATCTTGATGTCATCTGGCGTATAGTATTGGGATACTGTCAACTTAAATCCGCCCCCTTCAATGGGGAAGATTCGCTGCACAATTCCCTTTCCAAAGGTCTGGGTGCCGATGACAGACGCTCTCTCGTGATCCTTTAGAGCACCGGACAGGATCTCCGATGCCGATGCGGAACCCTTGTTGACGAGCACGACCATCGGGATGTCGTTGTAAGAGGAACCGGAGAGATTCTCTTCCCTCTCGCCGTATTTGTCGACGATGGAGACGATATTGCCCGCAGGGAGCAGCTCATCTGCAATGCGCAGGCATTGATCCAGCAGTCCGCCAGGGTTGTTCCTGAGGTCCAGCACAATCCCCTTAACGCCGGAATCCGTCTGCCTTTTCAGCGCTGCTGAAAAATCATTGGCGGTATTCTCATCGAAACTGCTGATCTGAATATAGCCAAGCCCATCTTCCAAGGCTTCATCTTTTACGGAAATGATCTTGATCATCTCTCTGGTCAGAGTGACTTCAATATCTTCTGTTCCTCCGCCGGTCTTATCCCTTCGGAGGGTCAGGGTCACATCTGTATTCGGTTCACCACGCATATGCTCCAAGGCCTTGTCCATATCCGTGGCAAAATATGCCTCTCCATCGACTAAGATGATTCGGTCTCCGGGCAGGATCCCCGCCCTCTCCCCAGGTGTGCCTTCAATCGGCGATACGACGGTGATATAGTCTCCCTCCATGGCAGTGATCACCACGCCGATTCCACCATATAGCCCGGAGGATTCCTCCATCAGATCTTTGAATTCTTTTTCGTTATAGTAAACGGAATAGGGGTCATCCAAGGACTGGAACAGCCCTTTATAAATCCCCTCTTCTAGCCTGGTCTCATCGTATTCAAAGAGATAATTATTCTCGATTTGCTTTTTCAGGTAATCCACTCTCTCGAGGATCTTGGTGTCGGTCTGCGTTACCGACTTGCTTTGATTTAGCGTCTCTTCCAAGCGCTCAATCTTAATCGTACTCAGCTTGTACTGCTCATACTCGTCTCTGGAAATGGTAACGGAACCATCTTCCTTCGTCTTGTCAGACAGAAGGGATTCCAATTCCTTCATGCGTTCTACGTTGTCCGTATACTCCTGATAGTCTGCTCCACTCAGCGTGACCGTGTCCGCTTTTGGGCTACAGGCCGCTAACACCAAGAGCAACATCAACAATAAGAGAGTTTTTCTACTCTGTTTCTTCATTTTATCACCTCTTCTCTATTATAGATCATTGGGCAAAGCCTTACAATTTCTTTTTCATTCCTATTGACAAGAGTGCGTATAGCATATATACTGTAATTAACGTATATATACAGTATCCAAGATGAGGAGGCAGTGATGGCCATGAATGTCATATTGTCGAACAATAGCAAAGAGCCTCTGTATGAACAGATCAAAAATCAAATCAAGGCGCAGATTCTGTCGGGAAAACTGCAGGAGGGAGAGGACATCCTGTCCATGCGCGCCCTCGCAAGGGACCTGCAGGTCTCGGTGATCACGACAAAGCGCGCTTATGACGATCTGGAACAAGAGGGCTTTCTCAGTACCATACCCGGAAAGGGGACCTATGTCGCTTCGCAAAATCAGGAGCTCCTCAAGGAGCGCAAGCTCAAGCAGGTGGAGGATATTTTGACAAATGCGGTTGAGACTGCACAGGTCTATGAGATTGCAAAGGATGAGCTAATCGAACTACTAAATTTGTTATGGGAGAGTGAATAAGATGCTAAAGCTGAATGATGTGACGAAGCATTATCCGAAATTCCATTTGGAGTCCATCAGTTTCCGATTAGAGCCGGGATATGTCATGGGACTGATCGGGGACAATGGTGCCGGCAAGACGACTTTGATCAAACTGATCATGAATCTAATCCGAAGAGATGCGGGAACGATCCAGATTTTTGGACTGGACAATATCAAAAACGAGGTCTTTATCAAGGATAAGATCGGATTTATCTATGATGAGAATGTCTTCTATCCTTCCATGACCCTATCAGCCCATGCAAAGATATTATCGAAGATCTATAGTGAATGGAATCATGAGAAATACAAAGAACTCATCCGAAGACTCGACCTAGATGAATCCAAAAAGGTTTCTGAGCTATCCCATGGGATGGTGCAGCGTTTTATGACAGCTACAGCCCTCTCCCATAATGCCCGTCTCCTGATTATGGACGAGCCGACCGCAGGACTTGATCCAACTGCACGACGAGATTTTCTGGATCTGATCTATGAGGAGATCCAAAATGGCGAAACCGCCGTCCTCTTCTCCAGCCATATCACCACGGACCTAGACCGAATTGCAGATTATGTCACCATGCTAAAGAATGGTAAGATGCTCTTCACCCGCCCCACAGAAGAACTTCGGGATGAACTTCGCTTGATTAAGACGGCTCCGGATCGGGTCACAACAGAAGATCGGCAGCTCCTCGCCGGATACCGGGAAACGAAAGTGAGCTTTGAGGCCCTATGCGATACGCAGAATATCCCAAGACTCTCTTTTACACCACAGATAGAAGATATGCCTACGATTGAAGACATCATGTACTATTATGATCGGAGGGAATCATGACACTACTTCAATATGACTGGGAGATGATACACAAAGGACTAGGACGAAGAGAAGGGCTCATCTATCTGACGCTCATCCCATTCTTTGTGTTTGCTGGAAGTATGGCGAATATACTGATGATGTCCTCCATGATCTTCTCCTCCTATTTTCGATTGCGATTTCAAGAGAAAAAGGATCGGCAATTCACCAGATCCCTACCCATTCCCCCTTATCAGCAGATCATCTCCTCTTTGGTGCTAGATGGCGCTGCCGTATTGGCCAGCTGTGTGGTCGCTCTATTGGTGGGCAGTCTCGCGCAACACTTTTTTGGATGGGAACAGGAACCTTTCCTTCAGGCTTTTCTGAATGGGATGAGTGTGTTTTTGATCTTTGTCAGCATCCGAAACCTGCTGTTTCTGGCACTTAAATCCAAGACCGCCTATACTATCAGTAGTGGAGTCATGGGAGGGTCAATGGGGATGACCATCAATCTCTTTCGAAGTGGTCCCCTTCAGACAGCAGTGCCTATTGAACTGTTTCTAGGAATTCTTATCGTCGTCATCTTGATCAATACCGGGATTGCCATGACGGTGCCGGAGGTGAAAGAATGAGAGCATTAATGGAAAAGGATCTGCGAAATAGCTGGAAGGGACTGGCTCTCATTGCCGCCCTTTCCATCTTCTCTTATCTCCAGTTCACCCTGTCCATATTGCCGACTTATCCTCATAACAGCCTATGGGTCTATTTGCCCTTTTACAATCTGTCTTTCTTTCTCTTGTATCTTCAGATTCGAACCAAGATCATACTTGAGTTAAAGGAAGTCATGTATAAAATCTGGATCCGCAGCCTGCCCCTTTCCATCCAGCAGGTTGCATTGTCAAAATACCTACTCTCCATGCTCATTTTAATGGCCTTTACCGGGATTCTCTTTGTCTTCTATGCGTCCAATATGCTGTCTAGGGGCCTGGAGATCCAGTTCAGCGCTGCGCTGGCTCCTTTGGGAGTCTTCATTGGGATGAGCGGAATAGAACATTATTTGACCTTCACCTCTGAAAAACGGTGGGATTATGTTCTCATCCTCATCATCGCCGCAGCAGCCGGTTTCTATGGTCTGATGGCCTATATTGGCGTCGAAGCTTATCATGAAATATTGGCGAATCTGGGGATCACTACTTCTTGGGGGATCTTGATCGCAGGACTTCTCCTCCACTGGGGCTCTTATGGTTTGACACTGTTGGCCCTCAAAAATCAAGAGAAATGACAAATGCGCCTTTTAAAGGCGCATTGCTCATTTATTTTCTGCTTCTACGGGATTCTTTTCCATATATAATAGGGTGCCAATGCTGAGATATAGCATAAAGGTCGTCATCACCAAAATATTCTTACGATAAAGCCCCACAATGACGGCAGCAATACAACCAACTAAAAAGGTGAGGATTGAGCTCAGATAAAACCATATCCGTTTTCCAGTGTGTTTTCCGTTCAGAAAGGCAGCTGTATCCAAAGCCGCTTCTGTCAAATATCCCGTCATATGGGTGAACCGTACCCGAATATCATCATAGAATACGAAGACCCCATTTTGAATCCCCATATAAAAGGCGATGAGAAACAGCAGCTGCGAGGAGAAGGCCATCTGATAGAGGATGAGGAATAGCGCTTGGGCGACCAATACATATTCGTAGTGGTTCTTCAATCTGGGTCGATTGCAGTAATGTATGTAGCCCGTGACAAAAGAACCCAGAAAGAACAGCAGAAAACACAGCCCCAGCTGAATCGCCCGGCTTGCATCTCCCCCCAATATACCCATGGAGATCTGCGTAATATTTCCGGTAAAATGACTTACGGGAATCTCAAAGAGCATGATCCCCATCACATTGACAAAACCAGATAAAAAAGTCAGCGCCAAAATCATTGGCTTTTGCATATTATGCTTCGCCGACATCCCCCTCACCTCTACTACGATTGTATCATAATTCCCAATTATGTCGATCTTTATCCCTTTTCTAAAGTCTGCGGATCCCCTTGGCATCGTATTCAATTAAACCATCTCTTCTCATCTTGGCCAACTCACGAGAAAGAGAAGTGCGCTGGACGCCAAATTTTTCTGCTAGGGCTTTCTTGCTGATTGCTAACTCAATATAGTCCGTCTTTTGCCGTTTGCTCTCGCTCTCCAGATACATCATCACGCATTCTCGGATTGAACGATTGGCATAGTTTTGAAGCCGATCACCGAGAATCGCCGCATGATCAGAGATATACTCCAAGTAGCTGCGCAGAAACTCTCCAAAGTCAGCAAAGAGGCTAAAGAGCTTCTCCCTTTCGATCTCTAGGACTTGGACCTTTGATACTGCCGTGATGGTCATGGGATAATAGGGTGTCCGGGAGAACAGGAGATTGCCACCGAGGAGGTCCCCCTCGGCAAACTCTGCGATGCTCATCAGGTTTCCAGATGCGTCGATTCGCTCCACTGCCACCTCACCGGAGAGGATCACATCCAAACGAGTGCATTTCTCCCCGGAAAAATGCACGATGTTTTGCTTTTCAAAGCTGCGAAGAGTCAGGGTTCTGTCCTCAAGGCCCTGCCGCAATTCACCCTGTGGTAAGACGCTAAGCAACTGCATCCTATGCAAGTCTCGAATTGTTTCTTCCATTGTCCCTCCTACCGTTACCATGGTAACTTCTTTTCTCTTATTATATCGATACAATAGGGATAAATCAAATCTAGGAGGAATTTATGAAGACAAAGGAAACACTTTTTCGAATCACATTTTTAGGAATATTTGTATTTCTGCTGATACGGGGCACCCCGTTGTTGTGGCTGGCGATCTACGGGGGCACATTAGTCCTCGCGATCTTCTTTGGGAGAATCTTCTGTGGATATATCTGTCCAATGAACACTCTGATGGTACCAACAGATAGTTTGGCGAAAAAGCTCAAAATACAGTCTAAGAACACACCGAAATGGCTTACCCATCCCATCTTACCCTGGATATTTTTGGTCGTGAGTCTGCTGGCGATGGTGCTGCTGAAGCGTCAGTTTAAAATGGACATCCCCATTCTACCCATCTGGATGGCCCTGTCCGTACTCATCACCCTATTTTTCCAGCCGTCGGTATTTCACAACCACATCTGCCCCTTTGGACCTCTGCAAGCTCTAACAGGGAGATTCGCCCGCTCCTCCAGATATGTAGACAAAGAAGCTTGCATTGGCTGCAAACTCTGTGAAAAAGCCTGTCCCTCTATGGCAATCCTCGTCCAGCCAGAGGATAAAAAGGCGGTCATCTCCAAGGAACTCTGTCATCAGTGCACCAGTTGCACCCTCGTTTGTCCGACGGATTGCATTCACTATGGTTCTGGTGTTTCGTTGTAAATGCAACGGTATTGAAAGAGTTTTTGTGTTATAGTTAATGAAAATAGCCTAAAGGAGATATCATGATCGAACAAGTATATCAATTGACCCAGACTACGGAAAAGACCATCGAAAAGGTACTTGGTGATGAGAGGATGCACTACATGCACATGGTCCTACCCAAGGGGGAAGGCCTGCCGGAGCATACCACCAACTCCAATGTCTACATGACGGTAGTGAAAGGTACCCTCAATATCTGCTTAGAGGAAGAACCCGAGCAGATCTATGAGCAGGGAACCCTGCTGACGATCCCCTTTGGCATTAAAATGAACGCTTACAATGTGCATGATGAAACCCTTGAACTCATCGTCGTAAAGGTTCCTGCACCTGGTAATTAAACAAATTCCTGGTGGCTACTAACTTCTGCTTACTCCCATACAGCCACCGAAAAGGACGAGCACGCAATGCCCTGCGTACTCGTCCTCTTTTATTTTGCAAATCTCCCATTCCTGCGACTTTCTTTTAATTCTTCCGAGGGAATCTCACCATAGAAGTCATCTAGATCCAGCAGAAAAAAATCTTCTCTGCCGATTGACAATTCATCGAAGGCCGATTCCTCTTTCTTCTTAACCCCATAGAAGATCTTCGTATCCAATAGAGTTCGAAGCCTAGCCAGGAACTCGGGAGATTTCTTTTCCACTCGTCCGATCTCATCGAAGAGAAAGATCGTAGCGCCCAGCTTCTGATGCTTCTCCAATAGCTCTACTCCTTTGGTCTCAAAAAAGTGATCTTCCTCGACCATCTTCTGTCCATCCCAACTGGCTGCAGTGTATATTTCGTCTCCTCCAATCTCCTGGAGCTTTATGGATCGAGTTGAGTGAATCGGATCGAAATCGAGCCAGGTTCGGATTCCGCTATAGGATTTCAGATCATTTTGAATCCTTCGGAGCAACGTTGACTTACCAATTCCGATGCTGCCAGTGAGGATCAGATGTCGTGCGCCGGAGCGCTCAAATTTTCTAAGTACCCTTTGCCTTAGTTCCTCGATGGGGATCCGCTCCATCACCAATGGGATTACTCGGCTTTCAGCGTGGACCTAGAGAGGAGTTCCTCCACTTCCTGGTCGGTCAGTTCATATCGATAGAACAGATCATAGAAAATCTTAGTCTCCTCCTTCATATCATAGTCAAAGACATCTGGATAGAGGAGATTGCCAAGCCAACGAATTCCCAACACCCGATTGACGGCAGGCGGCCTGCCCATCCAGTTATATGGACCTATAGGAATCTCATAGTATTTATCCTCTTGAACGGCTCGAATCTCCTGCCATAAGGGATCTTCAGACACTGTCTCAAAGATGGAATCGGGACCGAATAGGATCACATCCGGATCCCAGCCTAAGAGCTGTTCTATGCTGATTTCATTCATGCCAGCGCCACTGCCCTGGGGCATTTCCGCCACATTGATCCCACCTACTAAATTGATTACCTCGGCATGGATGGATTGGGGTGGATTCGTCTGTAAACCTGTATCCCCTTCCCCATAGAACACTTTTAGCTTCTGTTCCTCTGTCAACACTACCAGATTATCTTTTGCCATCTCCAGAGTCTCTTCAACATAGTTACCTAAAAGAGCCGTACGCTCTTCTTCCTGAAGGATCACTCCCAAAGTGGCATAGGCTTCTTTCATCGTATCCAGCTCCGCCTCAATAAAGATGACGGGGATCCCAATCTGTTCTTGGAGTGCGTCCAGCTCTGCAGCCATCTCATCTCCCTTCACCTGTCCTAAGTCGATGACGATCTGTGGATTGGCTCCCAATAAAGCTTCCACGTTCAGATCTGCTTTGGCTCCATAGAATGCACCGAATTCTGGGAGATCTACATACTCTTTTGGAATATATTTCTGGGCTATCTCATTGGGTAAAGAACCCCATCCGATCAAACGATCTGGGTCGATGGAATAGAGAATCATCTGCGCCAGATGTCCTGATGGAGCGAGCCGCTTGATCTGTGTGGGGATCTCCACTGTCCGCCCTACGGAATCCGTGAAGGAAACAGTCCCTTCTGTATCGGGATCTGCTTTCGTCTCCTCTTTTTCTGTCTGTGCCGCTTCTGTTGCGGCTTGTGTGACGGCTTCTGTAATCGCCTCCTCAGCTGCTCTTTCCGTTTCAGGCGCAGTCACTTGTGCCGCTGGACTACAGGCGCTCAGCAATAGAGCAATCGCCAGAAGTAATGCCCATATCCTCTGTCTTTTCATATCTTATCCTCCTTCGCTTTTTTGGCATAGGTACTCGTATCCTCTCTCCATCATTATCCACGTCTAAGAGATTGATATCGATTCTATAGATTTTTTCCAAGGTCCGTTGATCAAGCACCTCCCTCGTCTTACCAAAGGTCAAAACTTCTCCCCCGTGTAGGACCAGAGATTTATCCGCGTATAGATAAGCATGCTGCGGATTGTGCAGGGATACCAAGACCGTATACCCTTCTTTAGAGAGCATCTGAACGCGCTCCATTACCATTAGCTGATTTCCAAAATCCAAATTTGCAGTTGGCTCATCCATGATCAATACCTTTGCCTCTTGGACCAGAGCCCGAGCTATCAGAGCCAATTGCCTCTCACCTCCACTGATCTGCGCGTATCCCCTTAGCGCCAGATGGGCAATCCCCAGACTCTCTAAGGCGCCGTAAGCAGCCTCTTTCTGCAAGGCAGATGGGGACGAGAACAGCCCTACTTGACCGACCATCCCCATCAGCACCGTGCTGAGTACGGAATAGTTATAGGTCGGAAAATGGGACTGGGGGATGTAGGCGAGATCCTTTGCCAACTCCCTCCGAGACAGATTGGTTATCGATCTGTCAAAGACTCGGATGCTGCCATCCCTTGAACGCAATAGTCCAAGAATCAATTTGAACAAGGTGCTCTTTCCGACCCCATTGGGACCCACCACAGCGATTACGCTCGGCTCTTGGATCCGAAAATCAATATGTTTTAAGATCAACCGCTCATCATATCCAAAGCTGAGATCTGTCACGTCAATGATCATTGAACCAACTCCTCACGCAATAGTAATGTGATAAATACCGGTGCTCCCACCAAAGATGTCAAAATCCCCAAGGGGATCTCTGAGGTTGCCAATATCCGAGCAATCGTATCGACGACCAATAAGTAAGTAGAGCCCAAGATCACCGATGCAGGTAGGAGTAATTTGTAATCATAGCCTACGAGTAGCCGTGCAAAATGAGGAATGACCAGGCCCACCCAGCCAATCATCCCACTGACAGAGACACTGGCCGCCGTGATCAAAGTCGAGCAGGCGATGGCAATCCGGCGAAGGGTTGCCGTATCCACACCCATGCTGGCCGCTTCCTCTTCTCCCATCGTGAGGATATTGATCCGCCAGCGGATTAAGAGCAAGGGCAATAGACCAATGACGATGGGAATGGTCACAAAGAGGAGATCTCTCTGGCGAATGGAAGCCAGACTCCCCATCAGCCAATAGGTGATGGCTGGTAGATCATTTAGCGGATCTGCCACCAATTTAATATAGGAGATCAGAGAAGAAAAGATCGATCCGATCATCATCCCTGATAACACCAAGCTCAAAGACCGATTGAGTCTACTTCTCGAACTGATCAAATAGGCAAGCCCAACGGCTATGATGCCAAAAGTGAAGGATAAAAGAGTGATCAAAAAATATCCACCCGCTAAGATAATCCCCAATGCCGCCCCAAATCCTGCACCGGAGGACGCACCCAGCACCTCCGGAGATACCATTGGATTACGAAATAGCCCTTGATATACGGCGCCTGCTGCGGACAAGGCCCCTCCGATGAGCGCCGCTGCCAGAATCCGAGGTAGTCGTACCCTGAGGACCACCGTCTCCATCTCCGCCGACCAGGTCGGCTCAAGCGGGATCATTGGAGACAATAAAATCCGGGGCACTTCAAAAAAGGGCACAGAATATCTTCCAATGCCAAAGGCCCCAATAAAGGCCAAAATAAAAAGTAGTCCCATCAATGTAAACTTGACCCATGTCCCTTTTTCTCGATTCTGTAACATTGTTTCATTATCCTCAACTTCGTATATTCTCACTTGAGAATAATGATACCATAGTTCCAACCAAGTTGCAATCGATATCCTAGTGATAAAAAAACACCGCTCAAAATTTATGTCTTGAGCGGTGTCTATTCGGGTCTGGTTCAAAATCAATTCTTACAGCAGATATGGGTCTTTCTCCCAGTCTATTAGCTCCTTCGGATCCATATTGGTGTCTCGACCATTGGGGCCTAATTCCTTAGCGGAGGCTGGATCTGCAGGTTGAGAGGGTGTATTTAGGGTCTCAAATCCCCTTGCATTCTCCTCTGCCCATGCCTGTCTGGAATCGGCAGGCATCGGCGTCAAGTCCACATCCTCCAAATTGATGCCAAGGGCTTTTGCCACGCCCTCGCCATATGCAGGATCCGCCATATAGCAGTGGACAATATGTCGATGTTTGATCTGTAGTGTGCTGTCTCCCATATTGCGCGCGGTGTTCTCGAAGAGGACGAGCTTTTGCTCCTCGTTCATCCCACGGAATAAAGCGCCAGGCTGGGAATAGTAATCGTGGTCATCTTCACGGAAATCATAGGTGCCCACCTCTCCACCGTCTTGTTTGGGTTCTAATAACTCTGGATGATCCTTCCAATTTCCATAGCTATTGGGCTCATAGTGATTTTCGCTGCCCAGATTTCCATCTACACGCATCTGTCCATCTCTGTGGAAAGCGTGGGGATGTGCAACTCCCTTCGGAGAGTTGACGGGAATCTGGTTGTGGTTGACCCCTAGGCGATATCTCTGCGCATCTCCATAGAAGAATAGTCTGGACTGGAGCATGCGGTCTGGCGACAAGCCCAAACCAGGTACGATATTGCCCGGATTAAAGGCGGATTGTTCAACTTCAGCAAAATAATTCTCTGGATTGCGATCCAGGACGAATTCTCCAACTTCGATCAATGGGAAGTCCTTCTTGTACCAGATCTTGGTCAAGTCAAAGGGATTATAGGGCATATTGCGTGCCTGCTCTTCGGTCATCACCTGGATATACATCTTCCATTTCGGGAATTGACCTTTTTCAATCGCCTCATAGAGGTCGCGTTGACTGGATTCCCGATCCTTCGCTACGACGATCTCCGCTTCTTGGTCGGTGAAATTTTGGATTCCCTGTTGGGAGCGGAAGTGATATTTCACCCATACGCGCTCATTGTTCGCATTGATCATACTGTAGGCATGGCTACTAAAACCGTGCATAAATCGGTAGGAGGAGGGAATTCCTCGATCACTCATGACGATGGTGACTTGATGCAATGCTTCAGGTAGGCTACTCCAAAAATCCCAGTTGGTGTTGGGAGATCGCAGATTTGTGCGGGGATCCCGCTTGACGGCATGGTTTAGATCAATAAATTTCTTAGGATCTCTAAAGAAAAACACCGGTGTGTTATTGCCTACTAGGTCCCAATTCCCCTCTTCGGTATAGAATTTTAGGGCAAAACCACGGATGTCCCTCTCCGCATCTGCTGCGCCTCTCTCCCCAGCAACGGTGGAAAATCTGGCAAATAATTCTGTCTTCTTTCCAACTTCAGAGAAGAGCTTCGCCTTTGTGTACTGTGTAATGTCATGGGTGACTGTAAAGGAACCAAATGCTCCAGAACCCTTCGCGTGCATTCGGCGCTCTGGGATGACCTCTCGATTGAAATGCGCCATCTTTTCCATATGCCATACATCTTGGATGGCGACGGGTCCTCTGGGACCAGCGGTCATGGTGTCTTGATTACTATGGACTGGTGCGCCTGCAGCACTGGTCATCCCTGGATTTTCACCGATTACATCGTTTCGGCTGGGCAGCGGATCACCAAGGCCATTTTTTTCCATTGGGTCCATATTCATCTTCGTATCTTTGCTGTCTTTCATTTCTTCCTCCTTTGAATTTGTAATCGCTCTTTGGACCTTATCGGATAGTCCAATTTGTTAAGCCGTCTCCCTGCTGTTGTTCTACGATTAAGGATTATCATTTCCTTTTTTCTTAATACCCAGAAAAACAACCACCAATCGCATTAAGAGAAATAATAAGAATTATTCTTACTAATTATTAAAAAAAGAGAGCTTTTCGCTCTCTTCAAATTCTAATAGGTAAAAATCCATGCACCTTTCATTGGGATGAAGGTCTGGTCTTGGGTGTGACTTCGCACGGACATTCCCCTGGACCAGGGATCCGCCACGGTGATATTTCCGCTGTCCGTGATACCCGTCAGGACGATAAAGTGTCCGCCATAAGTCCAGTAATTACCCAAGGCATTATTTTGACTCAAGATAACCAGAGCTCCGTTGGACAGGGCGTCAATGATCTCTGAGCGGCTATATGACTGGGTGCATTTGATTCCGTAGCTAGTTGCTGCACCGGGGAATAAAGACCAGTAAGATCCGCCATCTCCTGGCATTACATGGCCATTTTGGGTTGCAAAATTTGCCATTTCGATCGGAGTGACTGTCTGTCCCAGCATCGAACTAAGTACCATGGCCATACTGGTGGGACCACAGCCATTTGCTGCGATGGTTCCCAACCATCCGTTTCCATAGGAGGCACTTCCCCAAGGCTCTTCTCGCTGATTGTAGTAGACTACTTCGCCTGTAAAGGCTTCATATCCGGCCTCTGGTGCCATATTTCTAGAAGAAGTGTCGACAGAGGACAGCTGAGAGGTCTCCGCTACGAGGGCAGAAGTCTCATTTTGCACATTCTCCACTGTGGCAGCAGCATTTCTTGCCGCCTCTTCAGCGGCGATGCGAGCAGCTTCTTCTTCAGCGGCGATTCGGGCTGCTTCTTCAGCGGCCGCCTTTTCGGCTGCGAGGATGCGTTGTCGCTCTTCTTCTTCACGTCGCAGACGCTCCTGATACTGCTCCGTCAGAGTGGCGATTTCAGCATTTAAAGAATGTACGGTGTCTTCAAGGCGAGAGAGTTCATTGGCTGCCAGATTCTTGTTGTGCTGAATGACGGCAATCAGATCCTTCTGGTCACTGATGGAGTCCATCAGATCTGCCTCTTTGATCTCGAGATTCTCCATGGCCACAGCCAGTGTGGCCTTCTCTCCGTTGAGCTTGATGATGACCAAATCCAACTGCTTCTTGGTCTCCTTCATCTCATCGATGAGAGTCTTGTCGTATTCGGCCACAGATTTCATCGTGGTCAGTTTAGACAGAAAGTCATCCACATTGTCCGAAGACAGCAGCACCGGGACATAGCCGGTATTTCGATTTTTATACATGACGTCCAGACGCTTCTTAAACAATTCGATCTGGTCGTTTAACTTTTGCTCTAATTTGGTTCTCTCAGCTTCATTTTTTGCTATTGATTCATTTAGTTCGTCGATTTCTGCCTGAAGTCCAGTAATTTCCTCTTTCAGTGCAGCCATGTCGACTTGCAAGCTCTCTAGGGCATCGAAGGCATAGTCCAAGTCCTGATTGGCCAAGTCGATAGCATAACGCTGATTCTGCATCAGCTCATTGGTCTGTTGGATCTCGCTCTGTTTACCTTCAATCTCCTCCAATTCCGTTGCCAGAGCCCCCGAGCCAGTTAGCAAGATGGACCCTGCCAATAGAACGGCAAGAGCTTTTTTTCTATAATAGTACAATTTGACATTCCTCCATTATACTCTGAGATATCTCTTAAGTGAAAATACCGAACCAACGGTTCCGATGACGATACCCAGAGTGCTGAATATGATGATCAGATCTTCACGTAGTCGGATTGGTTCAATCAAGTAGCTGGAAATCATTGCATAAACCTGATCATTGAACCGGTTGTAGATGTAGATATAGGAGAAATACGTGACGAGGAAGGCCAAGGCCGCTCCCATAAGACCGAAGATCATCCCTTCAATGATGAAGGGCCCACTGATCATGCCATTGGATGCTCCGACGTATTTCATCACTTCTATTTCTTTTTTCCTAGCCAATACAGTGAGCTTCACAGTATTGGAGATGACCAATATGGAGATGACGATCAGGATCAATATGACCACCAGACCGCCTAGACGAACATAATCGGTGATGGACACAAGTCGATCCACTGCGTCTTGAAAATAGATAATATTGGTGACACCATCCAGACCTCTTGCAAATTCTACGATTCCGTGGGAGTCTTCAATTTTCTCTACTGAGACTAAGAAGGATCTCTCCAAGGGATTGTCCTGTTCTAGACCCTCGAGAATGTAGGCATCTTCTCCCCACACCTTTCGCATCTCTTCCAGGGCATCTTCTTTCGTCTTAAACTGCAAGCTTTGGATTCCCGGTTGTGTCTGTAGCTGTGCTTGTATCTCCTGGATCCGATCGTCGGGGACATCGTCCCGAACGTAGATCTCCACCTCGTCAACCCTCGTTTGGATCTCCGTGAGGGTTAAGTTCATCGTCAATGCTGCGATCAACACAATCCCCAAAATGATGGAGACGGCAGCAATGGAGATGATGGAGGCAAATCCCATGGATTTATTCTTCCACACTCCAGCGATCCCGGTCTTGATGATCGTAAAAAATACTCTTAATTTTTTCATTCGTATCTGCCATTTGCCTCATCACGGATGACCTTACCATGATCCAGATGAATGACCCGCTTTTGGAGCTGGTTGACGATCTCCTTGGAATGGGTGACCATCAGTATCGTGGTTCCGCTCTCATTAATGCGCTGTAGAGACTCCATGATCTCCCAAGAGGTCTTTGGATCCAAGTTGCCAGTTGGCTCATCGGCGATCAGGATCTTGGGGTTATTGACCATGGCCCTAGCCATCGAAACTCTCTGTTGTTCTCCACCGGAGAGCTGCTGGGGGAAGGCTTTTTTCCGATCCTCGAGATTTACCAGCTTGAGAACGCGGTCGATCGCCTTACGGGATTCCTTTCCGGAGGATCCCAATATATCCGTGACAAATTTTATATTCTGGTACACATTTCTGTCTTCCAGTAGTCGAAAGTCTTGAAAGACGACGCCGATGCCTCGCCGGATCTTGGGGATCCTTCTGGCCCTGAGAAAGCTGATATCCTTACCGTTGAGAATGACCTTTCCCTTGGTCGGATTCTCTTCCTTTAATAGAAGGCGTATGATGGTGGTCTTACCGGCTCCACTGGCTCCGATAAAAAACACGAACTCGCCATCTTCAATGGTAAAGGAAACATCCTCCAGTGCATCAATGCCCTTTGCATACTTTTTACTGACATTTTTGAATTGGATCAAAATATCACCTACACTTCTTTGCTTATTATAGCATAATTTCTGCGAACAGGAACCCTTTCTGATAGAAAAGTTACAAATCTGTTACAAATGTAAAGAATCTGAAACAATTCCTTCAAGCCTGCATCTACTCTCAACTTTACAATTTAGAGGAATAATAATATACTTAGGAGGGTGATTGAAATGGATAAAAAACAGCTTCGAAAAGTATGGATGGAGCGTCGAGCTTCCATCACTCCCGAGGACCGGGAACGTTTGGACCGATTGGCCACGGACAACCTGATGGCCACGGAAGAATACCAAAACGCAGAGCATATTTTCACATTCATCAACTTTGGAGATGAGATCGATACCCAGCGCTTGATTCGGGAATCCCTTGCCCTTGGCAAGAAAATCTACCTTCCCGTTACAGAGAAGGGTGTGGACCGAATGAAATTGACCGCTCTTAAGGACATGGATGATCTGATCGTTGGCCATTACGGGATCTTGACGCCGAAACCAGAGGCGCTAGACTTCATTGACCACAACCTGGTGGACTTGGTCATCGTGCCAGGGCTCGCCTTCGACCAAGAGGGATATCGCCTGGGATATGGCGCAGGCTACTACGATAAATTCTTTTCTGATCTGACAGCGAAACCCAGCAAGCTCGGTTTTTGTTATGCATTTCAGCGCACGGATTCCCTGCCCTACGATGAATATGACGTACCAGTGGACCGCGTGATCACAGACATCCCTTAAACGGAGGAAAATATGGTTAGACTGATAGGAACATCTGCCTATGGCATACGGGCTCCCATCGTAAAAGAGGGGGATCATTTAGAGGAGATCGTCGTGGATTCCGTACTAAATGCCGTAGAGGGAAATGGACTGACAATTAGAGAAATGGACGTGGTCGCCGTCACGGAATCCCTAGTGGCCAGAGCCCAAGGGAATTACTGTGATGTGAGAGCGATCACAAGTGATTTAAATGCGAAATACGAGGACAGTATTGGAGTTCTCTTCCCCATCACCAGCCGAAACCGGTTTTCGGTCATTTTACGTGCCATTGCCGAAACGAAAAAGAGAATTATCCTCTTTTTAAGTTATCCCTCGGATGAGGTTGGAAACCGGATAATGGACGTGGATCTCATTACGAAACACAATATCAATATCTACAATGACACCTTGAGTGAAGCCGATTACCGTAGATTGGTGGGAGAGGAATACCTCCATCCCTTTACGGGAGTTGACTATGTATCCCTGTACAAGAGCTATGCGATCGGTGATAATATCGAGATCTATCTATCGAACGATCCCTTGGCAATATTGGAGCACACCCAAGAGGTGTTGATCGCCAACATCCATGACCGCTCCAATCTGAAGGAGCTATTAAAAAAACACGGAGCAAAAACCGTATACGCCCTCGATGACATCATGACGAAGCCCATCGATGGCAGTGGGTACAACCCAAAATATGGCCTGTATGGCTCCAACTTGTCTAAAGAAGACAGCCTAAAACTCTTCCCAAGAGATGCTGAGGGCTTTGTCGAAAAGGTACAGCAGTTGATATTGGAGCGCACCGGTACAGAAATTCAAGTCATGGTCTATGGAGACGGCGCCTTCAAGGATCCAGTCGGACATATCTGGGAATTGGCAGATCCCGTTGTCTCACCTGCTTTTACATCTAAGCTCGACGGCAGACCAAATGAACTCAAACTCAAATACATCGCAGATAACGACCTAGCTTCAATGGAGGGCACCGACGCCGAAGCGGCAATGCGGGATAAGATCCTACACAAGAAGCAGAGCGATGAAGCGGGTATGGAGGTTCTGGGCACCACCCCCAGACAGATCCCCGACCTATTGGGCTCACTTGCAGATCTAATCAGCGGCTCAGGAGACAAGGGAACGCCCATTGTACTAATTCAAGGATATTTTGATAATTACGCAAGTGAATAGAAAAAGCAAAGCGGAGTCCCCAAACTGGGATACTCCGCTTTATTGCTATCCCTCAAAGGCTCCATTCCCTTCGACTACTTGGGCGAGGACGATCCTGATGGCATTCAAAAGGAGCACAGATGATGATCCGTGCTCCTTTTTATGTACTACCCAGTTGCCTACACATGGATCGAAACCCGAAGGGCTTCATCCACTTGCCGCATGGTGCGTTCATCCAGAACGCCAATTTTCTCCCGTAGCCTCTTTTTATCTACCGTACGGATCTGCTCTAGCAGTATCACGGAGTTCTTTGGTAGACCCGTGCTGGTGGACATGCTCTGCACATGGGTTGGCAGCTTCGCTTTGCCCACTTGGGAGGTGATCGCGGCGATGATCACTGTCGGACTGTATTTGTTTCCTACGTCGTTTTGAATGATCAGCACCGGTCGGACTCCACCTTGCTCCGAGCCCACGACCGGACTCAAATCCGCGTAAAACAAATCTCCCCTTTTTACTCTCATCCCATCACCTTACTTCCATATTCGCCAGCTATCTCTTCAGATAGCTGACGGTATCTACTACTTTGTTTCCCTTTATATATACCCTTGGAACGCGAAATCCCACCTTACTTAAAAATTCATAGCTATTTATTCCCATGCAGTCACAGAGTTCATCTAAATCTGCGGCGTCCTGACCTTCTCCCCCGCAGATCGTCACGGTATCTCCCACTTTAACATCGGGAATCTCCGTGACATCGACCATCGTCTGATCCATGCAGACCCTTCCTAGTATATTGGCAGCTTGACCATGAATCCGAAAACTACCCTTGTTGACTAGGCTTCGATTCAATGCATCTGCATAGCCGATTCCAACGGTGGCAACCCTAGTCGGTTTCGACGCAAAGAAAGTCTGGCCATAGCCGATGGAGTCTCCCGCTTCGATGGTCTTCACATGGGTGACAATTGCATACAGAGACAAGACTGGCCTCAGCTCTTCCGAACCGATTTGACGAATATGTTCCGAGGGATACATCCCATAGAGGCCGATCCCCAATCGGACCAATTGTTCCTGGAATGGGTATTGCATGACCGCCGCGTCGTTGTCTACGTGGTGAAAGTCAAAGCGCACTCCCAATTCCTCCAATTGCTTAGAGGAATTGATAAAAGACTGGTACTGCTGGATGGTATAGGCCCTCTTTTCCTCATCTGCACTGGCAAAGTGGGTGAAGAGACCGCGCATACGAAGATTGGGCAGATTTGCAATCTGCTGGATCTCTAAAAAAGATGCTTCACAGGGGCGATATCCAATGCGCCCCATCCCCGTATCCAATTTGATATGGATGGAATGGACCCTTCCTTGCCTTTGGGCGACTTCACTCAGTCCCCTGGCCGTATCCAAGCTATAGACACAGGATTCTACGGCATTGGCCACCAAATACTCCATGGCCTCCGGGGTGGCAAAGCCCATCGTAAAAAGAGGGGCGTCAATTCCCTGTTCCCGAAGCTCCTTTGCTTCGGAGGGGGTCGCCACGGCTAGATATTCAGCGCCCATGGTGGTCAACTCCCTGGCCACTTGTACCGCACCATGACCGTAGGCATTTGCTTTGACGACGCCAATCACCTTCGCATCACCACTCATCTTGCGGAGTTGGCGGTAATTATGTCCTAAATTGTCTAAGTTGATCTCAACCCATGTGGGCTGTGTCCAAATATCCTCTATCATGTTCTCTCTTCTCCTTTATTGCATGGGGAATGGCCTCAATGATATCCCCAGCAATCATTCCATCCTCTCCAAGGTCATCTGCAGCCAAGTCCCCAGCAGAGCCGTGTAAAAACACTCCCAAGACTGCTGCTTCATAGGGATGGATCTGCTGTCCCAATAGGGATGTGATCATCCCCGTCAACACATCTCCGGATCCAGCTGTAGCCATGCCTGTATTGCCGTTTGGGTTGATATATTGCCGCTGTTGGTGGGACACTATTGTCCCGGATCCTTTTAAAACTACGGTAACATTATATAACGTTGAAAAAGACTTTGCAACCAGCTCCCGATTCCCCTGGACCTGCGCGACGGATTCTCCAATCAGCCTGGCCATCTCCATCGGATGGGGAGTTAGAACTAGCTGTCCGCTTCCACAACTCAGAATCTGTGGATCTTGCGCTAGAGCATACAGACCATCCGCATCCAATACCATTGGAATAGGACATTTCTCTAGCAGCCCTTTGAGTAGACTTTGGATCTCCAAAAACCTGCCCACTCCCGGACCAAAACAAGCTGCATCGCAGCCGGCAAGGAATTCTAGAATATTCGGCAAAGACTCCATCGTGAAATGACCACTGCCCCCATCGTCGATCGGCACGACGATATTCTCTGTGGATCTGGCTTCCACAACTCCTGCAAGGGACCTGGGTACGAGGGTGTAGACCAGACCAGAGCCGCAGCGCAGAGCCGCCCGTGAAGCTAAGAGCACGCTGCCCGTCATCCCCGCCGATCCGCCGATGATGGCCACCTTGCCATAGGTTCCCTTGTGGGAGTTCCTCTCCCGTTCCTTAAGCATAGGCAGATCTTCGGGATACTGCTTTGGCACTCTAGCCGACATATACCCCACGGCGACGGCAATCGCCAAGCCACCATCGTGACTGATAGACAAATCCACGTCGGAAATGCCCTTCTCCGCTGCGATGGCTCTCCCCTGTGCACTAAGAGCTAAAATTGGCTTTCCCTCAGGGGTATGGACTATTTCCATATCTAGGAAGGAGAGCCTTCCAATGCCCATTCCAAAGAGCTTCGATACGGCCTCCTTTGCAGCATATAATCCAGCCATTCGCTCCTCCCGCCTGAGGGTCTTGTCGATATAGTCCCGCTCGGGTGCAGTGAATACCTTTTCTAGAAATCGCTCATTTTGTACAAGTGTTGTCAATCGCCGGATTTCTACAATATCCGTACCGACATATAGCCTGTTTTTATCTTTCATCTTTTAATCGCTGGATTCGGCGGTTCACTTCCCCCTTCACCTGCTCTTCATCCACACCGAGGAAATATCCCTGATCCAGGACGATCTTCCCCTGGATGATCACCGTATCCACATCACTGCCCGCTGAGCTGTAAGCCAAGTCACTGATGATATCATTCATCGGGCTATGGTGTAGTCCGCTCAAGTCCATAATTGTGATATCGGCGAGATAACCCTTCTCCAGTTTTCCAAGCTCATCCCCCAGACCGATCGCCTGAGCCCCTTTGATCGTCGCCATCTCAAGGGCTTCGTAGGCGCCGAGCGCCTTGGGATTCAAGCTGACGGCCTTGGCCAAAATCGACGCCAAATGCATCTCCTCGATCATATTCTGACGGTTATTCGAGGAGGCTCCATCCGTCCCCAAGGCGACCTGCACCCCTGCTTCCATCATCTGGGTGACAGGTGCAAAGCCAGATGCCAGCTTCAGGTTACTGGCGGGATTATGCGCCACGGTGACGCCCTTTTCCGCGAGGATGCGAATATCTTCCTCATCCACATGTACACAGTGGGCCCCAATGGAAGGGACCTCAAATATCCCAAGATCATTGCAGTGGACGATGGGGCTCTTGCCCCAAGCCGCCTTTGCTCGCTCCACTTCCCCAGCCGTCTCAGATAGGTGGATATGCAGGAAAGTCCCCAGCTCCAGAGCCAGCTCTTTGAGCCGAACCAGATGCTCGGGTCCCACCGTATAGGGCGCGTGGGGTGCCACAGCCACCTGAAGCAGACCGTCCCTGCCATGATAATCTTTGTAAAGTCTGCGGATGCTCTCATATTTTTCATCAACTTGATCGTCTTCGACAAATCCCCGGGCCAACACTCCACGCATGCCCAGTTTTAGAGCCGCATCCCCGACCCGGTCCATCTCCATATACATATCGTTAAAACAGGTCGTCCCCGATCGAATCATCTCCATCATCGACAGGAGGGAGCCATAGTAGATATCATCCCTAGACAGTTTTGCCTCCAGTGGCCAAATCTCTTTTGTGAGCCAGTCCATCAGATCTAAGTCGTCCGCATAATTTCGCATCAAACTCATCCCCAGATGCGTGTGCAGGTTGATCAGTCCAGGGATCGCCAATTTTCCAGTTCCATCGATGACCTTTTCCGCAGCAAAATCTGATCGTTCTTCCCCGATCCAAGTGATCCGACCATCTTCGACATAAATATTCGTATTCTCCAGCACCAATCCCCGCTCCGTGACCGGGATCGCGGTGATTCCCTTGATCCAAATTCTCATTAACCTTCAACCTCCTTGATCAATCTCTTGCGGAATCGTTTGTAATCCGACTCAGAGAGCAGCTCCTCCGGCTCCATATCCTCGGTAAACTCCAGTACCAGTCGTTCAATCGTGCGCATATTATTGAGTGTAAAGAAATCCGCATTGTATTCATAGCAGATATATTCAAAGATCTCCGCTGTAAACCCATTGGTGACCTGATCGCCATTGTCCACTGTCAGCTTCGTCTGTTTCACCGCAGTGCGAACCCGGTAAATGATCGTAAACACGATATACTCAATAAAGTTCACGAACTCTGCAGATTTATCTCCGCCTTCCAATTCAAATATGATGGATAGGATCAGATTCCATTTCAGATCCAGATTCATAATACTCTCGACACCACCGCCAAAGAGAGCGCAGTATTCCCCAGTCCAGTTTCGATCGCCATTCAGATCGATATAGTCCCCAAAGACCAACTCTTTTCGGCTGATTTCCATCAGGCGATTTAGCAATTTAATGATATATTCCGAATCCTCTATCTCCCTTGCATAATGGGCCTTCGCAAAGATATAGTCTACGATCAGATCCGTCGGTTTTCGGAAATCAAGCACGATCCCAGTCGTGGCTTTAAACCGCAGTAGAAAGATGTCGTGAATCTGCTTGGAGATCAGTTTTTTTAGCTGATCTTTAGTGCTCTGTGTGCCGTTTTTCTCCGTATTGTAGAGGTGGTTATAGACCACCATCAACTGACTATCCACCATCTCCAGATTGTCCTTGATGGAGTACATGACCTCCCGAATAAAATCCTCTGTGGCCAAATAGGTAAAATTCTTATAGAGGATTCGATGGTCAATGTCCCCCCAGAAAATATTGACAAAGGATTTGATCTGCAGTTCAAAATGATAAAGTGTCGTCTCGGTGCGATACCTGCCGTCTAGCTTGTAGATCTCAAAGCCATTGTGCTGCTTTTGGGGCTGGGATTCTCGAATGCGTAGCTGGATCGAATCGTTTAATTCTGAACGATAAAATCCATCGTCTAGCCTCGTGCGAAACAGTTCCACCAACCGCTCATAGATCCTAGCTTCGTCCCGAATAAATCGGCATTCAATGCGTACGCCCAATAGGTCTACCATACGTTCCAATACTACATCCGGTCTCTTGTAGCGTAGAAAGAAATTTTGGCGGAGGATCTTTTCCTTTAAACTGTCCTCGGACTTAACCCGGCTAGAAATATTGAGATAACTATCCTCTTCCTGTAATACCTCTTCAAAGAACTTCTCCAAATGATTGGCAATCCACCACAGCTCCTCTTTTTTGCCTTTGAGCTGTTCGATGGTTTCGTCAATAAATTCAAAAACTTGTAGCTTCAATTATTCACCTCATAGCAAAGGCAAATCCCTGCGAACGATTTGCCTCGATTACTCATGTGCCTTCTTCCTCTATCATTATAGCAAAGAAATCCTTTTCTTAGTACCCATTTATAGATATCTTATCCCATTCCATAAAAGGAAAGATACCGGTCACTCTACAGCAGAGTGAGCCGGCATCCAAAAATCAAGATCGAGTATGAAAACATTGAAAACTACAACAACTCACCTGTAACTGCATCGACGTAATAATTGATCACATCTTCAGTCACCATATCTCCCTTTTGGTTTGTGATCTTTATCTTCACTTCCCATACCGGAGAGTACTTCATCGTTGAACCTTGGAAGAGTTCTGAGATTAGTGATTTCTTACCTTGAAGATTTAGGTTCGATTCTACCAGTTCCCCTTCTCGCTTAAACTCATCCTGCTGCAGCTGCTCCAGCACAACATCCACTGCCTTTTGCTGATTGATGAGGTCCTTTTCACTTTCCTTCTTCCATTCCCCAGCAATCCCATTCAGATTGGCAAAGGCAAGTCCTTCTCGGTCTATGATGAGGAGGGCATTTGCCCCAGGAGCAAGGGTGTTTGGATTTTCATTGTAGATATTCGCCTCAGAGAGTTTGATCCCATCTAAGGACTGGGTGTATTGCAGGTAGTAAGAATCCGCTACTTGTCCAGTCAGTTCCGTCTTCGTCCCGTCTTTTTCAATGATTGCAGTATCTTCATCGGCGATTTGTGCGATGATCTCATCGGCTTTCATACCGTGGATCGCCTTTAGGTTCATCCCCTGAATCCCCAGCTCTCGGAATAGATCCTCGCCGATCTGCTCGGCCTCTTCTCGGCTAAAACCCTCAATTTCCGTATCATTTCCACCATCATCTTGCAATAGGCCAGTGAAGGAGTTCGCATATTTGACCCGAGGAAGATAGAGAGTCAGATATCCATCTGTATAGCTTAGGTCCGAGCCATCGGAGAAAATCTGTCTGATCCCAACCTCGTCGTTGGGTTCCTCATCCACTAGCGCAGGACTGTTAAAGAAAGGATAGACCTTCGCTGGATCCATTGGTTGCATTTTCGCCGTATAAGTTGCTGCCACTTCTGGAGAGTCTGACAATTCGACCTCCACAATTCTCTGCCCTTCCTGAGTTTGGTTTCCCGTTTGTACGGCGACAACCTCATTACTCTGTGGCAGCTCGCCTTTTTCCTGTGGAGCACAAGCAGCCAGTCCCAATACCATTACGCATATACCTAATTTTTTTATCATCATGCTACCTCCTAGCAGATTTCGAATTTGCATGGCCATGCTTTCGATCTTCTGATTTCATTATAGCAGAAAAAAACTCCCCGAACGCTTTCCTACAATACTGTAGGTTCGGAGAGTTTCAACATTTTAAGCCATTATAACCTTTTCATCCATAGCCGGTAACCCAACCTCACACACTATTTTATGGATCGATCGAATGACATGCCTTTTTGCCAAAAATCCGCAAACGGGGTAAATCAGAGGCTTCCAGCAAACCATTGTCATATGATTCACCAGAGTGCCGAATAACAATGGGATCTATCTGGTAAGTATCGCTTGTTATCCATATTCCCTTCTATTATAACAAAAGATGTCGTCCTTTCTCATTTCCTACAATACTGTAGTGATATCTAACTATCCGAAAATCACTCAATGGAAATTCCATCCCCTACACCAACGCTGTAGTACTCCTTATAAACCTGCTCCAAAGAGATTCTATCAACCTGTAAATCCTCTATTTCCAAGCCTTTTTTCGTCAAATGGTTAATGACCTTGGTGAGGTCCCCAACAAAATGAACCCCCCCATCCATCCATTCGTATCGGTAGTTTTGCTCGGCGAGAAAGGGCTGCAGCAGTTCCGGATGGGATAAGTAGAGTGTATAGCCCTGTCGTTCTCCTTGATGGATCTTTTGCATCTCTAATTTCCCCTCCTTTAGGAAATAGACTTGACTGGTCAGGTCTTGAACGAGACTCAATAGATGAGAGGACAATAATATAGTCACACCCTGTGCATTCATTTCTTTAAGTTGCTCCTTAAATGACACAATACTGGTGGGATCCAGCCCATTGAAGGGTTCGTCTAGGACCAAACACTTCGGCTCATTGAGGATGGCCATACCGATCAAGAGATGCTGTTTCATCCCCAGAGAAAAGGTACCCGTCTTTTGGTGGAGATAGGATTCGATTCCAACTTGATCAGCGACTTCTTCAATACGAGATTCACTCTTTTTATGCACCTCCGCTAAAAACTTTAGGTGGTCATAGGCGCTCAATTGGGGATAGAGGATTCGGTTTTCATGCATTAGTGAAACATTTCGAAAGACCCGTTCATCTCGATTTGAAAGATCACCAAAATATACATCCCCCCTATAATCCGTATCCAGATTGAAAATAGTTCGGATCAAGGTCGTCTTCCCGACTCCATTCGGTCCAACAAGACCAACCATCTCGCCCGAGGAGATCGTCAGACTCAGATCATCTAGGATGACCTTATCATGATACTGTTTCTTGAGATTTACGATGCGTATGTTCATATATCCTGCCTCTCTTTCGGATTCTGCGTCAAGCTCCTCCAGCGAATCCAACCAGCCAAAATGAGTACAATTCCCCAAACGATCAGGATTAGGGCTCCAAAGTCTGGGTGAATCCCTCCCTTATCACCCAATAATGCCATCCAGCCGTCTAAAATGTCCCTGAGATTTAGGTATAGAAAAGGTAAAAACCTCGTCCACATCGATCGAATCTGCTGAAATGAGAGGACATATCCGCCAATACAGACAATCACGGTGACAACTAGAAGTGCCATCCTCCTACGAATAAAAGTCGAGAGACATAGCAGCAGACCGATCAAAAAGAAGATTTCACTAAACAATAGGAGCAGACTTTTCTGTAAATACTCAAAAAGGGTCACAAAGTGAAAATGAATCTGATTTTCACTGGCATAATAACCTATATAGCCAAATTGATTGCCTACTTCCTTTGGATCAATGACGACAATGGGATACTCCCCCTCCCCCAGTCCGCCTATCATTGCTGAGATGATGATCAATAGGACTATCCCTCCCATCAATAGTCCAAAGACCATCCCCACACTGGAGAAAAGCTTGTTCCAATATAGTTTATCCCTTGGTTTTGGTAGGGTCATCAGCCATTCTATCGAATGATTTTGCTCGTATTCTTCACTCATCGTGATAGCAAAGCCAAGGAGCAAGAGACACACCACAATAAGTCCCCCATGGCGCTGGATTAAAAGATAACTACTATATAAAGTCGAATTGGATAGTTCTGCTGCCCCCCTCAGCCCTTCTTGTCTCTCATTCTCTAAAGGAGGCGGGATCACAAATAGATCCGTCGAAAAAAGAGGAGTGAGACCCTTTTCTGCAATGATTCTATTCCGCTGCTCCATTTCCAAAATCGGTTGTAGAGAGATCACATCATCGCGAAGAGTTCCGGAAACCATGGGATTGATCCGCGTCCGATAGATCTCAATGACTTCGTTTCGATGGGCAATCAAATCCGATATTGGAAACTGATCCAGCTCTACCTTAGAGAGAGTCTCCTCCACCTGTTTCAATCTGAGTTCAGAAGCGGTAAGCCCGTCATTCATCATAGAATAAGATTCCGGACTCTCCTGTTTATACCACTCTTCGAAGGTCTGCTTTTGATCCACTCGCGCGGCATACTCCTTTCCCATCGCACGTTGCGCAGTGGCTAACGCTTCTAGCTTTAGGGTTTTATGAAACAGAATGCTCTGCTCTAAAGTGGTTATCTCTCCTTGAAGCTCTACTTTAAATTGGTCCATCCCCTGATGATGAAGTACCGTAATATATCCATATCCCACCATCAGGGTCACCAACAAAAACAGCCCCAGCCTCTGGGAGCTCTTGAACCGAATTCGTTTTGTCCATTCAAAACTGATCCATGGTGGAAAAGCTGCATAGAATCGTAGACTCCTCTGCACTTTCGCCGCTCTTTGATCCATCAGCTGCTGGGGCAAATCCGAAACGAAGCCAACACGGTAGAGGATCCATAGCAGTACCAACACCAATAGAAAACTACCAATAAGATAGACTGATCCACCCGGAAAAGCCATCAATTCCTCTCGCAGGGAAATCATTTGTACCGGATTCCACAGTTGCCATCGATCATTTCCCATCAGAATTTGTAGAACAAAAAGGATTCCGATTAAGGCAAGGACAACCACTTCAAAACTTTTGATAAAGTAGGAAAGCACCAGAGATAAAATATGTAAAATGCCCACAAAAACACTCCAAATTAACATCCGTAGTAGCAGAATCTGCCAAAGTGGAAAAACTTTTAGCTGATCTGCTCTATGGATAATAATTGGATATTTTAATGTCCCTGACTGTCCGCTAAGCAACATCGGGAGCAAACTCAAACTATATAGAAAAATAACCGCTACCATCATCCAAATAAGCCGAATACTATACTTCGTCATCAGCTTGCGCCTTTGTATGGGCAGGGTGAAATAGAGATCGAATTTTTGTTCAGCGCTGTCCTGAAAGAATGCCAACCCAAATAGCACCACCAACAAGACCCCGCTCCCCAGCCCAAAGACCCAGTTAGATACTCGATACGCTAGTAGCGCCGTATCGCTTGGCACCCTCTCCTCTGAAATCGGCAGACCCTCGTCCGCCATATATTCCCCTTTCTTTAGCTCCTCTAATGCCATATTCTCATCTACACTAAAGGGAATCTCCGAATGCCGAATGGCTTCTTCAAAAAAGAGCTCATAAAATGCCTCCTGCTCTTCTCCAACTCGTAAGTCCCCCACTCGAAGCTTTTCCTGCAAAGCAGCCAGCGCCCGATCTCGGTTCATCAGATTCTCTTTTACGAATCCCTCCGCGTCAAACCCTGGCTCCATCTCTTGCCGAAGCCGAATAAAATCCAGCCCACGAATCACTTCCATCCGTTGACTTGCAATAAACTCCTTCATCTCTGGTATTGTCTGATCCGGCTGCATATGTTTAACCATGCCAAAAATGAGTATGGCAAACAGTAATAGCCCCAGATAGATTCTCGTCTGCACCGCATGAAATAAATCATGGATGATATGGCGATTCCAATTCATTGCATACTCCTATCAAGAATACTTCTATATTCGATCTGTTACACATATTTCTCAACTTTATGGGCTACAATAAAACTACAAATCTACCTTTTCCTAAAGATCCCTGTTTTATTTTCATATATCGACAACTGAATCGCTATACTGTTAAGGACAATCACTGTGCCGAAAAAGACAAACTCAGGATTCACATCAAAATTCAATACACGATTTAACACAAGCATAAGAAATCCTATGAATGGTGATAACACCGACAATAGTATTGTAAAAAATAGCATTTTTCTTCTCCTTATAAATTTCCTTAAATGGATGTGCTACACTTAATGGACACAGAGATAAGTGACCAAGGAAGGAGCATAACAAGCAAAAAACCTACGAAAAGGACTTATTAATGGAAATCTGTCAGCAAATCCAATCCAATCAGACCACGGTAGGAAAAGTCGCCAGTGAATACGGAATCGCCAGACCCATTGTTTCCCGTTGGATTGCGGAATATCTCCGGTATGGAAACGAAGCTTTCTCGGGGAAACTGATTACTTTTAAAACAAGTGATTTTCCTATTTGGTGAATAACAAGCTGAGCTTTTACATCTACTGCCTATACCAAAATATTAACTTTTTTATATCGGGTCAAGCCAAAATATTATAAATATGATATCCCATAGTACATTGTTAAACCCATCGTAACCATA
>JAUNUQ010000027.1 GCA_030538075.1 Tissierellia bacterium
ACAGAGATCCTCTTTTCATGATTTCTTGGTCGAAACCATTGTATCAGAGCGGTCAATGTATGACTCTTTATTTCTGTAACATATCTATTGTATCTCTACACTTTTCTTAATGATATTCTAGTTTATTATATCATCAAAAATATGTGCTTGTAAATACTCATCTACCAAGTAAAACAGCCTAAATCCTATATTTATAGGTTCTAGGCTGTTGGATTAATCTCTTAAACACTTTTCTCGTTCGTTTTGTTCTATGATCATGTGATAAATATTGTTTTACGTATACTAAAAAGCTCTTACCTCTCCACCTTCTGTCCCAAATAGGCCTCTTGGACCTTGGGATTGGAGAGGAGTTCTGATCCGGTGCCTTCTAGGGTGATGGAGCCGGTTTCGAGGACATAGGCGTAGTCGGCGATCTCCAGGGCTTTGTTGGCGTTTTGTTCGACTAGGAGGATGGTGTTACCCATCTCCCGAAGTTTGCTGATGATGTCGAAGATGCCTTGGATTAACAGGGGTGCCAATCCTAGAGATGGTTCGTCTAGGATTAGAATCTCCGGCTCCGGCATTAGGGCTCTGGAGACGGCGAGCATCTGCTGTTCACCACCGGAGAGGGTCCCGGCTTTTTGCCAGCTCCTCTCTTTTAAGATGGGAAACAGGTCGTACATGACCTGGATTCTAGACTGGAGTTTGGTTCGGTCTTTGATATGATAGGCTCCAAGTACCAGATTTTCTTCGACGGTCAAGTTTTCAAATATGCGCCGTCCCTCTGGGGACAGGGCGATACCGGATTTGACGATGTTCATCGTCTTTTCCGTGGAGATGTCCTGATCTTTGTAGAAGATCTTCCCTTCCATGGGCACCAAGCTCATGATGGCCCGTAGGGTGGAGGTCTTGCCCGCTCCATTGGCTCCGATCAGGGTGACGATCTGGTTTTCTTCGATATGCAGGTTGATACCGCGCACGGCGTTGATTCCGCCATAGTAGACGTGTAGGTTTTCCACTCTGAGCATGATTACACCCCCAAGTAGGCGTCGATGACATGTTGGTCACTTTGCACCTGCTCTGGTGTTCCAGAGGAGATCAGGGCTCCGTGATCCAGGACATAGACGCTGTCCGAGATATTCATTACGACGTCCATATGGTGTTCGATTAAGAGGACGGTCAAATTAAATTCCCTTTTGATCTCGCGAATGAAGTCCACGAGCTCAAAGGATTCCTGGGGGTTCATCCCCGCAGCGGGTTCGTCCAATAGCAGGAGTTTGGGATCGGTGGCCAGAGCTCTTGCGATCTCCAGCCTCCTCTGCTTGCCGTAGGGCAGGCTGGAGGAGATCTCGTTGCGCTCGTCGATCAGCCCCACTTTTTCCAATAGATATTCTGTCTTTTCGATGATCTTCTGCTCTTCATGGACATAGTCCGGGAATCGGAAGGTGGCGGAGATCAGATTGGATTTTAATTTGAGATGATTGCCCACGAACACATTTTCGAAGACGGACATGGATTTAAACAGCCGGATGTTCTGGAAAGTTCTGGAGATTCCCTTTCGTGCCAGCACATGGGGCTGCTGTCCGGTAATATCCACCGCTGCTTCTCCTTCGCCAAAGAGCACTTTCCCTGCGGTGGGTGCGTACACCCCTGTAACGACGTTAAAGACGGTGGTCTTGCCCGCGCCGTTGGGTCCGATCAGTCCGGTGACTTCGCCCGAGCGAGCCTGCATGGTAAGGCCGTTGATCGCAGTGATCCCGCCAAACTTCATGGTCACATTGTCAATTTTTAGCAAGGGGCTCGCCCCCTTTCTTTCGAAGTTTGGGCAGACTCCTGTCGTCCTTCTTAAATAGGATGACGATCATCAACATCAGGGAGAACACGACCATTCGAAGGCCGGGCATCGCCTGGGTGGTGAAGGAGCCGATTTTAAGCGGCTGATCCAAAAAGCGTAGCCATTCCTGTAGATAGGTGATGACAACAGCAGCAAGGACGGAACCCTTTAGATTGCCCATGCCTCCTAGGACGACCATCAATAGGATGTTAAAGGTCAGGGCAAAGGTAAAGGTCTTGGAGTCGATGGTGCCCATATGGGTGGCGAGTAGTCCCCCACCAACGCCTGCAAAAAAGGATCCCGTGCAAAAGCTGATGAGTTTGGTACGAAATACATTGATCCCCATGGCTTTGGCGGCGATTTCATCTTCCCGTATGGCGAGGATGGCCTTGCCATAGCTGGACTTGACCAACATGGAGATGAGTACGAAAGTCAAGGCCGCTATGACCCAGGACCATGCTAAGGATCCGGTTTTGGGGATGGCGATCAGGCCCAATGCCCCATTTGTAATCGAGGGCATATTGAGGATGAGAATCCTGATGATCTCTGCAAAGCCCAAGGAAGCGATTGCCAGGTAGTCGTCCGTCAAACGGAGTACGGGTGCTGCTATCAAGAGCCCAAAGAAGGCGGCGATGATCCCAGCCAATAGTAGTGCCAGTGGCAATGGCAGGTTAATACTCTGAAGCAGCGGGTTGATGGGAACCATGAAAAAGTTCTGCGTTTTAGCGGCTTCTGGCATCGTAAGGAGCGCGGTGATATAGGCTCCAATGGCCATAAAGCCCACATGGCCTAGGGAGAACAGCCCTGTAAAGCCGTTGATCAGGTTCAAACTGACGGCTAAGGTGACATAGACACCCGCTAGGTTGATGATATTTTTGACATAGGCTCCTAAGAATTGGTCAGCGACTTTTGCGGCGATAAAGGTGACGACGAGAATGGCCACATTGATTAGGATGTTTTTCTTTTCCATATTACACCTTCTCTGCAATGCGCTTGCCAAACAAGCCCGTCGGTTTAAACAATAGGATGACGATCAATAGGATAAATGCAAAGGCGTCTCGGTATCCGGTCAAAGTCGGGAAGATGCCGATGATCATGATCTCCAGGAGACCTAGCATCAATCCGCCGAGAACGGCTCCATAGATATTGCCGATCCCACCGATTACCGCGGCGATAAAGCATTTCATGCCAGGTAATGTACCCATAACCGGCAGCAGGGAGGGATATTTTACACTCCACATAAAACCGCCGACAGCTGCCAAAAAGGATCCGATGAAGAAGGTAAAGGACACGACGCGGTTGACGTCGATCCCCATGAGGCTCACGGCCTCAAAGTCCCTGGACATTGCTCTCATAGCCATACCGGTCTTCGTGTGATTGACCAGATATTGGAGAATGAACACCAGCGCGATGGTGATGATGGGGATGAAGATGGATACCAGATTGATGGAGACGCCGCCTATGCGCACGACTCGATCGAGAAAAACTGGGATTGGAAAGGCCTTCGGTCTTCCCCCAAAGATCAACAGTCCCAAGTTCTGCAACAGAAAGGATGCTCCGATCGCAGAAATTAGGACTGTGATACGGGCAGAGCTGCGCAGGGGAGAATAGGCGAGTTTTTCTAAGATCACGCCCAACCCCCCCAACAGGAAAGCTCCGCCAATGACCACAATCACCCAGGGGAGATTGGTCAGGGTCAGGCCGTAGAGCATGACATAGGCGCCGATCATGAACAAATCCCCGTGGGCAAAGTTAATCAGTCTGAGTATTCCATACACTAAGGTGTATCCAATGGCTATAAGGGCATATAAACTTCCTAGGGAGATTCCATTCGCTAGATTTTGTGCGAGGTTACTCATTTATATGCCTCCGTTTGGTTTATTTTGCTTCCGGTGTAACCGTGGTGAAGTACTTGAATTCGCCATCGATGACTTTGTTGATAACGGCGTCTTTCGTAGCGTCTCCGTTCTCGTCAAGGGTGATGGTTCCCGTCGCTCCGACGAAGTCTTTCGTCTCTGCTAAGGCGTCGCGGATGGCGTTGGAGTCTGCACTGTCTGCTCTTTTAATGGCGTCGATGATGACCATGTATGCGTCATAGCCCAGGGCTGCAAATGCATTGGCCTCTTTTCCGTAAGTAGCTTTGTAATCCGCTAGGAATTTCTCGGACATGTCGTTGACCGGCTTTTCAATGGTAAAGTGCGAGCTGAAAGCTGCTCCTTCAACGGCCACTCCACCTGTTTGCAGGAACTCAGGTGCTTCCCAAGTGTCCCCACCGATAATTGGAATTTCAATGCCCATATCTCTAGCTTGTTTGATCAAGAGGGCTCCGTCTCCTGGGTCCCCAGGTGCGAAGATGACATCCGGTCCTGCTGCTGCAACTGAAGTCAACTGGGAGGAGAAGTCCTTGTCCCCTGCGGAGTAGTTGGCAGTCGCTACGATGGCTTCTGCATCGCCTGTCATCTCGTCAAAGGCATCTTTAAAGTATTTGGTCAGACCAGCTGCATAGTCGGATTGTACGTCTAAGATGATCGCTGCTTTTTTTGCTCCCAGGTCATTAAAGGCGTATTTCGCCATTACTGTTCCTTGGAAGGGATCGATAAAGCAGACGCGGAAGTAGTAGTCATTTCCGAGTGTGACCAGTGGGTTGGTTGGAGAGCATCCAACGGCTGGAACCTGTGCTGTCTTGACGATTTCCCCAGCTGCCATAGAGTTGGAGGAGCCGTAGCTGCCGATGATGGCAACGACTTTGTCTTGGTCCACGAGCTTGGTTGCCGCGTTGGTAGACTCTGCCTTTTCCCCTTTGTTGTCTACGAGGATCAGTTCCACTTTCTTGCCGAGGACTTCGCCCACTTCTTTATTGGCCATTTCAATGCCCTCATAGGTCATCTGTCCACCAGCTGCGTTAGCGCCGGTCATTGGCTCGAATACACCAATTTTAATTACGTCACCGGCGGTATTTCCTCCGGTTGCCTCTCCTGCTTTTTCCCCTTCAGCAGGTGCTTCTGCTCCTTGGGGACCACAGCCTGCAAATGCGGCCATGACAAGTACCAGAACTAAGAATAGTGCTAATTTTCTCTTCATGATCATTCTCCTTATCTTGTATTTTAGGTCAGGAGCCATTGACTCTTGACCGTGTTGCCTCTTTCGCCCAGAGAGTAGCAGAAATCGTATTCAGCTACCTCAGAGGACCTGATTCCCAATCATAGACTGGAAATCCCGCCGATTCATCGTCGTTCCAGCCGTGTTCAGACTCTGATCCAATGGACTAAAACCCCATACTTTAGAGCTTTAACAGCTGTTAGTGAAATCTTTTTATTGATCTCATATGGAATTCGTTTTCCATCTAATTTATACTATACTTCGTTAATCACGTCAAGTAATCACTGCAAAAAACTTAAGAACCGTAGGGACTTAGGCACTATTTCTTATATAAAAAAGGGATCCTATTGGATCCCGCTATTTGCTAGGGCTGTATAGATCACATCTGCGTCGATGAAATGAAATTTACTCAGCGCGTCATAGGGCAGTGCCCCCAGAGTGACCAAAATATAATCCCGATTTCCCACAGTGGCTGTCGATGCCAGACATAGGGCGGCTTGCTCCGTATAGCCAGTTTTTCCACCATGGACTTTGTATCCACTGGGCTGCAGGGAATCCATATAGGCCAAAACGGAATACATCATATGTACCCCATAGGGATGCTCCGTTGTCTCGGTGGAGATATAGTCATGTCTTGTAAAGACTTTCTTAAAGACTTCATCTCGTAGTCCCACCCGAACCAATTCTGCCAACTCCTTGGCCGTGGAGACATTTTTATCGTCGTGTAGTCCCGTGACATTGGTAAAATGGGTCTTGCGCAGGCCCAGTTGATGGGCTTTTTCGTTCATCTTATTGACATGTTCCGCTTCGGATCCCGAGACGGCTTCTGCCAGTCCAATGGCTGCCTCTCCCCCCGATGGGAGCATGGTGCCGTATATCAGATCCCTTACTGTGACGGTCTCACCTCCGGCAAATCCTGCCATAGAGGCGTCCTCCCAGATCATCTCCTCTACTAGAGCTGGTGGGACGACATAGGTCTGGTCGTAGTCTTCAATCTGGTCGACTGCCACCATCGTCGTCATAATCTTGGTCAGAGAAGCGGGATAGACGACCTGATTCTCCTTTATTGCGAAGATGATCTCTCCCGTAACGGCGTCCATCAGGCAGACATTTTCGCTGTAAAGCTCATTTGGAGCGATCCCCAGATCGGGTTTGGCTGCATTTTTATCTGCAACGGCCATCTTCTGTTGTTCCATCTGCTTTGAAATGGAACCAAAGAGTTTCTCGAAGGAGTTGCGTTTGATCTCCCTGTATTCCTCTTCTGTGATGGGATCTCTCTCAATGGATTTTCGAAAGACGGGTTCCTCTATGATCTTGGATCCAAATACAATTTCGCCGACCCCCGTCGATCGCAGCGCAAAAACTGCCGCCGTCAACATCAAGGCGACAAATAGTACAAATTTCAATAATCTACGAAACCAATCGTTAAAGCCCCTTTTCTTCATAAGATCTCCTTAGCATTGGGTTGACTGTTTTGTAAAGATTATATCATATCCTGCCGTACATCGTCCATTCGAGGGCAAAAAGAGAGTTCTCCCTCTCATTTCAGCATAGCGATCTTTTCGGGAGATAGCTCGATTCCCACGATCTCCCCCAGTTTTGGAATCGCTGCGGATTCTGGCAGCTCGATGCGGAGGGACTTTTTCGAGTTTTCCGCTGATAACAATGCGGTGGCTCCATGGATTTCTCGGTTTACGTGGATCACCTCCAGGGCATTGTCCCCTGATGGAGGCTTCAGACGAAGATCCTGGGCCCGAAAGGCAATATGACCAGCGTCTCGTCCAGATCTCTTCGGAAGATTTAGCCATAGACCATAATCTGCTGCATAGCATTTATTCTCCTCCCATTTCTCCAACGCGCTGTCGTTTTCAAAGCCGACGATTCGAGCTGCAGCTAGGGTCTTCGGACGGTGAAAGACCTCTTCTTTGTCCCCGAAGACTTCCATCTGGCCATGGTTTAGGATGAGGACATCCTCGGAGATCCGGTAGGTCTCGTTTCGATCATGGGAGACGAAGAGGATGGGGATATCAAATTCCCTGATCTTCCCTATAATCTCATCCTCCATCCTTCGGCGCAGGGCCCCATCAAGGGCCGAAAAGGGCTCATCCAATAGGATGAGGCTGGGATCTGTCGCAAGAATACGAGCTAGGGCGACTCTCTGCTTTTGTCCACCTGATAGCTGGGATGGATAGCGATCACCCAGATCTTCAAGGTAAAAGTCCTTTAGCATTCGCTCAGCTATCTGCTCTTTATGCTTCCCCTCACGGATTCCGAATTTGATATTCTCGATGGCGCTCATATGGGGAAATAGGGCATAATTTTGAAACAAAAAGCCAATCCTACGCTCCCTGGTGGGCAAATTGATGCCCTTTTCAGAGTCAAAATAAATGGAATCATCTACATGGACGACGCCTCGATCTGGTTTGACCAGACCGCTCACACATTTTAGGGTCATGCTCTTTCCAGATCCGGACGCTCCCAGTACGGAGACAATCCGCTTAGAGGAGATAAAGGATAGGTCCAATTGAAAACCGCCAATTTTTCGATTTAGATCAATCTTCATGCTCATAGGCATCCGCTCCATATCTTTCGCTCTTTACATAGAAGTTCGACCAAGTGTTCAGGGCGATCATCATCACCAGACTCATCCCGGCGATGATGATCGCCCACTGAAAGGCCACATCCCTCTTCCCCGCCTGCACTGCCGTGTAAATTGCAGTGGACATGGTCTGGGTACGCCCTGGGATATTCCCTGCGATCATAATGGTCGCGCCGAATTCCCCCAGAGCCCTTGCAAAGGTCAAGATAATACCAGCTACGATTCCTGGCCGGGAGGCTGGGATTAAAATCCGCCAAAAAATTCGATGCTCCGATGCGCCCAAAGTCCGGGCAGCATAGATCATCTCTCGGTCTACCTGTTCAAAGGCACCCAATGCCGTCCGATACATCAGGGGAAAAGATACTACCGAAGCCGATATCACTGTGGCTGGCCATGTGAACACGATTGTGTGACCAAATCCCTGCAAGAATTTGCCGATCACGCCTTGGTTCCCAAAGACCAGTAGCAAGAAAAAACCCACTACCGTCGGCGGGAGCACCATGGGCAGAGTGAAGATGCCATCGATGACTCCCTTTAATGTCTTTCTCTTCATGACGAATTGTGCTGCTCCGATCCCCAAGAAAAAAGTGATAAAGGTGGCCAAGGAGGCCGTTCGGATGGAGAGTGCAAAGGGCGCCCAATCCATGCCTATTCCACTTTGCCGAAGCCGTATTTTTCAAATACGGCCATGGCGTCCTCCCCTTGCAAGAATTCCACAAAGGCCTTCGCGGCTTCTGGATGGGTGGAGTTTTTCAAGGTTGCAACGGGATAGATGACGGGTTTATGGGATTCTGCAGGAGCTGCAGCAATGATTTGGATTTGCTCTTCCTCTAGAATGGCGTCTGTCTTATAGACGATGCCGGCATCTGCCTCGCCACTGGCCACCCAAGTCAACACTTGCCTCACGTCGGAGCCATAGGTCGTCTTCACCTTGACTTCTTCTAGGATATTGAAGAAATTTAGGATTTCTTCTGAGTATTGTCCCACTGGTACGGATTCCGGTTCACCAAGGGCCACCGTCTTCACCTCGTCCTTCATCAGGTCTTCAAAAGAAGATAGCGCACCAGTTGCATCTTTCTTCTGGATCAATACGACATCATTTCTAAGTAGTTCTTTCGCCTCAGCAGCGTCGACATATCCCCCTTCGATCAGGGCATCCATCTGTTTCTTGGCAGCAGACATAAACACATCGACTCCAGCTCCCTCTTCTATCTGGGTCTGTAGAGCTCCCGAAGCGCCAAAATTATAGGTGACCTCGACCGCCGGATCGACTCCCTGGTAGATTTCCTTTAGTTCGTTCATGGCATCTGTCAGGGAAGCTGCCGCACTGACTGTCAGCTGAACAGACTCTCCTACAGGTTCTGTTACGGCTTCTGTCACTTCTTTTTCGGCCTTTTCTGTAGCTGCTTCTGTCGTCTTCTCTGCCGCCTCAGGTGCCTGAGCTGCTGGGCTACAGGCCGTGATCAGCATCGCCAAAATGAATAGCGCTGCCCACATTCCTCTTTTTTTCACGTTTTCCTCCATTATTTTTATTGTATTACTACCTCTGTCCACATTCTCCCCCTCGACCTGTCAGGATCTCTAGGCCATGGGTGAGACTCTCCATAAATACTTCCATATTTTCCCGAACGGCCTTGGGACTGCCGGGCAGATTGATGATCAGGGTCTGTTTTCGTATGCCAGCTTGGGCTCTTGTCAGCATGGCCCGTTTAGTCACAGCTAAGCTAGCACTTCGCATCGCCTCGGGGATTCCGGGAACGAGACGTTCCACTACATCCAATGTGGCCTCTGGGGTCACATCCCTTGGAGAAAACCCGGTCCCCCCCGTGGTCAATATCAAATCCGCTGTCTGCTCATCGGAGAGTTTCGTAAGAGCTGCTGCGATCTCTTCCCTCTCATCTGGCAATATGGCGGTATGGCTAATTTCATAACCAGCCGCCTTTAGTACTCGGCGGATCAGAGCTCCACTGAGGTCCTCTCTCTCTCCTTTTGCCCCCTTGTCGCTGATGGTCAAGACAGCGGCTCGAAATCCATTTGGGGAAATGGATTCAATTCCATCTCCTACCTGAATCCGACCACCGACCAGTACTCTGGCGAAGATCCCCTCTCGGGGCATAATACAGTCCCCTACTTGGCGTCGAATCTCGCAGCCGTGATGGCATTCCTTGCCGATCTGGGTGACTTCTAGGACTACTTCACCGATCACCAATCTAGTGCCGATCGGAAGTACGCTAAGGTCGATGCCCTCGACTAACAAATTCTCTCCAAAGGCGCCTGACTCCAATGAAAAATCCGCTAACTTCTCAAATGCGCGCACTTTGTCGTAGGATAATAGGCTCACTTGGCGATGCCAATCGCCCGCGTGGGAGTCCCCAGCGAGGCCATGGTTTTCAATCAGTTCAATTTCCCTTACATCGTCCTTTGCAGTGCCCTTTCGTTCACTGATGCAGACGGCTTTAATCACTCCCATATTATCCTCCTATTTGATGCATGCGCTTATTATCCTCTGTAGGCGTATCCTTTCCAAAGCTGTGTTCCCAAGGTTTTTGATTGATGATCCCCTCAATCTGTCTGGCCAACTCCTCTGGATTGGGGTCATGCCCCAAGAGTGGACGAATATTCTGTCCTCGATTATGATGCAGGCAGAGTTTCAAAAAGCCAGTGCAGCTCAGGCGAATTCGATTGCAGGATCGGCAGAATTTATCACTGATCGGATCGATAAAGCCGATCTTTCCTTGAAAGCCTGGAAAGGATACATAGTTGGCCGGCCCACTGCCGAGCACCCCTGTATAGGGCTCCGATGGGCCATAACGGCTCTCCAGGATCTGCCGTATTTCTCCCTCTCCATAGCCCTTGTACTCCTTGCCTTCACCGATGGGCATCAATTCGATATATCGAACATGCAGGGGATGCCGTCTTGCCATCTCCGCCAATGCCAAGATGTCCTCCTCTCCCCCGGGCTTCATAGGGACGGCGTTGAGCTTTAGATTGGGATAATGATGCTCCAATAGCCAGTAGATGCCCTCCAGTACTTCCGCAAGCTCATCCCTTCGAGTGAGCTCCGCAAACCTTTGTCTGTCCAATGTGTCCAGACTGATGTTGATCCCATCGATCCCAGCTTCCAGCAGCTCGGGACCCATTTTTTTTAGCAGAACCCCATTCGTCGTGATGCTCACATAGTCAATCCCTGGAATGGCCTTCATCTTTCGAAAGAAATCCATTACACCCTGCCTTACGAGAGGTTCCCCCCCCGTTAGCTTGACTTTTTTAATGCCCAGGATGGCGAATGCTTCTGTGAGACGTAGGAGCTCTTCATAGCTGAGGATGTCCTCATGCCTGAGCATTTCAACGCCTTCTTCGGGCATGCAGTATACGCAGCGCAGGTTGCAGCGATCTGTGATGGAGATGCGAATATAGTCGATCTTGCGTCCGTATTGATCCATCATCTCGATGGATCCCCTTTGGGATTTTGATAATCGCCACTCTTTCCACCAGTTTTGCTCAACAGCTGAATTCCCTCTATGCGCATAGACTTGTCCATACTCTTACACATATCATATATGGTGAGCAAGGCCACGGACACCGCGGTAAGCGCTTCCATCTCCACACCCGTCTTGCCCGTGATTCGTACGGTGGCAGTTGCCTCTATCGATGCTCTTTCCCCATCGATTTGAAAATCTAAGTTGACCCCGGTGATATTCAGGGGATGGCACATGGGGATGAGCCGAGAAGTCTCCTTTGCCGCCATAATCCCCGCCACCCTTGCAACGCCGAGCACATCACCCTTGCGGGTGTCCCCCGACTGGATCCGGGACAGGATCTGTGGGCTGACTTGAATCCTCCCGGTGGCTACAGCGGTGCGGTCGGATAATGGCTTTTCGGATACATCTACCATCCGGCTATTTCCTCTATCGTCAAAATGATTGAGTTCGTTCATTTTCTACTCCTTCTATCGAAGTGATCTATCTATTATTCTCAGTCATACATAATGGATGTTTATATCTTACAACAAGCTCCTTGAAAGGTCAAGGGGAAAGAAATCCTTTTCCTGAAAGATCTCATCTAGTCTTAACATTTACCTAGATTTTACGTGGTATAATGATTAGAAACATGTTTCTATTACTATAATAATCTAAGATGGGTGGAGATTTCATGTATGGTGTGATCGATATCGGTTCAAACACAATTCGACTCAATGTCTACAAGTTGATGGATGACAATTTTAAGTTGCTCTTCAAAAACAAATTTTATGCGGGCTTGGCTGGCTATGTCGTAGATGGCAGGCTGAGCATGGAGGGCATACAAAAGGCCTCCTCCGTGCTCTACGACTATAAACGCACCGTGGACAATCTGGACATCAAAGATCTATTGGCCTTTGCCACGGCTTCCCTTCGCAACATCCGAAATTCCCAAGAAGCTCGCCTCCTGATCGAAAAACTGACGGGGGTGCGAATAGAGGTCCTATCTGGCGAAGAGGAGGGTCTCCTTGGCTATAAGGGCGCGATGTTCGATGTGAATTTGAATGAGGGCGTCGTCGTGGACATCGGGGGCAGCTCGACGGAGCTGGTGGCGATCCAAGACGGCAAGGTCATTAAGACTCGCAGTTTTCCAATGGGTGGTCTAAATATGTATCTGAAGAATGTAGAGCAGATCCTTCCACAAAAAGAGGAGACGAAGCGCATGCGCAAATTTGCCATGAGTGTTCTAAGTGAGGAGACGATGAACCCACCGGGTGACACTTCGGTCATCTGTGGTGTCGGTGGTTCGATGCGCTCCCTTCGCATGATCAATAATTCCATTCACGGTCATCCCCTATTCCACAAGACAATTGAAAAGGAAGAATTTGATGAGATTCTATCCAGACTTACCAACGACTCCATGTTTGCCCGCGAGAAGTTGATCAAGACCTGTCCAGAGCGAATCCATACCATGATCCCCAGCCTATGTATAATGAAATCCGTGATCAAGGCATTAAATGCCAAGAAAATCATCGTCAGTGATTACGGTGTACGGGAAGGCTATTTGTATTCCCGAGTGATACAACAGAGAGGAGAAACTGATGGAGAAACCCTTTAAGCACGACCTATCTTTTACCCAAAACCGGGAATTATCTTGGTTGGCATTTAACCGAAGAGTATTGGATGAGGCCTTTGATCCCGAGGTGCCATCCATGGAGAAACTGAAATTCGTCTCCATCTTCGTGTCCAATCTGGATGAGTTCTTTATGGTAAGGGTCGGTAGCCTATTCGATTTGTCCCTGCTAAAAAATGACGCGCTGGACAATAAAACCGGCTGGAACTACGCCGAGCAATTAGATGAAATCTACAAGCGAATGCCTGAGCTCTATCAGCTCAAGGACAGTGCTTATGAATATGTAGAGGAGCTCTTACGGGCACAGGGAATTGCGAATCTTACCTATGAGGAGCTGACGAAGGAAGAAAAGAAATATGTGGATGCCCATTTTGATTCGCGAATTCTTCCAGTGATCTCACCCCTAATCGTGGATTCCCACCATCCCTTTCCCCATCTTCCGAACAATCGCCCCCTCGTCGTCGCGAATCTCAAAAATGACGAAGGGGAGAGTTTTATGGGCATTGTCACAAAGGCTGCCAGTGTCAATAATGTACTGTTTTTGCCGGGAGAACAGCTTCGCTATATCCTAGTCGAAGAGATCCTCTTAGCTAAGCTGCCTAAAATCTTTTCCTACAAGGTCTCGGATAGTGCGATTGTGAGCGTCACTCGTAATGCTGACCTGGACATGGGCGAGGTGATGGACGATGTGGAAGAGGATTTTCGTAAGCATATGAAAAAGGCTCTGAAGAAGAGGGCAAGGCTAGAACCAGTCCGGCTTGAGGTCAAGGGAAAACTCTCCAAGAAGTCCTTGGAGTTCCTAATGGATCAGCTGGGCCTTGGTGAGAGCCAGGTCTATCACAGTGCAACGCCCCTTAAGATGAGCTATGTATATGTGGTAGCGGATAAACTGCCCGCAAATTTGGAAGCGGCCAATAGCTTCCCCAAATACACACCCTATTACCCCTCGCAGTTCAACCCAAGGAAGTCGATGATTGATCAAGTGACGGAGAAGGACCGACTACTCTTCTTCCCATTTGAGTCGATGGATCCCTTCTTGGCCCTCTTAAAGGAAGCCTCGAATGATCCCTATGTGATTTCGATCAAGATCACAATCTACCGCCTTTCCTCCATCTCCAAGGTGGCCGAGTATTTGGCAAATGCAGCAGAGAATGGCAAAGAGGTCACTGCCGTAATGGAGCTTCGAGCCAGGTTTGACGAGGACAATAATATCAATTGGTCCGAGAGGCTTGAACAGGCCGGCTGTACGCTGATCTACGGCTTCGAAGACTATAAGATCCACTCCAAAATCTGTCTGATCACCCGGCATATGGAAGGCAAAATCCAGTATATCTCCCAATTCGGCACGGGTAACTACAACGAAAAGACCGCCAAGCTCTATACGGACTTATCCTTGATGACTGCCAATCAAGAGCTGGGACTGGATGCACAAAACTTCTTCCGCAATATGATGATCGGCAATCTAGAGGGTGAATACAAGCATCTATTGGTGGCGCCCAATGGCCTAAAACCCGCTCTGCTCAACATGATTGACGAGCAGATCCAATTGGCAAAAGAGGGCAAGGATGCCATGATCCGCATGAAATGCAACTCTGTGACGGAACGGGATGTGATCAATAAGCTGTCTGAAGCATCCATTGCAGGGGTTAAGATATTCCTAAATGTAAGGGGGATCTGCTGTCTGGTACCGGGAATTGAGGGCAAGACGGAAAATATCCGAGTCACCAGCATCGTCGGTCGCTATTTAGAACACCCGAGGATCTATATATTCGGACAGGGTGAAGAGGCAAAGATGTATATCTCGTCAGCGGATTTGATGACTAGGAATATCGTGCGCCGTGTGGAGATCGCCTGCCCCATTTATGATCCCGAAATCCGCCGGGAGGTGGAGTCCATTATGGATGTGATCCTAAACGACGACAAAAAAGCGACTCTCCTCCTCTCCGATGGCAGCTATGTAAAAGTCAGTGAAACTGGCGAGAGGAGCTCCCAGGAGATTTTCATGAATATGGCCAGGGAACTGAACCAGGGGTCTAATGTCGAGCGCAAAGAAGCTCCCTCCAAGGCGGCTTTTCGCCATGCTCCTAGCAAGCAGATCGCTGAGACCTCCGAAGAGGAGATGCTCGATCGGGCATTATCCAAACTGAGCTTCTGGGATAAGCTGAAGAGATTATTCTTTTCTTAAGTTCAGACACTCCCGTTTAGCAAAGTCAGAAGTGGTCGTTCAATTTTAATACATCGGAGGAGTCTCCTGCGAAAAATAGAGCAAACCCGTCCACCGCTGGCATCTGCGTCGCCATTTGTGGACGGGTCTTTTTGTATCAGTGGTCCATTGAAATTCGTTTAAGCTGCTCTTTCCTGCATATAATATCCGAACAGGCCCCCGGTGATTCCCCCGACCACATGGGCCATATAGGAGATGCTTCCCCCGACGAAGATACTGCCGATGATCTGGCTACCCAGAAAGAAAAATGCGGCGATCAGAAAAGTCAATGGAATGGTGCCGCTCTTAAAGCTGGTCATAGAGGATAATAGGATCCAAGCAAAGGCAACTCCACTGGCTCCCAAGAGGGCTTGGGGGAAGAAGAGGATCTGAAAGATACCAGTGACCAAGGCCGTTGCCAAAATGACGATGAGGAGATTTTGGCTGCCGTATTTTTCTTCCAGTAGGGGGCCGACCAAAAGCAAGAGGATCATATTGTTGCTCAGGTGCTGCCAGCTTCCATGTCCCAGCACATGACCAAAGAGCCTGATGATGGCAAATGGGTCCAGTAAAGGACTCCGATACACGGAGAAAAAGACCCGATTGGTGAGTCCCCCAGTCATTTGATTGAGGACGAAGACTCCGGCAGATAATAGCACAAAGGTCAAGACCACGGGAGAATTGTATACAATTCTCTTCTTCATCATCTCACACCTACTTTCTCATAAATTTTTCGGTAAGCAAGGCCTACTTGCTCCCAAGAAAACTGGCTGGAAAGGTCGATCACAGCGGGAGATAATTCATCTAGTCTCGTGTAGACCCCTGCGATGGCCCTTCGAATGGAGTCAACAGAATGGGGGTTGACGCTCTGGCCGATTTGTCCTTCTGGAAAGTAGCCGTCGATCCCCTGGCCTTTCGAATAGATGACTGGTAGGCCCTGGGACATGGCTTCGGGGTAGACCAGACCAAAGGTCTCCGTAAAAGACGGCATGGCAAAGATATGTGCACTGCGTAGGGCACGGATAACTCCTTGGGCATCCGTCGGCGGAATATGCTGGATGAATTTTTTCGACTGCATCCAATCGATCAGCTTGGGGTCCTCTAATCTGCCCACCAAATGCAGCTCAAAGAGGACTTCTTCTCGATTAAAAAAGTCCAATGCCCGAACCAGATTGCGAATATTCTTGTTGGGATCATCAATTTTTCCGACGAAGATGACGACTGGTCTCTTCGCCAAATGGGCATTCTGCTCTGCTTCAGAGAGGCGATTTTGATTCTCCAAGTAAATGGGATCGATGCCGTTGGGAATGGTGATGGATTTCTCTTCAAGGGCCTGCCCCAAACTGTTTTTGAACATCTTGAGTGCAAGCTGACGATGAACTGGCGACAGGAAGATGACCTGCTCTGCACCTTCTAAGATCTTGACGGCTAGGGGCTTGAGATAGGGTTTGTATCTCATAAAGGCAAATAGATCTGATCGCCGCACTGCCGTAACGTATTTGACACCATAGTCCTCTTTGAGCTTATAGGAGATGTAGCCGTTGCTCATCAGGGAATGGGCATGGGTTAATGTATAGACCCTTGGGTCGAGTTCCCTCAACAGATCCTCATATACGATTTTGTGTTTGCGATAGAAGAAGAGTCGTTCCCAACTCTTGTAGCGATGACTGACATAAAAGGATGGATCAATGGTGGAGATGTCCAGCCGATCATCTGTAAAATAGAACACGTCATTATCCACAAATTGATCCAGCTGTTTGATTAAATGTCCATATAGTTTTGAATCCATGTAATAGGAACAGATCTGCAATGCTCTCATCGTCCACCTCCTGGGGTTTTCCATAGTTTATTTACCCTATATTATCACTTACTACCCATTTATGGATATTTTAACGAGGATTTGATATAATGGGTATCTGCAAACCGGAGAGTTCTCTATGTAATCCACTTTCTCTGCAGTTTTACAGTCCGTCATAGAAAGGTGGCGATCCAATGAAATTGGTGTCCGTGGTCATGCCGACTTACCAGCGAGATCTATTGTATGTCGAGCGGGCTATTCAGTCCCTACTGGACCAAAACTATAACAATATGGAAATCCTAATCATTGATGATTCTCCAGATACATACGAGAATCGATCTGCCATCAAAGCGTATATCCTCAACCTGAGAGACCCTCGCATCCGTTACATCCAAAATGAGAGGAATCTCGGTGGAGCACTGGCCCGCAATGTGGGGATTCGAATGGCCAAAGGCTATTATACGACTTTTTTAGACGACGATGATCGCTATCTGCCAGAGAAGATTTCAGCCCAAGTCGCCTTTATGGATGAGACTGGATACGACATGTCCTTTTCCAATATGCTGATTAAGACCATGGGCGAAGTCCTGATCGATGTGAGAAATTATTCGAATGTGTGGTCCTTTGAGCAGGAAGAGTTTTTAAAATACCATCTGATGCGCCATGCCACTGGTACACCCACCTTTATGTATGTGACAGAAAAACTCCAATCCATCGGTGGCTTTGACGATGCCAGGATGGGCCAGGAATTTTATTTGATGCTGAAGACCATTGAGCGAGGACTGTCCATCGGCTATTTGGATGTCTACCATGTGGTGGTTTATAAACACAAAGGGGATGCGATCTCAAAGGGCGACAATAAAATCATCGGTGAAAACGAGCTCTACGAACGAAAGAAATCCTATTTCCACCTATTGAGCCAGGATCAGATCTCCTTCGTGCGCATGCGCCATTACGCGGTATTGGCCGTGGCATACAAACGAAATGGGGATTTTCTGGGAATGATCAGTAATTTATTTAAGGCCTTTTTCGCCGCCCCCACACATATGCTAAAAGAAGGTGTCAAGTTTGTACTGAAGGTCTTTGAACAGCGCAGACGCTATGCTGAAAAGACCGATTAAGAAATCAAGTTAGGAGTATTGATACAGATGTATATGAACACAAAAAAATTGACGAAAGCAGCTGCTGTCGCCTCCATCTATGTGGCGATGACGATGCTATTACCCATGCTCGGCTATGGTCCGATCCAATTTCGGATATCGGAGATCCTGACGCTCCTCGCCTTTTACAATCCCATCTATGTACCGGCGATCACAGTCGGCGTAGCCATTTCCAACTTAGCTAGCCCCCTCGGAATGATCGATGTGATCTTTGGCTCCCTTCACTCTCTGATCTCCCTCTGGTGTATGAGCCGAACCAAGAATATCTGGCATGCCAGTTTATACCCTGCTCTCTTCTCTTTTATTATCGGCGCTGAGATCGTACTATTTTCTCCAGAGCCCCTTAGTTTTATTGCCGTGTCCCTACAGATTATGACCTCTGAATTGATCATCGTCACTTTGATCGGAGTTCCCGTATTCAAAATCTTAGAAAGGCATCCCATCTTTCGAGACATAGTACTCAACCCGGATTACCACTAATCCGGGTTGTTTTTTTCTATTTGGATTCTAGTCCCGTTGCTCTTCCAGCTCCACGTCCATTTCCCTCTCCCTCACCTCGATATGTCTTTCTTTTTGAATGAGCTCCCAGTGGACGATGATGGTGATGAAAATTCGGATGATGACGAGAGCGCCTACCTCGATGATGGCAGCAGAGCTACGGGCGATCAAAGTCTTCAGGATCTCCGCGGCTAAAATAATCTCCAGCGCAGCCGAGAGGCCGTTGTTCAGTATCGTATCGCTGCCAATCTCTTCAAAGTTCAACTTCTTCACGAAGATCATTTGGTACAATCCCTTGAATACGGTGACGATGATGATGATCACCCCCATCGCTTCGATAAAAAGAGAGGCTAGGGATACGAATTCGAAGAATAATTCGTGCATGGTCTCCTCCATAAAAAACTAGGGCATGATCCAAAGCCAACTGGCCTTGGACCCATGCCCTTAAATCCGCTTACTTAAATGGGTTTCCACATTCTGGACAGAATTTGGGCTCGGGTTGCCCCGGTTGTAGAGTATAGCCACAGTTGCGGCAAGAGGGCGCTCCTTGCTCCGGCTTCTTGGTACCACAATTCGTACAGAAGTTTCCAGAGTTTTTAGTACCACATTCTGGGCAGAACCACTCCCCTAGCTGCTTTCCTGCTCCCCCCTGTTCCCCTTGGGTTTGCTGTGCTCTAGCAGCTTCCTCTTGTCTCATCTGTTCCATATTGGATGTGGAGAATCCACCCATCACATTACCAGCCGTCCCCAGGCCAATCCCCATTCCCATATAGCTCTGGGCGGCACCGCCTGGATTGGATCCCGCTGCTTCCATGCCACGGGCTACGGAGCCTTGGACATAGCCTTCTCGGACCCGAGCATCTCCCAGCATTGCGCCTTGGTTGCGCATATTGATGAGTTTTTGGGATTCTTCGTCATAGGAAATACTGGCGATTCCCACGGACTGTACTTCCATTCCCCGCTTCTCTCGCCATTCGTCGTCCAATACCTCGCGCATGTATTTGCTAAGCTCCATGCTCTTGGATACGACAAAAGAGATACGGGTGCCCTCGACGCTCAATCGGTTGATCGCAGCCTGAAGGGCTTCTAAGAACTCAGAGAGATACTGCTCATTGATCTCTTCGATCTCCACTTTGCGAGCATTTCTGGGAATGACTTCTGCAAAGAACAGGAGTGGATCGGTCACTTTTATGGAATAAGTCCCATGGGTACGCAAAAACAGCTCCGAATTATAAAAATTATCGAAGTAGTTGATCGCATTTCGGGTGCCAAATTTAATGCCCTTGATCTCTTGGGTATTGATGAAATACACTTCTTGTTTTAGAGGTGGAGTTCCACCGAATTTAATCCGATTAAAAGACTCTCGAAGGGCTTGTCCAAAATCCCCATTGAATAAGGAGGGTGCAGAGTTGTTGTCGACCTTGTAATACCCTGGTTCAGCGGTATAGTCAATGACCTTTCCTCCATCGGTCAAAATCATGAATTGGTTCTGATTGACGTGGATGATGGAGCCATCCGTTACGATATTAGACGTTCCCTTCGTGTTGGATCCCTTTCCCTCACGTACGAATTTCCCAGAGGTAAAGACTGTACTTCCGCCCATATCATCGGCTTCGATAGCCTCTAGCCATTGATCGGCGAGGGACCCGCGAATCGATTCCAGTGTTGCTTTAATGATGCCCATATAGTCCTCCTTAATCTATTCTTTCGGCCTTGCGCCGATAGTTCACTTTTTGAATGTACCTCTTTACCTATACCCATTTTTCACGAAAATATCAAGAAATTTTTAAATGGTCTTTTCTTATCGGACAAAACAAAAACGGAGGGGGAAACCCTCCGTTTCGTTGTGGCCTATTTCAGGGAATCCAGATAAGCCTGTCTTCCCAGTTCATATAAATTGTTTCCCTCGGCATCAATGGTCACTGTGACGGGAAAATCCGTGACATGGAGCCTTCGAATTGCCTCTGAACCCAAATCCTCATAACAGACGATTTCGGCCGAATCGATACGACTCTTGATCAGAGCGGCAGCTCCACCGATCGCAGTAAAGTATACGGCGCCGTGTTCCAGCATTTTCTCGACGACCTCTGGACCTCTCTTGCCCTTTCCAATCATCCCCATCAATCCCTCATCTAAGAGCCTTGGGGTGTAGGCGTCCATTCGATAGCTGGTCGTTGGACCTGCAGAGCCAATGGGTTCACCTGGTTTTGCTGGGGTGGGTCCCACATAGTAGATCACTTGGCCACGGATATCAAAGGGAAGCTCTTCCCCTCGATCCAGTCGCTCAATTAGCCGCTTATGGCCGGCGTCTCGAGCAGTGTAGATGATGCCCGTGATTTCGACGACCTCTCCAGCCTTCAGATCCTTTAGTGACTCTCTGTCAAAGGGAGTCTTCAGTTTTTTCATAGCAGCCCTCCTACAGTATGACTTCTTTGTGCCGAGTGGCATGGCAGTTGATGTTTACTGCAACGGGCAGCCCGGCAATATGGGTCGGATAACTTGCGACCATCACTTTGAGGGCGGTTGTCTTGCCTCCATAACCTTGAGGCCCGATTCCCAGTGCATTGATCTTCTCTAAGAGCTCTTCCTCCAGTGTCGCATAGTCGGGATCTGGATTGACCGAATTCATATCTCGCATCAGGGCTTCCTTGGCCAAGAGCGTCACCTTGTCCATGGTGCCACCAACTCCCACCCCGACGACGATGGGGGGGCAGGGATTGGGTCCTGCCAGTTCCACGCTCTCCAATACGAAATCAATCACCCCTTGGAGACCATCAGATGGCCTGAGCATTTTGAGCCTCGACATATTCTCGGACCCAAAACCCTTCGCCGCCACCATGATGGACAGAGTATCGCCGGGGACGATCTCATAGTGAATGACCGCAGGGGTGTTGTCACCGGTATTTACCCGGCCAAAGAGGGGATCCCTTACCACGGATTTGCGCAAGAGTCCGTCCTCATATCCACGGCGAATGCCTTCGTTGATCGCATCGCCAATTTGACCCCCGACGATCTGGACCTGTTGCCCCAGCTTTACGAATACCACTGCCATTCCCGTATCTTGGCACATGGGGACCCGATCTGTCTGGGCGATCTTTGCATTTTCTAAGATTTGATCTAAAGTCGATTTCGCCAGCTCCCACTCCTCTTCTGCTCGGAGTTCCTCTAGCCTATTCCAAACGTCCTGAGGTAGGAAATAACTGGCTTCCATGACCATCCTGCGAACTTCTTCTGTAATCCTCTCACATTGGATCTGTTTCATCTCTCGGCCGTTACTTTCTGTGGTTGACCAGTGCGCAGACCCGATTCATTTCATTGTTGACGAGCATAAATCCTTCGTCCACTCCCATACCCGGTTTTGCGAGCTGTTGGTCGGCACCCGTTGCCATGGAGCAGTTGACCAGTACCTCTGCAGAGCGGCCGGTCTCATTACATGTCCCACCACAATACGCCAATACGCCGTATTCCTTGCATTTTAGTACTGCATTGATGGTATTGTTGATGCCTCCAAGGTCGGGAGTTTTGATCTGAATCATATGGCCAGCTTTGACCTTGGCGAAGTCGATGACATCCTCTAAGGTGTTACACCACTCATCCGCAACCAATTGGACATTGATCTGTTCATCATCTAGTCTCTTCGTCAATTCCGCAAGAACTCGCATTTGATCTTCGCGATTTCCCATGTCCATTGGACCTTCGATGCGGAGTTGGAATGGTTTTGCCGCCTCTTCAAGGGTCTTTAGATAAACCGCCATCTTATCGATGTCATTTCCAGTGAAATCTCCGATGGTGCCGTAGACATCGATGTGAAGGGTCGGACTATACTCAGCATTATGTCTCTTGTCGAGGATACGATCTCTCAGCCAGATCACATATTCTCTGAGTAGCTCCCCATTGTGTCCCGTCTTCTCTTCGACATTATTAAATAGGCCGTGGGGTAATACTTCCACTTCCTTGATGATCATCTTATCCGCATTGATATAGCGGTCATCTCCGGTTTGTGCAAAAATCGGAATCCGCTTGATCTCAACGCCTGTCTCGTATTCATCTCTAATGACCTCTGCCATGGTCAAATGCTTTGCCTTGGCAACTGCATCTAAAATAGCTTGGGTCACTCCATATCGAATGGCCGTATGCAATCTCTTTCCATCTAGGTGCAGGTGATCAAATTCTTCTGCCAGGTCTTTAAAACTATCGAGTTCTCTGCCGACCAATTTTTCCTTAATAGGGCCTTCGATGACGGGGATGAAATCCTTCGCCAAGAACAGGGGATCCCTACCTCCAGCTCCGGAGTACTGAACTGCCGCACAGTCCCCAAAAGCCACTTGCCCGTCCTCTAAAATCAACATGACGGAGATGGACTCACCAGCGATGCGTATCGCTGGGAACCCAGGAGTTGTCGGCTCGCCGATATAGAACATACCGTCATGGCCAGCACCCTGCTTGATAGCTTTTTGGTCGTCAAAATAGAATCCGGTTTTACCTGGTGAACAAATTAGATCTACGATTTTCATGCAATACTCTCCTCTTTGCGTCCGATTAGCCTGCCTTTACCAACGGCAAAGACATCGTCTACTGTCATTTGGAAATCTACTTTCCTTCGCTCTGCGCGCGCTCTCTCTTCGAGCATCTGTCTATTAAAGTCGATGAGCTCCTTGCTAAAGGGCAGGTTCCCCGTCATCAGGTAACGGATATTTCCGTTGTTGTCTCTCGCTGGCATGACCTTGCCCGCATTGTATTTCGATGGTGCAAAGGGAATGTCCAAGACGCCGGCTTCAAAGGCTTTAATAACGCCGACTACTAAATCTCCTGCGCCCAATTCAAAGACCTTATCCAGGATCGCTTTTGTTTCCTGTTTGATGATGTCTGTTTCATGGGTGAGGGCGTAACTGGTCAGCATTCGCTGCTCTGCTAATAAGTTGAGCACGATCTTAGTGGTCTTGATCCCGTTTGCATTGGCTTCTTTTGTCGGAATTCCAAAGGCCTCGTGGGGTGTCTTGACGATGACTTTAGTGGCGCCAGCCATAGCTGCAGCCGTCGAGCCCAGAGCAATTACTCCATAAGCCCTCGCCTCATCCTCCGGGAAGCCTCCCATCCACTGGTGGAATACGGTGGTGAGAACTACATCATAGTAGCCATAGTCTTCGAGATATTCCTCTGTCTGCTGCTCTAAGGCGCGGATTGCGGCAACGTCTTGATAGAGGTTTCCACACTGGCCATAGCCGACGGTGATGTTCTTAACACCTTGCTCTGCTGCTAATAGAGCCTCAATAATCGCCACTACATTGGAAGTGGAAGGAGGCACTAGAGTCCCCGTCAGAGGACCAAATGGCTCGCGATTGATGGATACTCCGTTTTCCTCATAGAAACCGACGAGTCGATCGCTGTATTGCCAATACTCCAAGGTCTTTTCAATGGGCACAGACTTCGCATAGGGCACATTGTAGCTGATGGCACCACCTTCGTTTGAAGTATATCCACCAGCGTGGATGATCTCGGACAAGAGTCTCGCGTCTGGCGTGCCGTGACGCGCTTGCAGAGGCAGTTTTACATTTTCGACGACTTGACGACATTTGTATACGCCATGATTGACCGCTGGGAAACCATTCATCAGGGATCTGCCAGCTTTTCTGGATTCCAGAATCCCGTCTTCCCCTTCCTCGTATCGGTTTTGTCTGGTATAGGCGTCAATGGTGGAAGGCAGTAGATCCGCGCCACCTACATCCTGTAGATATTGGAGCAGTTCAATATGCTCGTCCAGCAAGGGCACGCCCGCTCGTGGCTGCGCTAGGGTGATCCCCTTGTTCTTCGCCCATTCCAACTTTTTTGCGAAGTTCTTCTCATCGGGTAATTTCTTCAAGTAGTCAATTGCATTTTCTAGATTGACTTCCTTTCCCGTCGGCCAAGTGGCCAGAACTTCTTCTCTCATATCCATAAATTCCCCTTCGGGAATCTTTTTATTTCTCCATTTCATCGATTAAGCACCCACTTTTCCTATATATTTTTTCATCATCCGTACCGCCATATCCGGATTGATCGTCGCCAACAGTCCCATGGCACTGAGTACATATTTCTGATCCAGGTAAAATTTTGGTCGTCTCGGTTTGAGGGATTGGGGTTCCTCCATTGTGAACTTACTCGCTTCTAGGATCTCCTGAGGCGCTTCGGAGTAGACGAGGATCCCCCCCGTACCGATCACCACAGGCAAATCCATCAGGTCCTTTCCCGTCTGCTGGTACATCAAACCCGTCGGAGAATACACCTGCTCCACTTCACCGGCATGGCGAAGCATGGAGATGCGTGAACAGATCTTCGCAATTGCAAGATCAAAAGTCAAATCCCGGTCCGTCTCAGCAATAAAACTGGGATTGGAATTCCGCTTTTGTATCTCTTCATCGATGTCGTATTCGGCTCCTCCGAGGTAGGAGCGCAGCATCCGCTTTCCAGCGACTTCCACTACGGAGGGAATGGAATAGCGCATCCCTAAGTCCCCTTCAACAGTTCGTTTTGCCAAGGGCTCTTCCAATCCTCTAAGGAATACTGAGGGCTTGCTGGGCGCTCCCTCAGCGATGGAATGAACATCCGTCGTTGCACCACCGATGTCGATGATGGCCAGATCGCCCATGCCGTCCTCATCATCCGTACCTCTGGATAGGACCTGCGCCGCTGTCAGGACCGCTGCAGGGGTGGGCATCACAATCCCGCTGAGCTCTTCCATGACATGGGTCATCCCCTTCGCCTTGATAATATTCTTCATAAAAATAGTTCGAATGGTCTCTCTGGCACTTTCAACATTCAGCTGATTGAGCTTGGGCATTACATTCTCAGCTACATAATAATCTACTTTGCCCTCAAAGATCTCTTCGATGTCGTCCAATGCACTCTTATTTCCTGCGACGACAACCGGGACTTGGACGCCGAATTCCGCCAATCTCTCTGCATTATGCAGTATGCATTCCGAATTTCCGCCGTTTGTGCCCCCAGCTAACAAGATCATATCTGCATTGGAATTGATAATCTCTCTGGTCTCTGATTTATTAATATTGTGGCTATAGGTTCCGATCATCTTAGCCCCAGCGCCCAATGCCGCTCTCTTTGCAGCCTCGCTGGTCAGTTCTGGCACCAAGCCAATGGCGATCATCTTTAGGCCACCAGCTGCAGAAGAACAGGCTAAACTCTGCTTGATATGAAAATCTGTTCCGTAGACCTCTTGAATTTGCTGCATCGCATTTCGAAAACCGATCATCACATCGGTTTCCACCGTCGTGTAGGCCTTTGCTGTGGCAAAGATCTCTTCCCTTTCAATGTCAATTAATGTGACTTTGGTATTGGTACTCCCAAAATCCACGAACAGATAGACGTCCATGGGTTTCTAACGGTCCGCAAAGTCTTTTTTCAGATCACGGATCGTCGTTTCAATCGGAGTTCCCGGTGCATAGACATGATCAAATCCCATATTTTCAAAACGCACTCTGACCTCATCAAAGTCCTGCTTCCCTACGACGATATTTCCACCAACATACAATTTGATATCCTTCAGTCCAGCCTCATCACATTTTTCACGAAGACCCCTACAGTCCAGCTCTCCCTGTCCGTAAAGTGATGAAACCAAGATCGCATCTGCATTGGTCTCCACAGCTGCGTTGATAAAGTCCTCTTGCGGAGATAATACGCCGATATTGATCACTTCATATCCCGCTTCTGTCAGAGTGTAATCCATAATCTTATTTCCGACCGCATGACAATCGGAACCGATTACCCCTAATACCAGCTTAATTTTTGACATTTCTTGCCTCCTATTCACTGTGCATGTTCCGGTTCCCCAATTCAATGATCCTGTCTATCGGTGATAACCTTCTCATGATCATCATAGCATTGTCCTTACAAAATACTACAAATATCTACATATTGTATGTTCAATTGTAAAAAAAAGATCGATTATTTATTTTTTTGGCAGCAAAGACTTAATTCCCTCCACGAATTTCTTAGTCTGAAGCATCCCGCGTTTCCTCGATCTGCCAGACAAATACAGAATCTGTTGATGGATCTGGGAATAGTCAAAGAGCACGGAAGCGAATCGGTCGAAGACCAGACTGTCGTAGTCCTCTAATCCCTTCATGGCGATAAAGTCCATTGTACGCAGCATGACTCGGCGTATCTTTTGTTCAATCGTCCCCGGCTTCTCACCTTGGTCCTCTGCAATTCTCTGGTAGAGTCCTGAAAGTGAATAGGTGCCCTTTGCGCTATTTTCCTTCTCCAAGGAAAGCAGTACGAGCTGTTTCAGTTCATGACAACCAGTGGTACCATTTAGACTTAAATTCTCAAAAATCTGATCCAGCTCACGCTCTAAGCCTATGACCGGCTTAGCTCTGTACTCATGAAAGAGGAATTCCTGGCTTCCTACGAGCTCTTGGATTCCCGTGGCCATTCGTTCCAACCGAAGCATCTCGCCGACTTGGCGAATGACATGGATGGTCTCGAGTACATTGATGGGCTTTTTCAGAAAAAAGCTGGCACCGTTTTCATAGGCCTTCGTCACGACTTCCGGGTCGCCAATTTCTGAAACCATCAAGAATTTTCCTCGAAAACCCTTGAGTTTAGACTTTCGTATGACCTCATTTCCATCTAGATGATCCAAGCGATAATCCGTGATCACAATATCTGGATTGATCGACGTAATCAGCTCCAGAGCATGATTCCCGTCGCTGACTTCATCCAGCACTTCGCCCAGCTCTTTTCTTTCTATGATAAAGCTCAAAATTTTCAGCGACTCAAAACTCCTGTCGCAAAGGAGTATTTTCAACATAGAACCCACCTGCTTGACCTATTTCCCTCTGAATGTCGGGAGTACTACCTAATTTATACCATGAAAGCGCGATCAATGTACAATAATATGTATTCATACTTTTAAAATGGCCTGCAGCAATCATAGATTCCCGCAGGCCCCTCTTCCTATTCGCTTCATTTGCAATCCAAAACTTCACCATTCCTGTGGATTCCCCTATCGATATAGGGTTTCAACCACTCCTTAAAAGCAGAATAATAATGCGGGACTCTGCCATCTCCCTGAAGCTTGCTGTTGGTATCATCCACAAAGCCAATACACAGCTCCCACTCTACATCTTCAGATTCTACCAAGATCGCTGGATCCTCTTCCCAATCCAAGAGGAATAGTTCATTGACGACTTGAAGGCGAATATGGAGCCACTCTTCTCGTCCTAGAGTATAAAAGTCTTCATATGCCTTCTGTGGAGGTAGAATTACCTTTGCTTCTATACCTTCTTCCATAAAGCTAATCTCCATAGAGCCCTCTTTGCTCTTTTCTTTAAAGGAGATCCACTTTATCGTATATTGGCTATGATGGTGGGGTTTATGACCTTCTGCAGCCATCAGGCCAAAGTGCTTCTCGCAGTTCACACAAAAATACAGGGGATTTGTCGCCCATAACACATCTCCACCTAGTACATATTTTTCCTTGTCATACTGTCTCGGGGGATAACCATAGAGGTATTCCCTCGTATCTTCACTCCCGCACCTTGGACAAAACGGATGACTCATTGCACACCTCCCGATGGGTTTTCTGATTTATTTTTACCCGCATTTGTATTCTTTAACCGAATCGAAGCAGCAGATGTCTCCCCTCATAACAAGAGCGGCCTAGGGTTTCTCCGGCCGCTCCGTCCTCTGATCTCACTCTGGTATGGTCATCTCCTCAGTGATGGGACATTGATATGGATTGTCCCGAGTATTTCCATCGAATTCCGCCTTGGCTTTTACAATCAAACTGGGATCCTTTAGCACCCGATCGACAAAACCGAGAATCGCTCTGCCTGAATATAGCATCCCCTTTTGTCCAATGGAATGACCTGCACAGGCGGTGATATGCCAACTGTGGTTCGGTGCTAGGCTGTTCTGTGTCGCGGCCATGATATAGACCAAAGGCACGATATGAGAGACATCCCCCACATCAGAAGAAGCACCTACAGGGCCTCTATACATCTCTTTGACACCGGTACTGATCGGCTCATAACCTGGCTGTCCAGCAGCAGCCTCATATTTTGGCGAGGTCTTGTTCAGCGCCTCTGCAAAATCCAGTTCTGCTTGGGTGTAGACAGGAGGCTCAGCGGCGAGCAAAGCCTCATTTAGAACCTCTGACAGGACCTCATTAGCCATGACCTCATAACAACCGCCCTTGCGCTCTAACTCGTATCTGGTACCTGTCATCAAGGCCGCTCCTTCCGCGCATTTCTCGATACGGTCAAAGGTGTCCATTACGCTGGATCTATATTGAGCGCGAACATAGTACAGCACACTCGCCTTATCTGGTACGATATTCGGCGCGATCCCCCCTTCGGTAATAGCGTAGTGTATGCGCACGTCATCGGTGACATGTTCTCGCAAATAGTTTGCCGCTACGTCCATCAGTTCCACAGCGTCCAGGGCCGATCGTCCATTCCAGGGATCAGCAGCAGCATGTGCCGTCGTTCCGTAGAAATGGAACTTTCCGGATTCGAGAGCAGTCATCGTCGACATGGCCACATAATTCGAGACCCAGGGATGCATTGTAATGGCCAGATCCAATTCAGTAAAAGCGCCAGCTCGGGCCATAAAACCCTTTCCAACCAATAATTCTTCAGCGGGGCTGCCATAATAGACAATGGTCATATCCTCTTCAGAGTCCATCGCCTCCTTCAAGGAAAGTGCTACTGTCAACATCGTCCCACCGATCAAGTTATGACCACAGCCATGTCCTGCTCCACCGACTTCAATGGGCTCTTGGGTCGTCTGTACCTTTTGGCTCATACCAGGTAGAGCGTCGTATTCTGCCAGCAGTCCGATGACCGGCTTCCCTTTGCCAAAGGTCGCGCGAAAAGCCGTGGGAATCTCAGCATAGCTCCTCTCCACGTCAAAACCCGCCTGTTCAAGGATATCCGCCAAAAATGCAGCAGATTTTTCCTCTTGGAAGCCGACTTCCGGAGTATCCCAAACTTGCTTAGATGCATCCGCAAGCATCTGCTCATTCTCTTTTAACCACTTGAGTCCTCTTTGTAAATCCATGCGCTCCTCCTTATGATCAAGACATAAAACTCATTTTAGAAAACTAGCCAATCGTTTTCATAGCAATTCTTCAATCCGATCTGTTTATTTATTATACATCAGCCGTCACCTATTAATCAAATCTATTCACAATTCTTTTTCGTTACCGAAAATCTCAAAGCCCAATCGAACCAATCGGGAAATAGGTTTTTATCGGCTCCTATGATACAATATTTTCGTAAGCTTTTCAGTTGAAATGATCACTGTAAGCAGTGGATTTATCACAAATCTAAGGAAGGGGAGTAACAGAAAGGAATGAAAAAGAAATACGATTTTGACCGTATCATCGACCGAACTGGAACCCATAGCGTAAAATGGGAGGGCTACGAGTCCCTCTATCCAGGATATAAGATAGAAGAAGCCCAGATGCTGAGCATGTGGGTGGCGGATATGGACCTGCCCTGTCCCAGAGAAGTAGTCGAGGCAATCCAAAAGCGAGCTGAACACGAAATATATGGCTATATCTCTTCTTCGGCCCTTGATGACTTTAAGAGTGCAGCCCAAGCTTGGTACGCAAGGCAGTATGGCTATGAGACCCAGCTATCCTGGATGTCCTTTAGTCCAGGTATCGTCCCTGCGATCAACGCCGTGATCCAGGAGTTTACAGCACCTGGCGATGGCGTCATCGTGCAGCAACCCGTCTACTACCCCTTCTCGAATAGCGTACTCAATAACGACAGAAATCTTCAAATCAACCAGCTCCTCGAAGTGGATGGAAGGTATTTGATGAATTATGAAGAGCTAGAAGAGATGGCTGCGATGCCTGAGACGAAGCTTTTCATTCTCTGCAATCCCCATAACCCAGCTGGACGAGTTTGGACCCGAGAAGAATTATTCAGGGCACTCGAAATCTGCCATAAAAATGGAGTTCTCGTCTTCTCGGACGAAATCCATGCCGACATGATCCTGTCAGGTCAAAGGTTCACCAGTGCTGGCGCCGTTTCTCCGACTTTTCAAGAGAATTTGATCCAAGGCTTCGCCCCTAGCAAGACCTTCAATATCGCAGGTCTGGGCGCGTCCATTCTCGTCGCAGCCAGTCCCATCCTCAAGGAGAGACTAGACCGCCGAATGCTCATCAACCAGTATCCCACTACCAGCACATTTGGGCTGGTGGCCGGAGAAGCCGCCTATGCTTATGGAGATGACTACCTAGCAGAACTCCTCGAGTACATCGAAGGCAATATAGACTATGCCATCGAATTTGTTGAGGAGCATCTCGAAGGTGTTCAACTGAAAAAACCAGAGGGTACCTATCTGGTTTGGATGGATTTTCGCGGCACGGGTTTGGAACCCCAAGAAATTTACTCCCGCATATTGGAGAAGGCAAAGATCGCCGTGGATCTCGGCGACTGGTTTGGACGAGGAGGAGAGGGCTTTGCCCGCATCAATTTTGCCTGCCCACGAACCTATGTGGAAGAGGCCATGAACCGACTGGCAAAAGTCTTTCCTAAATCTGAATCCTAATATTAAAAAACCGGTGGTCTTGCACAGATGTGCAGCCACCGGTTTTCAATTTAATCATGTTTCGCAAGGATCCCTATGCCTTTTTCTTTTTCCAGAGTTTCGCATTGAGATCTGGCCATTTTAGGTCGCCAGAAGCCTTGCTTCAGTCATAATCATCCAATAGCCATTTCGTCTCTTTAGATAGCAGGAACAGAGCGACGATATTCGGTAAGGCCATCAGACCTGTAAATAGGTCGGAGAAAGACCATACGACGTCACCTTCCATCAAAGGACCAATGACGATGAAAGCCAGCGCAATTGCCTTAAAGATGACAACGGAAGCCTTGTTGTCTTTGAAGAGCAATTTGACATTGGACTCTGCGAAGAAATACCAGCCGACGATGGTGGTCAGCGCAAAACTGGATAGAGAGATGGAGAGGAAAGCCGCTCCAAAGGCTCCAAAGCCAGTACCAAAGGCATTTTGCGTCATCAGTGTCGCCGTCTTGGACATTTCCGCAGCGGGAATATTTGGGTTATAAGCAGTGGTCATCAGGTTTACCATTGCAGTTGCAACACAGATCAAGAATGTACAGATGAAAACTCCGATCATGGCGATAAATCCTTGTTCCGCTGGGTGATCTGTATGTGCACAGGCGTGGGAGTGAGGCGTTGAACCCATACCAGCCTCATTGGAGAACAGACCCCGAGCAACCCCAAAGCGCATTACCTGCTGAATACCAATACCGAGTGCCCCGCCCCCAATTGCCTGAGGAGTAAAAGCACCGACCACGATACTTGTAAGTACTGGAACTAGATTTCCAATATTCATGACGATAATGATCAAACTGCCTAGGATATAGGCACCAGCCATCAGAGGCACTACTTTTTCTGAGAAGCCTGCGATTCGCTCCATACCGCCTGTCAGGATCACACCGACGAGTGCAAGTAGACCAATGGTTCCCCAAGTAGGCGGAACGCTGAAGGACTCGTATAGAGATCCGACGACGGCATTCGCTTGAACCATGATACCGACCATTCCAAGTGCGATTACACAGAGGACGGCAAAAACTCTAGACAGCCATACCGAGCCGAGGCCACCTTCAATATAGTAAGCAGGTCCACCGACGAGTTCGCCGTTGGCAGATTGTTTACGATAGACTTGAGCCAAAACGGCCTCTGCAAAGATCGTGGACATTCCAAAGAACGCAGAGACCAACATCCAGAAAGCCGCTCCTGGTCCACCCGCTGCAATAGCGGAGGCAACCCCTACGATATTACCGGTACCAACCTGTGCGGCAACCGCTGTTGCTAGGGATTGGAAGGGAGTCATTCGGCCAGCTTCAACTGGTTTGTTCTCTTTGATCTCGATGATCATCTTTTTAAGCGCTGGCATTACCCGTGTAAACTGCGGGAACTTTAGCAGCACAGTCAGGTAGATACCAACACCGACCAAGGCAAATAGTAAAACATAATCCCATAAATAACCACCTAGGGTTTTGACTAGATCAATCATGGCGACTCCTTTCAATATTAAATTTCGGAGTGACATATTGGTCCAAAATCCATACCAATATGACAATGATTACGGCACGAACAGCGGCTGCCAACAGAATTGCGATTAGCGGCGTCTGGTCCCATGCCTGATCGTGAGCAATACTACGAAGCATAAACTCGATTACGTTTCCACCCGCATCTGATAAAGTCAAGGCTGCGACTAAGGGCAGAGGATAGGTGGAGTTGTTGTTTATAACGGTCGCGCTATAGATTATTGCATAGCCCATATAAAATGCGACCTCTAAAAAGTGACCCGATGCGACGACTGGATCAAAAGACCCCATAAAGTATTCGACGAGAATACGCATAAGAACTACGGCGATACCAGTGATCACCGATAGTATGACGGGGCGTTTAATTCTAAATGCGTGGATAGCTGCAATAAACACAACGATCCCCATTGTGATTCTAAATCCGCCAGCGACAGGAAAAGAAATATTTGACGCTAAAGCTGATAATATGACGATTAGAATATTGATACTCACTGCGCACTCCTTTCCATAAAAGAATGATTCATGGTCATTCTCCTGTTTTAAGTAGAAAATTATTTTGCTTTGCCATCT
>JAUNUQ010000028.1 GCA_030538075.1 Tissierellia bacterium
CGACAAAGCCAGAGGATCCCAATAAGCTGACAGACCCAGTAAAACCAACGAATACAAAGAAACCGACTCAGAAGACCACAACGACTACTTCGAAAAAGTCAACTGCTGGAAAGAATCCATACACTTATGTAGCAGACTATGGATGGCATATAATGGCTCTTCTCCTTACAGGCTCGGCGGTTTTCGTCGCTGATAAAAAGAGAAGAAAGAAGTAAATAGTTCAATGAAGGGCGATTTTATCCTAGGATAAGGTCGCTCTTTACTTGGTGGATGCCTTCGATTAGAATAGGAGTTAGTGCACAGATAAAGCAGATAATGGGAAGGGGAGAGGAGTTGGTTGATCTATCCAAACTCCGAGAGCAGAATGATGAATAGACGAATTTGGTTATGGATTGAGATCGCAGCAGGTATTCTCTTTTTTGTGCTACTGGGTTTTTTTGTCCTCCGTAAGGTAGAGGATTACCGATTTGTCCAAAGGCAAAGGGAGTTGAGTGCGAGTATTCAGAGAGTCCAAGTAGCAGAAGAACCGGATTCTGAACGGCTTACAAAGGACTTAGAATCTTCTGAAATAGAGTTAGATTCCCCTGGCCAGGACCCGGAGCAAAAAGCGAGGAATAGGCAGAAAACGCGCTCAGAGGAAGCCCGACAGCAGGTCGAAAGACTTCGTGAGGCCTATCCAGCGGTCATCGCCATCATTGAAATACCTGGAACGGAGGTGCTCTTTCCCGTAGTACAGGGGCAGGACAACGAATACTATCTGACCCATGACAAAGAAGGGGCCTATCACCCTTATGGCGAAGTCTTTCTGGACTATCGAAATAAGCCGGACTTCTCAGAACAACACAGTATCATCTACGGACATAATATTCGCTCCGCCAAAGCCATTTTTAACGAGTTGATGGAGTATTCTGACCAAGCGTTCTACGAAGCCCATCCACAGATCAATATTTACACTACGGATGGTCTTAAGGGATACCAAATCGTCAGCGTCTTCCGCGCCGACCCGGAAGAGCCTTATCGGGAGATTCAGTGGGACAGCGATGCAGAATATCAGGAGTTCACAGCCCACTATTTCTCCCAGAGCATCATCCAGCCTAAGCCCTACCAGCCCAACTCCCTACTCACCATCTCCACTTGTTTTGACGATGAGATACGCTTTGTGATTATGGCGGTTGAGAAGTGATGGTATTGGAAATACTTTAGCAGTGGAGAAATCAACGGATCAGAGATAAAGCTGGCGAGTCCTTGAACAGATTGTTATTCAATTGCAGATTCGTTTTCACTCAAAAGAAAAGATGCAGTTTGCCACCTAGGCAGACTGCATCTTTTCGAATATAATAGGAAATAGACAAGTTGTAGACGAGGAGGGAGATATTGAAGAGGATTCTGCTGTTGGCCACTGGGGGAACGATTGCCTCGAAGTCCGGGGAGAGGGGATTGGTGCCCACACTGCATTCTGAAGAGTTGCTGCGGTATTTAGATCGATATCGGGAGGATTTTGTATTCGATGCAGAGGACATATTGGACCTGGATAGTTCAAATATCCAGCCAGAGGAATGGGTGCTAATTGCTCGTAGAGTACACAGTGCCTTAGAGCATTATGATGGGGTATTGATCACCCATGGCACCGACACCTTGGCTTATACTGCCGCTGCATTGAGCTTTATGTTAGGGAAGGTGAGGCAAAGTGTGGTCATTACTGGATCTCAATTGCCGATTGAAAACCCATTGACCGATGCGACGACCAATCTCTTTACGGCTATGGAGGTCATACGGATGGGGATTAGAGGTGTAACGGTTGCCTTTGACCGAAAGATCATCCGGGGAACTAGGGCCGTGAAAGTTTCTACAATGGGCTTTGATGCCTTTAAGAGTGTGAACGCAGAGTATATTGGCGAGATCTATGCTGATGGAACGAGACTCTACTCTCCCTTTGAGACCAATACAACGGAAGCTCCAAAGCTATTAGATGAGCTCTGCACAGATGTATTTCTGCTGAAACTCATACCCGGGACCAGACCGGAATTGCTGGATCGGATCCTAGATATGGGATATCGAGGACTCGTCATTGAAGCATTCGGAGCAGGGGGGATTCACTATTTAAACCGCGACCTGTTGACGAGGCTGAACCGATTGGTGGATGCGGGGATTCCAGTGGTCATCTGTAGTCAATGCCTCTATGAGAAATGCGACTTTACTATCTATGAAGTGGGCCATAAGATATTGGCACAGGGAATCATCCCCGGCCGAGATATGACGACGGAGGCAGCTGTGACAAAGCTGATGTGGGCTTTGGGACAGACGGAGGATATGAAGGAGATTCGCAGGATTTTCGATACGGATTATGTAGGCGAGGTCAGTCTAGAATAAAGGGATGGAAGCCTTTTATAATGTGTATATCCGTAGAATAGGTGGGATGCATTTTATTATAAAAGATTTGACACATCGATATAGTTATGTTATAGTTAGCTAAAGTTAAATACAGTCATTAAAACCGTTGACGCGGAGATAAAAATATATGTGCACGTACAGAGAGTGGGGGAAGCTGAGAGCCCCGCCGAACGCAGTGTATTAAATGGACCGCTAAGGGCGCAGTCAAAGGGCGATGAGCCTGAGTATTCTGCGACGTTACAGTTGCGTTAAACTGAGGGATATGTCAGTATCCTGCATGAGGCGAAGGATTTCTTCGCAAAACAAGGTGGCACCACGGTTATCAACCCGTTCTTGAGCTGTTCTCAGGGACGGGTTTTTTTCTGTGCGGGATGGGATTTGATGATGGGTTTGACTAAATACTATGAGGAGGTAAGTGAAATGACGAGAATGCCGTATAAGATCTATTTGTCTGAAGAGGAGATTCCAAAGAAATGGTATAATCTGCAAGCGGATCTGGGAGATCGTCTGACTCCTTTCATCCATCCCGCGACGGGCAAACCCTGTACAAAAGGGGATTTGACACCCATTTTTTGTGAGGGAGTGGTGGATCAGGAGTTAAATAGGACGGATCAATATATTGAGATTCCCGAGGGGATACAAAGCTATTATCAGATGTACCGCCCCTCTCCATTGATACGAGCGTATGAACTGGAAAAGAAATTGGGTACGCCAGCGAAGATCTATTATAAATTTGAGGGGATGAATACCAGCGGATCCCACAAACTGAATTCGGCTGCAGCCCAGGTGTATTATGCAAAAGAACAGGGGATCACGAAGGTGACCACGGAAACAGGAGCAGGACAATGGGGGACGGCCTTGGCGATGGCCTGTGCCCACTATGGGATTGACCTGCAGGTGTTTATGGTGCGCACCTCCTTTGAACAAAAGCCCTATCGTAAAGCAGTGATGGAGACCTATGGGGCGAATGTGATTCCATCCCCTTCGGATACGACGCAGGTCGGACGAAAAATCCTCATCGATCATCCTGGAACGGGAGGCTCCCTAGGCTGTGCGATTTCTGAAGCTCTGGAAGTGGCGTTAAACACCGAAAACTGCCGATATGTGCTCGGCAGTGTTCTAAACCATGTCCTCTTGCACCAATCCATCATTGGGATGGAGACGAAAGCTGCCATGGACCAATATGGAATCGAGCCGGATATCATGATCGGCTGTGCTGGAGGCGGATCGAACTTAGGTGGCTTTATCGCCCCCTTTATGGGAGAGAGACTACAGGGGAAGAATGCTATCCGATTCATCGCCGTAGAGCCGGCATCCTGTCCGACTTTAACCAGAGGAAAATTCACTTTGGACTTTGGGGACACGGGCCGCATGACCCCGCTGATTAAGATGTATACCCTTGGAAATGGCTTCATTCCCTCTCCAACCCATTCCGGTGGTCTGCGCTATCACGGTATGAACCCGATTCTCTCTGAACTGAGGCATGGGGGAGAACTGGAAGCGAGGAGCTATGAACAGAGTGAGGTATTTGAAGCGGCGGTTTATTTCGCCCAGGTAGAAGGGATTCTACCCGCTCCAGAATCCGCCCATGCGATCAAGGCGGCCATCGACGAGGCCATATTGGCGAGGGAAGAGGGGCAGGAAAAGACCATTGCCTTCGCCCTGTCCGGCACAGGATACTTCGATTTATCAGCATATGAATCCTATCAACGTGGAGAGATGATCGATCAAGAGACGACGGTAGAAGTCTTGGAAGAGGGATTTCAAACCATCCCCACAATAGAATAAAAGTAGCAGCTTTTTAATGAGAGTTCAAGAAAGCCAACTCCCCATTTGGCTGGATAAATAAACACTAACAGGCACCGGATCCGGTGCCTGTTTGTGTACAAGGGGTTGAATGATATCAAAAGAAAATATCGAAAAATCTCTCTGATCGGCTGGCCGCAGAAGAGGGAGGGAGGCCTCCCCTTCTCCTGCTGTCAGCATCTTGAAGAAGAGAAAGTGAGTTGTAGTCATTGTTTTGAATCGGGGATTGAGTAAGTCTGCAATGCTCTGCTTTGAAATTGACCTGTGGATTGAACCCGACTAACTAGATTGTAGCATATTGAGATTTATTGAGAGATTTGATTGTTTTACTGAAGAACAAAGTTATATAAAGAAGTTTAATGTTATTTTTTATGCGGAAAAATTCGCTTAAATAATTGAGAGATGTGATTTTTTAATCGCTATCATCTGCTTGTCCAAAATGGTGCACTTTGCGGACTTGACACGGAGAGTCACAGAACCATGATGGGCGATAACGACGAATAAGGATTCTTTATGGTAAAATAATAGGCATTAGATAAGATGATAATACACTCCTAATCGATATGAGATAATAGATCGTGATGAAAGTCTCAATATGAGACATCAATTTGGATCGGAGAAAGAAAGGTGGAGGGATACATCGTGAAAAGAATAGTTTGGTGGCCTGCTCTGGTATTGACCATGCTGCTATTGGTGGGATGCAGTCAACAGGCAGAGGTGCCAGCTGCGATAAAAACGGTAGAACAAGAGAAGATGTTTGACGCCAGTCGCGATTTTGATCAGATTATTGATGAAGCAAGGGGTACAAAGGTCGATTTCTATGGTTGGGGTGGGGACGAAAACCGTAACAAATGGTTAAATGGCACGGTGGCACCCATACTAAAGGAAAAATACGATATCGACTTCGAATACATTGGAATGAATATTGAGGATATCCTAGCCAAGCTGTCTGGCGAGAAACAGGCTGGAGCAGAGACGGGGACCATCGATATGATTTGGATTAATGGAGAAAACTTTTTTTCTGCGAAGGAGAATGATCTGTTGTTTGGTCCCTTTGCAGAAAACTTGCCCAGCTATCAGCAATATGTGGATATCCAGGACAGCGAGGTGCTCTATGACTTTGGGTTCCCAATCGAGGGCTATGAAGCACCCTATGGGAAAGCGCAGTTGGTATTGATCCATGACGGTAGAGTGACAGATGAAACGCCCAAAAACGCAGCGGAATTCCTTGCCTATTGTAAAAAATACGAAGGTCAAGTGACCTATCCGGCGCTCCCCGATTTTACTGGATCCGCATTTGTTCGTACACTGATCTATGATTTGGTGGGCCATGAACAATTTATGACAATGGAACCGGATAAAGAGGTAGTGAAGGCTGCGATTGAGCCTGCGCTGGAATATCTGCGATCCCTGAACCCATATCTATGGAATCAGGGAACGACCTTTCCTGCGACCTCAGGGGAAGTGAATAATATGTTTACCGATGGACAGATCGTCATGACCATGAGCTATAATCCCTATGCAGTGGCGGTGGGCATTGGCGATGGCACTTTTACAGACACGACACGCAGCTTTTTATTTGACAATGGGACCGTAGGAAACACCAGCTATATGGCCATTGCAATGAATGCTCCGAATAAAGCAGGCGCAATGGTGGCCATCAACGAGATTCTATCAGCGGAAGTGCAGGCCACCCAGTTTGCTGAACTTAAGACATTGCCTGTGATCTCTTATGATAATCTGACGGATGAAGAAAAAGCATTATTTGATCAGGTGGATATTGGAGAAGGGGTGCTGCCCCAAGACGAGCTCTTGAGTAAGCGACTGCCGGAAATGCCGGCCAATCTAGTACCCATCATTGAAGAAATCTGGCTAGAAGAGGTCGTCGGGAAATAAATCCACTGATTTAGGAGGAATACTATGAATAAGAGAATGCCCTATCTGCTTTTACTCCCCATCATCTTGCTGGGGCTTCTCTTTTTCTACGGCCTGTTGGGAGGTCTGGCGGCCAGCTTTGGATATATCCCTGCCTTGGGCTTGAGGGGATGGACCTTCGAGTATTATCTGGAGATCATTCAAAATCCCGCTTTTATCGCTTCACTGGGGATGAGCTTGTGGATCTCTGTGATTTCGTCTGTGCTGTCCTTGCTCCTGGGGGTCCTCCTAACGGCGGCCCTCGTCTATTCGGGCAATACCCGTGGACTAGCGGTCACCGTACTGAAGCTGGCCATTCTGATACCCCATACGATCGTGGCATTGTTTTCGATCAGCATTCTCTCCCAAAACGGAATCATCGCCAGGCTATTCTACCAACTGGGCTGGATCAGCAATCAGACACAGTTTCCCCAACTGCTCTTCACCGGCCATCAATTCGGGACGATTGCCGCCTATGTGTGGAAGGAGATGCCCTTTGTCGCCTATTTCTCGTTAGCTCTGATGTCCAATATCAACAAGAGTTTGGGGGAGGCGGCTGAAAACCTGGGGGCATCAAAATGGAAGTCCTTTTTTTATGTGACCCTCCCCCTGAGTATGCCGGCGATTCAAAAGGCCTTTCTCATCATCTTGACCTTCTCCTTTGGGGCATATGATCTTCCCTTTTTGCTCGGAGCGACCCTGCCCAAAGCACTACCTGTAGCGGCGTATGTGGAATATACCCATCCCGATCTGCTCCACAGGCCCTATGCCATGGCGGCAAATGGCGTGATTTTGGCAATCACCTGGTTGATGGCTGGGGTATACTATTGGCTGACCAAGCAGGAGAAGGGAGGCGGCCATGCATAGAGGAAAGGGCTCCTATGCCCTGCGGTTCTATTTGGCTTTGGTGCTCTTTGTGATTCTCGCGCCGATGGTCATCTTGCTATTCTGGACCTTCACCAGTCGCTGGCCTTGGCCCCATCTATATCCGGCGACCCTGAGTCTACGTGGGATCGAAGAGCTATTTGCACCCCATGCTAAAGTGCTTCCGGTTCTCCTGTCCAGTATTGGACTCTCCCTAGCCGTGGCATTTCTCTCTGCCATCGTGGCCACGATGACGGCGAGGGCGCTGGTGTTTTACGATTTTCCAGGGAAGAGATGGATTGATCTCTTGGGCATGGCTCCCATCCTGGTCCCTTCATCGGTCTTTGCAATGGGCATCCATGTGGTCCTGATACGCATGTCTTTGGCGGATACCATGTCTGGGGTAATCCTCGTCCACCTGATCTACACCCTGCCCTACACAACCAATATTATGAAGGATTTGACCCATTCCATCGGCAAGCAGATGGAAGACCAAGCCTATGTGCTAGGGGTATCTCCCTGGAAGGCCTTTTTCCATGTGAGTCTGCCTTTGATCAGTCCGGGGATATTGGCCTCCATCAGCATGGCCTATGTGGTATCCTTTAGTCAGTACTTTATCACCCTTTTGATCGGAGGGGGAAAGGTGCGGACCTTTAGCACTTTGATGGTGCCCTTTATTGGAAAGGGAGATCGGACCTTGGGCTCAGCCTATGGATTGGTCTTTATCCTCTCCACATTAATAGTATTTATGGTGATCAATCAGATCATTCGGCTACTGCCATATCAGAAAAAGGGGGTGGACTCTAATTGGAACTCGAACTAAAGGACTTAAAGGTGACCTTATCAAAGAAGGAGATCCTCCATGGAGTGAATCTACGAGTTGAGGATGGCGAACTGATCTGTCTGTTAGGCGCATCGGGCTGTGGTAAGAGTACTCTCCTAAAGACCGTCGCAGGCATCATTCCCCAGCATGAGGGAAGTATTTTCATCGGAGGTAGTTCCGTGGATACATTGCCTTCCCATAAGCGTAGAGCGGTCATCGTATTTCAGGATTTTCGGCTATTTCCCCATATGACGGTGGCAGAAAATATCGGTTTTCCAATGCGCATGGCTGGCGAGGATCGGAGCATCTGCGAAAAAAGAGCCAGTGAGTTACTGGATAAGGTACAGTTATCGGGATTTGAACAACGGCGCATAGAACAGATGTCCGGTGGACAGATTCAACGGGTTGCCCTGGCCAGAGCATTGGCGGCGGATCCAGTGGTCTTGCTATTGGATGAGCCCTTTTCTAGTCTAGATGTCAATCTGCGAAAAGATATGCGCCAACTCGTAATGGATCTACAGCGAGAATTTCGGATGACCACCATTCTCGTCACCCATGACCATGAGGAAGCTCTCACCATGTCCCAGCGCATTGCCTTTATGCAGGAGGGGCGGATTCTGCAGTATGCTACTCCTGAAGAGATCTACCGAAATCCCGTGAACCAGGCGGTGGCGGACTACTTTTTAGAGGGGGTTTATCTATACGGTGAAGTGCGAGAGGGGATCTATTCTGCAAGTCCCTTTCGGATCCGAACGAACCAGCCCGACGGCAGATATCGCTGCTTAGTCAAGCCATCGGCAGTAAAAATAAAAAAGGCAGAGGAGGCTGCCTTTTTGGTCGTTGAAAAGATCTATCATGGAGATCGATATTTAGTTAAATTTGGACACCGAATTGAAGATCTAGTCCTAGAGAGCTATGTTCCCGATGATTCCCCTCTCCAGGTAGGGGATGGAATCGACCTGACCTTTCATGGGGAAAAGCTGGTCTTTATCCCAGAATAATGCTCAAGCCTGCTGAAAAATGGCGAATTTGTGCATAGACATACTCGATTTTTCTCGTCATCATTTTGTTCCCTTCAGTGAGAAGACGGCTCGATTGAGTAGAGATTGAATACCAGTGGAAATTTGCTCCTCCATCCCCATCAGCTTTGGCAGCAAATGCTTGACATTGGGATTGGATTTGGTGATCATGCCACTACAGGTGGCACAGTAGAGATAGATCTCTTCATCGTACTCCTGAAAACCGTCTCGCATCTCCTTCGCCAGTTCCCTCTCTTTGACCGATGCACAGCCACCTGCGCCGCAGCACTGGATCTTTTTTATCTCCGGTAACTCCTTCACATCCAAATAGTCTTTCAGCATCTTGTAGATCCTGCGGCTGTCCTTGTCTGGACAGGGGAGAAAGAGCCGGCCCTTTATTTCCTGGGCGCTTTTCGGCTGGATCAGGCGCTCCATAATCTCCTCTTTCTCGTAGATCATCGAAGTCTGGATCTCCAGTTGTCCCTTGAAATGATAATAGCAGTTGGGGCAGGCCAAGAGGAGCTCTTCAATCCCCAATTGGCGCAGCCGATCGCCAAGCCTTTGGAAGATGCGCGTACTCTCCTCTTTTAGTGCGAGGTCCGCCATGGGCTTGCCACAACAGTCAAAGACTGTGGATATCCCAAATTCCCCTTGCAGAATCCCTGATAGTCTGCGAGTCGTCTGGGGATAGTAGGCGGGGAAGTTGCAGCCGGGAAAAAAGGCGGTCTTACTATTTGCTCCTCGATAATTTTTAAAGAGATAGTCCTTTTTTTCAAAGATCACCATGCCAAAGCCGTCAGATTTTGGCTCATAGCCCATCTCCTGTTGATGGGTGCGAAGTTCTAAGGACAGCTTTCGCCCATCGATGTCCACTGGACAGACTCTCCTGCACTCTCCACATAGATAGCAGTGATAGGCTAGATCGGGCCGATCCTTGTATTTTTTAAGATTTAAATCGTATTTGTCTAAGAACAGGCAATTCCGAGTGCATTTTCCGCAATCAATACATTTTGACACATCTACAGTCACGCAGTATCCTCCTATTTATATAAATTTGCAATCACTTTTATATCCACGCCCCTTCGATACATATGCTGAAGTCGTTGCATTCGGGCCATGGTCCGAAGACGCCCTCCTTTCAGGAAACGCCGCTCCGAGGTGGTTATAGTGGCATTTGCCAAGAGGATCTGGTCTCCCCTAGCTTTGATATCCATGGACAACTGATAATCCTCCATCAAGGGAACGGGGAGAAAACCACCCAGAGCTTCGAAATAGTTACGGGTGAGAAAGATCCCCTGGTCGCCAAAGGCGATCCCGCGATAGAGCACCCTCTGGTTTGACATAAAACCGCAGATTTTCATCAGGGGACTTCGGCTGTCAAATTGAATTCGGAAACAACCTGCCTGGTGGCCTGCACCGATGATCCTATGTATTTCAGAAAATGCGTTCATAGGAAGCCGGCTGTCTGCATGGACAAAGAAGAGGATCTCTCCATCAGTTAGGGAGGTGCCGTAGTTCATCTGATTGGCTCTGCCACTTTGAGGGGAGGATACCACTGGAAAGCGGCCCTTGATTCGCTCAGGGGTTCCATCGGTACTGCCACCATCTACAAAGAGGATCTGAGCCCCACCGCGGAATGGCTCCAGATGGTCAAGGAGTTCTTCGATCTGCTCCGCTTCATTATAGACAGGAAGGATCATGGAGATTTTGAGATTAGTATCCATCTAGAAACTCCCTCTGAATCAAATCCAAGAAATCAAGAGACAGATATGCCTTTATCTTTTGATAGGTGTGGGCATTTGCGATGAGCTTGTTTGGGTCCTGATACTGGATATAGGCCATGGCGCACCAAGTGATTCCCCTGAGGCAGTTCATAGACAGATAGGATTTCACAGAGCTCCAAAGCTCTCTTGGATCCTTGTATTGGTTCGAATGCTTGCAGTATTCACCTAAGAAAGACTGGATCTGGTCATGAGTCAGGATGTCATCGGTCTTAAAAAAGGTCGTCGTAGGAGCCAAGAAATGACCTAAGTCTTGAGCCGGGTACCCATAGAGGGGCTTTTCCCAGTCCACTAGATAGTTTTTATGCTGCCTGCCATTGATCAGAAAATTGCCAGAATTCAGCTCCGTATTGATCAGGCACCGATGACCGACATCGTAAGCCCCAATACGAGTGCCGATATCCAGCAGATCCAAAATCCGCTTTGTCGTCTTCGGATCCCGATGGGAGGAATTTTCATATACTGCAAACATCTGTAGGCATTCTTCGTAGATGGCCTGTAATGGGTCTTTGGGAATGATCAGATGATGCCCACTTGGAAGCTCGGTGCTGTGCACCTTCGCTAAGACCTCCGCTGGGATGGGAAGATCTCTTTGGTAGTCGAGGGGATGCCCCGGCAGATACTCCATGACCAGGAAACCATAGGGTATCAATACCTTTTGATCATCGCAGTAGAGGGGCTTAGGAGTGACTCCTGAGGGTTCTAGGAGTCTTAGCGCTTCGTATTCATAGCGGATTTGCCGCTTTAAATGCATCTGGCTCGCCGTTGCAATCCGAAGGACCAGATTTTGCTCATAGACTTTCGAGTAGAAGCTATAGTTGATATTGTATTCTCCCTGTCCCAATAGGGAAAAGGGCTCACCCTTTTCCAGACCAAAGATCTCTTGAAAGTAGGGGTCATTTTTTATATTATCCAGCGGGATGCTCACCACTCATCTCCTCCTCTAAGATTCGCTCCACGAACACTCTCGTATGGGCACAGGGAAGAGTGGGATCTCGCTTAAGGGCTGCATATAATTCCAGAAAATCCCCTTCTTCATCGATATCCAACTGCACCGTTCCCACTCCATAGGAGAGGCCGTTTTCTATGATCAGATTCAGGGTCTGATCATAGACCGAAGAAGTGCTGTATTGAATCTGAAACAGTTCTCTATGTGGCCTTTTCATGCCAATCAAATAGTAGCCTCCATCATAAGTGGGGGCTATGGCAATATCCTTGGTCTCTAATATCCCAAAGGCGGACTCGATATCCCCACTTTCTATGAGAGGCAGATCGCTGCCGATCAGCACGGCCTTTTCATAGTACTTCAGCGCAGAGGCGAGAGCATGGTGCATCTTCGTACCCAGGTCGTCCCCCAATTGGGGGATATAGTTTGCATCTTTTCCCAGTATATCTTGGAGGATCCTCAGTTCTCCTTGCTGAGAATAGCAGATGAGGATGTCCGCAGATAGGCATTGGAGGGTCTGGTAGATATCCTTTATAAATGCCGTCTGGAGCTCCACGCATTGTTGGGGTCGCAAAAAGGGTTCCAAGCGGGTCTTGGTCTCTCCCAAGACAGGTATTCTAGTAAATAAGATGATGGCTTTATTCTTCATTGTTCCCCTTCATAGTGAGTTTTTTGTATCGGCCATGGATGTATACCCCAACCATTAGGGTGACCACCAATAAAATGGTGGCGATGACGAGATTGAGAGTTTGATTTTCCTCGTTGAGGATGCCTGCAGTGCCCAAGCTGAAGATTTGAATGCCTGGGATCATAAACAAGAAGGTGCCAGTAATATAGATATTGATGGGAATATTGGTGATGCCATAGGCGAAATTTTGCAAATTAAATGGGAAAATAGGTAGGAGCCGAGTGATCATCAAGATCAGCATCTCCTTGTTGGCATCTGTTTCGAAGAGGATCTGGTATAGCTTTTTGTTCTTTTTTACCAAGCCTTCCACTGCGTCTTTGAGGAGATATCGACTTAATAGAAAAGAGAGGGTCGCTCCTCCCGTCGCCCCTATCAAGCAGTATAGGCTACCCACCCATGGGCCGAACAGTCCGCTGCCGATGATGGCAAAAGTGACGCCAGGTAGGGCTAGAAATGAGGAGCCGAGTATGGTAAAGAGCAGATAGAGACCAACGGATAAGAGATAATTCTCCTCGACATAGCCGGATATGGCCTGCAAACCCACAGGGTCGGTTAGAGCTTGGCTCCAACCAAACCTGTGATTGAGGAAGAGTCCAGTGAATAGGAGAAATACAAAAATCAAGAGCTTCTTATGCTTTTTCATTGCCCTTTGTCCTAGACAGATCTGTATTCCTAGAGACATAGATCTTTCGAATTAAAACCACTAAGATGGAGAGGGCGAATAGAATTAACAGCCCCGTTACCAGTAGCCTTGCGCCACCACTGAGCATGCCCCCTACATAGGAATAGATGATGGTGGCGGGAAGTTGCCCTAAGCCCGTGGCGACAAAGAAGGACCAAAAGTTCATGGAGGTGAGTCCAGCCGCATAACTTACGATGTCAAAAGACATAAAGGGGAGAAGTCTGGCGATTAGGATCGAATGCTTTCCGTATTTATCGAAGAATTCATCCAGACTCTCTAAGCCTGCCTTGCTCGTCAGCTTCTCGACGATATCTCTACCGAGGATTCGAGATATGAAAAAACACAGAGCAGCTCCGATCATGGCGCTGGACCAGGAGAGGATCGCACCTTGCCACCAGCCAAACAGATTGGCATTCGCAAAGGTGATCAGAAAAGCCGGTAGGGGAGCTGCCAGGGACTGAAAGATCATCAGACCGGCAGAAACCAGCATGGCATAGGCGCCATATTCATCAATAAAATCTCGAACGATCGTGAAGTCGCCTGTGGCGAACATGGCGGCGATCTGATTCACCGTCTGGTTGACCCTAGGATTGAAGAAGTACAATAGTGCTCCGATGAGTAAGATTGCAATTAAAATGAGTTTTGAAGCATGTTTCTTTAAATTTCCGTTCATAAAGACCTCCAGTCACAAATATCTAGCAATAGACGAGGAAATGCGTGTAAAAAAGGGAACGGGACTTATTGGAAAAGTCCGGTTCCCTTTAAAATGACTTCACAAGACCCTCCGAGCTCAATCTCGAATATCCCTTCCCAAAACAGGAGTATACAATATTTCGAGTAAGGCAGAATCCCTTGCATAGGAGTGCGGGTTCCGCCCTCGGTATGGTTTTGAAGAATATTTAGTGCTTACCAGCCAATCAGGCTTCGTCCTATTTCATCAAACTCTTGTAATCGTCGCCTTTATCTTCCCAAGCTTTGACGCCACCTTCTAACGTGAAGATGCTATCCGCTGGTACACCCAAGTCGATGAGAAGGTCAGTGCCCTTTTGTGCATAGGATTTTCCAGAATAGCAAACCAGAGCGTATTTCGTGCCCTCTTTGCCTGCTTCGTCGCCTGTAGCTTCTTTAAGAGCTGCTTTCAGTTTCGCCTTACCGTCTTCATCATCCCCTTCTTTTGCAGCATCTAGGTCTGCAGAGATGGAGCCATCGATATGTGCTGTGTCATAATCGGCAATCTTACGTACATCTAGAACGACATATTCGCCAGTATTGCCTTCGATGTCAGCCTTTAGGTCCTCGGGAGTGACATATTTCATTTCATTCGTTGCCGCAGCTGCTTCTGTTGTAGCTGCCTCTGTGGTCTCTGCTGTCTCGGTGGCAGGTTGTGAACAGCCTGACAATACCATGGCTAAGAGCAGTAGTACAGAAATAAATTTCAGTGATTTGTTTCGCATAATAATTTCCCTCCATAAATTGTTTTCTTTCCATAGCCATTATACTACAAGCTTATCCGAGGAAAGATTAGATTAGTAAATGGAAAACATCAATATCATAAGAAATATGAATCGATGAGATTCCTCTAATAGTGATGAGTGAGGACCTTGCTGCGTAAATGAGGGCACTCTGCGACTTTACATGGATTTCACATTAGATTAACAACGTTTGCCATTGGGAATGCCATAATATAATTAATGAAGGTAAAGGGGGAACTATGCGAAAAAAACATATGATACGAATATTATTAGCAGTTTTAATGCTTCTTGTAGGCTGTAATTCAGAGGGGGGAATAAAGAGTTCCAGCGGCAATTCCACTGGGCCTTCTGCCACCTTAGGAAGCGGCGGAACCGTCCTTCGGATCGTATCGGGCTCCGAAAACAGAGAGCTCGAATCTTTGATCCAAGGCTATGCGGATAAGAACAAAATGACCATCGAAATGACCTATATGGGTTCCATCGACATCATGCGCAAACTCCAAGAACAGACCACGGATTTTGACGCCGTATGGCCTGCTAGCTCCATCTGGATCTCCATGGGAGATACGAGCTTTCGCGTGAAACACACTGAATCCTCGACCATCACTCCTGTGGTATTTGGCATACGAAAGCCTCTGGCAGAGGAGCTGGGTTTTGTTGGACGAGACGTGTCCATCAACGATATCATGCAGGCCATCGAAGAGGGAAAGCTAAAGTTCTGTATGACCTCAGCCACACAATCCAACTCGGGGGCCTCGGCCTATCTCGGCTTTCTATCCGGTTTGGCCGGCAGCCCAGAAGTGCTGACCCAGGAGATCCTACGTGATCCACAGCTCCAGCAGAGGATCACACAGCTATTAGCTGGTGTAGAGAGGTCTTCGGGTAGCTCCGAATGGCTGAAGACGATGTTCCTAGCTGGCGATTATGACGCCATGGTCAATTATGAGAGCTTGATGATCACGACAAATGAAGAGCTGATCCGAAGAGGAGAAGAGCCCCTATATGTGGTTTATCCCTATGATGGGTTGAGCATTTCCGATTCGCCGCTGGGGTATATTGACCAGGGGGAACAGAAAAAGGAAGAGGCTTTTTTAGATTTTCAGGCTTATTTGGCAAGTGAAGAAGCCCAAGACGCCATGCAGAAACTGGGCAGGCGGACGGGATATACCGGTGTATATGAGCGAAATGAGGGCGTGTTTAACCCGGATTGGGGAGTGGACACCAAAAGGGTACTCTCTCCGATCAAAGTACCGGCTTCTGAAGTACTATCAGAAGCACTCAATCTCTATCAGACGAATTTTCGAAAACCCTCTCTATCCGTTTATTGCTTGGACTTCTCTGGATCCATGTCCGGTGAGGGAGAAAAACAAGTGAAAGAGGCCATGGATCTGCTATTGGATCAAAAAAAGGCAGCGTCCGTACTGCTGCAAGCAGGCCAAAACGAAGTCAATCAGATCTACTTTTTTGACGATGGGATTTTGGGGGGAGTTACCGGGACAGATGGTTCGGAGGCTACTCTTACCGCTCTCAACGAAGCCGTCCAAAATCAGCGTATTGGCGGAGGTACAAATATGTACAATGCCATCGTCCTCGGGTTGGAATTCCTTAAGGGCTATGACTTGACGCAGTACACACCAGCCATCATTCTGCTCACCGACGGAATGAGCATAGATGATTACGAAATGTTCAAGGCAGAGTACGACGCCCTTGGCGTGGAAATTCCCATCTTTTCGATCATGTTCGGGAGCGCGGACGAATCACAGCTCAAAGAGCTGGCAGAGCTAACCAATGCAAGGGTATTTGACGGCAGAGAGGATTTGATTAACGCCTTCCGGTCTGTGAAAGGATACAATTGATGAAGCCCGGGGAAATCCGGCAGATGGTCATCGGCTTCTTGGGGGGACTTGGAATGCTCCTGTTCACCTTGATCGTCAGTATGCCACTACCCCTGGTCATCGCCTTACCCATAGCAGCTTATTTTGGAAGCTATATGATTTCCAAGCCCCAGCTTAAAATCGGAGGCATCGCATTGTCCGAGGCCAATGGAGAGGATATGAAGGCCCTGATGCAAGAGGGAAGTGACGATATCCTCGCCTTAGAAAAGGGGATGGGGTCCATACGAGATCCTGAGATCAAAAACCTGGCAAAGGCCCTGTACCAAAGGGGTGTGGACATCTTTCAGCACCTGCAGCAGAATCCCGACAAGATCTCCAAGGCTCGCCGTTTTATCAACTATTATTTAGATACGGCAGCTGGTTTGATCACCAAATACGAGAGTCTCTCCAAATCCAATGTCCAGGGCCAATCAGTGGAAAAGGCCAAGGGGGACGTAAAAGAGGGCTTGAGTGTACTCGTAAGGGCATTTGACCGGGAGTTTGAGCATTTGATGCAAGGGGAGATCATGGATATAGAAACCGACGTCAAAGTATTGACGCAAACCTTTAAATCGGAGGAATAGATGAAGACAAAATGGATCGGTCTGGGAATACTAGCGGTCGTCATGGCGGTGGTGATCGGTTGGTTCTTCTTTAAACCGGCGCCAGTGGAGACGATCAACGGATATCTCGGAGGCGAAAAGATCGGACTGTTTGAGGACCAGGCTTTTATCGAGCGAATGGAGAAAGATCATTCTCTGACCGTTCGCTATCGAAAGGCAGGCTCCATCGACATGATCGATGCCAACAAAGAGGGAATGAGTTATCTATTCCCCGCATCCCAAACTGCACTGGAGCTATACAAGGATAGAATCGGATCGCCAAGGCGATCAGAGATCATCCTAAATACGCCCTTGGTGCTCTATACACACCAACTGGTGCGAGATAAACTAATGGAAAATGGGCTCATCACCGAATCCGGTGGTTCCTATTTTATGGATATGCAAAAATTTGCACAGGCCATTTTGGATGGCAAGACTTGGGCAGATTTAGGACTGCCGGAGCTATACGGCTCCCTCTCCGTAAAGACCACAGATCCCACGAAATCCAACTCAGGTAATATGTTCGCAGGCCTAGTGGCCAATGCCCTAAACGGTGGAGTGGTCGTCAACGAGCAGAGCGTACAAAAGGTGCTTCCCGACCTCGAAGCCTTCTTCGCCAAAATGGGCTATATGGACACCTCCAGCGCGGATCTCTTCGAACAGTCCCTCAAGATGGGAGTCGGCGCCTATCCGATGATCGCCGCCTACGAAAACCAGCTCTTGGAATTCGCCGTCACAAATCCCGCAGCTTGGGAACAGCTAGGGGGAGACATCGTCATCGTCTATCCGACGCCGACAGTCTACTCCAGCCATGTGATGATCTCCTTAGATGACAAGGGAGACAAGGCCATCGATGCGATGATGGATCCTGCCATCCAAGACATTGCCTGGAAAAAACACGGCTTTCGAACGGGAGTCGCCGGCGCCCAGACCGACACCGAGGTCTTCGGCGTCGACGGAGTCTTAAAACAAGTCACCCAGATCATGCCCATGCCCGACTTCAAGACCATGGACATCATCATCAACGCCCTACAATAGATCAATTGGGGACGTTTAATTTTTGATCCCGTGTAAAATATAGGGATATATTTATCAAAAGATTTTAGAAATAATGCTTATTACGAGTTTCGAATACAAAAAAGTCCTGAGCTCTAGTGTGACCCCATAAAGTTGGACCAGAGAGATGAGTACAATCTTCGTACTTGTCTCTCTTCTTATTTCCCTAAGGGCTAGCCCTTAGGCCGCCTGTAATTCTTTTCGGTATTCTACAGGACTTAACCAATTCAATTTTTGTTTAATGCGTTCTTCGTTATAGTAATGAATATATTCAATAATTGCTTTTTCCAATTCTTCATAGCTACCGTACACCTTGCCATAATACATTTCCTGTTTCATTAGACCAAAGGAATTTTCAATGGGAGCATTGTCATAACAATTGCCTTTCCGAGACATGCTTTGAAATATTTTGTTTTCTTTTAGCACCGCTTGATATTCCTGCATTTGATAAGCCCATCCTTGATCAGAGTGGAATATTCGACGATATTTACAACCATTTGTTGATTCAATCGCTTGTTTTACCGCCTCTACCATCGTTATACCATTCGGTTGGTTTGAGATTTTGAAACTGATGATTTCTAAGTTGAATAGGTCCATAAAGGGATCGAGGTACAACTTTTTAATCTGTGGTTTTCCATGGGCATCCTCCTCATAGTATTTAAATTCCGTTGTATCGGTTGTAATCTTCTGATAGGGCACGGATGTGTGAAATCTTCGGTTCATACGATTCGGTGCGATACGACCGACCACACCTTTGTAGCTGTTGTAACGACGATATTTACGACCAAAATTTTTGACTTGAATGCCGAGCTCTTTGCAAAGACGTTGCACTTTCTTATGGTTTATTTTCCAACCGTTCTTTACCAGAGTGACATGAATTCGTCGGTAACCATAATTGGTGTGTTTTTCACGAATCGCCAGGATGTCATCCATTACGTCTTGATCAGGATTTGGCTTCGCCCACTGTGCTTGCCAGTACATATAGGTAGATTTTGGAAAATTTACTGCTGCAAGAATCTCCGTTAAGGTGTATTTTTCTTGTCCTCGGAGCTTGTGGATGATTCTTGCCTTGTCTTCCTTTTTTTCTCTAACCTCAAGCTCCTGAGCAACTCCAAGTATTCGTTTTTAATTTTTTGCATCTTTAGTTCATATTCCAGCTCTTTAATCCGCTTGTTTGCAAGCTCAAGATCGGTGATTTCAACTGGTTTTGACGATGTGATCGATTGTGCTTTTATATTGTGATCTTTTTTGGACAATGAGGGCCTCCCTTGTTTTCGAGAAAGCCCCTCTATGCCATATTGATGGTACTCTGTTCGCCATCGAGCAATGAGACTAGGATTATTCAAACCTAGCTCGTTTGCAACATCTTGATAGGATTTCTCACTTGCTTCATACATTGTGATCGCTTCTATTTTATATTCTACACTGTATGTCTTGTTTTTGCGAGAGCGTTTTAATCCTTCAATCCCTAATGTTTGATAAGCATGGATCCATTTTCGTACTTGATTCTTGTCTTTGAATCCATATTTCCTAGATAATGGATTCATACCAATGCCACCTGATAGATATTCTGTGACAATCTTCATTTTAAATTCCAAGCTATATTTTGCCATACAAAAACCCCCTAAAGTTAGATTTGTTGGTCCAACTTTAGGGGGTCAGTTCACTCCAGGACTTTTTTGATTCAGAATTCTAGGATTGGAAAATAGTAGTGCGCAATCCAATCCAAAGTATATCAATGGGCATAAATGAAATGGCAGAGGAATCTTAAGCTCCCTTCACAATTTCATCTTGTCATTTTTCTAAACTCCATCCATTATCCCCATGATAGATCATCTGTTTTGTCATTCCGCCATCAATACAGATGTTCTCGCCAGTAATAAAACTGGCCTTATCAGAGCAGAGGAAGAGCACCATATTGGCGATATCCAATGGGTTTCCAACGCGATCGGCGGGATGCTGTCTGCGATCGGAACCGGAGTATTTGTTGTAATCTACATCGATCCAGCCCGGAGAGATGGAGTTGACACGGACCTTGCCAGCTAGACTCATCGCAAGGGCATGGGTCAGAGCGGCAATTCCCCCTTTGGCTGCGGTATAACTCTCGGTCTGGGGTTGACTCATTCGGTCCCGACTCGAGCTGATATTGATGATCGATGCTCCTTGGGCAAAATGAGGTAGAAATAATTTGGTCAGATAAAAAGGAGCCGTTACTCCAACCCTTTGAGCATACTCGAACTCTTCATAGCTGCAATCATGAATCCCTTTCATAAGCGGTATTGCGTTGTTGATGAGAAAATCGACCTTGTCATTTTCGCGGATGACTTTATCAGCGAAGTCCTCTAAAATCTTCGGGTTGGCTATATCGCCGACGAAGTACGGATTGTCTTGCAGATCGACCATACAGATCGTTGCGCCGGCTTGCTGAAACTCATCACATATACATTTTCCGATGCCTTTGGCACCACCGGTTACGACGACTACTTTATCCTTAAAATCCATTGGATGCTCCCTTCTCAAATATGTTCTTTCCTGGCTCCTCTTGGTTAGTATATGGGGAATGGGGTAATATTGCAATGAAAAGATATTGTATATCATTCTCATGGAGGTGCATATGAATTCTTCTAAACCGAAAGTCGCATTTATCTGTGTTCACAATTCCTGCCGATCCCAAATGGCGGAAGCCCTTGGCAAGCATTTTGCCGCAGACGTATTTGAAAGCTATTCAGCCGGAACGGAAACGAAGCCTCAAATCAATCAGGATGCCGTTCGTTTGATCAAACAGATCTATGGTATTGATATGGAGCGAACCCAGCATTCCAAACTGATCACAGAGCTACCCCAGATCGATATCGTCGTGAAGATGGGTTGTAATGTAGTCTGTCCATTCCTGCCCAGCAAACATGAGGAGGACTGGGGGTTAGATGATCCTACTGGGAAAGAGGATATAGAGTTTCGAAAGATCATCGATGAGATCGAGAAGAAAGTCAAAAATCTTAAGAGTCGATTGATGAATGGTGAACTGAAGATATAGTGGATTGAAGGGAAGGATGTCGAAAGCTCGTCCTTTCCTTTTGATCTAGAAGGGATAGGGAAGAAGTTTAACTTTTTTATCAAGTGGATCCTAAGTCCATTTAGCTGGCGAAGGATGACACTATTAATATTGAAGGAATTATTCTACATATCAAAAGAGGGTGAAAACGGATGATTAAGATGATGGATGTGACCAAGCGCTTTGGTGCTGTGACGGCACTGGACCGAGTGAGTTTGGAAGTGAAAGAAGGCGAGATCTTCGGCTTTATCGGTCCGAATGGGGCTGGGAAGACGACGGCTCTACGGGTGCTCATGGGGATCCTGCAGGCGACCAGTGGCGAGGCAAAGATCTTTGGACTGGATGCTTGGAAGGATGCTGTGGAGATTCATAAACAGGTTGCATTTGTGCCCGGAGATGTCAATCTATGGCCCAATCTGACAGGTGGAGAAGTGATTGATCTGTTTGTTCGACTGAGTAGAAGGGACAATAGAGTGTATCGAGAAGAATTAATCCAGCGGTTTGACTTGGACCCATCCAAGAAATGCCGCACCTATTCAAAGGGGAATCGGCAAAAAGTGGCCTTGATAGCTGCCTTTGCCTCAGATGCAGACCTGTATATCCTAGACGAGCCCACCTCAGGATTGGATCCCCTGATGGAGAGCATATTTCAAGAACAGGTAAGGGAGATAAAAAACCAAGGCAAGAGCGTCTTACTCTCCAGTCATATCCTATCCGAAGTGGAAAAGCTCTGTGACAAAGTGAGCATTATTCGGCAAGGTCAGATTATTGAAACGGGCACATTGGAAGAACTGCGGCATCTGACCCATACCGAGGTCCGTTTTAAGACGAAAAATCCGGTCATCGGTCTTCGGGAAAACCCCCATGTCTTCGACTATCAGGAGTCAGAGGAGGAGACACTCCTTCGCGTAGATGGGGCAGCCCTTGGCGAGGTGATCAAACAGATCAGTGCTTCAGAAATTGAGACCCTGCAGTGCATGCCGCCGACCTTGGAACAGCTCTTTATGAGCCATTACGAAAAAGTGGGTGAACCCCATGTCTAAGGTATTCACAGGGTCGGGTATGCTCCTGCGCTTCATCCTTCGCAAAGACAGGGTCTGGCTACTCGTATGGATTCTGAGCCTAACAGTGTTTACTGCGGGATTCGTGCCCGTGTTCGAGGATCTGCTGTTGGCGGATGGAGAGGCTACCGTCTATGCCCAAATGATGGAAAACCCAGCCATGATCGCGATGGTAGGACCAGTATATGGTGCGGGAAATTACACGACGGGAGCGGCATATTCCAATATGATGCTGGTTTTCTGCGTGATGATCGCCGGAGCAATGAATGTGTTTCTAGTCAGCAGACATACAAGGCAGGATGAGGAGACTGGCAGATTAGAGCTGATTCGATCCATGCCCGTCGGCAGATTGGCAAATCTGACATCCGTGTGGTTGACGGTTCTCCTGGCAAATGGACTATTGACAATCCTCTGTGCAGCCGGGCTCTTTGCATTAAAAGGCAGCGGGATGACCTGGGAGGGATGCCTACTCTTCGGAGCTAGTTTGGGCATTATCGGCGTATTATTTGCCGCCGTGACAACCCTCTTCGCCCAGCTAAATTCCGATTCTAGAACAGTAAATATGAGCTCCCTACTATTGATGCTGGCCTTTTACGTCCTGCGGGGCGCCGGAGATCTCTATAGCGAAACCCTGGCGAGGATCTCCCCTCTGGGTCTGGTCCTTCGAACAGAGATCTATGTCAACAATTACTGGTGGCCGATCTTAGTCCTCCTTGGAATATCCTTGGGAATTGCCTTATTGGCACTGTGGATTGCTGAGAAGAGGGATCTGGGACAGGGCGTTTTTTCGGATCGCCTTGGACGAAGTCATGGGAGCGCCATGCTCTCATCGCCCCTAGGGCTCTCCATCAGGCTTATACGTACTCCAAGCATCATATGGGCAATCACCATCTTTGTCTTGGCTGGTATGTATGCATCTGTATTCGGAGAATTGGAAAGCTTTATTCAGAATAATGAGATGCTCAAACTCATCTTTTCCTCAGACCCCAGATACTCCGTCACAGAACAGTTTATCGGCCTGCTCAATGCCATCATGGCGATGATCGCAACCATCCCCGCTTTGTCTACAATCCATCGCCTGGCTGGAGAGGAAAAACAGGGCCGCGCAGAGCTGATCCTCAGCCGAGCCGTATCAAAGGGAGAACTCTTATCCGCCTATCTCCTTCCTGCATTTATCTTGAGCATCTTACTTCAAATATTAACCCCCATAGGCTTTTGGTCCATAGGCAGACTGGTAGCATCAGATCTTCCATCCTTGGAGACCTTTTTGATCTCTAGCTTGATATACTTGCCAGCAATTTGGGTGATGCTGGGAATCTCCGCCCTCCTCGTGGCGATCCAGCCTGGAAAAACGGGTGTCGCCTATTTGTACTTGGGCTTTACCTTCATCATCATCTACATCGGCACAATGATCCAATTTCCCGATTGGCTGAAATCCTTAAGCCCCTTTGGGCATATTTCGAACTATCCCATCGAAGAGATAAAGCCCCTACCACTGGTTCTACTAACCGGCATTTCGGCCCTTCTAGTCCTCATCAGCAATCACCTCTACCGCAACAGATCAATTGGGGACGTTTAATATTTGATCTACTATAAAACATCGTTAAAAATCACCCGTACTCCTATGGAAACCAGGAAAATGGGTGATTTTTAATCGTCAAGTCAATGAGTCCCTCATTCCCATACGAGACTAAATTCTGAAGGCAGGGGAGAGTTGTGCACAAATTTAACATAACCAGTATATAATTATAAAAAGTTGAAAAAAGGAGCATTTTATGAAAATTATAGTATTTACTGGTAGTCCAAAGGGCGAAAAGAGTGTAACTCTGCAATATGTACGCTATCTAGAGGATCTGTTTCCGGAGATTGAGTTTGTGGAGCACCATATCTCAGCCAATATTCGCTCGATCGAGTTGGAATCTGCTCGGTTGGAGGAAATACTGAGAGATGTCAAAGATGCAGATGCAGTTCTCTGGGCGTTTCCTCTGTATTTTGGCATGGTGCATGGAGCTTACAAGCGCTTTATCGAATTGGTCCAAAAGAGGGAGAAGACAGATGTCTTTGAGGGAAAACCCTGTGGGATCTTAGCGACTTCAATCAAGTTCTTCGATCATTTCGCCATAGAATATCTCATCGGTATTAGCGAGGACTGGGGGATGCGGGTGATGGAAGTCTTTTCTGCGGGAATGAATGATCTGATCAAGGAAAAAGGGGAGGAACAACTGAAATGTTTCTTCCTTGAATTTAAACGGAAGATTCAGTCTGGTGCGCAAATGGCAAGGATGAGTGCGCCCGTTGATCACCTCGTAAATTCCTTGGAACAGGTGGATAGGCCAGAGCCTAAAACAGAGAAAACTGCAAAGCTCGGCCTACTAACAGAATACGGCGATAGTCACAATCTGGACCAGATGACCCAGGCATTACAAAGGGAATTTTCCTCCAGTGAAGTGTTTGACCTGTCAGAGATAAAAATACTGGGGCACTGCTTAGGTTGTTTGAAATGTGGATACGAGAATCACTGCGTCTATGAGGGAAAAGATGAGGTCATCGACACCTATCGCAGGCTTCAGGCCTGTGATGTGATCGTCCTCGCCGGCACGATCCACGATCGCCATCTATCCTCTCGCTGGAAGACCTTTGTCGATCGACTCTTCTTTACAACCCATATCCCGTTTTTTGTCGGCAAGCCAGTCGGATTTCTCATTTCAGGTCCCCTGAGACAGATCCCCAACCTTAGGCAATGGATGACTGGAATTTGGGAGGTTCAGGGAATGACCATCGCTGGAATTGTGACCGATGAGTCCATCCATGCTCTGAAAGAAGTGCGGGCCTTGGCAAATACCTTAGAGAGCTATGCCCAAATGAACTACCAAGCCCCTCGTCAATTCCCTGCGATCGGTGGACATAAAGTCTTTCGTGATGCGATCGCCGGTGGATTAAAAGGCGTATTTGGTGCGGATCATCAGTACTACAAGAAAAATGGTCTATACGATTTTCCGCAGAATAGCCATCTCCTCAATCTCAAGGGAACCGCACTCAATATGGCGATGAAACTGCCGCCTGTACGTAAGAAAATCCAGGAGAACATGCCCGACTACATGATAATGAGCTTTAAGAAAAAGTAGATCAATCGGGGACGTTTAATTATTGATCCGCTGTAAAACATCGTTAAAAACCCGCCCATACTCAAAGCTTACAAGATCGTATAGGTGGGTTTTCCCTATCTTAAGCGATCTATCTGCTATCATCCGTTTTATCTTGGAAATGCCCGGTGTTCTCTGCAATAATCCTTGCGATCTTATTTCGAGACATCTGTATTTTCGCTGCAATCTCCGATTTGTTAAAGCCGAACCGCCACATCCTAAGGATCATCTCGTTCTTTCCGAGACCATGCAGCTGTTCAAAGAAATTGTTTTTCAGAAGTAGCAAATCTTCTTCCGTATCCAATGGCAAGATGTTTTGTGGCTTATCGTGAAATTTCAAGAAATCCGCGTGGCTTGCAAATGCCTCTCGAACAAAATCTACGCTCTCATCGCAGATGATTCTGGGCTCAGTGACAAATTCTTGATAACTTGAATAGGGATATTGGTCTACAGTATCGACGACTTTCACCGTGACTGGATTATTGTGGATATACCGGATGTTCTCAAATAATTGTGCGTCATTCACAATGGGCACAGACTTAAATCGGTTCTGAAACACATGCCCTCTTCGAACCCTTATCCGATTATAGGCGGTGGAAAAACGTATATTGATGCTCTTCATATTCGCTGAAAGACTGTCAAGGTCAGCAGCAATAATGAAATGCGTGTGGTTATCCATAATGCAATAGGCATAAATATCCCATTCATATTTTTGGTCTCCGTAGATTTCCAAAATCATTCCTTTGAACCAATCATCTCTAAAGATATATTCATTTGCAACAGCATGGGTCATAACATGGAAGAGCGTGCTCTCTTGTCCGTATCGTGCTTGTCTTGGCATGGAATCACCTCATTTCAATACTCTGTGTTATGTGTTAAACTCGAAATTGTCTCTCTTTTAGGAAGATGCTTATTCCTAGTTGGAAATTGTCTCGAATAGTTTCGTCCTGTCTCGACAGATTAATATCAAAGTCTTACAGTGGATCAAAAATTAAGCGTCCCCAATTGATCTGTGGATGTCGGGAAGAAGTTCGAAGATGGTTTTTTGGAGCTCCGAGGGATAGAGGTTGATGTGATAGACCTTGTTCCCACTTTTGCGTTCCTCTTGTTCTATTCCTCTTTCTATTCCCAATTGGGTGGGAACTCGGCTTCGTTTCCCGTCCTCTCTTTCGGACATCTCTAAATATCCGGATGCCTCCAACCTTTTCGCTAGAACAGTTGGTGAGACGGTCTTCAGTTCGTGTTGTTTCAGGACTTCATTGATGGTTTTGCAGATTTTGCTGAGCTGTATGGCGGATTCTGAGATGGGAATCTCCTTGAGGATTCTCTCGCATTCGGAGATTTCTAAATCACATAAAAGCCCTTCAGCTGCTTTTTCAGTCTCTGAAGCGGACCGCTCTTCAACATGGGAAGAATTTACGCCTTCGACATATTCTCGAATTTTCTTCGTAAAGAGGTCTCCGTATTTTGCCAGCTTTGCTTCGCCAACCCCTGAGATCTCAGCAAATTCATCCAAGTTTTTGGGCAGCTTTACGCTCATATCGATCAAAGAGGCATCGGAGAAGACGACATATGCGGGGACACTTTTCTCCTCGGCCAATTGTCTTCGAAGAGTTCGCAGATGCTCAAAGATTGGCTCCTTGTCCTCTGGCAGCAACTTCGCAGCGGAGGTTTTTGCTGTGTGCGATACTTCCTGTTCCTTTGCCTGTCTCATTTTCATCTGCAATGGATCATTTGACTGCAGCCAATCCATAGACTTTTTATTCAATTGGAGCACCGAGTATTTGTCCTGACTTTGAGACAGATACCCTTCCTGCAAGAGAAAATCGATGATCTGTCGAAGGCTGTGAACATCCGTCTGGGTGATATTGTAGGTGGAAAGTCGGTGCAGCCCTAATTGGAGCAGGCGCTGATTTTCGCTTCCCCTCAGGACATTGATGACCATGGTCGCCCCAAATCGGCTCCGCATCCGGTACACACAGCTGATGATCTTCTGAGCGTCCAATGTGATATCCCTCATCTCAAAATGGGCGTCGCAGTTGCCGCAATGTCCGCAGGGGAGGTATTCCCTTTCGCCGAAATATCGAAGGGTGAACTGTCGAAGGCAATCCTGGGTGGTTGAATAGAAGGTCATTTGCTTCAGTCGCTCCAAATCCATTTCTAATATTCGATTTGCAGTTTGTATATCCAAACCCCCATCCATCTTCGACACTTCTAAGAGATGCTTTTGAGTAAAGACATCTTGTCCGCCATATAGTAGAAGGCAATGAGCTGGACTACCATCTCGCCCCGCCCGGCCCGCTTCCTGATAATAGCTCTCCAGATCCTTGGGCATATTGTAGTGCACCACATAGGAGACATTGGATTTGTCGATCCCCATGCCAAATGCATTGGTGGCGACGACGATGGGCTTGATATCCTTGAGGAAATCCTCTTGATTTTGCCATCGTATTTCACTGGGAAGCCCCGCGTGATAACTGACGGCATTAAAACCATCTGCCACTAAATCCTCCGTCACCTTATCCACTGATTTGCGAGTTGCACAGTAGATGATGCCTGAATCCTTCGGGTGCTTGCGCAAAAATCGCAGGAGCTCGTTCCACTTCTTCTTTGGCTTGCGCACTTCAAAATATAGGTTCGGACGATCGAATCCGGTCACCAACTCCAGTGGCATATGTAATTTCAGATTTTCCAGAATGTCCTCTCGGACTCTTGGGGTCGCAGTGGCGGTAAATGCTGCAAGCACGGGTAGATGGCAAAGTTCTTGTAAAAAGCTAGGAATCTCGGTATAACTAGGCCGAAAATCCTGTCCCCATTGGGAGATACAATGGGCCTCATCCACTGCCACCAAAGGGATGTGGGTGTTCCTTGCAAAATCCAGGAAAGAGGGCACACAAAGGCGCTCCGGGGCCACGTAGAGCAATTTATAGCCACCGGACTGCGCTGTGTAGAGCACTTGAGCCATCTCTTGCATCGACTGCGTGGAGTTGACAAAGGCCGCAGGTATCCCCTGCAACTGCAGTGCATCCACTTGGTCTTTCATCAGGGAGATCAAGGGGGATATCACGAGGGTAACCCCGTTCAACAGCACCGCAGGCAACTGGTAACAGAGGGATTTACCAGCACCTGTAGGCATGACCCCCAGTACATCCTGACGATTTAGGATGGCCTGAACAATTTCTTCTTGACCGCCTCGGAAGTCGTCGTAACCAAATATATTTTTTAGTGCTGTCTTAACATCCATTTAAACCTCCAAATAATTGTTGCAGATCTCAGCTTCTTCGCCCATTGATTTTAACGAATTTCCGAGAGTTTCTCAAGAAAGGCGTCAGACTCTCCCCTGTATAGGGAGAAGGGGCATAGATAGAGAATAAGATAACGATATTCTACAGTGGATCAAAAATTAAACGTCCCCAATTGATTCGGGTTTGGTGGGGATGAAGCTGACGATGAGCATGCTTAATAAGATCCCCGCCGCAGCGCCTAGGGCGAGGGCATAGGATCTGGTTGGACTTCGAAGGCTGGCTCGTGTGGGCATGTCCACTTGGGTGAGATGGTCGATGCGCAGGATCTCGATGGCCCGCTGCCTAGTCGCTTCAACCACTTCCTGGGAGATTTTCACGGCCATATCAGGATCTCGATGATCGACATGTATCGGGATGATCAGGGAGTCACTCCTCTGATAGGCGTCGATGGTGCCCGTGAGACTTTGGGGATCCAGATCTAACCGTTCGGCGACAATCCTTGCGACGGATTGGGATTCAATCAGATCTACATAGGTCTCGACGAGCTGGCGACTGAGCTGCGCCTCTGCGGCGGTAAAGCCCGGAGCCGGATCCTCTGCCATCTGCGGATCTGTATGGCTTGGGCCGACGAGTACGGAGGCGGTTGCTCGATAGCTAGGCGGGCTTTGCGCTTGGAAAAAGCTGGCTCCAATTGCAGCCAATACGCCTGCAATCAGCAGAACGGGGATTCTGCGCAGGATTCTGTTACCGAAAGCACTAAGGGGTATATTCATGATAGCTCCTTTCTGTAATATAGCGGGACATCAGTTTTTTCGAGATGGCTCAGAGGCAGTGTCAACAGCAATAAAGTGATATAGACCCCCTCATAGCCTGGGATCAAAAAGGTTGCATTATCAAATAGGGCATAGGCGTAAAAGGCGAAGACCGAACTGATATAAACTGTGGCAAAACTGGGGTCAGATCGGTGAAGCCTCTGGTATAGCCCTACAAATTCCAAAAACAAGAAGAGATGGGCACAAGATAGCAGAAGGCCCCCTGCGACGAGATTGCCGATATAATAGCTGTGAAAATGTTGAAGTCCAATGGAGGACTGTTGAAGTGCAGTTTGTGAGGTATCGATTCCCAATCCCATCAACCAGCCGGGAGCATCCATCAGTTTAAGTCCATAGATCCAGGCGCCGCTTCGCCCGGTATCGCCCACATAGCCTCGAAAGAGGATTCGTGTCAAATAGCTGAATAGGGAGGGCTTGTAAAGTAGTAGAAGAGTAAAGAGAAAACCGACAAATAGCAGGATTCTATAGAAATTGGGCTTTGCACTGTAGTTCATCAGAAAATAGAAAAAGAGGAACACGATGACTCCCAATAGGGCAGCGCGGGACAAGGTGCTAGTCAGGACGAGGGCGAAGAGGGCCAGTACCATCATCTGCAATCCTCCAAGCCTTGGCCTCAGTAGAAAAACACAGAGCCATGCGATGAAGATCAACTGCCCCAGGCTGTTGCGATTATAAAAAATCGAGCGAATATTCAGATCATAGGCAGAACGCAGGCCAGCCAATCCCAGATACATCTCCCATTCCGTCAAGAGACTATAAACGCATAGCCCGATCGTGAATAGAATCAGAAAGAGGGGATATAATTTCGTCCCTTCTCCAGTGCGTAGGGTGCTGGGAAGGAGCCAAAAAGCCAGGAAGCACAGGAGCATCTGCCCTGTATAGAAGAGGTCCACATCAGAAAACCGTCCCATGAACTGGTGGGCGGCCAGCTGAAGTAGAGCCAATAATCCAATACAAAACAATCCCAACAGAGCCATTAGGGATAGGGAGCCTTTGTCCTTGGATAAAAATGAGATCAACAAGAACCCGCCGATGGCGAGATAGTTTCCCGCATCGGCGAGCAAGGGAAAGTACTCATTGTATTTGCGCGGGTAAAAATGCTGTAAAAACGACGGCGATACCAATACTAGGAAGGCGAGGATGGAGACTATTGCCATAACCAAGCCGTAATCTCTCCGCTTAGGATGGCTTGGAGGGGGATGTTTGACCATAAAATCACCTCTTATATTATATACCCAGCGGGGAGGGGCAGCCGCAGAAAAGTGAAGCAGAGCGATTCTGATAAGGGTTTATATGGAGAATCAGATCTCGTATCAATCCCATAATCAAGGGATGCAGAGCCAAGAAAAAACCTGGTAGGAGATCTGTTTTCGACGAAGATAATGAGAGAAGGAAATCAAGCCGAAGTAAATATTAACTGGGTCTATGGATTCAACGGCATATGAGGAAAAGCCAGAAGAGGGCATAGGGGCCCCGCTTCTGGCTTTGTGTTTGTGATTCGTGTCCTCGATCAAAATCCTGTGCTCCACTGAGAGGAAGCGGAATTAGATCGTGACGACGGGCTTAATCATATCCCGCGGCTTATCCTTCATCATCATCAGAGCTTCCTCAATATGTTCAAAACCCTGGAAGCGGTGAGTGATCAATTTGGATAAGTCCAAACGACCGGTGCTGACCAAATTGGCCAACTTTTCGATGCGCAGACGACCGCCTGGAGTCAATCCTCCGACGATATGTTTATGTCCCATGCCCGCGCCCCATTCAATTCTTGGGAAGCATACATTGTCTCCCTGTCCTAAGTAGTTGATATTGCCAATCTGTCCTCCCGGTTTCAATGCGCGAATTGCCTCGTCCATTGTCCCCACATTGCCGCCTGCGATGACGATCCGATCAGCTCCTTTCCCGTTGGTCATCTCGAGGACTTGCTTGGAGATCGGTCCATCCTTATAGTTGATGAAATCCGTTGCCCCATAGAATTTTGCTGCCTCTACACAAATCGGTCTGGATCCAACAGCTATGATCCTTGCGGCGCCGCGAAGGGCAGCAGCTGCAACCGCCATCAAACCGACGGGACCAATCCCAATGACCAGCACATCATCGCCAAACTGCACATCTGCCAGCTCCACTCCATGGAAGCCCGTTGGCACCATATCCGAGAGCATAGACGCTTCCTCTGGAGGGATTGAGTCGGGAAGATGTGCTAGGTTTCCGTCTGCGTCATTGATATGGAAGAAATCTGCAAACATCCCATCCTTAAAGTTCGAAAACTTCCAGCCGGCTAGCATGCCCCCAGAGTGCATGGGGAAACCAGCTTGAGCTTCCAGAGAACTCCAGTCCGGGGTAATCGCAGGGATCATCACCCTATCTCCCGGTTTAAAATCCTTCACATATGCACCGACTTCGACGACCTCCCCGCAGCCCTCATGGCCGAGGATCATATTATCCCTCTCTCCAATCGCGCCTTCCCATACAGTATGTACATCCGAAGTACAGGGAGCCAGAGCCAATGGTTTACAGATTGCATCATAGGGGCCACATTCAGGTCTTTCCTTTTCAATCCAACCAGTTTCTCCAATTTTCACCATTGCAAAGCCTTTCATTTTACATCACTCCTCAATTTGATTTTCTATGAATAATATACCATAGAACGAACCGGAGTGCAAGACAATAATTGATAGTTAGATAAAGTATATTGTGATATACAATTGACGAAAACGGCTCAATAATTGGGAATTATATGTGGCATAACAATCTATATGAATTTGCTGAAGCGAAGATTGATGTTACGGAGGTAACATATATATGACCAATAGTGAATATAAATAATATTGTTATATATATGAATTTCGAATGAATGTTGAAAAGGACAGACTGGTGAGAAAATAAAAACAAGAACTAATAGTCAGGTAACTTCACTTGCAAAAGCTGTGACATTCCACCAAAAGCATCTATAAAATGCGATCTCAGTCAGTCGAGCCAAGAGCGCAGAAAAAGGACAGCTATCTATTCAAATAATTTGAGTTTGATGAGATCAATGTGACACTTGAGCCGAAGGCTACATAGATTTCGATGATGATAAAGAAATCATGGGGATGAAGAGGACGGTGGTGATCCCTGCTAACAACTTTATGACAATATTCAAGCTATTCGATATAGTTGATGCAGAGGCATTCGCCATACCACTGAGAATTCCGAGTGTAAGACATCAGCACCCAAATTGAAGAAGGTAGAAACCTCCTCCAACTCTATTTCATTCGTTGCCGTTATGGACACATAACCATTTTGTGGCTTTTCTGCAGCGTAATTTGGGCTTCTCTTCAGCTCTCTTGAGACAGAAGGAGGTGCCAGGTTAAGTAATTGAGCAATCCTGCGGATGCCGTAATCTAATCTGAGATAGACTTCCGTTTTTGTTCGTTTGACTATGGCAAAATGGGTGTAACCTAAGACGATTTCTCCGTTCGAAAGTTGTGTGGAAATTTTATTCTAAACGAGAGCGTCATCATTTTCTTTTTTTCTCCTAAGTATTGCGTTTTATAGTACAATCCA
>JAUNUQ010000029.1 GCA_030538075.1 Tissierellia bacterium
GGTATTGCCACTGGATTATGCAGTCGATGCATTGAAGAAATCCATCGTCGCAGCCTATGGCAACAAGGGAGAAGAAGTGGTCAATATGAACTCCAAGGCAGTGGACCAAGGGATTGATGCTCTTGTCAAGATCGAAGTTCCCGCTGACTGGGCAAACGCCACCGAAGCTCCAGAAGACCTGTCTCACTTACCAGAATTCGTACGCGAAGTCGCCAGACCTATGAATCGCCAAGAGGGAAACAGCCTGCCTGTATCCAAATTTGTCGGCAGAGAGAATGGTGAATTCCCACAGGGAACCTCCGAGTTCGAAAAGCGTGGTATCGCATTATTTGTACCGGAATGGCAAAAAGAGCATTGTATCCAATGTAACCAATGTTCCTATGTCTGCCCCCATGCAGTCATCCGACCTTTCTTGGTTGACGAGAACGAGCGTGCAAATGCACCTGCAGGCTTTGAGACCATTAAAGCAGTCGGTAAGGGGATGGAAGAAGTGGAATTCCGTATGCAAGTCAGTCCACTGGACTGTACTGGATGCGGCAACTGCGCAGATGTATGTCCTTCCAAGCAAAAGTCCTTGATCATGAAGCCCTTTGAAGAGCAATATATCAAAGAAAAAGACAATTGGAACTACGCAGTAGATCATGTCACTTACAAAGACCAATTCCTTCCAGACACGATGTTGAAGGGAAGCCAGTTTAGACAACCACTGCTCGAGTTCTCCGGAGCCTGTGCAGGTTGTGGTGAGACTCCCTATGCGAAGCTGATGACTCAGCTATTTGGGGATCGTATGATGATCGCCAATGCAACGGGCTGCTCCTCTATCTGGGGTGCATCTGCACCGGCGACCGTCTATTGCAAGAATAAAGAAGGCCTTGGACCAGCATGGGCGAATTCCCTGTTCGAAGATAACGCAGAATACGGTTATGGTATGGCCTTAGCAGCAAGTAAAGTCCGCGAAAAACTGCAGTTCCTGATGACAGAATTCTTAGAACTCGGCGTAGACAGTCCCTTGAACGAGCATTTCAAGAGCTGGATTGAGAATATCAAGGATGCCAAGGGTTCCAAGGCGGCAACGGGAGAAATCCTACCCCTATTGTCTACAAAACTCGACAATGAAAGGGCTAACGAGCTCCTCAAAGAGATCGAAGTACGAAAAGACTATCTGATCAAACGCTCCGTATGGATTCTCGGTGGTGACGGTTGGGCTTATGACATCGGCTTTGGTGGACTGGATCATGTCCTTGCCTCAGGCGAAGACATCAATATCCTAGTCTTCGATACCGAAGTCTATTCCAACACAGGTGGACAGGCCTCTAAGGCTACACCGACGGCAGCTGTAGCAAAATTTGCAGCTTCCGGTAAGAAGGTCAAGAAAAAGGATCTGGGCATGATCGCAGCAAGCTATGGCTATGTCTATGTAGCACAGGTGGCCATGGGTGCGAATATGAACCAAACCCTAAAAGCCTTCCATGAAGCAGAATCCTATGATGGACCATCCATCATCATGGCCTACTCGCCCTGTATCAACCATGGTATCCGCACTGGTATGGGAACAGCGCAAAAGCATATGAAGAAGGCTGTAGAAGCAGGCTACTGGCATCTGTATCGATTCGACCCGAGACTGAAGGAAGAGGGCAAGAACCCCTTCGTATTGGACTCCAAAGAACCAACCGGATCCTTCCAAGACTTCATCCGCTCCGAGGTCCGATACACCTCCCTACAAAGGGCCTTCCCGAAAGAAGCAGAAGAACTCTTTGTCAAGGCAGAAGATGACGCTAAAGAGCGCTACACCACATACAAGAGAATGGCAGAAGCTGAATAAACCAGAGGGGCTAACTCATAAAACCCTTCATAAGACCGCCGAAAACCTGATACTTATAGGTTTTCGGCGGTTTTTATATGCAAGATGACCATCTAACGGATATACTTTAGTCACAATTACCATATATAAATGGATGATCCTTGATGTAAAATCCGAAGATTGATCATTAGGATCATTCTTCTCCTATGTCCACAGCAGTTCACTTGCTTCCATTACTCCCTCGGGATATAATAAGAGCATCAAAGCATCGGAGGAAGAGATGAATTTAGAGCAGGCATATGCTTATTTGGAGGATTTGAAGGGCAGGGGTTTTATCCTGGGCCTTGACAATATAAAGAACTTGATGACGGCTTTGGGGCGACCTGACCGCTCTCTAAAGTTTATTCACGTAGCGGGTACAAATGGCAAGGGTTCTGTATGTACTTACTTGGCCTCCATTTTGGGGGCCAGTGGCTATCGTACAGGATTGTATACATCGCCCTCCATCTTTCGATTCTCCGAACGGTTTCGCATCGGAGGCGAGGAAATTGACGATGAACAAATTGCAGAGCTACTGACTCAGATTCGAGGAGCAGCGGAAGCGGAGGATATTCCCATCACGGCATTTGAAGCGGAGACCGCTCTCGCCGTGTTGTATTTCCATGAGATGGGCTGTGAATTCGCCGTCATGGAGGTGGGCCTAGGCGGGACCCTCGATGCCACGAATTTCATCGAATCTCCATTGATCAGTGTGATCACCAGAATCGACTTGGATCATACGGATTTCTTGGGCACGACACTGGAGGAGATCGCCTCCCAGAAGGCGGGGATCATCAAGAAAGGGGCACCTGTCGTCAGCTATTTCCAGAAACCAGAAGTGGCCGCGGTGCTGGAAGAGACAGCCAGGGCAATGGAATCGGATCTGCGCTATCTGGATCCAGATTCTGTGATCATCAAGGACTCCAGTGCAAAAGGACATGTATTTGATTTTGAACCGTATCAGGACCTGCGCATTCGACTCGCTGGAAGCTATCAACCCTATAATGCATCCTTAGCGGTATTAGTCATCGAGAAGCTCCAGGACTTGGGGATCGAGATCTCAAGTGACTGCGTCTTGCAGGGGCTTTATGAAGCAGAAATCGAAGGGCGATTTCAGGTCCTCCATGAAAACCCGCTCTTTATCGTAGACGGTGCCCATAATGCCCAAGGGGTTGAAGGGCTTGTAGAGACCATAGAGAATCTATTTGGTGATCAAAAACTCATCTTTATCTTTGGCACCCTTCGGGATAAAGACTTTGAAAAGAGCATCGAACTGACCTTGCCACATTCGAAATTCTACATCACTACGAGGCCGGACAGTGATCGAGCCCTATCGAGTATTGATCTAAAAAACAGGATTATTCACCATGGGGGAACGGCCATTGCAATCGGCTCAATGCATGCGGCCATTGGACTTGCCCTACGAAAGGCGCAGCCGGAGGATGTCATCCTCTGCTTTGGCTCTCTCTACCAAGTTGGAGAAGTGCTCCGTTATTTTCAAAGACACAAGGAACAACAAAATATGAATAGAGAACAGGAGAACAGCTTGAAACCAGATCAGATCATTGCAGAGCTATCTGCGTTGAATATTGGAAGTATACTCATAGGGGAACCTTTAAAGAATCACACGACTTTCAAAATCGGCGGCCCCTGCGTCGCCATGGTACTGCCAGAGGATTATGAGCAAGCAGCAGAGGCACTGCGCTATTTGCGCGATCGAGAAGTCCTCCATATGGTTATGGGAAATGGGAGCAATCTGCTGATCAAGGACAGTGGTTATCCAGGGGTGATCGTAAAGCTCGGAGAGAACCTGTCCAAAGTGCGGTTTGAGGGAACGCGAATTATCGCCCAAGCGGGAGCTCAACTGACGAAGACATCAAAGGCAGCCATAGAGCGCAGTCTTGAGGGGATGGAGTTCTCCTCTGGGATCCCCGGTAATATCGGTGGCGCCATCACGATGAATGCAGGTGCCTATGGTGGTGAAATCAAAGATATCGTAGAATCGGTGAAGGTGATTGACCCGAATGGACAAATTGTGGACATCCTTGCAGAGGACATGAACTTTCGCTATCGAAACTCCAGAGTGCAGGATGAGGGCTTGATCGTATTAGAGGCCACCTTTGCATTGAAGGAGGGCGTTCCAGAACAGATCCAAGCCAAATATCAGGAGCTATCAGAGGCGAGAAACTCCAAACAGCCATTGGAGTACCCCAGTGCGGGTTCTATCTTCAAGCGTCCACCGGGATATTTTGCAGGAAAATTAATCGATGATGCAGGTCTTCGCGGATACCGGTACAAGAATGCGATGGTATCTGAAAAGCACTGCGGATTTATCGTGGCGGTTGGTCCTTCCAGCTATGAGGAAGTGAGTCATGTCATTGAACATGTACAACAGGTGGTTCAAGAGAAATTTGGAGTCAGCCTGGAGACGGAAGTGCGAATTATCGGAGAATAAGATGCGGTCCTTAAGCGATTTTCATGTCCACACCCAATACAGTAAGAACGGTCATGCCAAGGGCAGCATAGAAGAAGTGGTCTTGGCCGCCAGAGAGGCTGGATTGACAGAAGTCCTGATCAGCGACCACGGGCCAGGCCATTTTCTCTTTGGCATCCATCGCAGCCAGTTACCAGAGATTCGAAGGGAGATCGACCGCCTGAACGGAGTATATGAGGACATCGACGTCCTGATGGGCCTCGAGTCCAATGTGATGTCCTATAGGGGATCCATCGATTTAGAACCAGAAGACCTAGCCTATCTCGACAGATTGAGCGTCGGTTTTCACTATGGGATCATGCCAAGGGATCTTTGGAGTTTTTTCCTGTTTATGATCCTAAACCCCCTGTCAAAGCTCATTCCACCCTTGAGAGCATATGTGACAAGGGAGAATACAAATGCTCTGGTTCGAATCGTGAAGCGCTATCGACCCACGATTATCACCCATCCTGGCTCGAAGGTGCCGCTGGATATCCGAAGTTTGGCAAGGGTTTGTGGGGAATTTGGAACGGCGCTGGAGATCAATTCATCCCATGGAGATTTGAATGACGAGGGCATCTGCATTGCGCTGAAGGAAGACGTCAAGTTCAGTTTGGGCAGCGATGCCCACAGTCCGAGAAGAGTCGGCGATCTGACCTATAGCATAGAAGCACTCTCCAGATTAGGGGTAGCTCCTGAGCGGTTGATCAATCGAACGAAAAAGGAGGATCAATGAAAGTCGTAATTATCACGGGAATGTCCGGAGCGGGGAAGTCCTCCGCATTGAATATACTGGAGGATATGGGCTATTACAGCATGGATAATCTGCCCCCCATCCTGATTATGAGTTTTGTAGAGCTGACAAGTCGTTCTGACGTCGTCGTCGACCGACTGGCCGTAGGACTGGATATCCGAGGGATGGGCTTTCTGAGTACACTCAGTAAGACCGTCAGCGACTTAAAGCTGGCTGGATTTGAAGTGACGGTCCTGTTTTTAGATGCAAGCGACTCTGTCTTAGTCAAGAGATATAAAGAGCTACGCAGACCCCATCCCATGCAGGAAAAGGGCGCCAGCTTAGTCGAAGGCATCCATTCGGAGCGAGAGGCTTTGGCTGAAATTCGCAAAGATGCCAACTATTTCCTCGACACGAGCAGTTTAAAGCTGGCGCAGCTTCGAGAGCGAATGCGGGAGATCTTTGATCCAGAGGGGTCCGATGGAAAACTGGTCATCTCCATTGTCTCCTTTGGCTACAAACACGGTATCCTACTAGATGGGGATATCATCTTCGACGTGCGTTTTATCCCGAATCCGTTTTATAACGAAAGACTAAAACCTCTAACGGGTTTGGACGAGCCCGTCCGTGAATATGTATTTTCCTATGAGGTAACCCAAATATTCTTAGAAAAATTAGTGGATTTGGTGCGGTATACCATTCCCTTTTATGAAAAAGAAGGAAAGCAAAATCTCGTAATCGGCATCGGCTGTACAGGAGGGAAACACCGTTCTGTCGCCATTGCTCAAGAATTGTATCATCGACTGAAGGATATCCATGACCTCGTCTTTGTGTCCAATCGAGATGATAGGATGTGGAATAATGAGTATAACAAGAGTTAACAAACAGCCCCATATTGTGACCATAGGCGGAGGAACCGGTTCATCGGTCATGCTCCGCGGGCTGAAGAAATACACGGAAAATATCAGCGCCATCGTCACCGTCGCCGATGACGGGGGAGGGTCTGGAATCCTGAGGGAGGACTTGGGCATGCTGCCCCCAGGAGATATTCGAGCCTGCCTCGTCGCATTGTCGAATTCCGAAGAGGAGATGGAGCTTCTAATGCGCTATCGATTCGATGAAAAGGCGGGCAGACTGGCTGGCCAATCCTTTGGAAATCTATTCTTGGCGGCAATGAACAATATCCACGGAGATTTTTACCGCGGCCTAAAGGAAGCAGCCAAAGTCCTTGCAATAACGGGCAAAGTGCTCCCGATGACCTTGGAGAATGTGGTGCTCTATGCAGAGCTCGAAGACGGCAGCATCATAGAAGGCGAATCCAATATCACATTTTTGACGCGAAAATCTGGAGGTAGGATCAAGCGGGTCTTCTTGCAACCAGAGCTCAGTCTGACCCTGGATGAGGCCAAGGAGGACATTGCAAAAGCCGACCTGGTGATCTTAGGACCTGGATCACTCTACACCTCTGTCATACCCAATCTATTGGTCAAAGACCTGACACAGGCCAAGGCTCCTGTCGTCTACATCTGCAATGTGATGACCCAGCCGGGGGAGACGGATCAATACACAGCTGCCGATCATCTGCGGGCGATTGCCGATCACTGCGGAGAAAACCTAGTAGATGCGATCTATGTAAATAATAAGCGAATCCCAGAGGCAGCTCGGCTTCGGTATGAGTTTCGAGAGAAGAGCACCCCGATTCACATCCGAGAAGAGGAGATTGCATTGATCCAGCAGATGGGCACCCAGGTGATCACAGGGGATTTCGTCGATGTCAAGCACGACTATATCCGCCATGACGCGGATGCTCTAGGGAAGATCCTAGTCGATTCCGTGAGCATAAACGATTGAGAAACTCCTTTTTTTCAGGGCATACAACCCCTTTGCTCTCCTTGGATATTGGACAATAGGGCGCCATAGTGTATAATAAATGATATAGATTTTTATATCACAGGAGGTTGCTATGGAAGAGATTAGTGCAGGCGGTGTTGTGATCAATGGCGACACAGTCCTTACACTAAGAAAGTTCCAAGGGGATTGGGTACTGCCTAAGGGGAGACTTGAGGGCGATGAATCCAGTGAAGCAGCTGCCATCCGAGAGGTCGAGGAGGAATCTGGTGTACGAGGGGATATCATAAAATATATTGGCTATTTAAAATATATCTATGTGGGCGTGGACGGTACAAAAGTCAACAAAACCGTACACTATTACTTGATGACTTCAGCGGATGGTAACATGACGAATCCCCAAAGGGAAGAGGGGTTTATCGAAGCGGTCTTTATGGACACTGATAAAGTACTCCACAAATTGAAACATGAAGCAGAACGAAATATGGTTAAGAAGGCCATAGAACTATATCGAAATCTTTAGGGGAGGGATGAGATGTCCTTTTCCATCGAAGCAAAAAATGAATTGGCCCAGATTCCGATCGAATCTGGAGAGCAGGCAACAGCCGAATTAGCTGCTTTTATCAGGACGAATGGCATTGTGACGATGAGCTTTCGAGACGAGATGGGGCTATACTTCTCCACGGAAAACAACCCCACTGCAAGGCGGATCTACCGTCTGATTAAGACCCTCTATCAGACAGAGCCGCAAATCCAGATGATAAAAAATGACCTGCGGCGCAAGAATCTCTACAAGCTCGTCCTAGAGGATGATGAAATTGTACGCTATCTCCTCTCCGACACCTGGTGGCCCCATTTAGAGGTCCAACAGCCCATTGAGGAACAGATGCCCCTACGCTACAAGGCCCAAAAGACGGCCTTTGTGCGAGCCGCTTTTCTAGGAAGTGGTTCCATAACCAATCCCAAGAAATATTATCATCTTGAGATTGTCGTCAATTCGATGCAGACAGCAAAATGGCTGTGTCAGATTGCAGAGGCATTGGGGTTAAAACCGGGCATCATGGAACGCAAAGAATCGCTGGTCTTCTATCTAAAGGGCGCTGAGGATATCTCCGACCTGCTGACCTATATGGGTGCCAGTAGCTCCGTATTGGAACTGGAGAATGTCCGGGTGATCAAGGATCTGAGAAATAATGTAAATCGACTGGTGAACTGTGAGACGGCGAATATCAACAAGACAGTCCATGCCTCTATGAAACAGGTCGAAGCGATCGAGTATATTCAAAATCATGGTGGCCTGAGCTCCCTGCCTGCTGGACTACAGGAATTGGCTCAGCTTCGGCTCAATCACCCCGAGACGCCCCTCAAGGAACTGGGGGAGATGCTGGCAAAACCACTTGGAAAATCCGGCGTGAATCACAGGCTTCGGCGCATCGTAGAATATGCAAAGGAGCTTCAGGGAGAATAAAAGAAAAGGGAAGAACGAACCAATTTGGCGTTCTTCCTTTTCTTGTTCATTTTTATCGCAGCTTATCGATCATGCTCATCAATAGGGACGTATCAATGTCCTGAAAGTCCTTCAGTATATGGGGATACCATTCTAAGATGGGACGATTCTTTTGAAATTTCAAAAAGGCCGCAATGGTGTCCTCAATGATCAGAAGGGACTGCATGTCGGTCACTTCGCTCGTGTTTTCCGACAGGATCACGGATTTGTAGGGCGTCTCATTCGGTTTGATGCTACCCGACAGGGGATGGGTCTCCAGGACATAACCCCCATGGACCAAAGTTCGCACTCGCTCTAAGACCTCTTGTTGGGTGGGGCAGTCGATGTATTCCACATTGAAGCGATCCTTGAGTTTTTCATGGATCTGAATATTATTTGTGATGATCAAGTATTTCTTTAGCATTCATATCACCTCCCATTTCATCTCATTCTACCATATAATTTGTATTTGGTTGAAGTTTTATAGAGCTCAATATGATAAAATAGGTTTGGAGGGATCATATGAGTAATTTTGTTCATCTGCACGTCCATACGGAATACAGCTTACTCGATGGATTTTCGCCCATCGATAAGCTCGTAGCTCGTGCGGCAGAACTTGAAATGAAGGCATTGGCGATCACCGATCATGGAAGCATGTACGGCATCGTGGCCTTCTATAAAGCATGTAAAAAATATGGCGTCAAACCCATTCTGGGCTGCGAGATTTATGTGTCAGAGGGGAGCTATCTCAATAAATCAAAGGAAGAAAAGGAACAATACCACCTGATCCTCCTCGCCAAGGACGAGTTGGGATACAAGAACCTGATGCAGATTGTATCCGAGGGCTATATCAACGGCTATTATTACAGACCCAGAGTGGATCGAACCGTCCTAAGGCAGTACTCTGAGGGGATCATCGCCACCAGCGCCTGCCTGGCTGGAGAAATCCAGCAGCAGTTGATGAATGGTCAAATTGAAAAGGCGAAGGAGCTCACCTTAGAATATGCAGATATCTTTGGCGAGGATCACTTCTATTTAGAACTCCAGGACCATGGCATACCGGAGCAAAAGTCCGTCAACCGGCTCCTGCTGGAACTCCATCGACAGACCGGTGTCCCTCTGATCGCAAGCAATGATGTGCATTATGTGAACCGAGAAGATGCCCAAGTCCACGACGTACTCCTGTGCATCCAAACGGGCAAGACCGTGGACGAGGAGGAGCGTATGCGCTTTCCCTCAAAGGAATTTTACTTGAAGTCCGAAGAGGAGATGCGGGAGATACTCGGCGCCTATCCCAATGCCATCGAGAACACCTTGGATATCGCAGAGCGCTGTAATGTGGACTTGGAGTTTGGAGAATTGCATCTGCCTGAATTCGCCGGCAGCACCGAACTGTCCAATCCAGAATACCTGCGCCAACTCACTTATCGAGGACTGGAAAAGAAATATACTGAAGTTACACAGGCCATTTCTGACCGAGCAGATCAGGAGCTCAAGGTAATCGAAGATATGGGCTTTGTAGACTATTTTCTAATCGTCTGGGATTTTATTAAATATGCGAAGGACCATGGCATTCCCGTCGGACCGGGAAGGGGCTCTGCAGCTGGGAGCATCATCTCTTATGCGCTGGATATCACCGGTCTGGATCCTTTGGAATACGACCTACTATTTGAGCGCTTTCTAAATCCTGAGAGGATTTCCATGCCCGATATCGACATCGATTTTTGCTATGAGCGAAGGGAAGAGGTCATCGAATACGTGGTCGAAAAATACGGAGCGGCGAATGTTGCGCAGATTGTCACCTTTGGCACCATGGCCGCGCGAGGCTCCATTCGTGATGTCGGCCGCGTGCTCAGCATGCCCTACGGCTCCGTCGATCGAATCGCCAAGATGATCCCCATGCAAATCGGGATTACAATCGAAGAAGCATTGAAACTCAATCCGGAACTAAAGGAAAACTACCTCTCAGACCCCCAGGTCAAAAAGGTGATCGACTTTGCTTCAGCCGTCGAAGGCCTTCCGAGGCATACCTCTACCCATGCGGCGGGCGTCGTCATCTCTAAAAAGCCCATTGTGAATTATGTACCACTGTCTCGTAACCAAGATGTGATCACCACGCAGTTTAATATGATTGAATTAGAGGAGCTCGGGCTTCTCAAGATGGATTTTCTCGGGCTGAGGACCCTGACGGTCATCTCGGATGGGGTCAAACTGATCAAACACAATCGCGGCATCGAAATCGACATCGAACAAATCGATTTAAAAGATAAAAAGACCCTTCGTCTATTTGAATTTGCGGATACCCTCGGAATTTTTCAGTTTGAATCCGCAGGGATGAGGGCATTTCTAAAGGAATTAAAGCCCACCGCCTTTGAGGATTTAATCGCGGCGAATTCCCTATTTCGACCGGGGCCTATGAACGAAATCCCCACCTATATCCACAACAAACACCATCCGCAGGATGTGACCTATCTGCATCCTGCCTTAGAGTCTATTCTGGATGTGACCTATGGAACCATCGTCTATCAAGAACAGGTCATCCAAATCGTCCAAAAACTGGCTGGTTATACCCTTGGCGGGGCGGATCTACTCCGCCGGGCGATGAGCAAAAAGAAGATGGATGTGATGGAACGAGAGCGGGAGCGCTTTATTCACGGTGAAGTGGACGATGAAGGGCATATCATTGTGCCTGGTTGTGTACGAAATGGTGTCGATGAGGGGTCGGCCAATCGCATTTACGATCTGATGATCGACTTCGCCAAATACGCCTTTAATAAATCCCATTCCGCTGCCTATGCCTTTGTGGCCATGCAGACCGCTTGGCTGAAGGCCTATTATCCCACAGAATACATGGCCGCGTTGATGACCTCTGTGATGGGGCAGACTTCCCAGGTAAACCTCTATATGCAGGAATGCAAGAGATTGGGTCTGGAGGTATTGCCTCCGGATATCAACCGTAGTTATACGGGGTTTTCCGTCGATGGAGACCAGATCCGGTTTGGACTGGCCGCAGTGAAAAATGTGGGGATCGGTCTAGTTGACCAAATCATACAAATCCGCAAAACAGGAGGACCTTTCCGCAACTTTCAGGAATTTATCGAACGGATTAACAATCGGGATAAGAGTCTTGTCAGTAAAAAGGCCATCGAGAGCCTAATAAAAGTTGGTGCCTTCTCGGAAATGGGTATAAACAGAGCGACTTTGCTCAACAATTTTGATAAGATCATCGATTCCGTCACCAGAAAACATCGCAGCAATGTGGAGGGGCAGCTGTCCCTATTGGACATGGACGAGGAGCATGAGGAAATACAGCTTCCCATTATCAAGGAGGAATACAAGCCCCAAATCCTACTTAGCATGGAAAAGGAGCTGACCGGCTTGTATATTTCCGGTCATCCGCTCAACGCGTATGCGGACCCCATCAAGCGCCACACGAATTTCTATCTGTCCGAACTGAGTGAGGATACGGATTTCCAATTAATTCAAGATAAATACGATCAAAAAATGGTCACCATGGTGGGACTCGTGACAAATCGAAGCGACAAAGTCACAAAGAATGGCGGAATGATGAGTTTCTTGGATTTTGAAGACGAATTTGGCAAAATTGAAGTCGTCGTATTCCCCAAGCTCCTCATCGAATATGGCCGCCTGCTCCAAGAGGATCAGGTACTAATCCTCATGGGGAGACTCAATATCAGTGAAAATGAGAGTCCCAAGCTAATATTAGACCGTGCAAGAGAAGTTAAGTCAGAAGAGAGGACCCTCTATGTCCAACTGGACTCGGTATCGGATAGAGAGGGGACGCGGGAGCTGAAACGCACCCTTGGCACATATCGAGGGGACACTCCCGTCGTCGTCTTTTATAAATCAGAACAAAAGGCGATGACCACCCAGAGCAATCTTTGGGTGGACACACAGAACAACGAACTCATCATTCAATTAAAGAGCCTTTTTGGCAATGAAAATGTGAAGATTCAATAAGGGAGGAAGAATGAAGACCATAGGACTGCTTACAAGTGGTGGTGATGCCCCTGGCATGAATGCCGCGATTCGCGCCATCGTGCGAACCTGTGTATTCAATGGCATCCGCGCCATGGGGATTCGATTTGGATACGATGGATTGATCCGGGGGGATATCAAAGAAATGGCGGTTTCCTCCGTTGCAGATATCATACAGCGCGGCGGAACTATATTGGGTAGCGCACGCTCTGAGGAATTTGTCACGACTGTAGGCTTTGAAAAAGCATTGACGACCCTCCGCGACTTTGAGATCGATGCGGTGATCGTATTGGGCGGGGACGGCTCGTTCAAGGGGGCAAAATCCCTGAGCGAAGCCGGTATTAAGACCATTGGCATTCCATGCACCATCGACAACGACATGGGTTATACCGACTATACCATTGGGTTCTATACAGCTGTGGAGACGATCGTAGAGGCGATAAGCAAAATCCGGGATACCTCTTCCTCCCATGGACGCGGAAATGTCATCGAAGTGATGGGGAGAAAATGCGGAGATCTGGCGCTGTACTCTGGCGTCGCCAGTGGTGCAGAGAGCATCTTAGTACCGGAGATCGGTCTCAACCTCGACGAAGTCATTGAAAGAGTAAAACAGGGTAAAAGACGAGGAAAACTACATCATATCATCGTTTTGGCTGAAGGTGCAGGTAATGCAGAAGAGGTCGCAAAGACAGTGGAAGAGGCTACCGATGTGGCGACCCGAGTGACCATTTTGGGACATGTTCAGAGGGGTGGAAACCCAGCCGCATACGACCGCCTTCAAGCTTCCCAGATGGGGAATCGAGCAGTAAAATTACTGATCGAGGGCGCGACCGGCAGAGCTCTGGGCAATCGGATGAATCAGATCTACGATATGGATATTATTGAAGCAGTCAATACAAAAAACCATCTCAATCTGGAATTGTATGAAATTGCTAAGGAGCTTTCTATTTAGGAGGATGTATGAAAAAGAAGACCAAGATCGTATGTACCATCGGACCGGCTTCCGACAGCGTGGAGACGCTCAAACAGCTGATGGAGGCAGGTATGAATGTATGCCGCCTCAACTTTTCCCACGGCTCCCACGAGGAGCATCAAGTGCGCATCGACAATATTAAAGAGGCAAGAGAAGCCCTCGAGCTGCCGGTCGCCATCATGTTGGACACCAAGGGACCAGAGATCCGCTTAAAGAACTTTGAAAATGGTGAGATCGACTTAAAGGTCGGGGACAAGTTCACCCTGACTACGAGGGATCTCGTTGGCAACCAAGAGATCGTATCGATCAGCTATGAAGGACTGCCGGCCGATGTGAAGATCGGCGACCGAATCCTGATCGACGATGGCTTAATCGAACTCATTGTAGAGGATGTCACTGATGGCACGGACATCCACTGCGAAGTGCGTAACTACGGGACCATCAAGGATAAGAAGGGGGTCAATGTGCCCTCTGTATCCATCAATCTGCCCTCCTTGACCGAACGCGATGTCAATGACATCAAATTTGGCATCAAAAACGACGTGGATTATATCGCCGCATCCTTCATTCGAAAGGCTGCCGACGTGCTGGATATCCGCAAGGTGCTCGAAGAAAATGGCGGTGACCGAATCGGCATCATCGCAAAAATTGAAAATGAAGAAGGGGTATTCAACCTCAATGAGATCATCGACTCTGCAGATGGGATTATGGTCGCTCGGGGAGACCTGGGCGTGGAAATCCGCACAGAGACGATGCCCCTGATCCAAAAACAGATCATTCGTAAGACGAATATGGCTGCAAAGCCAGTCATCACTGCGACGCAAATGCTGGACTCTATGATCCGCAATCCCCGTCCGACGAGGGCGGAGGTCACAGATGTGGCAAATGCGATCATCGATGGAACAGATGCCATCATGCTCTCAGGCGAGACGGCTGCGGGGAAATACCCTGTTGAAGCTGTGCATATCATGCACGACATCGCCGTTACGACGGAGAACTCGAAGGATTTCATCGACTCTACCGCCAAGAGGAGAGATTGGGAGTCCAAGACGACGACCAACTCCATATCCAGATCGAGCTGCTCCATTGCCGTACAACTGGATGCTACAGCGATTCTAACAGCGACGGCAACGGGGGGAACTCCAAGGCATCTCTCGAAATTCCGACCCACCGCACCGATCGTCGCTGCAACCTATTCCCACGAGGTCATGCGAGCCCTATCCCTAGTTTGGGGGGTCTTCCCGGTGCTGGCACAAAAGACAGATGTAACGGACGAAGTGATTGAAAATTCAATCAGCGCAGCTGTGAACGCTAACTACATCCATGAAGGAGAACTGATTGTAATCACTGCCGGAATTCCGGTAGCAGTAGGAGGTACGACAAATTTGATTAAAGTTCATACCGTAGGAGATATCGTAGCCCGAGGACTGGGCATCGGCAAGAAATCCGTCTCTGGCGTCATCTGCATCGGCAGCACAGAAGAAGAACTGGAGGGCCGATTCCAAGAGGGCATGATCCTGGTCGCTAAGGCCACAGATCGAGACTTGGTCAAATACGTCGAAAAGGCCATCGCCGTCGTCGTAGAAGAGGGTGGACTGACCTCCCATGCAGCCATTGTGGCATTGCATTTTGACCTGCCCACCATAGTCGGGGTCGACGATATCACACAGATTCTAGAGGATGGCGAGACCATCACCGTTGACCCAATCGCCGGCTTGATCTATCGCGGCGAAGCGAAGGTCCTTTAGGACAAATTTAAAAAATGCGGGCGCAAGGCCAGTTCTGTGGTCTTGCGCCCGTTATTCAAAACGAGGTAAGTCATTGGAAAAAACGCATCAGAGACAATTTATTAAAACCCTTATATCCATCGCACTTCCCCTAGCGCTGCAAAATCTAATTGCCACTTCTCTGAATATGGCAGATACCGTCATGGTCAGCTCTTTGGGGGAAGCGAGTATCGCGGCGGTGGGTCTGGTCAATCAATACATCTTTTTCTACTTCGTCATCGTATTTGGAATCTGTACCGGCGCCGCCATCTTTTTAGCCCAATACTATGGCAAGCGGGACCTGGGCATGTTACACCGGTTCTTCAAGGTCATGCAGTCGGTCGTGCTGCTCTTTGGAAGCTTGTTCACCATCTTCACCCTGGGATTTCAGGATCAAATCCTCGCCATGCTGACGCCAGATCTCCTAGTACAAAATCATGCAAGGGAATACCTACAGATCATTCAATACACTTTGATCATCACAGGTCTCTCCTTTGGTCTGGGAACGGCACTTCGAAGTGCCGGCAACACCAAAGCACCAATGCAGGTCTCACTGGTCGCCTTCATCACCAATGTGATCATCAATTATATTCTGATATTCGGCAAACTGGGTTTTGCCCCCATGGGCATCCAGGGAGCTGCCATAGGCACCCTTGCGGCTAGAATGGTGGAGCTCCTCCTGCTCTTTATCGCCTTTAGGGATCAGGGCTCCGTGTACTCTTTGTCCATGTTAAAGAGCCATCCCACAACCCTGAAAGACTATCAGCGCTATTTCTCCATCGCAACGCCGGTCATTTTGGCAGAGACCTTTTGGGCTCTTGGCCAGCTGCTCTTTACCATCCTCTATGCTCGTATCAGCACGGAAGCGACTGCAGCCATACAGTTGACAAATACCATTCAAAATGTGTTTTTCATCCTGGCCCATAGCCTATCTGATGCAGCTGCCGTCCTAACTGGGCAGACAATCGGGCGAGGAGAATACGAGAGGACATTTACCAATTCAAAGCTGTTTCTCAAATTTCAGCTGATCATCGGACTCATATCCAGCCTCGTTCTGATCCTCTTTCCAAGGGCGCTGATGTTGATCTACAGCGGAATGGATCAGAGCGTCATCGATCTGTCCGTTCATCTCCTCATCATCCGCGGGATCTTTATCACCTTTCGATTTTTTAACGGACTGCTCATCGTCGGGCTATTTCGAGGTGGGGGAGATTCAAAATACGCTCTATTCTACGAGATGCTGACCATGTGGGTCTATGCAGTTCCCATCTGTTATCTGGGCGTGATGACCTTTCATTGGAGCCTTGAAACCGTCTTTTTCTTAGTCTCCATCGAAGAAGTCATCAAAGCCATTTGCATACTCCCTCGATATCGATCCAAAAAGTGGATCACCGACATCACCTAGTGGGAGATAGACGTTTTCCAACTTTTATACTATGATAATGACAGGAGGTAGCTACTATGAAAATGAGACGATTGGGTAAGACTAAATTAATGGTTTCCGTCATTGGATTTGGCGGAATTCCCATTCAACATGTAGATGAAAAAGCCGCAAGAGAGATCTTCCAAGCCTTGGCTGAGGCAGGGATCAATTTCGTCGACACCGGCCGCGGATATACGACATCGGAAAGCTTGATCGGAAGAGCATTAAAGGACCACCGAAGAGAGGACTTTATCATTGCGACCAAATCCATGGCAAGGACCTACGAAGGGATTCGCCGAGATGTGGAAACCAGCTTAAAGCAGCTGGATGTGGAGCAGATTGAACTATACCAATTCCACAATGTTCGCTATGAAGAAGAGATGGACACCATCTTTGGAGAAGGTGGCGCTTATCAAGGGATTAAGGAATATCTCGATCAAGGCGTCATCAAGCATCTCGGGATCACCTCCCACAACCGAAATATACTGATTCCAGCGATGGATACTGGGGTCTTCGATACGATCCAATTTCCCTTTAATGCCGTCGAAAACCAGGCGATTGAACAATTTCAATATGCCATCGAAAAAGACCTGGGAGTGATCATCATGAAGCCCCTAGCAGGAGGGGCCCTGATCAACAAAGGCCTTGCCCTACGCTATGCCATGGAGCAGCCCTTCGTAACCACCCTCATCCCTGGAATGAATTCCGTTGAGCAGGTAATGGAAAATGCAGCCGTCGGAAATCATTTCACGCCGCTAAACGACGAAGAAAAAGCCCTTCTAAACCAAGAAGTCGAAGAACTAGGCGACAAATTCTGTCGCCGATGTGGTTACTGCGCCCCCTGTACTGTGGGTATTGACATCCCCACCTGTTTTCTAATGGAGGGCTACTATACCAGATATGATCTTAAGGAATGGGCAATCGATCGCTATAGCGCCATCCATCCCAGTGCAGGAGACTGTATTCAGTGCGGAGATTGTGAAAAGCGCTGTCCTTACGATCTACCCATCATAAATATGTTAGAAAGAGTCGATCAGCTATTTAGCAAATAATGGGGGAAGCATGCAGAATTCCAATAAAAAGGAAGATTTAAAGTTCAATATAGGAGATATACTCGAGCTAGAAATCCTCGATATCAACTCAGAGGGACTGGGCGTTGCAAGGCATCAAGGCGCAGTCCTCTTTGTCGAGGGCGCCACCTTGGGAGATCGGGTCGAGGCAGCGATCACGCAGTTCCAGAAGAATTTTTATCAGGCCAAGACCCTGAGACTTCTCTCAGAATCTAAAGATCGAGTGGTACCAAAATGCATCCATGCCAGCGAATGCTCCGGTTGCCAAATGCAAAATCTCCGCTATAAAGGGCAACTGGAAATAAAGGCGCAGCGTATCCAGCAGGCCTTTCGTAAGTCCTGTGGTCTAGAACTGAAGATTCCCATCATCCCGGCAAAAGGGGAATACGGCTACCGAAACAAGCTGACCTTAAAGATCAATCCAAAGGGCGCCCTCGGCTATCACAGACGAGGCAGCCATGATTTTCTGCCCATCACCAGCTGTCCCATCGCATGCAGTGAAATAGGCGATATTCTGCCATCCATAGCAGAAATTCTACACGGAAAAACCGGCTTAGAAGAGCTTATGCTCCGCTCCAATCACAAAGGAGAGATCCTGCTCCTCCTCACCCATACAGGGGACGTGAGGGAGATTGTCCAGGCCTTTTCAGAGCTCCCGAAGATCATATCCATATACTCCAGAAAAGCTATAAAGAAAGGCCGAAAATGGCAATATGCAAAAGTGAAGCTAGAGCATGGTGCAAAAAAGCAGAACTGGCAAATTGGCGAGCTAGAGTTTCAAGTATCGCCCCTTAGCTTCACCCAGGTCAACCTTGGGATGACCCAGCCCCTCTATGAGACGGCCAAAAGCCACCTTAAGCCCAGCCCCGATAAGAATTTGCTCGACCTATACTGTGGTATCGGTACCACCACCTTATACTTTGCAGAGGGCTTTAAAAAGGCAATCGGAGTAGAAGTTCTGGCAGATGCAGTAAGAGATGCCAAAGAAAATGCACAACATAACCAAATTACAAACACAGCCTTTCTACACGCCGACGCAGGAAAGGACATCCACCTTCTAATCCAAGCACAAAACCCAGACACCATCACCGTCGATCCACCCAGAAGCGGCCTGACAAAAGAGGGCATAGAAGCCATCCTATCGTCAAGCGCCAATACCCTAGTCTACATCTCCTGCGACCCTGCCACCTTGGCAAGAGACTGCAAAAAATTAATCGATGGGGGATATGAGCTTATGGATATTAAGGGGATTGATCTATTTCCTCAGACTACTCATGTGGAGACGGTATGTCTATTGTCCAAACTAGATGTCGACAAGCATATTAAACTAGAACTTGAAGAAGATGAAATTAAAGGAATCGACTTCAAAAAAGATGTGACTTATTAAGAGATAAAAGTCTATGTCATGAAGAAACATGGCCTAAAGGTAACTAACCTATATATCGCTCAAGTAAAGCGTAAATATGGCATTATAGAGCGTGAGAATTACAATGTATCGAAGAACGAAAACCAATTCATACCCCGATGCCCTCCTGACAAGGAAAAAGCGATTGAAGAGGCTTTGGAGTGGTTTGGGATGGTGTAAATAAAATAATTCCTTTATTAATAATTATTTATCGAAATAAGGAACGACAGGAATGATTATATAAATTAAATGTAAAAGGAGGTAAGGATGGTAAAAAAAGTATCTAAAAAAGATATTAAAAGTATAAAAAACGTTAGAACTGGAGGGCAAACTGCGCTTAAAGGCTACTCCTATCAATACTTATACACCATCTACCTAATTTTATCTGAATTTCGTGAAGAAGTAGTATTTCAATTAGAAGGAATCGAAGATATCGATATGATTGAGCATAATATGAGAGATTCTAATGGAGAAACCCTCACAACTCATATTCAATTGAAATATTCGAAAAATCAGCAAGATGCTAGTTTTTTAAAGAATGTATTAAAGAACTTTTTAGAAGTATATTTAATAGATGGTGACCGAAATTTTAAATTAATTTATGATTTTCAATTAAGTAGAGGAAATCTATCAAAACTATTTAATAATAAGTTAGATGAGACTGCCAATAATTACTGGAAAAACATCATCCAAAAAATTGAGGATGAAAATTCCGAATGGAATTGGGTGAATTTTGATTACGATAAATTTATTTCGAAACTTTCTTTTGAAAAGAAGGACCGTGATGAATTAGAAAATAGTATCGAAAAATTACTTATATCTAATTTTGATATTACTACTGATAATATTTCATTATATGCAAATAGTATAAAAATTCTTTGTCTTAATAAAATGGTTTCTAGAGGGGATATAACAAAACGTGATATTGAAAGTAATATTTTAGAGGTTCAAGATGATATAAACAGAGGTTCATTCAATCCTGCTTTTAATTGGATTAAAAAAGTAGATTTTGTTCCGAAGGTTAGTGATGAAGATGATCTGGGTTATTATGAAGGTAAAAAACCTACTTACCAAGACATTGCGAATCAATTACCAATAAGAAGAGAATCTCTATTAGAGGAGTTTAAAAAATCAATCATTCAAAATAGAGTAACTATAATAAAAGCTTCTAGTGGACAAGGCAAGACCACATTAGCGCTTCAAGTTATTTATGAGTTATATGAAGAATATACGCCATATCAACTATACCTATGCAATGATAGGAAAGATTTAATTAATATAGTTTCGTATTTTGAGACAAGAGTAAAATTAGGAGAAAAACCTTTAATTTTGATTGATAATTTAGATGCGCAGTTAAGTGATTGGAATATGTTATTACAGCTTTTTCAAGAGCAAATTAAGTATCATTATAAATTCGTAGTGACTACTCGAGAAGAAGATTGGTATGCCTATAAAGGTGATTTAACTAACTTAAAGTCAATTAATATTATAAATATTAAACTGGATGAAAAAGATGCTAAAAATATTTTCGACGTACTAAAAGAAAATGGTATGCTACATGCTTCAGTAAGGGACTGGAAAAAGCCATATCGGGATATTGAAAAAAGAAAACTCTTAATAGAATATATTTACTTATTAACCCATGGAGAAATGCTTTCTGAGAGAATTAATACTCAATTAGCTTTTTTAGCAAATTCTCCTAATGGAAAAATTAAAAATGATATCTTACGAAAAGTGTGCTTTGCAGATATTTGCGGCGCTAAGATTCTAATTAGTAATCTTTTAGAAAATATTAAAGACCAAACCAGTCAAGATCCTAGCGAACTGCTAAAGAGCCTTGAAAGTGAATACTTCACAGTGTAAAATATTATGTGTAACCTCGGGTTCAAAAAGATATAAAAGGAGACCAAATCTTGTAGGATGAACGTCTCCAAGGAAGCGCTACATCTCACCTTGGGAATTGATGAAGAGGGGCACAAAATGGTAGAAGAGCTTATTTGAAACCGGATGCGAAAGAAAACAAGATCACTGGGATCTGTCCGAGACCGTAGCTATAAGTTCTAAATCAACAGCATCGAGAATACGGAAGAGATGAATAATGAAGCGTGGGTATAGATGAAAGAATTTTTTGAGAATCTGAGCGATTAGAGAATCTAGATGCATTTTTCATGCCCAATGAGTTGTCGCTTAAAAGAATCTAGCGGTTACTTCAAAATTTCATCCAGCATAAGCTACTACTACAGGGAATAATAGTTGGTTATGCAATCCATTCAGAAAGAATTGAGGACAAAGACAATACCCACGCTCATATCATAACGATTTTTAGTGTATCAATGAAATAGAGGTGTCAAAATACTATTGTTCCTTCCATTATTACATCGAGAATTGATGGAGTTGATTAAATTGTCTGTTTACAAGTATCAGGAGAGAAGACGATTACACGATTTGCGAAGGAACATTTTTTGTGCATAGTTTCGAATAAGTCACCTTCCCTTTGGAAAATGGCTGTTCCTGTGAGCAAGCATCCAGCTCCCAATCCCATCTTACCTTGTACTTCATGACTTCCGATTGTGATTTCAATGTGTGGATTGAACGCTACATTAGTTTCGGTCTTTCTCATCCCAAAGGCCGGAATCAGGATTTTTTCGTCATCCGTTACAATGAGATACTTGTTCCATGTGTTTATTACGTGGGCCTGTCCGTCTTTGGAGCAGCTTGCTATAGCAACGATTCCATCGTGCTTGATACATTCATAAAAAATTTCTGATAACATAATATCCTCCTTAACGACTGTTTGAATCGCCGATTGATTGTGTCCGTAAATAATGATACAATAATTGAAAAGAGATATCAATCGCAATTTATTATCGGCGATAGAAAATGTCCACAATAGAAAGAAATACGAGTAGGAGTAAAGATGAAATTTTCAGTTGGAGTTGAGTATGCTATTCACTGCCTAATCTATATGGTTGAGCTAGAAGCTGGTAAGAGTATAGGCGTTCATGATCTCGCAGAATTTCAGGGGATATCAGACAGTTATTTGTCAAAAATCTTTGCAAAATTGGCCAAGCTGGAAATTGTGAAATCTCAGCCAGGGGTGAGGGGCGGATATTCACTTGGTAGAGATGCAAAAAAAATCAGTTTTTGGGATGTAATAGAAGCTGTCGAAGGAAAGGATCCTTTTTTCAGATGTCAGGAAATTCGCTGTAATAACAGATTTCTTCTTCAAGATCATCTTCCAGATGCTTATACGAAAAGTCCTTGCCTGATTAGTGAAGTTATGCATGAAGGCGAACGACAGATGAAAGAATATCTAGAAAAGAAAACTATTTTTTGGCTATATGATGAGGTATACAATCGACAGTTTACAAAAGAGCAGCGAAAGAAGACAGTGGAGTATTTCAATACACACAGTTGGTAAAGCATTTTATGTGACAAATATAAGTGGTGTCATCGATTTGTAAAGAGAAGGATGCTAGGACTCGTACCAAAAAGAGAAAAATCTGCCGATAGAATAAATGCATAAGACCAAACATCTTCTTTTAAGCCAATTGGACTAGAACAAGAAAATTCCAGTGAGTCGGCCAGCTAGACAAGAATAAGACTTTACAAATGGAAATAGATGTCTAAAAAGCTACAAAAAGCTAGAAAAATACGAAAAGCTAATCGTATATAGCGATCAATAAGGTGATTATCGGTGGCCTAAAAGTTTTGAAATGATCAGGGGTTTCATTTCACATGATCAATGTCAAGAAAGCTTGGCGATAACACAGCCAGTGAAGATTTTTTGGCTGCTTGAGAATGAGATTTTCCATCATCAAGAATTTAAATCTATTCAGTCAAGGATCTCTTTCCTTTCCTATATGGAACGAATAGATGGTATAATCATAAATGAATGGCAAATGAATGGTAAGTGTAGTATCACGCTAAAATGGGCAATGCTTTGTCTGTAATCGATTTAAAGATATTGTCCGCACTTTCATCCGATTGAATGTTGGATTTTAACTTAAGGTAAGGATTTGTCATTACGCGATTAGTTTGAAGGAGATTGTAAGTATGAAAGATTTTCAATTATTCTTGGGTAGTATTCGTGAACAGGATCAAAGAGAGCGAATGGAAAACATTCTAATGAATATTAAAGAGAAGTTTCCTCAATTAAAAGAAGAAATCAAATGGAATCAACCTATGTTTAGTGACCATGGAACTTTTATTATAGGTTTTAGCGTTTCAAAGGGGCATATTGCTGTAACGCCTGAAGCAGAAGTCATTCGTCTTTTTGAAAAGGAAATTGAGCAAGCTGGGTATTCTCATACTAAGATGCTATTTCGAATCAAATGGACAGATCAAGTGAATTTTGATCTGCTATACAAACTTGTTAATTATAATATCGAAAGCAAAAAGGATATGAAAAAATTCTGGAGATAGTAAAAAAATAATTATCGGTACTGAAATCGAAGCTTTTACCATTAAACGGGTATATCTCCTACGAAAGGGCATGGAAAAATGCTAACGAGAATCAATGATATTTTGGCATTTGTGATCGAGATCGCTTCACTTGTGCTTGTCACAAACTGGGCATTCAGCATCCCTGTGCATCGCTGGCAGAAATTTTTGCTGGCAGGGGTGGCCCTTCTAGTATTTGTAGTGGTCTGGGCTCTATTTTTTGCGCCGACTGCGAGATATCCACTGAAAGGACCTATGCGCTGGATCCTGGAATTCATCGTGCTGTTTTTTCCGTTTCTTCGATTCCACAGGGGCAGGATGTGGTTCTCAGTACTTGCCGGTGTTGTCATCGCGGTAAATCTGATCATTCAGAGCAATATGGGACGTGCAGACTGGTAAGTTAAGAGCATAGGGATTAGGATGAATATGGTTTTCTGCCAGATCAATCGTTGCAATAATGAGGAAATGTACCATATAGAAGTGCCAAAAAAGATAGAACAATTCAAATTCGCGGAGGATGTTCAATGAATTTAAATGAACTTAGGGATGACATTATCATCAAGCAAAAGAAAGGGCTGCCTTTTATTATCACTTCCGTTATTATTTGGCTGCTGATTGCAATCGTATCGACATTAGATTTAAATATTGAACTGAAAAATATCTTAATTTTTTGTTGTTCGTGCCCCTTGCTTCCCATATCCTGGTTGGTAGGAAAGAAGCTCAATGTAGATATCTTTTCCAATGAGAATGAACTGGGCAAATTGGGCTTTTTGTTCACGATGAATCAGATGCTATACCTATTGATTGTCATGTGGGTATTCAATGCGGTTCCGGAGAAAATGACAATGGTGTATGCCATGGTCTTTGGAGCACATCTACTGCCTTATTCGTGGTTATATAAATCCAATAGCTATAAATTTTTTGCTATCGCAATCCCGATCATTTCCCTAGTATTGGGAATCTTTTTTAATGGTTTTGTTGTCGCAGCCGTTTTAGCTGTTACAGAATTCATTTTTGTCCTACTACTGTTCAATGAGTTAAAGCGAATACCTAAAAGCTAACAGCCAATCTCGACCTGAGGAGACGTTCTTAAACTGCTATTTTTTCAGCATGATAGAGCTGCTCCTTTTATTTAAATCATAGGAAAGGCGAGTTAAGCCAGCCCCTAGAATTGTAATGGCGAGCCATTTATGGAGAGCTCAATAGGCGCAATTCGATCAAGGGGATCATTCTCTGTTTTGCACTAATTGCCAGTATGCAGCAGTTTTAGTAGTATAATATTGATAGCTTAGATCATGGTACCGCAATAGGGGAGGGGCATATGTATATTGATAGACAACAGTCCAAATTACAACAGTCGAAAGCCAGGAAACGAGTAAGGATTTATTTTGGATTGATGGCCTTTATGATCGTCGTCGTTATTCTATCGCTTACCGATGATGACTTGAGGCCGCATATTAATGTCTACGCAGCTACCGCTCTAATATTTGCTGCTTTATTTGGCACTTCCAGATTAAAGCAGATAAGACTTCAGTGGTATGAGCATGCTGCTGCAATTTTCGATCATAGCGCCTATGATCAAATCGTCTTGAGGGATTTTGCAGCGTCTGTCGCAATTGCAGATGATAAGGCCCTTCGGCTTTTGGAAAAGGGATTACAGGACGGTATTTTACAAAATATAATCCTGAATAAGGATAGTGATCGAAAGATCATATTGCGACACAAATCCAGTGATGATGAGCAGTTTGATACTTGGGAACAGGTGAAGTGTCCCAACTGCGGTGCTTCGAACACGAAAAAGCGTGGTTTTGTTTCAGTCTGTGAATACTGTCGAAGTAAATACTGAGCCAGTGAAGTATTTGCATGCGACTTGAACAGTATTCGTAATATTAAATTAACGGATTGCCTTACAGGAGATATTAGACAATGCATTAGCAATATCCATTTTTCGACAGATATAGTATAATATATGCATTTATATATATCGGGAGGAATGGATTTGAAAAGGTATTTATCATTCATATTGGTATTGGGACTTTCTTTGATGCTCGCTTCTTGTTCAAACTCGAAGGAGACAAACATCGAAACAGCAGAATCTGAAAATCAGGACCAACAGGCGATAACAGAAGCATATATAGCCGAAACCGAAGCTAAGGAAATAGAAGATACTGAAGCTGTGGATAATGAAGAATCGGCAGTAGAGATTGGGGAAAGTCAGCATCTATGGGGAGGCGAAACGCAGGATGAAGCAGTTCCTATGCCAGTTGATACTAAGATATACGGGCATTTAACGGGATGGCAAAAAACTTGGTACTCCTTTTCAACAAGTGATGAGTCGGAAATATCTATATCCATTCTCCATAAAAATGAAGACGACAAAAACTCTTTGATTATGAGAATCAATGATGAAAACGGGGAAAAGGTAGGATCTAGCTCCGCGAAGTCAGATGGTCGAATAATAACAACCAACTTGGATGAATTGACTCCAAATACGACTTATTACATTCTCCTAGAGGTTCAAACTAGTGATGCCGATATCGATTATATGGTAAAAGTGAACACATCCCAATCAGTCGATGGAGCTTATCTCGCAAAAGATGAAGACATTCTTTTGGATTCGGATATTTTTCCATCAGCCAACCAAGATGATGCACAAATTGTGCCTAAGGGTGCAAATATCAGTTCGACTGTTGGAGTACATGATTACCATTGGTATGCGTTTCAGACCGAAGATATAGACCCAACAAAATATGAGTTATCCATCTCAAATCATACTCCAAAGAGTTCTTTCCTTGAATTGACGGTTTATGATGAACTGGGTAGCGAAATCGACTCTGTATTAGCTAATGACGATGGAGAAATACAAACGCTGAAGTTGTCTCAATTGAAACCAAGTAGAGTTTATTTTATTGAAATCAGCGCTAGACATGTTTATGAAGATGAAATTGATTATACATTCCAAGTTAATTTACATGAAAAAGCGAGAGTAGCAGCAAAAGTTGAACGCCCTGCCCAAGTTTTTGAGGAGCCCTTTGAGATCAATGATACACAAGTGATGTTCATAGAAAACGAAGCGATTTTTGCTGATGAGGCAAAGGCTAGGGAAGTACTAGAGCCTTCGGCAGCCATCATTTCAGAATATCCTGAAAACAAGATTTTAATCGCCGGGACCACCGCTACTCATGGGACACAAGAGGATTGTGTAGTGCTTTCAAAAGCTAGGGCAGATGCGGTAAAAGATGTCTTGGTCAATGCCTTTGGTGTAGTAGATAATCAAATCGTGACGATTGGACTTGGATATGAAAAAGATCCATTTGAAAGAAGTCCTGATATTGATAGTCAAGGAAACTTTGTTGAATCTGAAGGGAGAAAGAACCGCCGAGTTATGGTTCTAGACTTTGACAGTGATATGGCTCAAGAGATAGTAAACAATGAAAACTAGTTAAACAATTCGTCAGAACTCCAAACAAAATAGAATAGCATTAGCCCCATATACATGTGCTCAATACTAGAACAAGAGTTGTTATCATTTTGAGTTGCTGTATTTATGGGGCTTTTGATTTCACTACAAACACTTTAATAGTGGATTGAAGTTAACCCAGATTACTTTCTGAATCGTCGATTTTATAATAAACTACCGAGATTGATTACAAAAGTCTTCTATGCAAATATCAATGAACAAGGAGCAAATCCTTATAAGCTCCCTAGTCACTACTTCGACGTCTTCTTGATCACCTCGGTCTTCAGGTACAATATGCCATGACCTTCCACATGTCCTTGTAGATTATGTCCGTTAACTTCTTGATCCAGCTTTATGATATTTGTGATTTTTGCTCCTTGTTTGATGCGGCTATTTCCTAGTTTTAAGTCCTTAATGATCACCGCTTCGTCACCTTCATTGATCACATTGCCATGGGCATCTAAGATTTGAGCGGCCTCCTGAGCGGCGTCCATACTATGCTGCGTCCATTCATGAAAGCACATGGGGCAGACAAAGGTGGTTCCGTCCTCATAGGTATAGTTCTCATGGCATTTTGGGCATTCCGGTAATGTCAATTTATTCACCTCCTCAAACTATCGCGCTGCATCGACATATGTTCACGCGATAAATGGTTATTTGCGTTCTGTACCGGTGCATTGGAATAAAAAACCACTGCACTGATATCCTCTATATTCTATCAGATAAATGAGTTCTTTGTTATCCGTTAACGAAAAGATGCTCTTATCCTATCACCGGATATTATTCTATTTGTCACTACTGGGTATAAATATAAAAGATTTTCAAATAAAGATAAGGTGGTTAAGAAATGAATATTCGTTGTGAAGTTCCACAGGATTATAGGGAAGTCGAAAATCTTACAAGAGAGGCTTTTTGGAATGTCTATCGCCCTGGTTGCTCTGAGCATTATATTCTACATCGTTTTCGAAATGACCCAGACTTCATCGAAAGTCTCAGTTTCGTGCTGGAAGAAGAGGATCGGATCATCGGCCATATCATGTATGCTCGAGCTTTCGTGGATAGCGATGACGGTCAAAGGATTCCAATTGCTGTATTTGGTCCCATTAGTATTCTGCCAGCATACCAAGGCAGGGGGTATGGCACAGAACTTATCCGTCATTCGTTGACGAAAGCTTCCTCTATGGGCATTGGCGCAGTCGCCATAACGGGCAATCCTGATTATTATCAGCGGTTCGGTTTTGTTAGCGGTTCTTCGATGGGGATCCATCACTCGGCTGTCCCCAGGGAGGAGGAAGCTCCCTTTTTTATGATAAAAGAACTAACGGAGGGTTATTTAGAGAATATCACTGGTACTTACAAAGATCCAGCAGGATACCAAACAGATGAACTGGATGTTGACTCATTTGATATCCGTTTTCCACCGAAAGAAAAGAGAGTATTGCCTGGTCAACTCGGTTAAATATCGCAAAGATACTTCGCTTCTATAAAGAAAACTGCTGAAACGAATGGCTGCAGATCTATGAGGGAGTTAAAAATAGGAAATAGAAAAGGCGATTCCGTAACATTTGCAACGGAGAATCGCCCTAAAATATCCTATAATAGTCTTAACTTACAAATGGGAGGAAGTATATGAGCGCATTTTTAGCACCGATCCACTACAATATGTTTAACAAAATTCTAAATCAAGATGATATAAATCAGGATTTATTGAGGGCTTTTGGAAATGAAGAGCTATCCGATCAAGTGAGAATTGAGGTTGGAGCACTGCCAAAGGGAGAATTGGAGACCATCATAGACCATGGTAATATTCACGGCTGGCTACAAAGCCAGATCGATGTCGTAGAGAGCAGTTTTAGCCTGATTGTCGACAGTCTACTCAATATGGGGATCTCAAAGGAACAATTGATCGAGTGGTTCAATGAAAGAGGAAAGGCTGCAGGATCTGTCGAGGGCGGAGAGGACATCTTTAGAACCTTTACAAATTCCTTCCTGGATGGAATGCCCTGTGACAGGGCTATCCAGCCCATCGAATTATCAGATGATACTGCTAAATGGGTTCAAAATGCCGATGTCCATGGTAAATACTGGAGTGACGGCGGGATCACCTACAATGAGCTCCGCTGTGCTTGGATTAATGGATTGGCAGAGAACAATGGCTTTGCATTTGGCTTTGATCAAGGAGTCTATGAGGTGAGCAAGTGATTGGAATTACTATTTTAGTCGATGAACACAAAAATATTGTGCATTTTACGAATATTCTCGAAGGAAAACTGGTCGATGTCCTAGACCATGGAGATCTGGACACCGACTATTTTCGAAAATGCATCCGCTTTATCCGTGAATATGCCGATGGCCATCATCACAAGAAAGAAGAGGGCCTGCTCTTTGAGAAAATCTTAGATGAGCTGGGGGCTGTTGCAGAGAAATTGGTCCGCGGCGGTATGTTGGTCGAACACGATCTGGCAAGATATACAGTGGGGGAGTGGGAAAAATCCCTTCAGGCTTATGATGAAGAGCCGACCAGCTTGAATAAATTGAATATCCTATCCCATGGTATGGCCTATGTGTATTTATTAAGACGTCATATTATCAAGGAAGACGGCGTGCTCTATCCCTTTGCCGAAAAGAATCTCTCGGAGGCATCCAAGCACGAGATCAATGAAAAAACGGAACAGTTGGAAGCTGAAAAGCCTGACTTTTCGGAGTTTACAGAGTTTTTCATAGCCTAGAAAAGCTGAATATGCATCTTGGAACTAGCTCCCTATGGTGTAGATGGACGAAACAATCCATCCACTCCCATAGGGAGTTTTTGCATGCCGTAAAGCTATGGACCCATTCCCGTTTTCAGTGAGTCTTTAGCAGTATAAATGCTCGGCTCCGATCTAGCCACCAGAAGTCGAATGCTATATACTAAGGGTTAGGAGTACTTCGCAGTACCCGGACAAAATAACTCGTGAAGGAGGAGATTATATGAGTGCAACAGATTTTAGAAACTGGCTAGATGCCACTATTGAGATCATCCCCTCGATCCACGATGGGATTGTGGCAGTTCATTTCAATCTCTATGAGGATACAGAGGACAAATGGTCTGTGGAATGCATTGGGACCAGTTCATTTGATCCAGATGATGAGGACTGGGCCTGTGATGAAGTATTTACCTCCAGAGAAAGTCCTTATCAGTGGCAAGAGAGCACCACATGGGATCAGATTTTAGAGGAGAAAATACACCAACTAAAGGATTATCTTAAGACGGGAAGAAGTGCTCA
>JAUNUQ010000030.1 GCA_030538075.1 Tissierellia bacterium
TATTATGGCAAAATACGGAATAAAGGAGGGCTCTGCACACTTTCTCAGCCTTTGAAAATTGAATGAGAAACATAAGAATGCGCAAAGCCCTTGGGGTGTTATTTAGTTATTATTCGAATGACATCAGTCGTCACTCCGTTGTCTTCAGCATAGCTCTCAACGATATCACCCGCTTTTAGCCTAAAGTTCAGGCTAACAGTCAGTCTACCCACATCGTCTGCTTTGGCTACGGGAAGCTCTATTCGCTGATCTCCGCTGAGTATGGTCGTGTATATTGAAGCATATGGAATCTGTGATCTCATGAGGATTCTTCGGTTTCCTATATAGGTTTGGCTCACTTGTAGATTAAAGGCCTCTTTCTCTACGATGGTGACCTCCAGCTCTCTCAAGTTTCCAAATTCATCCTGTGCCAAGATCTTTGGAGTCCCCTCCTGCGTCGCTGGATATTGCGCGAAGATTTCACCTGTCTCTTCATCTACATTTGCGCCATAGTATTGATCGCCCACCTGGATAATGAAAACACCTTTTGGATCGTCCGTCGTCGCCTTCAGTTCCACGACGCCCGCATCTTTATTTGCAGTTGGATTCTCAATACTCGGTGCCAACTTGTCGATAATCACCTTGTCTTCAGAAAGAGTGGGTACCTTATCCGGCTCCGCCAGTTCTACTTTCACTTCATCCAGATGTTTAATCTCAACTATCCCAATTGGGATTTCAAAGGTTCCATCCGGTTTAATAAAGCCTTCGATTGGCTTTTGCTTCGGAAGACCGGTGTCCGGATCGAGATCGTCTGGATCAGCAAAAAATCTTGGTTTTCCTGTCTCAGCGTCAACCAGCGTAACTTTCGTGCCATTGGTCACCATCTCCGGAGTAAAGTCCTCGACTTTTCCGGTAACAACCTGATGATCCGTATTGGCGACGTCAGTATAGAAACTTTGTTTCAGTTCGATAGGCTTTGTGGAATAAGCTATAACCTCGATCGTAAAAGTCTTCGATGCCTTATTCCCTGGTCTTTGTGTCTCTGCTGCAATTAGATTTTCTAAACCAGCGTCGTCCTCAACTTCTACGGTAATGGTGTATGTCCCCATCACTATCGGGACTTTGATAACAAAATTACCAGCTACTTCAGTTTTAAACACATTATCACGGAGTATAAATTGTTTTGCAGATTCTGTGTAATTGCTCTCAAAACCTAGGTTGATATTTTCAATCGTCATTCTGGTGTCAATGCTCTGTCTTGCGTCATCCAAGCCCGTAAATGAGAATTGTAACGAGTCCCCAGGTCCAGCTTGAATGACGGTTCCAATAATACTGTCAGTACCCATCTGCACATCAAATGTCGGTGCGATGATATCCACTGTAGTGACGGCAGTCAGGTCGGTGGCAGCCGTAGCTTGGGCACCAACAGGATGAAGCTTGCCGTGGTTCTCAGGATCTTCGAACAGCCCTGCTTCCAATACATCTGGAATCTTATCGTTGTCACTATCCAGATCCAAATAGTCTGGAATGCCGTCTAAGTCTGTGTCTCTGTGTTTCAGGCAGCCGAACGGTCCTTTATTAAAGACGGAAAATCCAGAGATAATCTGAGTGCCGCCTGCAATGATGTCGGGATACTTTACCGAATAACCGATGTCGGAGTTATAGTTTGCAATTCGATTATCCAGTTCTTTTGCGTTCACAATTCCTCCATAATCATATACAGGTAGATCATAGCGGTTCACCTGTACAGAACTAAAGGGAGTGATCGCCATAAAGCCCATAAATACGGCATTTTCAGTGTCGCCACCATCTCGATACTCGTTTATACCAAGAATTTTGACCTTTGAGGGATCTACTAGAGTTCCATCTTCCACTTTACCTGATCCCACGTGGAGCGCCATATCATCTAGTGCATAGAACCCACTCCCTGCGTCTCTGTATTCCGCGAAGTAAGCATCTCGCCACTCATATACTTTGATAGGGGTGGATGCATTTACAGTGAGGTTTGCACCGATCTCAAGTTTAAAGTCACGGCGGTAATAGGTGGTTCCTGTCACATAGGAATATACCTGCTTGATCAGAATATCATCGGAACTTTCAAAAGAGTTGCTCCGGTTGACATCCGCATAGTATTTGACTTGAATTCGATAGGGATCGGATGGCAAACCGTTCCCTATAGGCTGCGAAACAGACAGTGGCTTAAAAAAAGATGGTGAAAGAGCCCCTCCGGAAAACGGTTTTGACGTTCTAAATTCCGTATCATTGGTATGATATCTGGAGCCATTATAGTCCAATATCAGGGAGGTATTATTATAGCTTTTTTCATTTTCGAAGGGTTTTGTGGGCAACCAGAAATTATACTTGCCGTTGAATCTCACCTGCTCTCGAGAGGTTGCGTCTACGCTAATAGCTAAGCTATTGGCATCCATGCCACCACTCGGATTTAGAGTTTCGACATATTTTGTACTATCCACAAAGTTATCGGCATCCCAAGAAAATCCCGGAGTAGCTTCAAACAGTGTCGCCGTCGGACAGTAACCCTCCAGTAAGTCGGGAATTCCATCTCCGTCCGAATCGTTCGTACTTGCCGCCTGAGCTGGAGTCAAGGGGCTTAAAGCACTTATTATTATCATCGATGCGAGTAACCAAGCAAAAAACCGATCCTTACCTCTTCTATTTAACATCTCTTTCCTCCTTCTGAATTGCAATTCGATACTGCTTCGCAGCAAAATTGCAGCAATTAATCAACGCCTCTGTTCCTCACTGTAGATTAATGGACGGTATCACCACTGCAGTAGATATATAAACTCAGCCCTCTACCAGAGCAATGCCAGTTATTACCCTTAACTCCTTTCTCTTTTTACTATTTCCCTTGGTAGAAGTCCGTTACAATCACCAGATTGTCACCTATATTTTTCAGAATTTCTCCAAAGAGTCTAGGATTTGACACGTGGTTTTTCATATTAATTGTCTGTGCTTGAATTGTATCATCGCTTCAAACGCTAAAATGTAGATTAATCGAATGAAAGTTTTCTACTCTCAATTCGAAATTGAGACAACATCTCTAAAAAGCGATAAAAACGACACGCAAAAAAACCGACCATTTGCTAAATCACTGCTATCTGCTCAATTGCGTTTTTCTGTAAATTACTCTCCTAGTCTCTTTAGAAACGAATGGTCATGAATTGATATTTTCATTTCTATTGTTATATTGAGTTCATTATACACTCGGAGCCACAAATAAGCAATGTAATTTTCTTTGAATGTGTATGAATTTCCATTTCTTTCAATTTAATATAAAAGCCAATGTGCTCCCAATATGAAAATAGAGCTATCTTTTGCTTGCCGTCGAGGTGCCCAATATCTATTCTATTCATTTATTTCCCTAGCTCATATAATCTTGACTATACTTAGAAAATCCGTAGAAAATATCGAGATCGAGTTCAGCCCACTAATATATGTTACGTTCTTTACACAAAATAAAAAAGGCCTATGCGCCTATGTTCGTCCCACTATAATGGATGGGCTGTACATAGAGCGCAAAGCCTTTTTGTATTATTTCATTCTATAGCCATCTATCGAGGATCACTTTTGTCTCTTCTGCAGGATATCCCGAAGAATCAGGCAGCCCCGACCAGGTTCTCCAGAGAATTCACCATCCCGGACGAGCACCTCCCCACGGGATATGGTCATATCGACGCTTCCCTCTAGGAGGAATCCCTTATAGGGAGTCCAATCGATGGAGTCGCTGTCGATTCCCCTTTCAATAATTTCTTCCCCATTGGGATCGTAGATGACGAGATCGGCGTCGGAACCGACGGAAATCGTCCCCTTTCTCGGGTACATCCCAAAGGTCTTGGCGATATTGGTGGATAACACATCTACCATGGTCTCCAGAGATATCTTTCCCTTTCGAACGCCATGGGTATAGATGAGGCGCAGCCGATGATCTATGCCGGGCAGACCATTGGGGATCTTGGTAAAGTCCCCCTTATACTCTCTCTTTAAGGCCTTATCGAAGCCGCAGTGGTCACTGGATACTATGGAAACACTCCCATCTCGAAGGGCTGCCCAGAGGGCTTCTTGGTCTGATTTTCTGCGCAGAGGCGGGGAGCAGATATAGGCGTATCCATCTTCCCTCTTTAGATATTCCTCATCCAGTACTAGGTAGTGGGTACAGGTCTCAGCTACAACTGGTATGCCATCGCGCTTAGCATCTTTTACTAGGCGAACCCCTTCCGCTGTGGTCAAGTGAAAGAGGAACAGGTTTCCTCCAGTCTCTCTGGCGAAATACAGGGCGCGATGAACGGCTTCGTTTTCTACGATGGCCGGTTTGGCTTCCGCAAAATAGGAGGCGTCCGTCTCTCCTCTTTGGCGGTACTGTTCTGAGAGATAGTTGATCAGAGCATCGTTCTCGGCGTGAACTCCGATTCGCATTAGGGTCCCTGCGGATTTTCGCAGAGCTTCGTAGAGGACGCCGTCATTGGTCATTCGATTTTGGCTACTATAGGTCATATAGAATTTAAAGGAAGGACTTCCTTCTTCTATAAGGGCGTCCATTTCTTCAATGGTCTTAGGCTCCGATACGGTGGGACAGTTGTGGAGGGCAAAATCGGTGACGCATTCCCTGCTCATCAACTGAACTTTCTCCTTCCAAGTCTCAAGGAGGCTCTTTTCTTTGTCCCATTGAATGGCGAAGTCGATGATGGTACTCACCCCACCAAGGGCGGCGGATCTGGTTGCGGTGTAAAAGCTATCCCTTGCACTCCCCCTCTTGTTGGGATGTCCGATGTGGACATGGGAGTCGATCATACCGGGAAAGACCAGTTTTCCAGTTGCGTCGATGATCTGAGCATCCGGGCAGCTCAAGGAACGGCCGATGGCAATGATCTTTTCCCCTTCGATCAGGATGTCGCAGTTGACCTGTTTCCCGTCGCTTACGACGAGCCCCCCTCGCACTAAGAGCTTTTTCATATCAGTCTCCTAGCGCTTCTAGTACATTTTCCCAAGCAGTTAATACGGGCTGGATGTCCTCATCTTGAAAGTCGATATGGGTGATCATGCGGACCTTGGACTCTCCGATTTTTTTGACGCGTAGTCCCTGTCGATCAAGGGCTTCGACTAGAGCATCCGAGCTGATGCCAAGGGCTGCTGTGTCGACGGTGAGAATATTCGTCTCTACGGCGTTCAGTTCGAGCTGGGAGGAGATTTTTTTCAACCCCTCTTTTAGCGCTTTTGCGCGATCGTGGTCGTCTTGTAGTCTTTGAATGTTGTTTAAGGCGACGACTCCAGCTGCGGCGACTATACCCCCCTGTCTCCAGCCCCCTCCGAGCATCTGCCGAATAAATCGAGCTCTTTCGATGAATTCTCTGCTGCCGCATAGGATGGATCCGACGGGGCATGCCAGTCCTTTACTGATACAGAGGGAGACGACGTCGCAGTTTTCGACGAGATCTTTGGCCTGTTCTCCCAGGGAGATGGCCGCATTTAGGATTCGCGCTCCGTCCATGTAAACCTGAAGACCATGCTGCTTTGCGATCTCGGCGACATCATCGATATGGGATTTCGGAATGCAGAGGCCGTCATTGAGGTTGAATGTATTCTCCATACAAATTAGACTGGTCCTTGCGGATTGAATGGAGTCCGAGACGAGATTTTGTTTTAGATCATCCAGGTCAAACCTGCCCTGCTCGGTTCTGACCAGTCGGCACTGTACTCCAGAGATCTGAGCCAGGCCACTGCGTTCAAGGTTGAAAATATGCGCGTCTTTGTGTACGAGGATCTGGTCTGCTCGCTGGGTCAGTGCGAATACTGCGATTTGGTTGCTCATGGTGCCCGAGGCGGTGAACAGGCAGGCTTCTTTGCCAAATAGGGCGGCGCCCATCTCTTCTAGTTCTAATACAGTAGGGTCATCGTTTAGTACGACGTCGCCGACTTCAGCTCGATACATGGCTTGACGCATTTCCTCGGTTGGTTTGGTTACGGTATCGGACCGCAAATCGATTATTTTCATTTTCTTCTCCTTAGGTGAACGTGTAACCCTTATCCCATCAATCACTCTAAGTGCTTCCAAGCAGAATCAGCTCTTTGTGTCCGTCCTCAGCGCAACGTATTTTTGGATCAGATAGAGTTTCACCGAATCTTCGAACTTTTTTGGATTTAGTCCGCAGAGGATGTGGATTCTCTCCAGTCGAAAGTGAAGGGTGTTTCGGTGGATGAACAGGGCTTTTGAGGTATTGGTGATATTCATATCGTGTTGATAATAGGATTTGAGGGTGTCTTCTAGTTGTAGGCTGTATTCTTCGTCTTGATTAATTCCATCACAATAGGATGCAACGAGGCTCTCTCCGACGTCGGCTTCGATGGAACTCACGATGAAATCTAGGATATGAGTTTCCATAGAGACCACCTTTCCAGAGGGATGCAGCTCGCTGAATCGCTGTAAGTCAATATTTCTCTTATATTCTCTGGGGATTTGCTCCCTTTTTGTGCAGATGCCGGAGTAGCAGACGGCTCCACGAATAAAGTCTTTTTCCGTGAGTTCTTCATAGAGAATCTCAGCGATGCGATAATGAACTCTTCTGTTCTTTTGGTGTTTTGCATCCTTCAAACTGATCATAAAAGTCAGATAGCTTCCGATAAAGCAGATATTGATATCCGAAGGATGTATGCCAAAGTTTGCAAATCGCATCGGTTGGATCAGATTTCCGAAGCTGCTACCACTCATCGTGGAATAAGTCTCCTTTTTGACCGTCTGGGTGAATGCATCGGCAACCCTTGCGGTTACTAGAAGTAGATTCCCTTCGATGGATAGGCGAAATTGTCTGCTGCGCTCCGCGAATAATTCTTCTGAGAGGGGGCTCTCTCCCGTCAGAACTTCCTGCAAGAATTGAATTTTGTTGAATAGTTCAAAGTGAAGTCGATCTTTCAGAATGGACTGTTGTAACATGAGTTCTACGGTTTTCTTAACCAGTTCACCAAAGACCCGCACCTCATCGGGATGTCCGGTGATCCCCACCGATCCTATGATTCTAGCGTTGAATAGGATCGGCAGGGAAATTCCCGGTTCGATATTTCCTTGATTTTCGATCTCTTGCTGTGAGGTTTCAATGGTCAATCCGGTCTTTATCACGCGATACGCGCGTTCATGAAAGGAGCCGATACGCTCGCTCTTTCCTGAGGCGATGATGATTCCCTCTTCGTCCATGATATTGATATTGTAGGGGATTGTATCCATGGTCTGATCTACAATGTGTTGTGCCGTCTCCTGAAGTATCACGGGACCCTCCTTTGATTTTCTCTATCATAACACGAAGGGATCCGCTACAGGGACATTTTTTCGTTAGAGCTCTAGATCCTTTTTTAATAACATGGTCATCATCGCCCCTCGGACGAGGACGCCATTATAGGTCTGCTCGAAATAAGCCGCTCCAGGATAATCGTCGACGGATTCATCCAATTCGTCAACTCTCGGTAGATGGTGGAGAACGATGATATTCTTGTCCACTTGGGACAGCATCTCCCTAGTCAGACAGTATTTTCCATTGATGGCGTTGAAGGCCTCTTCGGAATCGAAACGCTCTTTTTGAATACGGCACATATAGAGCACATCTGGTTCGTCGTTGATGGCGCCTTGTAGGTCCTCTGTCTCAACGATTTCGACATTTTTCCCCTTCATGATGTCCAAGATCCACTGCTGGGTCTCAAATCCTTCTGGCCTGACCAATGTGAATTTCACATTATCAAATTTAGAGAGAGCCAGGGAGATGGAGTTCGCGGATCGGGTGTGCTTTAGGTCTCCGCATAGGGCGATGTGGATATTGTCCAGACGTCCGAGTCTTTTCTTAATGGTCAATAGGTCCAATAAGGTCTGGGTGGGGTGTTCGTTGGGGCCATCCCCTGCGTTGATGATGGGCACTTTGGAGTACAAATCCGCCTTTTCCGCAGCACCCCCTTCGAAGTGTCGAAGAGCGATAATATGGCCATAATTGTGAATGGTGCGAATGGTATCCTGTAAGGTCTCCCCTTTCCATACAGAGGAACTGCGCATGGCGTCCGACATGGAGATGACCCCGCCCCCTAGGGACAGCATGGCCGATTCAAAGGACATCCTCGTCCGCGTGGAGGGTTCGTAGAAGAAGGTCACCAGTTTTTTCCCCGCTAGTGGTTTTTTGTCTGATTCCCCTTGTATGATCGGCTCCAATCGAAGGGCCAGGTCCAAAATGTATTCGATATTGCCTCTTGTCAGATTCTTAACTCCTGTTATACTCTTTGCATATACTCTTTCCATCATTTCCTCCTAGAAATTTTCGTTGTGTAAGATCTCCTCTTGGTTCCATTTTTTGGCTCCATAGAACTTCATCCCGATGTAATAGACGAGTCCGCCAATTACGCCAGCCTGCATAAAGCCCCAATCCATGTTGAGTAGTCCCCCGATGGTTCCGACGATATAGGCGACAAAGGCGATTGGATTGAAGTTATTGTGATAGGTGTACTGTCCGCCCTCTACATAGAGGTCTAATATATTGAGTTTGCGTTTTCTGAGAAAATAGTAATCTGCGATCATGGTGCCTGCGACAGCCCCAAGGCTGATTCCGACGAGGGCATTGACGAAGACCACTTTGTCGATCAGTCTCCAAGGCTGCATCAAGAAGGCGAGTACGCCGGAGATGATACATCCCTTTGCAAAGTCGATCTTCGGTGCAAATACATTGGCGAATATATTGGCAGGCGGTAGGATATTAGCCCCGATATTCGTGGACCACTGCGCAAATGCAGAGAGTAGAAGCACTGCGATCAATAACGGCGTGGGCGAGTTCATGCTGGCGATGAATTCCACCGGATCCCATAGTCCACTGGTGAGCATGCTGGCAGCGCCGATGAAGGCAAAGAGGCACATCATGGGGATGATGCCAACCCATTGGGTCCAGATGGAGCTCCAGTTTCGCTTGAACCAATTCTTTTCGGTTGGATCTGCTTTTAAGTATCTGGTAAGGTCTGGGATATTCAAGGTCATGGTCGCCCAGAATCCAGTCATCGCTGTGACCGCCAGTCCAAAGGAGTACCGCATTCCCTCTACTTCACCTGCGGGGGTATTGATGATTTCCGATGCGGTCATTCCTGCATTTGTTAAGATCCAATACAATAAGTAAAATACGACGATGAGCATGAGGGGCGTCACATAAGATTCGAATTTTGCAATTGTCTCTATCCCCCTCATGGTGGTGACGACTTGAACGATTAAGAAGATCACGATGATTACTGTGACGATCAGATCTGTTGAGGGTAGTCCGAAGAGCTTGTTCAGGATCAGGTTGATCGCCTTTGCGCCCAGATAGGTCTGGAAGCCAAACCAGAAGCAGGCGGGGATCGCCCTTACGATGGACGGAATGTAGGTGCCCGTATAGCCGTAGATTGCGCGAAGATATACGGAAAATGGGATGCCGTGAGTGATCCCTATGTCGCCGTTGAGGGATAGGATGACGCAGGTGATGGCGTTTCCTAAAGCAACGGCTGCTAGGATCATTTTGATACTCAAGCTGGGGAACATATTGGCCGCATTAGTAAACACTGCCAACAGGATGGAGATCCCGATCCACATCAACAAAAATACAAATGGGGTGATATTCCTCTCTTCTAATGTGGTTGGAATCAGGTCTTTTTCTACCAATCTAGATTTTGGTAAGCTCTGAATCTTTTCGCGAATGTCGCTCATTTTTTTCCTCCTATTCAATTTATTTCTGGAAGTGGGGGCATTTCAGACTTGTCCCCATTCTCGTGCGAAGATTTTTCCCATCCGAATCTACCTTGCCCTGATCCTAATCAATGGGTTTGGGATCGAGTACACTGCTACCTGATTGATCTGGGGGCTATGGATCAGCTCACTTCTCCGCTGTCGATGGTCATTTCATCCCGCTCCGTATCGATACTGACTTCCGCTGCAATACGAACGGCTTCGATCATGGTCTGAATATCCATAAAGGGTACTTGCTCCACCTTTTGTGCAGCCTGCTTGGTCTCAAAGGGGATGTGGAGAAATCCTCCCTTTTTCACGGAACAGCCCTTGTGAATGGCATCCAGTAGCGTGTACATCAGGATATTGCAGCAATACGTGCCAGCGGTGTTTGAAATCTGCGACGGGATGCCAGCCTCTCTGAGCGCCCCAACGATGGATTTGATGGGCAGCTCTGAAAAGTATGCATTGGGTCCTCCCTCTACAATGGTCTCGTTCATCGCCTGGTAACCGGCGTTATCTGGTATTGGGAAGTCCGCCACATTGATGGCAACGCGCTCGACGGAGATGCCCTGCCGATTCCACGCAAGTCCGACGCAGATGACGATTTGTGGTTCAAATTCTGCGATTGCAGCATGTAGTTCTTCGATGCATTGAAAACGATTGACCGGGATTGGTTTATACACATAGGTGTACTCTCCATATGTCTGTCCGTTCAATTCCTTGGCGATCTCTAAAGAGGGATTGTAGTCATCTCCTCCGAAGGGTTCATAACCTGTGATCAGCACCCTTTTCATCTTCTCTTTTCCTCCTGTCTACTTTTGTCTCTATTATATTCGAATGATCCATCCATGTAATTGGATAAAATGACAAAATCTAGGAATCCTTTTCCCCCGCCGATTGTCTATTTGCATAACACTGTCCCTTAGTGGCAATCCCCTACGGCCTTTTCGATGGTTTTGAAGAAGAGGATTGGATCGCGCTTCAATGGACAGAAAGCGGGTATGATATTCTTAACCGTTTTTCTGATTGGATTTTGATATGGAAGGAGGGGTTCAGATGCCGAAAGAAAAAAGCGAGTTCTTGTTTAATGCGATTGCGCCCATCTATGGACTGTTCTATGATTGGCAAAAGAAGGGTTTTGTGAAGGTGATTGAAGAGATGAAGCCCCATATCGATATTGGGGCTTACGGTTCAGTATTGGATGTGGGTTGCGGGACGGGAGCACTCTGCTCTGTTTTGAATGAGATGGGTCTATCTGTGACGGGAATTGACCCGGCGGTGAAGATGCTGAATATTGCAAAGGGCAAGCCGGAAAATCAGGGGGTCCGATTCGAAGTCGGCAATGTGCTGGAGGGACTCCCCTACCCAGACGATGCCTTCGATCTCTCGATCTCCTCCTTTGTGGCCCATGGACTCGTGCAGTCCGAGCGGGAGAAGATGTATGCCGAGATGAGCCGGGTGACAAAGTCCAAGGTGATCATCTACGACTATAATGAAAACCGAGGGCTTCTCACGACGATTGTGGAATGGGCTGAGGGAGGCGACTATTTCAACTTTATTAAGAGCACGCCGAAAGAGATGGAGCTATGTTTCACCGGTCTGAAAAGATGTTTCTCCCAGGTGCAGGTCGTCCACACCGGAAAGAGGGGTGCTTGGTATATTTGCACACCGAGTAAGGGCTAACGCATCTTTAACGCAGATATTTCCCAGTCACGGAGGCTTCACAGTCGATTAACCCAATTGGAGGGCCTTCGTATAGGATTTCGCCCCCACGGCTACCGCCATCTGGTCCCATATCCACAACCCAGTCGGCGTTTTTGACTACGTCCAGATTGTGTTCGATGACGATTACGGTGTTTCCCTTTGCGGTCAATGCATTGATGATTCGCAGGAGATTGTCGATATCCGATGGGTGAAGCCCTGTAGTTGGCTCATCTAGGATGTAGATATTCCCCTTTTTGTTCAGTTCTTTAGCCAGCTTCAGACGCTGGCTCTCCCCTCCGGAGAGAGTATCTAGGGATTGGCCGATGCTCAGGTATCCCAGTCCGACCTCCACGATGTTTTTGAGCTTGTTTCGGATCTCTTTTTCTTCAAAGAATTCCAGTGCTTGTTCCGCCGTCATCTTGAGCACATCGACGATGGATTGGTCCCGCAGTCTGTATTCTAAGACATCGGGATTGTATCGATCTCCATGGCAGTGTTCGCAGAGGGTCTCAACAGAGTCCATAAAGGACAGATTGGTCTCGATGCTCCCCCTCCCGTTACAGACGGGACAGGCTCCCTCGGAGTTGAAGCTGAAGAGCCCTGCCCCCACCCCATTTTCTTTGGCGAAGAGCTTGCGCAGAGGGTCCATCATCCCGGTATAGGTGGCAGGGTTGGAGCGCAGATTTCCGCTGACGGGACTCTGGTCGACGACGATGGCCTCAGGATATGCCGGGGCAAAGACCCCATTGAGGATGCTGGACTTGCCAGAGCCAGCCACTCCGGTGATTGCGGTGAACAGGCCCTTCGGGATCCTGAGCTGCACCCCTTTGAGATTGTGCAGATTGCTCTTTTTTGTCTCATAGAACTCACCGGGCTGCTTTGGCTTTTCCTTAAAGGGGATCTGCTTTTTTAGAAATGCGCCGGTGATGGTACCCGCTTCTAACAGTCCCTCATAACTCCCCTGGTATACGATCTCTCCCCCAGCGCGGCCCGCTTTTGGTCCCATATCTACGATATGGTCGGCGATCTGGATGACGGCGGGATCATGCTCCACCACCAGCACGGTATTGCCCTTGTCCCGAAGTTTTTGCAGCAGTTCGTTCATCCGATGAACGTCCCGGGTGTGAAGGCCGATGCTGGGCTCGTCGAAGATATAGATCATATCCGTCAAACTGCTGGTCAGATGCTTGACCATCTTGGCTCGCTGGCTCTCTCCGCCGGAGAGGGTGGCGGTCTCTCGGTCTAGGCTCATATAGTCGAGTCCGATTTGAATCAGATCCAAGAGCCGGTTTAGTAGGCTCTGTTTCAGCGGTCCAATGCCCATTCTTTCCAGTTTTTGGACCCAGTCGTATAGCTCATCGAGCTGCATCGCCGTACAATCTGCGATATTTTTGCCCTCGATCTGACTGAAAAGTATCTTTTCATTGAGCCTGGCTCCATGACAGACTTCACATTCTGCCTCCATTATAAAGGGGGCCATTTTCTTCTGAGAGGCCTCTGTGATCTCTGCATCGGGGCGATTTACCTGCCGATGATAGCGCTCGACCAGGCCCAGATAGGTGGTGTTGATCCCCTCCATCAGAGAGGATTTCACTTTTTCTGGCTGATGAAACATCAGCTTATCGTATTCTGCCTTAGAATAGTCCTTGAGCTTTTTGTCTGGATCGAAATACCCTGTGGCAGCATAGGTTTTCCACAGCCAATTGCCCGGGGTGTAGCCTGGCAGCAGGATGGCCCCTTCGTTTAGAGACTTCTCGGGGTCGATCACTTTTTTGGGATCCAGGGTGATCCGCTTGCCAATGCCCTGACAGGTCATGCACATGCCATTGGGGTCGTTGAAGGAGTAGTGGTTTGCGGGTCCCGCCTGGGGCTGTGCAAATCTGGAAAAGAGCACCCGGAGCAGGGGGTTGACGTCCGTCACCGTGCCCAGGGTCGAACGAGAGTTTCCGCCGAGCCTCTTTTGGTCGACTAGGATCGCCATGGAGAGGTTCTCGATGCCGTCCATGTCAGGATGGCCGTATTTTGGCAGAAAATGCTGTACGAATTTGGGAAAGGTCTCGTTTACCTGCCGACCCGCCTCCTGGGCGATGGTCTGAAATACCAGGGAGGATTTCCCCGATCCAGACACGCCGGTAAAGACGGTGATCATCCCCTTGGGTAGGTCCAAATCCACGTTCTTGAGATTGTTCTCACGAGCCCCCCGCAGGATGATATTTTCTTGTCTCATTGAAGCCTCCTCTTATACACTATTATCTGGGCTCATTATACCCTTCGAGAGGGGTGTTCACTCGATGGGATGAGCATTGGATCAATTTGCGCAGTGCCGGAATATCTCCATAAAAAAGACAGCCCAGATCGGTTCGGGCTGTCTTTCAGGTTCGGTATATGCTCCGTTTACATACTCCCCCATCCCACGATCTTGGTGATGTCGTAGGGGGTCTCTTGGTAAACGCAGTAGTTGAGCCAATTCGCGAAGAACAAATTGCCATGGGCCCTCCAGTTGGAGCGGATCGGCCCGTTGGGGTCGCCATTCTCATAGTAGTTCAGCGGGGGCTGGGTGGGTTTGCCCTTGGCCTGATCCCTGAGGTATTCTAGGTGCAGAGTGTCGTGGTCATATTCCCAGTGGCCGGACACAAAGACTAGGCGGTGATCCTCGGTGGCAGCCAAATGCACCCCCGTCTCATCATCTGCAGCCAGCACATGGAGCTTGTCGACTTTGGCCAGATCCTCTGCCCGGTTGTAGGTGAAGCGGGACTGGGGCACATAGAATTTGTCATCGAAGCCCTTGGCGAGGGCGGTGCTCTTGAGTAGCTCGTATTCATACACGCCGAGGATTTTCTCCTTACGGCTGCATTTGGGGATGCCGTAGTAATAGTAGAGGGCAGCTTGGGCGGCCCAGCAGATGAACATGGTCGAGAATACATGCTCTTTTACATAGTCGAAGATGCTGGTCAGCTCTTCCCAATAGGCAACTTCCTCAAATTCCATATTTTCAACGGGGGCCCCAGTGATGATGAAGGCATCATAGGGGTCGTTTTTGATCTCGGAGAAGGTCTTGTAGAATTTCTCCAGATGCAGGTGATCCGTGTTCTTGGACTGATAGGATTCGGTCTTGATCAGGTCGATGTCGATTTGTAGGGGGGTGTTGGAGAGTCTGCGGAGCAGCTGCAGCTCTGTGACTTCCTTGAGGGGCATCAGATTTACGATGGCAATTTTAAGGGGCCGGATGTCCTGGCTGATGGCCCTCGCTTCGCTCATGGTAAAGATCCGCTCTCTGCGAAGCTCTTCTTCGGCGGGGAGCCCTTTTGGAATGATCACGGGCATTATACCACCTCCAGCGCGCTCTCTAGATCTTGGATGATATCTTCGATGGCTTCAATCCCGACGGACAAACGCACCATATTCGGCTGGATGCCGGCTGCAATCTGGTCCTTCTCGGAGAGCTGTCTATGGGTCATGGTCGCCGGATGCAGGGCGCAGGTTCGGATATCCCCCACGTGGACGACGAGGGTTGCCAGGCTCAGGGCGTTGATGAATTTCGCTCCCTCTTCCTTTCCGCCTTTGACTCCAAAGGAGATGACGCCGCTGCCTGCCTTTAGATATTTCTTCGCATTTTCGTAGTCCCTTGCGCTCTCCAAGAAGGGATAGCTCACCCATTCTACTTTGGGATGTCCCTGCAGGTATTTGGCTACGGCCAGGGCATTTTCGGAATGGCGCTCCATGCGAAGGGCTAAGGTCTCGCAGCCGAGGTTAATCAAAAAGGCGCCAAAGGGTGACATGGTGGAACCTAGGTCCCTGAGCAACACGACCCTCGCCCTGGTGATATAGGCCGCCCTGCCAAAGGCCTTGGTGTAGCTGAGGCCGTGGTAGTTGGGGTCCTCTTCGGTCAAGACCGGGAATTTCTCCTTGCTCCAGGGGAAATTTCCACTGTCCACGATGATCCCTGCCACTGTGGTGGCGTGGCCATCCAGATATTTGGTTGCGGAGTGGACGACGATGTCTGCACCATGTTCGATGGGGCGGCACAGATAGGGCGTGGCAAGGGTGTTGTCTACGATGAGGGGAATGCCATTCTCATGCGCCAGATCTGCCAGGGCACGAATGTCCGGCACTTCTACGCCGGGATTCGTCAAGCTCTCGGAGAAGATCAGCTTGGTATTGGGCTGAATCAACTTTTGGATCTCCTCGACTGTGGCGTCACCACCAAAGAAATCTGATGAGATGCCCATCTTTTGGATGGTGGAGGAGAGAAGGGTGAAGGTGCCGCCATAGATATTGTTTTGGGCGATGATATGATCTCCTGCCTGACAGATATTGAGCACGGCGTAAAGGGATGCGGCCTGTCCAGAGGACAGCCCCAAAGCCCCGACGCCGCCCTCAAGGGCTGCGATCTTGTTCTCTAGCACTTCGACTGTCGGGTTGGAAATCCTAGAGTAAAAATGACCACTCTTTTCCAGATCGAATAGGGCGCCTACTTCTTCTACATCGTCGTATTTATAGGCGGTAGACTGCACGATGGGCGTGATCCTCGGCTCTCCGTTTTTCGGGTCATAGCCCGCTTGTACACATTTTGTCTCTACTGAATACTCTTTCATCATATCCTCCTTTAAAATAAAAAAAGCTCTCGTCCAAACAAGGACGAAAGCCTACTTTCGTGATACCACCTTTTTTCGTCATGGCCTCACGACCATGACCTCTTCGAGTACAATCATACTCTAGTGCTATAACGTGCACGTCCGGCTCCGCTTAAAAAATTCGGCGAAGCAGCTCAGGGACCATATTCCACCTTTGCTCACCAGCTCCTCTCACCATTCGGAGCCTCTCTGTAGGGCTTACTGCGGGTGTACTCTTCCCTTCCCAGCCATTTCATATGTTATGATTATATAGGGTGCTAAAGTAAATGTCAAGCGCTTTACTGGGATATCTTTTCGGGAGCAGAGGATCCCTTTTTAAAGAGGATTTCACAGATCTGATCCAGTTGGTCCCTCTTGGAAATGAGGTTGAGAATTCTTTGAAAGGGCTGGGAGGTATTCTCTACGCTTTTTCCATTCGAGCTGGCATATGCATCTAAGACCTGATTGAGCGCCTCCTCTACAGGATAGATCTTAAGAGAGTCCATATTCATCAATTCCATACCAACCTCCAACATCTCCACGGCGATCTGTCCCGAATCGGGCTTGTCTTTAAGTCCAAGGAATTCTGCCAGTTTTGGCAAACCATACATATAGAGGCGATCCTTCCCATGAAGAGCGGGCAGGCCCAAGATCTCACAGATCTTTCCGATGGCTGGGTCCTTTAAGTCAAAGAGTTGCTCCGCTATGGTCTTCGGCTCTCCCCTTAGGGTGTAATTGTGTCCGTAGCAGACGCCCAGAGTGACCAAGGTGTCCATATAACCCATCTGTATGAGCCGCCTGCTGTTTTCCCGGTTGAAGTCTAGGACATTGCCCAGGTCTCGCCTCGGGTTGATCTCCAGAAATTCAATGTCTTCTCCCGTGGCTTTACCACCAAATCCAAAGCCTCCGATTCGGATCAATACGAGCTTTTTATAGCCTTTGTCGATTAACATCCGAAAGGGGAGTTTGTCGACAAAGCCGCCATCCAAAAAATATTTTCCACCGATCTGGGTGGGTTTAAATACGGGCAGATAGGAGGAGGCCAGGAGATAACCGATCAGAGCACCCTTGGGAATGTCCTCTATGAACAGCTTTTCCGCCTTGCGCTCAGTCAGATTATAAGTGACCAATCCGAAGTCCATATGCGAATCACGCACCCGCTGTTCATCTATGTATTTGGACAGGTATTCGTTGATGGGACCGACGTCGATGCCGCCTTGTAGTACCAGGTCTTTGAGTTCACCGGTGTAGTTGCTGATGGAGTCCAAGGAAAATGCCTGTTCCATCAGGGCGCTTTGCACCCCTTTTCCGAAGATGGCCTCAGGGTCCAAATCCTCCCAGATCTCGACCAACTTGTCGTAGTCTCCCTGTACGAGCATGGCCGCGTTGAGCGAGCCGATGGAAGTGCCGGTGATGCCACCGAATTCATATCCATTTTCCCTTAATGCCTTATAGGCTCCGATCTGAAAGGCCCCTTTAGCGCCTCCCCCCTCTAATGCCAATCCCCACATTTTCCTTCCCCCTTTTCGCTCTTATTCTATCACCTTTCCCAGGCTTTTTCTATTGTGATATAATCCTTTTACATACTGTTGAAAGAGGTGAAATCATGAGAAAATCCTGGGAAGAGTATTTTATGGAATTGGCCCATACGGTGGCCACTCGCGGGACCTGTGACCGGGCCTATGTGGGCTGTGTGTTAGTCAACCGGGACAATCGGATTGTCTCGACTGGATACAATGGGTCCATTTCCGGAAACCCCCACTGCGACGAGGTGGGTCACACGATTCGGGACGGCCACTGCATCGCGACGATGCATGCGGAGATGAACGCGCTGCTCTACTGCGCCAAGGAGGGCATCTCGGTCAAAGACTGTACCTGTTATGTGACCCATTTCCCCTGTCTAAATTGCACAAAAGCCCTCATACAGGCGGGGATCTCCAAGATCTACTACCATGAGGGCTATCGAATCGACGATTATGCGATTTTGCTGCTCGAGAGAAATGGGATCGAGTCCGTTAGGCTATAAGCTAAACACCACTCCGCACAGAGCTCCCATGACGATGATGGCGATGGGATGGAGCTTTGGCTTTTTCCAGTGGATCAGGTACAAGGCCGCAAAGAGCAGGATGGACCCCGTTCGCAGAAAGGCGAAGGGACCAGGCTCAACGCCAACAGCCGGTATGCGAAATAGGGTGACAAGATATAGATCCAGTAGCGCTCCCCCTACTAGCCCCGCCGTCGAGGGGCGGATGCCGTAAAAAGCGTCCCGCATCAGGGGACTGTTTCGGTATTTGTTGACGGCTTGGATGATGATCAAGATGACCAGTACGGACGGCAACGCTAAGGCGGTCACGGCGACGAGTCCGCCGGGTATGCCCGCCACTTTGATCCCCACATAGGTGGCCATATTGGTGCCTAAGGCCCCGGGTGTGGATTCGGAGATGGCGATCATGTCCAATAGGTCACTTTGTGAAAACCATCCCTTTTCAGCGGACATCAGCTTTAAAAAGGGGATGGTGGCAGGTCCGCCGCCGATGGCAAAGAGGCCAGTTTTGAAGAATTCTACAAAGAGTTCCCAGTAGATCATAGCTTCATCCTCCCGGCCAGCACACCGCAGGCAGCTGCCAAGATCGTCACCGGGATCGGCGAGATAGATAGAAGGCCGATCATCACAAATGCCAGTATGAAAATGAGGAGGGTGAGTTTATCCACCACTCCCCGCTGAATCATCTTGTGTATGGTGCGCCCCATCAGGGCACAGACTGCGATGCGCACACCTGCAAAGGCGTGCTTGACAATGGGCACCTCTGCATTGGCGAGGATCACGGTGGCCAAGGCGCCGATGATGGCAAATGCCGGCGTCAAGAAGGCGATCGCGCAGAGGACTGCGCCGAGGACTCCCCGCTCATTGTAACCGATGATGGTGGAGACATTGATGGCGATGATCCCCGGCGTCATCTGACCGATGGAATAGTAGTCGATGAGCTCTTCTTCCGTTGCCCAGTGGTGGTTGTCCACGACTTCTCGTTCCAATAGGGGCAGCATGGTCATGCCTCCGCCAAAGGTGAACAGACCAATTCGAAAAAAAGTGGTGAATAGAGTCCAAAGACTAGACGGCTTTTTGCGTACTTCCTCGGTCATTCGGGCATTTCCGTATGGGGCAATTGTCTGATGTCAAAATCTGCAAAGCTCACGATATAGTGATCGGCGATTGCGCGGATATGCTCATCGTCTGCACCCGAAGTGGCGTCGTATATCCCGACGGTGTTCATCCCCAGATCCTTTGCAATTTCAAGGGCGTAGAGGGCGTCGTCAAATACATAGGTATTCTCAGGGGTGAGGCCCAACTTCTCCATGGCCATCCGCAAAAAGGCGGGGTCATTTTTCTGTGTCTCGGCTCGGTCCGGTGTCAATACGAATTCCATAAAGTCATCCAAGCCCAATCGACCGACTAATAAATTCGTCAAGGGGCTCTCTGTTGCCGTGGTGATGCACATCCGGTACCCGGCGGCGCGAAGTTCCTCTAGGCGCTTTTGCACCCCCTCTTTTAATACGAATTTCTCTCGGTAATAGACCTCCAAGGTCCCGTACATAAATTCCAGCATATCCTCCAAGGTGGCGCCCATGTCGTAGATTTTGTTGAAATACGCAGGGGCCATCTCCAGACTGACTGCTTTGAGTTCCTCCGTCGTCCTCGGATCAAAGACATGGCCCTTGGACTCCACATATTTTTGGTCCAGACCTTGCCAAACCCCCATCGAATCAATCAGGGTGCCATCTAAGTCAAATAGTATTCCCTTCATATTTTCTCCGCTTTCAGCTCTTGGAACAGGGGTGGAACTTGGCTAATACCAACCGTCATTTCCATCTCATCGACAGCGCTCAAGAGCAGATTATCCAGAAACCCAGTGCCCAGTCCCAAGGACTTGGATCGATGGACAGCCAGCTCGGATGCCTCATAGAGGGCTTTTACTGCCGTAATGGATGCGGCCATCCCACTGTCCGGATCCGCACCTACATAGGCACTGACCATCCCAGCTAAGATGCATGGAATGGATACACAGCAGGCCAGACCTGGATTTAGAGTTTCGCCTCGATAGACGTCTTTGGAATCACTGACGATGATCCGCTCTCCCAAGAGCACGCTCACACAACCATGCTCCTCAGATACCGCCTTGGCCAATTGCTCTAGCTCTTCGTCCGTCGCGGGAACTTTTTCTTCCCCTTCTCTTTTCCCGGATAGAATCGCAACGAGCTCTTCCGGCTTTCCGACGATAATATCAAAATCCACATGGGACAATAGATCCTCACAGGTGCGTAGCCTGAGATCCGACCTCCCAGCCCCCACCGGAGCAAAGATCGTCTTCTTTTCTAAAGCATTGGCATAGAGTCCCGCCTTTAGCATGGAGCGGATGGTACGGGCATTTAAAGTTCCAATATTGATCATAAGCGCATCCGCTTGCGCCGTCATGTCCTTCACTTCATCCGGATCATCCGCCAACATCGGCATCGCACCCAGAGCATAGATGGCATTGGCCACTTCCTTAGCAGTGATATAGTTCGTTATACAATGCACTTTAACTACATGCAGCAATTTCTCAATTTTCTCTTTCATCAAAACCTCCAATATACAAATATTCTCCAAATTGATTATACCTGATCCCCGTTCCCGGGGCAAGGGTAGCAACCGTCAAAACCCATAAAATACAGCGTTTTCACGAGATGCTTGCACCTTACTCGCCCGAGCCATCCCCCAATGGACAGATCAGTTTCCCTTGAAAAGATCCCAATCTCTGATATAATATTTGAACACAGCCCAGTTCAATCTGGGTCAGATCTGGAGACGTATCGAAGCGGTCATAACGGGGCGCACTCGAAATGCGTTGGCCTTCACGGGCACGTGGGTTCGAATCCCACCGTCTCCGCCATATTCCTCGAAACCCGCTCGCCTCATGGTTTGCGGGTTTCTTTGTTTCTAGTAGTAGCTATCGCCATCAATAGAAACCCCTTTTGTTCACCTGTATGCCTTGTAACAACACCCATGCATTATGAATATCTACTATATTTATACCTCTGAGTTTAAAATGGTATCTAGTTTTTTCAAGAGATTACACTTTCTAATCAAAAAGAGGTTTAAGCTAATAGAGGGACATTGGTTATCGGGCTGTTCAAAGTACAAATACTGATATGCAACTCAATTCTTAGGGGGATACTATGTTTGAATATAGGATTATAAAATTGAAGGACTTCCCTGGGATAAAAGAAGAGGCAGCCAATTGGTTTCATGAGAAATGGGGTGTTCCCGTAGCCTCTTATCTTCAAAGTATGGATGCGTCTCTGGCTGGAGATGAGATTCAAGAATGGTATTTATGCCTGGATGGAGATGTGATCATCGCAGGAATGGGCGAAATCGCAAATGATTTCCATGATCGATGGGATCTGTCTCCAAATATTTGCGCAGTGTATACGGAAGAGGAGTATCGCGGGAGGGGTATTGCTGGCAGAATGTTAGATTATGTTGTTGAGGACAACAGAGACAGGGGGATATCCCCACTCTATCTAATAACTGACCATACCAGCTTCTATGAGAGATATGGTTGGGAGTTCTTTTGCATGGCGCAAGGAAATGGTGAATCAAAACTGAGCAGAATTTACATTCATCGATGATTTATCATTTGATATGGATATATTGAAATTTGCGGAGGTGTACATGAAATTTAAAGAGGGCATTCGGCTATTTATCATTTTGGGATTCACTTTTGTGCTAATCATATTGAGTGGTTGCGATCAAGAGAATGGCAAAAGTCAAAAAGAAGTCGATGAATCAACTGCTTTTCAAATACTGTATGACAACAGTTTTATTGTAAAAGAGTTTGCAGATGAGCAGATCGATGAATACATTAAACCATTTAATTCAGACTATGTAGTTGTGGAAGCGGCCTATGGATTCGTGACAGCCGATAAGCCCCATTATGTAATTCACTATAAGCTAAATAACGGGATTCATGATTTGTTTTACGGCTACAAAATAACAGTTGATCATAGCGGTAATTGCACAATTCTTGATGAAGGAACAGATACATCTAAGACGCTACTTGAATAAACAATCCAGATTTGGTTAGAATACATATAGAGTCTCTGGACTGAAAACCTATGCCCTACCCTTCCCTCGCTGTCATATTCGATAGCTTTCATAAGATAACTAAAAAAACAACAGGAGTTGGAAGTGTAGGGAATGCGAGAAAATTCACTGAGTGATGAATCTATTTCCGGAATTACCAGACAGGGAGTGATGTAAATGGATATTCGTGCCTTTTGGAAAGCTGTGTTATCACAAGATAAAATAAATCTACCGAAGTATTTTCATAATTACGCATCTATTCGGTGGCATTGTACGAACGAACTCTTCACAGTGGATGAATATGTCCGAGCCAATTGCGAATATCCTGGTGATTGGAATGGAAGCATCGAGCGCATCGAAACCATAGATGATCGAATCATTACCGTTGTTAGAGTCTACCCTGCGGATAACAGTTCGTCCTTTCATGTAGTGAGCTTCCTACGCATCCATAATAATAGGATTTTGGAGCTGGATGAATATTGGGCAGATGATGGCTCTGCCCCGCAGTGGCGCCAAGCAATGAAAATAGGAAATCCAATCCGGTAAGCCTTGGAATGGAACTGCACGCCAACCAGAAGCTGAGGGTCCGTAGAAAGTCACTGGATCTTATGAATCATTGCGATTGCACAGATGTTGCCTGTAAGCCGAATGGAAGTTTCAATGCTAAATGCCGTGGGGATTCTTGGCTGATGAAAAGCAATCCCTTTGGGACGAAATGCTGATTTCACCGGGAAAACAAAACTTTTCCCACTCTACCAAATATTATATTTATTTATCTTATTATATAATGTCGCTAAGGATATTCCTAATTCCCTAGCAATTATTTTTTTAGCTTCATAGGAGTCCCCATATTTTTCAAGTGCAATTTTAATAATGTTCATCTCAATCATTGCCAGTGGCATAATTGTCATCAATTTATGAGGAACAGAGCCCTTTTCATAAAGCAAGTTGTCCTTCATTAGTAAATATTCAATATCCTGTACCTCTATAGTTTTTCTGGAATTTAAGCCTATAACTGCTCTTTCTATTACATTTTCTAATTCTCTTACATTACCAGGCCATTCATATCTATAGAAAATGATCATTGCATCATAAGAAATTTTAAGATTATTCCTACCTAATCTTCTACAAATTTTTTTTAGTAAATAATTAGCTAATACTTCGATATCTTCTTTTCGTTCTCTAAGCGGAGGTATAATGACTTTCCATACATTAAGCCTATAATATAAATCCATTCGAAATTCGCCTTTTTTAACCATCTCTTCAAGATTCCTATTAGTAGCACTTATTATTCTAACATCTATCGTGATTCTCTCTTCACCGCCTACTCTTTGAATCTCTTTTTCCTGAATAGCTCTCAGAAGCTTAGGCTGTAATTCTAAATTCAATTCTCCAATTTCATCTAAGAACAAGGTCCCTTTATTTGCAAGTTCAAATTTGCCTAATTTTCTTTTATATGCACCTGTAAATGCCCCTTTTTCATATCCAAAGAACTCACTTTCCAGCAGGTCTTTAGGTATTGCAGAACAATTAACTGTAATAAACGGTTCCTGAGGACGTTCACTAGCACTATGAATTGAATGTGCAAGTAATTCTTTTCCTGTACCAGTTTCACCTTGTATCAGTATGATAGAGTTGCTCTTAGCGGGGACCTTACACCTTTCTATAACATTTTGCATTTTCGGGCTATTTGCTATGATATCTTCAAAACTATAGTTTGATGTTGAAATCTGAACGACTTTTTCAGATAAGTTTTTCACCAAACGGGTGCTGTTTTTTAGCAGCTCCGTTAATTTAATCTGTGACTGAATGTCATTCATAACACCAAAAGCACCAATAATTTTATCTCTGTAAATAATTGGGAAAGCATTAGAAATAAGTTCTACTGAGGTTCCTATTGGGGAATCCATAAAGTCTGTAACAGACTTCCTATTCGTTAGAGCTTTTACGATACTGCCATCGGGTAAAATATCAAAGATATTCTTCCCGATCCTATCTTCAATCTTTAAGTCTAATACATTAAGATACACCGAATTAACATAAATAATAACTCCATTAATGTCCACCAGCATAATGCCTCGAGGAAAAGAGTCTAATATATCCTTTAATACCTTTCGGGATAATAAAAGATCGAGATAATCTTCATGACTGATCACGAAATCCCCTTGATCTTCAAATTTTTGAAGGATTACATCTATTTCTTTGTTCGTAATTTCAATAATTTCTTTATTAAATAATGCTTTGAAGGAATCAATAATAGGAGTTAACGGTTCGTTTAATTTTTCATTCATTTCAAAAACTCCTTCTTCAACTATTTGCTTTTCTGTATTGTAAAAGAAACAATCATATGTCTCCAAAAGGGCAGGGCTGTGGAATCCTTGGTTTACACATGAACCAATATTAACAGCCCTATCCATATTTGCAGGTATTGTATTATTTATCAACTGCTTGCAAATTAAATAAACCCACTATTCTAGTGCAAATTAAGAAATGGCCTCTTGCTCGACAAATGTGAACCATTTCTCTTTTTCCTGTTACATGGAGTCGATAGAAAGCTTAATCACGCGGAGATAAGAATCTCTAACTCAATTTTACACTAGATGCCAACATAGTCAAAGAATTGTTTCTCTCACAAGCTCCCGAGACTCTCGTCCCCCTGATAGAATCGATCTAGGATCTATTCCATGAGGAACTGGCAGAAGAAGATGTGGGATCTGCCAGCAAGAGTCTCTACTCGCAAGGTCGCATAGGTAGCAACGAACTTTTCTGCACCCATTTTAGCTAGTCCACTGTCTCCACTTTTTGTAAGGGACTTGGCGAAACGATTACCCACTTAGCAGCTCTCTAAGGACTCACTGTTACTTTTATGGTGGTCCACGTCATAATAGACTCGACTAAAGACTGCCTGGAATACAGGTATGATAACGCTTTTATGCCCCTATACTTATTATATACAATAATGTAATAAGTATAACTACTAAATACAATCCACAAAGAGGTAGTATGTACTTCAGCCATTTGTTAAAAGGTACTCCAGCAAGTGCCAAACACGCCATAGTTGTACCAGAAGTTGGATTAAAAAGATTTGATAACAAATCTCCCCATTGAAAGGCATATACTGCAACTTGACGATTCATACCAACAATATCTGATACGGGGGCCAATATTGGCATAACTACTGCTGCCTGTCCTGAGCCAGCAGGAATAAAGAAATTAATTATTATATTAATAAAAAGCATTAGGTAGCTAGAAAGTAATGCGCCTGCAAATTTAAGAGGCATAGATAAAAAATAAATTATTGTATCTATAATCCTTCCTTCATTCAAAATATAGGTAATACCACTAGCAAAACCTGTGATTAAACAAGCATAAATTACGCCTTTACACCCAGAAATAAAGGACTTTACCATATTGTCAGGACTAATTTTTGCAATAATAGAAGATATTATTGCGATTGCAAACATGATGCCGCTCATATACTCAGTACCCCATCCAAACTTTAAGGTACCAAATGAATAAATACCAAATCCTGAAAATAGAGAAACTACGATAAGAATATCTTGTATTTTTAAATCATCCGCAAAGCTACTATCTGAATCCATTTGTATAAGATTCTCTTGGAAAACAAATATGCTTTTTTCAGGATTTCTCTGTATACGAATTGCATATAAAGTTGTGTATAACGATAGAATAAGCGTTGTAGCTACGGTCATAAAGACACGGATTCCAAGTCCTGATAGAATCGGCACTTCAGCAATTTTTTGTGCAAGTTGAACAGTGACTGGAACAATTGGAGATGCTCCAAAACCAGTATACGTAGCAGCAAACGTAATTGCAACTGCAACCAAAGGATCCAATCTAAGTTTAGAACAAATAATCAGACCCAAGGGAACAAATGCAACAACGCTATGGGCTAAAGCTCCTATAGCACCCAATACTGACATCATTACTATAATAATCGGCAATATTAAAATCGATTTATTTTTTAGTTTTTGAAGTATAAAACGAATTAATCTGTCGACTGCACCAGTATCATTAACAATCTGAAGGAATCCACTTACAAGTAAAATTAAATTGATGAGGCTGGCACTTTTATTCATGCCTATAGGAATTGCCAACAGCATCTGTTCAATAGAGACCGGATTCTGTTGAACTTGATGATAGCTTGTAGGATCAGCCAGTGTCAATCCTGTTTCCGGGTTATTGATTCGATTAAATTCACCAGCAGGGATAACAAAAGTCAAAATTGCAGATATAGCAATGAAAAATACAACCAGTATATATGTGTCAGGAATTTTTATTTTTGGTTTCGATAGAAAATTCATTTATTTCAGTCCTTTCTATAAAGAATAGCTTAAATTATCTATTAATCTATCAATCGTTATTATCCATCTTGAGTTACTATAAATATAACCAAAGGGTATAATTGGATAATTCACAAGCAAGATTACACAATTAATCTGATGTAACCTCTTACCCTTTGGTTATAGTCATTAGTATAAAGCAAATTGTATCTCTAGTTACAAACTCCCCAAAGACATGAGTTCCATAAAAGTAGAAATCTAGAACTGTGCTTTCATTTAGAGTGTGACATTTATTTCCTGCACTTACAAAAAAATCATTGGATTAAGCTTTGTGTGTTATCTTCCCAGCGCAAATGGTATATTTTACAGGTAGTGTAAATAATTCATCGGGAGTACACTGGTCGGGATCTTTATCAAGAACACATATGTCAGCAATCTTTCCAGGCTCCAAAGTTCCAGCTAAATTCTCCTCAAATCCGACCCATGCAGCTTCTTTGGTTTGAGCAACGAGTCCTTCATGAAATGTAATAGCTTCTTCAGGCGAGTATATATTACCACCGATAGACTTCCTTGTAACAGCAGCAGCGATATCCCTAATAACATCTACCGGATAATACACTGTCGCATCAGATCCAAAAGCAATTGTGAAACCTTCATCTTTAAGTGTTCTCAAGCAATAGCAATGTTCGTTTCTTTCTTTACCGATATAGTCATCTGCGGAATCTCCAACAAAATATAAAAAACATGGATTAGAAACCGGAATGACGCCAATCTTTTTCGCTCTATCTCTAAGGTCTTTAGTGAATAACCAATTTCCCGCATGTTCTATCCTGTGTCTGATATCCGGTAAGAATAGCTTTTCTTGCGCTTTCTCAAGAGCAGTTAAAGCCATATCTACTGCTTCATCCCCTATTGCATGGATGTGACATCTTATACCTTTTAAATGGCACTTTTCGACTGCATCATTTAATCTTTCTTGGCTTATTCTTATCAACCCATTCATACCTTTAAAAGCGCCTTGACGACCTGTGAAGCCGCCATCTATGCTCATCTTAACCCCACCGATTTTCAGCATGTCGTTTCCAAACTTTTGTCTTATACCAACTTCTAGGAAAGAATTTAAGTCTAAATCTGATTCAATAACTCTTAATTTCAGATGGACTCTGACAGGTAATCTCCCTTGATCACAAAGGTTTTGATACGCTAAGACCTCATCTGGGCCATATATGTTCTCATGAACAACAGTAGTTCCCCTAGAGGCAACTTCATAAAGAAGTTTCTCAATCCCATCTTCTATGTTTTTAGGCTTAGATTCATCTGCTAATTCCAGTATACGCATCGCTGGTCTTTCTTGAAATTCACCGGTAGGCTCTCCTGCCTCGTCACGTACTATCAAGCCTGCGTGTGGGTTAGGTGTATCCCTTGTTATTCCGAGAGTTTTTAGAAGACAACTATTTGCAATTGCTATGTGTGCTCCAAAGGAAGCATAACAGGGATTATTAGGCGCAACTTCATCGAGTTCTTCTTTTGTAGGGAATCTTCTTTCCTCTAACCTTCCATCTTGCATAGGAGCACCATGTGCATGAATCCATTCACCAGCAGGCGTTTTATCAGCTCTTTCCTTTATTCTATCTAAAATAACCTTTACTGATGTAACCGAAGGATCATAAAAATCTCTTATTTCCACAGATCCTACGTTTGCCGCATCCATAGCCACATGAACATGTATATCAGCTAATCCGGGTATTACGACACGCCCATCAACATCAAGTACTTCGGTTTCAGGGCTAATATAATTCTTTATCTCCTCGTTACTACCTACTGCTATGATCTTTGTTCCATTTATTGCGACTGCTTCTGCCTTAGGCATATCATCAGCCATTGTTAAAACATTGCCGTTCAAAATAACTTTAGTTGCTATATTTTTATACATTTGTGTAAATCTCCTCTTTTTTATTTATTTTTTTGAACTAAGAATTTGTGCGGAAACTGTAGAGTAATAAAACTATTGGTAATATTTATTTTACCAAAATATTTATAATCAGCCTCATAAGAAGCCCAATCACAATAGCATTAATCCAATTTATTATAAAAAAATGTGGATAATACTTTCTAGGCGCATCAACAACAGCTAAAACTCTGCCCATCATTTGCAACTGGCTACCGATCAATAAAATCATCGGTATCAAAATAACAATATGTGTAGGTTCTAAAAGATTCTGACCATAGAGAGCTGCCGCTGAGCCCATAGCTCCAGAACTTGACAAGATTGTTACCACAAGAGGTATAGCACCTGCGCCGGGCATCCCGAAAATTCCCATAACTGGTCCAAGAACTTTTTCAAGTATGTCTAACAATCCCAATATGTTAAAGACTTGTATCAATACATATGCCATTACAAAGTTGGGAATTTGTATATATAAGTTAGTCATTACTCCTCTTTTGGCACCACTTAGAAAATCATCATAAATTTTCCCTGTAGGTTTATCAGACATCAAGCTCTACCTCCCTTTACAAATTTAATATAAGCTCTCATAACATTTGCTCCCAATATTTTCCCAAGAAAACTCATTAAGAGAGGAAGGACCACAGGGATTTCTGGAGGGAAAATATCGAAGAACATAACGGCTACAGAAAAATAGACAGCAATCATACCTGGATTTGAGAAAAGAAATGATATATAGATGACCTTTTCACTTTCAGTTAATAAATTTCTGTCAAAAATATCCCTCGCAAGTGCGGATCCTGAATCGGTCTGTTGTAGATTAGCTATTAAAGATAGACCTGTCCAACCAGGAACACCTAACAACGGTCTTAATAATGGGGTTAGAAGTTTTTGCGCTGCATTAAGCCCTCCTTGGCCTTCAATAACTGATATTAGGCCAATCGCCAAAGCAAGTGCCGGCATTACAGTAAAGGCGAAAAGCATACCTTCTCTAGCACCTACACCACCTGTCCCTCTGATGGACTCAATTTCACCAATTTTTCCAAATTTCCCTAACAGTGTTCCGTAATCTAAAAACGAAAAAACTCCTGCATCTTTCAATAGACCTGAAAAGATTAAGATCCCCAGTAACAATGCTATGTATCCTCTGATTGAAACTTTAGGATCAATTAATTCATTAAGATCTCCATCTCTTTTAGCATCAATATTCTCGGACAATTCTGTTAACCCCCCTTTAATTTTTAATAATAAGTATTTTTACTAATAATAATGATACTCACAACTAAAGTATTTCACCTCCTAATTAATAAATAAACTACCTCACTTCCTCCTTTCTAGTTGAGTTGTGCTCTAATACTGCAATATCCGCGCCAAAAAAACTACAGCCGATTATCTATTGTTATCAATCCAATCTGCCTTCGTTGATACTCTATTAAGCTCGAATTGGCAGGCAATTGCTTTTTACACTAATCGTATAAAAAGAGGAGCAATAGTAACGAGCAGAACAGAAAAAGGCTACCACCTTAAATAATTTATGTATAGAATGTGACCAGTATAACTAGTGTTCGAAAAAAATCTAGCCATAAAGTTATTATTTGTATCTCATGAAAGGTGATATGACTTCTCCGTCATTAAAATATAAAGAAACCTCTAATTTCTAAATA
>JAUNUQ010000031.1:0-8493 GCA_030538075.1 Tissierellia bacterium
ATTGGGACGATGACGACGATGATGGAGACGACGACTAATCCCATATCACCACTCTTATCACCCATGGCATTGTAATCAGGGGTTGGCGATACCAGCGCTGCCTATTATGGCAGCGCTGGATTTTTACTTTTTAAAGGAAGATGTAGGCAGAAATCCATAGAGCAAGGGGGGGCTATCGCCAGAGAATGGAGGTATTCGACAATGCAGAAAAATAGGAATCATCAGGCTTTTTATCCGTGATAATCGCATCGATATTTACAAAGTCGGAGACGCTATAGGTTGAACTCGTATCAAATTTTGTCGAATCACAGAGGAGAATGCTCTTTGTCGCCTGTTGGACCATTAGTCTCTTAAGATTTGCGATGGTGTAATCAGCTTCATAAAACCCAGCAGTATCGAGACATTTACAAGAGATAATCGACAGATCAGCTCGGAAATTGCTCAGATAGTCAAAAGTCTGTTCTCCGATGATGGCTGAAGAGAATCGTTTGATCTGCCCACCTGCGACAAAGACCTTGGCCGATGACGAATTCTTTAAATGATAAGCAATTTCTATGCAGTGGGTGATGATCGTGATATTTGCAAATTGTTCAAAATAGGGCAAGATATAGCTGGCAGTCGTAGAGGTGTCGATAAACAAACTCATATCGTCCCGTAAGTAGTTTGAAGCGATCTTCGTAATGTATTCCTTTTCCGCTTTCTGGCTAGCAGCTCTGATGGCATAGGAGAAATCCGTCGTGGTATTTGCGATCAGAGTCGCCCCACCATGTATGCGCCGAACAATGCCAGCATTCTCCAGTTCGATCAAATCCCTGCGTATCGTAGAAGGGCTGCTATAGAGCTTTTCACATAGATCTTTTGTGGTAACCGTTCTATGGATGGACATCAATTTTTTTATCTCATCAAGCCTATTTTGGGGTATCATCGTACAACTCCGATTAATCAAATTTTTTACTATTATATCATGAAAAGGGGACAAGAATTGCCGAATATTCGGATGGTGAATATTTTTGAATGATTTTGGTTCGTTTTTGATAAAAATAGCTACAAATAGGCATTGTTTTTGATATGGTTATCATATTAAGTTTAACATGTTATAATCTATATGGTATTTAAGTAAATTCTATTCATTAATGGATGGGGAAATCGTATTTGATCTATTCATAGTTATAGCTTGAAAGGATTACAGATAAGGTATATGAGGAGTCATCATGAGTAATTATTATCTTGCAATCGATATCGGAGCGTCAAGTGGTCGTCATATTCTTGGGTCTATAGAGAATGGCGAGATTCAGATTGAAGAAATCCACCGCTTTGAGAACAAACTGCATCAAGAGGACGGATACCTCTGTTGGGATTATTCTGTTCTCTTTGACGAGATCCTTGAGGGCTTGAGAAAAGCGAAAACCATGGGTAAGGTTCCCTCATATATTGGAATAGACACATGGGCAGTTGATTTTGTGTTATTGGATGGGGAAGATGGGCTCACTACGCCGATGATCTCCTATCGAGACAATCGCACGAAGGGTCTGGATGAGGCCGTGAACCGGAGGATCAGCTATCGAGAGCTGTACCAGAGGACGGGTATACAGAAGCAGATCTTTAACTCGATCTATCAACTGATCGCGGCGAAAAGAGACTTTGAGACGGCCTTGGATGACGCCGAAGCCTTTTTGATGGTACCCGATTATTTCAACTATCTGCTTACGGGCATTCAATCTGTGGAATACACCAATGCCACCTCGACGGGTATCGTGTCGATCGCGGAGAATACTTGGGACGATCTGCTGTTGGAAGAACTGGGTATTCCGAGGCGATTATTTGGCGAGATTTCCCAACCGGGCACGATTCTGGGGCCATTGCAGGACGAGATTGTCGAGAGGATTGGCTACAGTGCACAAGTAGTGTTGCCAGCTACACATGATACGGCTTCTGCGATCATGGCTGTGCCGAGTTTAGATGAAAACGATGTATATATTAGCTCTGGGACCTGGTCTTTGTTTGGAACAGAGACGAAGACTCCCATTGTGACGGAAGAGGCATTTCGATTAAATTTTACGAATGAAGGCGGCTATGGAAATCGAATCTGTTTTTTAAAAAACATCATGGGCATGTGGCTTCTTCAATCTATTCGAAGGGAACTCGAGGAGCGAGATAAAACCGACTATGGATTTGATCAATTGGCTAAGCTGGCCATGGAGAGTTCCATCGAAAGTGTTATTGATTGCTCGGATGCAAGGTATTTTGCTCCGGAGTCTATGATTGCAGAAATCCTGTCCTATCTAGATGAGACGGATCAGAGGAAGCCGGCCACAGTAGGGGAATTGGCCTATATCATCTATCACTCTCTGGCGCTCTCCTATGCTAAAACCCTTCGAGAATTGGAGTCCATTACTCAGTTAAAATACGAAAAGATATATATTGTCGGGGGCGGAGCCCAGGCTGAGCTCTTGAATCAATTAACTGCCGATAAGACGAAATGTACGATATTTGCAGGACCGGTTGAAGCGACGGCCCTCGGTAACCTAGGCGTGCAAATGATTGCCTCTGGAGAGTTAAAGGATACTCTGGAGTTTCGGAAGTTGATCGCAAAGTCATTTGAGATAAAAGTATACAAAGGAGAAAATAGATGAATCAGGTCTTTGAACATGCAAAACAGCAGTATGCCGAGATTGGAGTAGACGTTGAAAAAGCCATGACTCGATTATCTGCGATACCAATCTCCATGCATTGTTGGCAGGGGGATGATATTCAAGGCTTTGAAAACCTTGCAGGTCCGGTTTCAGGGGGAATACAGGCAACTGGAGATTATCCTGGTAGGGCGCGGAATGGCGAGGAATTGATGATGGATATTGACAAGGCATTTTCGTTGATACCTGGCAAGCATCGCCTGAACCTGCACGCGAGCTATGGCTTTTTTGGGGAGTCAAAAATCGACCGAGATCAAATCAGGCCAGAGCATTTTGATAAATGGATCGATTTTGCACTGGAGCGTGGGATCTGCCTCGACTTCAATGCGACCTGTTTTTCTCATCCCCTTTCTAAGGATGGGACCCTGTCGAGTGAGCAAACTAAAGTACGAGATTTTTGGATTGCCCATGTGAAGGCATGCTTGAAGATATCAGAACATATTGCCCATCGTCAACGAGATCCTGTCACTTTAAATATCTGGATTCCCGATGGATTCAAAGATATTCCGGCGGATCGATTTGGTCCCAGAAGGAGACTGAAGGACTCCCTAGATCAGATTTTAGCTGCGGATTACGATCGATCCCTTGTGAATCTGACGGTGGAATCAAAGGTCTTTGGGATAGGACTAGAGAGCTATACAGTTGGTTCCCATGAGTTTTACCTGAATTATGCTGCCCAAAATGGGATCATCTATTTACTGGATAATGGACATTTTCACCCGACGGAAGTCGTTGCAGACAAGATCTCTTCCACGCTGCTCTTCTTTGACAAAGTGGCACTGCATATGACACGTCCAGTACGATGGGATAGTGATCATGTTGTGAGATTGGACGATGAGATACTCGGGCTTGCCCAAGAGATTATTGTGCATGGAGAAGAACATTTCCTATTGGGAACGGACTTTTTTGATGCGAGCGTCAATCGAGTGGCAGCCTGGGTTATTGGGATGCGAAATGTTCAAAAGGCCCTTCTAATTGCACTATTACAACCCCATGATCAGATGAGAGCACTACAAGACGCGCGGAATCTATCGAAGCTCTTGGCTTTGCAAGAAGAATTAAAGACCTATCCATTTGGGATCGTATGGCAAGAGTTCTGCCAACGAAGTGGAGTGCCAACCCTCAATTGGTATCCAGAGATCGAGAAATATGAAGAAGAAGTGACGAAGGATCGAAAGGCAGAAGACGAATGGATATAATGAAGACAAAATTTTTTGCTGACTTTCTCAACGTGACTGAGGATGGTGTGGGTCTGGGGTGGCATGAGAGAAATGGGGGCAATCTGAGCTATCGATTGAGCCCGGACGATGTGGACGAAATACGGGATCAGCTCTTACCGAAGAGTGAATGGTTAGAGATTGATGCATCTGTTCCTGACCTTAAAAACGAGTATTTTCTCATTACAGGTAGTGGGAAATTTTTCAGAAATATCTCCATCCAACCCGAGGAAAACTGTGGCATCATTCAAGTCGATGAGGCGGGAGAGCGCTACCGAATCTGTTGGGGTCTACTAAATGGCGCGAGACCGACGAGTGAATTGCCAACCCATTTGCTGAATCACGAGGTAAAGAAGCGGGTGAGTTCAGGAAGAAATAGAGTGATCTATCATGCCCATACCACAAATATCATCGCATTGACTTTTGTGTTACCCCTAGACTCAAGAGTGATTACAAGGTATCTGTGGGAGATGTCAACGGAATGCGCAGTTGTTTTCCCAGATGGAGTAGGGATTGTACCTTGGATGGTACCGGGCGGGAGGAGCATCGGCGTGGAATCCTCTAAACTGATGGAAAAATTCGATATTGTCATCTGGGCGCATCATGGCACTTTTTGTGCTGGATCCACTTTCGATGAGGCATTTGGATTGATGCATACGGCAGAAAAATCTGCAGAGATACTGATAAAGGTGTTCTCGACCCAGCGAAAGATACAGCAGACGATCACTCCGCAGGATTTTCGGGACTTGGCAGAACACTTTCATGTAGTTTTACCCGAAGAGTTTTTATATGACAGGGATTGATTCTGATATGGGATTGAATTGGGAACTACAAAATATACTGGGATCGGAGAAAAAAATGCAAGAATTGGAGGGAGAACATGAGAGAACCTTTTTTGGTTTTAGAACATGTCAGTAAAACATTTCCCGGGGTTAAGGCCTTATCAGATGTCCGCTTTGATATCTATCCGGGAGAGGTGCATTCCTTAGTTGGTGAAAATGGTGCGGGAAAGTCGACATTGATAAAAGTAATGTCTGGTGCGCATCAGCCCGATGAGGGATCAGTGATCAAAGTTGAGGGGGTTGAGACGACCATTAACGGCTCGATCGATTCCATTCGAAAGGGGATTGCAGTGATCTATCAAGACTTCAGTCTCTTTGGAAATCTGACGGTTGCTGAGAATATCGTAATCAATCAGCTGATCGAGAAAAATGTCAAGATCCTCAATTGGAAGGAGATCCGAGATAAGGCGCAAGCTGCTCTGAACACTGTTCATTCAGACATCGATCCCATGGAAATCGTTGAGAATCTGTCCATTGCGAAACAGCAGATCGTTGCCATCGCAGGGGCGATTGCCCAGGACGCAAAAATGATCATCATGGACGAACCGACCTCCGCCCTTTCCAAGAGTGAGATTGAGAATCTCTATGACATTATTGACACACTCAAGAGCAAGAATATGGCGGTGATGTTTGTCAGCCATAAGATGGACGAGTTGTTCCGAGTCAGTGATCGATTTACCGTGTTTCGAGATGGCCAATATGTAGACACTGTTGATGCGGATAAGATCGACAGAGAAGGTTTAATCGCGAAGATGGTCGGTCGTAAGGTGACTTTGGACAGCTATGCCAACCTAGAGGGTAAAGGAGAAGTGGTTCTAGAGGTCAAGAACCTGACGAAGAAGGGAAATTATAAAGATCTGTCCTTTAAAGTCCATAAAGGGGAAGTCCTCGGGATCACTGGATTAGTTGGAGCCGGTCGAAGTGAGATGATCCAGTCTGTATTTGGAATCACCAGTCCAGATTCAGGTGAGATATTTATCAATGGGAAAAAAGTTGAGATTAAGCGTACAAAAGAGGCGCTGGATCATAAGATCGGCTATGTTCCTGAAAGTAGACAAACCCAGGGCTTGGTACTGGACAAGTCCCTCTCAGAGAATATCACTCTGCCAATTCTAGACCGGCATCTTAAGAAGACGAAGATAATCAATAACAACTCACTGCAAAAAAATGTCCAGAGCCTTATGGATCTTCTGGATGTCCGTCCGAACAATTCAGGGTTATTGGCAAAACAATTATCCGGAGGAAATCAGCAGAAGGTGGTCATCGCGAAATGGATCGGAACCGATGCGAATATTCTCATCGTGGACGAACCGACAAATGGGGTCGATATCGGCGCGAAATCCGAAATCCATCGAATCCTGACGGACCTCGCGAAAGAGGGAAAAGCGGTCATTGTCATATCGTCGGAACTGCCTGAAATACTGGCCGTTAGCGATCGGATCCTCGTCATGAGGAGAGGGAGAATATCGGGCGAATTCATCAATGACAATATTACCCAAGAGATGATCATGGACAAAGCGGTAGTCAAGAACTAGGAGGAAACTGTGATAAAGAATATTTTTAAGAAAAAGGAGTTCTCGATCCTCGCTATAATCGTCGCTTTATCTATCGTATTGACATTCCTCAGTCCTGTCTTTTTAACGGTCGGGAATTTTGTGGATATGGCAAAGGGAAATGCGGTATTTGGCATTATGGCATTGGGGATGCTGCTCGTCCTAATATCGGGTGGGATTGACTTATCAGTTACTGCGAATGTGACCCTCACATCCCTAGTTACTGGAGTTCTACTGATGAATACACAGCTGAATATGTTCATCATCTTGATTGCTGCTATGATAGTTGGCGGTATTGTAGGGGCAATTAATGGATTGATCATTACGAAAATCAAGATTCCTCCAATGGTTGCTACCCTGGGAACCAATAGTATTATCCTAGGGAGTGTTCTATTTGTAACCGAGGGGAATATGATCACAGGATTGCCGAAGTGGTTTCAGGACTTTGGCGTGATGTCCTTTTTTAACATTGGAGAATTTCGAGTTCCGGTACAAGTCGTATTCTATATATTAGCGGCATTGGCCACCTATTTCTTGCTTAGATTTACACTCTTGGGGCGTGGAATCTATGCAGTTGGAGGCAGTGAGTCCTCGGCAAGTCGAGTGGGTTACAATGTCGACAATGTGAAGATATTCATTTACGCTTTTTGTGGTGTTTTAGTCGGCTTAGCAGGATTTATCAATACTTCCATCGTACAAGGTGTCAATCCGAATACTTTTATTGGGATCGATATGACCATCATCTCGATCGCTGTTATCGGTGGGGCCAGCACCTTGGGTGGTGTTGGGACAGTACTGGGAACAGTACTCGGGACTGTATTGATGGCTAGTATTAACAATGGACTTATTCTCGCACGGGTGCCCACCTTTTACCAAAAAATAGTAATGGGTGCGATCATTCTATTAGCGGTGACGATTGACGTAACGAATCGTAAGAAGGAAAAAGCCAAACTCGTCCGTGTTGACGTAGAAGAATAGGGAGGATTGTATGAAAAAGCTTTTTGAATCCAACAAATCAGAAGCTATGCTTTTAGGGCTGTTTGGTATTGTATTCATAGGGATCGGCATGATCGTACCACAACAATTTTTTACTAAGAACAACTTGACGTCAATGGCTTTCCAAATGCCCGAACTGGGTCTATTGGCCATCGGGATGATGGCAGCTGTGTTAACTGGTGGTATCAATCTCTCCATTGTGACCACGGCCACTTTGAGCAGTATCCTGGCCGCCTATGTATTATCGGGCACGCTAGGTGTGGAGAGCCCCTATTTAGCCATTTTATTGACGATACTCATCTCGGTGGGAGTTAGTATTTTATGTGGAATTCTCAATGGTTTCTTCATCGCCTATGCAGGTGTGGCGGCTCTTTTAGTCACCCTCGGAACGACGACACTCTTTGAGGGAATCGGCTTGAATATCACGAAGGGTGGAGCCATTTCCGGATTCCCTACAGAGTTTATGGCAATTGGAAATGGGAGTCTATTTGGGGTCCCCATACCGATGATCATCTTTGTCGTCGTTGCCATCGTGAGTTATTTCTTGCTAGAGAGGACGGCTTGGGGCGTACAGGTTCATATGCTTGGATCCAATCCCATCGCGACGGAGTTTTCGGGAATCAATATTAACTTTGCGACTTTTAAAGTGTATATCTTCTCGGGAGTGCTGTCTGCCCTTGCAGGACTGATTATGATCTCTCGCTACAACTCTGCCAAGGTCGACTATGGCTCGTCTTATGTGATGCAGGCAGTGACGGCTGTCGTGCTCGGAGGGACGAGTATAACGGGTGGACATGGAACCGTTGCAGGAACGGTCATCGCCGTTATGATCATTCAGATCGTGTCGACTGGTTTGAATATCATCGGTATCAATCGAAACCTAATCGATATTTCGATCGGGGTGATCCTGTTATTAGTTTTAGCAGTACGTCACTACTCACAGGTATTCTCAGATCGTGCGATGATTAAGAAGAGAAAAACAACCTAGGTATTCACTCAGTTTTCTGAGTAATATAATATTTATTTTAAGGGGGAACAAAATGGTAAAAATGAAAAGGCTCATCGCTTTGCTGATGAGTGCGATCATGCTGTTCAGCTTTGTAGCATGCTCACAGCCCGCTCCGAAAGAAGAAGCGACTGAGGCAGCGACAGAAGCTCCAGCTGATGCAAAGACAGAAGAGGCCGCAGAGGGGAC
>JAUNUQ010000031.1:8503-29983 GCA_030538075.1 Tissierellia bacterium
GAAGCAACTACAGGGGAAGGTGGCTACACAATCGCCATTATCCCGAAATTAGTGGGAATCCCATACTTTACGCAAACTGGTGACGGTGCAACGAAAGCTGGAGAAGAGCTAGGCGTAGAAGTCATCTATACTGGCCCTACGAAAGCAGATGCTGCTGAGCAAGTGAAGATGATTGAAGACCTGATCAACAAGGGAGTCGATGCAATTGCTGTTGCTCCGAACGACCCTGCAGCCGTAGTTCCAGTTCTTCAAAAGGCAAAGGACGCAGGAATTGTCGTTCTGGACTGGGATACGCCAACTGGTTCTGACCTAGTTGACGCTTCCGTTCACCAAATCGATGATAAGGTTCTTGGAGAACACTTATTTGACAAATTGGTTGAGCACATGGGCACAGACACAGCAGACTATGCGATCGTAACTGGTGGACTATCTGCTGCGAATCTGAACAGCTGGATTGATTTTGGTATGGAATATGCGAAAGAAAAATATCCAAACCTAAACCTAGTTACTGAAAAAATCCCATCGGATGAAAAACAACAGGAAGCTTATACAAAGACTCTGGACTTAGTAAAAGCGTATCCAGAGATTAAGGGTATTCTAGGCTATTCCACTGTTGCACCACTAGGCGTGGCACAGGCAATCCGCGAGAAGGGTTTGCAAGATACCATCGCAGTAGTTGGTACATCGGTCAAGGAAGACAGCCAAGACTTCTTATCTGATGGTGCATTGGACACTGGAGTTCTTTGGGATCCTGCTAAGCTGGGATACCTCACTGTCGGTGTAGCAAAGGCATTGCTCGACGGACAGACTCTAGAAAATGGAATGGAGATCGAAGGCTTTGGAGCCATCGAAGTCAAAGAAGATGGTAAGACCATCATCATGGGACCTCCAGATGATTATGAAAAATAGTAAATAACAAATGGACAAATGGCTTTACTTTATGTAGAGCCGTTTGTCTTATCATCGACCCAGAAAATTGGCTCTATCAATCGAATTTTTTAAGGAGATACTATGGATTACGGAATTTATTTTGCATATTGGGAAGAAGAGTGGAACACGGATCAGAAAAAGTACATTTCCAAGGTCAAGGAATTGGGTTTTGATGTGCTTGAGATATCTTGTGCCATGCTAAAGGATGCTTCGGAAAGAGAACTTCAGGAAATGCGAAGGATGGCCGAAGATGCCGGTGTGAAATTGACAGCTGGATATGGACCTTCTGCCGAAGAGAACTTAGCAAGCCATGATGAGGCAGTCGTAGCCAATGCAATTGCCTTCTATACGGATATTCTAAAAAAATTGGAAATCTTAGATATTCACACATTGGGCGGAGGTGTGTACTCCTATTGGCCGGTGGACTTTAGTAAGTCGATTGATAAGGCTGGTGATTGGGAGCGAAGCGTCGCAAATGTCCGCAAAGTAGGTAGAATCGCAGAGGCATGCGGTGTGGATTATTGTCTTGAAGTATTAAACCGATTTGAAGGCTATTTGATCAACACCTGTGAGGAATGCCTTGAATTTATTAAGCAAGTAGATGTTCCAGCGGTAAAAGTGATGCTGGATACATTTCATATGAATATTGAAGAAGACAGCATGATCGAAGCGATCCTGCTAGCTGGTGATAAGCTGGGCCACTTCCATGTGGGTGAGAACAATCGCCGTCTACCTGGCAAGGGAGGTCTTCCTTGGTATCAGATCGGCATGGCTTTGCGTGCCATTGGCTATAATAAAAATGTCGTAATGGAACCATTTGTCAAGAGTGGTGGGACAGTGGGAAGTGATATAAAAGTATGGCGAGATCTCAGCAAGGGTGCCACGATGAAAAAGCTGGACGAAGATGCAGCAGAGTCCGTCACTTTCTTAAAGAATGTCTTTAGCGGACCGAATGGGGATTATCAGAGCAATCTATTGAGCTCTCGTCAGTAACGAAAATCCGGCTACGAAAGAATGTCATTTTTGAATGGAACTAGCGACAACATCCATCCCTTTGATTTCCAGATCGATATTGTCGCTAGTATTTTCTTAAGTGTATTGTCCTCTACAGCTGGGAATGGATCAATAGCTGTACTTCTTCCTCCGTGGGAAGGGAAGGAATGGCAGCGTATTTTGTTGTAGCCAAGGCTCCAGCGGCATTACAGAATTTCAGGATACCAGGTATTTTTTCGGCGGGAATTCTTCGGAAGTCCTCTTCTTTCAATAGCTGGTATAGGAGAGACCCACAGAAAGAATCCCCAGCCCCAGTCGTGTCAATCGTATCTACACGATAGGATGGATGCTGATAGAATTCTCCGTTGTAGAGCAGGATGCAGCCCTTGTCGCCTAAGGTGACGACCAGGCAGCAAAGATCATATCTGTCCCTTAGTGCCAACATGCCTTCCTGTAGATCAGTGGAATCGCTCAAGAAGAAGAGCTCCTCTTCAGAGACCTTTACAATGTCTGCAAATTCCATTACACGGAGGATTTCCCGCTTCATCTCAGTGAGGTCTCCCCAGAGGAGTTCCCGGATATTGGGATCATAGGATATGATCGCCCCATTCTGCATGGCCATCTGAAGGGCGTGATGAGTCGTGCTTCGCGTCGGCTCACAGGTCAGGGAAACAGAGCCCAAGTGGAAAATTCGGCAAGAGGACAGTGCTCCCTCGTCAATTTCATCGGGGTGGATCATCACGTCGGCCGTTTGATTACGGTAGAAACTGAAAGACCGATCCCCGGATTCATCCAATGAGACAAAGGCCAGAGTCGTAGGATGCTCTTTGGTCGTCTGCATGGTCGTGGTGTCGATATTGCTGTTTTTGAGGACATTTAAAATCAACGAGCCAAAGCTATCCGCTCCGACCTTGCCGATGAACGCAGTCTTCAAACCGTATTTAGCTGCTGCGGCCAATACATTTGCAGGAGCTCCGCCTACAGATCCCGAGTAATCGAGGGAATCATCGGTCTTGCTCTTGAGTGGAATGAAGTCTATCAGACTCTCGCCGATTGCGACAATATCGTATGTTGGCTGGGGTTCGAATAACAATTTTTCGCCATTTACCCCGTTTATTTCCGTTGCTGCGGCGTCTCTAACATGGAAGCCCATTCCATAGATGGCAGATGGAATTGTTCGCTCTACTTCCGATCGATTGGAATCTTCCCTTATCTCAAAGGGGAGACCACCTAGCATCATGCTGCAGTGCGAGCTAGCTTTCAAAGTGGGTGAGTCCTTAAGCAGCTTTCCGCCTAGGTCGGCATAGAAGGTAACGGTTTTCTCAATATCAGTAGTGGCGATTCCAATATGGTCCAAACCACAGATGATTGGACCGACACCCTTTTTCCTCGAGCCAGCGGATTCAGAAATTCGAAGTCGAAAGTGGAAAGGGGTGAGAATGTAGAAATAGAGAGAATCCTCTCCGTTCTTTGAGTTGTTTGAGAAGGGCTCACCTCCATCTGTAACCAGATCCAATCCCTCACAGTGACGTAGAGCTCGGTGGATATCCCAGGTTGAGAGTGCGATGTAATCGATACCAGCATAGCGATCATCCGATGTGGTTTCCTCAGAGTTCACCTTCTGTAACAAGAGATGGCAGTTACCATTCATTAATTCCATCGTATCCTCTGATTGATCCTGTCGAAGAGGGGAGAACGACAGATTGTTTATGAACCAGTCAGCCATTTTTCTGGTATCTGGAGAACGGAGAATCAAGTACTTTAAGTGGTTAATTTTTGTCATAAAGAACTCCTTTTCATATACATTTCTGCAAAATGGACATAGTGCGAGAAGAACGAACAATGCGATTAGCTCTATTCTAATGATAGGAGGAAAGAAAGTCAATATGCTTACATTGGTTCAAACTCATTCAAAAAAACTTGCATGATGAATGGTTTTGAAGTAGTTTGGAGGATTAGGACGGACAATCATTGGGATTAGGCATTGTCGATGAAAAGGTTATCACAATTACTGGATCATGCTATAATTTAATCGTAGAGAACGCTATGTTCTTGATAAAATATTTAATTTATTATATTAGGGAGATTGGGAGAAACTTAAATAAAATCGTGGTCTTTACAGATATTGTAGTTTCTATGGAGTTTTTCTGGAAATATTAATTGATTTAAATATATGGAGGTAACAATTGAAATATCAACTTGGTCTTTATGAAAAATCGATGCCGAATGAACTCAGTTTTGCCGAGAAATTTGCGGAAACTAGGATGGCAGGTTTTGACCACTTAGAGATTAGCATCGATGAAACCGATGAAAAACTAGCTCGGTTAGATTGGACTGCCCAACAGAGAATGGCACTGTTAAAGGACATGGATCAAGCGGGTGTCCGCTTGCGTAGCATGTGCTTAAGTGGGCACCGGAAATACCCCTTTGGGAGCCGAGATGTCCAATTGAGAAACAGAGCTCTCGAAATCATGGAAAAAGCGATCCAGCTCGCAGAGGATCTGGGGATTCGGATTATCCAGCTGGCTGGTTACGACGTTTACTATGAAGAGGGAGCTGAGGACACAGAAAAACTCTTTTCTGAAAATCTTCAGATCGCAGTGGAGAAAGCGGCAAGTCATGGGATCCTCCTCGGATTTGAGACGATGGAGACGCCGTTCATGGATACTGTTGAGAAGGCGATGAAATATGTCAATCAAATGGATTCGCCTTATCTGGGCGTATATCCGGATATTGGTAATTTGAAAAATGCCTCCTTATTATATGGCAAATCAGTAAATGATGACTTGGCCACAGGAAAAGGACATATTTTTGCAGCGCATTTGAAGGAGACGGTCCCTGGCAAATATCGAGAGATACCCTTTGGGACAGGGCATACTGAGTTTAGCTCCCAATTAAAGCTACTCAAAGACTTTCGAGTAAACCTATTTGTTGGTGAGTTTTGGCATACTGGATCTGAGCAGTGGAGAGAAGATCTGGCTTTTGCAAATTCTTTCTTACGAAAGCGAATCGATGATATCTACTAGAACGGCCAATCCAACGGCGCGAAACACCGATCATCCTGGTGGATTTTTTAAAGGGATGGATTCTCGAATAACCATATGAAACGAAGCGGACTTTTATTGAATTGATACCCCCTCGCTACTATCTAAGGAAAAGGGGAATTAGAGGATTGATAATTGTGATGAGAAATGACGAAATACCCAGTGAAGGTATATGATCTTTCTGGGCAATTCTGAGGAGCGATATATGGAGAAATATTTAGTAGGATTAGATAATGGCGGAACAAATATCAAGGCCATCGTATTTGATATTGAAGGAAAGGTGATATCCCAGTATTCGCTGAAAACTCCCATCCTAACTCCTGAACCGGGATTCACCGAGAGAGATATGGAAGATCTCTGGCTGAAAAACTGCGAATGTGTTCGAAATGCAGTGAGCAATTCAGGTGTGGATGTGGAGAATATTGTTGGCTTGGCGATTTCAGGCCATGGGAAGGGTCTCTATGCTTGGGGAAAAGATAATAGGCCCGCATATAATGGGATTGCGTCGACAGACAATCGAGCTTGGAGATTCCCAGAAAAATGGAAAAGGGATGGAACTTTTGAAGAAAACTATCCTAAGCTATGTCAGAATATCCTAGCGAGTCAGCAACTGGCGCTGTTGGCGTGGTTTAAAGAGCATAGGCCAGAAGTATATAGAAATATTCAATATGTATTTTCCGCCAAGGACTATTTGCGTTTTCGATTTACGGACGAAGCCTATAGTGAAGTAACGGACATCAGCGGATCCGGGCTATTGAATGTAAGGGACAGGATATTTGACCTAGAGCTACTGGAGAGTTTTGGTATCGGCGAGATCTACGAATGTCTTCCCCCCTTAAAGTATTCCTATGAGCCCTGCGGTGTCGTGACTAGATCAGCAGCGGACTTATGTGGCTTAGCCCAGGGGACTACCGTAGGCGGTGGCATGTTTGACATCGACGCCTGTGCGATCGCGATGAGGGTTTTGGAGCCTGAGGATTTGATTACCATCTCTGGTACCTGGAGTATCAACGAGTACATTTCGAAGACACCGGTGATCCGCCATGAGAATAGGATGATGAATTCTCTCTATGCCATACCGGGATATTATTTGATTGAAGAGAGCAGTGCCACTTCAGCGGGAAATCTAGAATGGATTATCGATGAGCTTTTATCGGATATCGAAGTTCCTGAGGGGACAAATATTTATGCCATCATCGAATCTCTGATTCAAGCAGAGAGTGAAATGGATAGTGATGTGTACTTTCTACCGTTCTTATATGCCTCCAATACCCATCCCCTAGGGAAGGCGTCCTTCATTGGCATGACCTCGTTTCACTCTAAGGCCGATCTTCTGAGGGCCGTTTATGAAGGAGTTGCCTTTTCCCATAGAATGCATTTGGAGCGATTGATCGCGACTCGAGAGAGACCCGAGAGAATTCGGTTGGCAGGGGGAGTGACCAACTCGAAATTTTGGACACAACTATTTGCCGATGTGATCGGCTATCCCCTGGAGACGGTAGAAGTAAAAGAGCTGGGCTCCCTAGGTGCTGCAATCTCAGCCAGTGTCGCTTCTGGAGTATATGAAGACTACCAGACCGCTTGCGCAAAGATGACGGAAAAGGGTTCTGTCATCATGCCGGATGCATCGATGCGGCAAATCTATGAGAGAAAGTATCAAAAATATGTGGCAATATGCGAAGCATTAAATGGGGTATGGGATCAGTTTACTGTTTAATTGCGATAGAAGAGAGAATTGAGGTGATTCGCAGTGGATCGACAGAAGAACATCGATGATTTGGTTTCGGGAACTGTTTCATTGGGGATAGAGCTGGGGTCGACTAGAATAAAGGCCGTCTTGGTCAATGGTGAATACAGCCCCATCTCCACGGGAACTTTCAACTGGGAGAGTAGTCTAGTCAATGGGGCATGGTCCTATGACCTTGCAGACGTCTGGCTCGGTATAAAAACCGCATATGCCAAATTGGCAGCTGATGTGATGGAGAAATACGGTATTACGCTGACCAAGATCAAGAGCTTAGGCATATCTGGTATGATGCATGGATACCTGGCGTTTTCAAGGGAAGGAACACTTCTGGTGCCTTTTCGCACCTGGAGAAATACAATAACGGAGCAATCCGCCAGCATTTTAACTTCCGAGTTGGGCTTTAATATACCACAGAGGTGGAGCATTGCCCATCTCTATCAAGCTATTTTAAATGAGGAAGAACATGTCGGCGAGATAGACTATTTAACCACCCTTTCCGGTTATGTTCATTGGAAACTCACTGGAGAGAGGATCCTAGGGGTAGGAGATGCAAGCGGGATGTTTCCAATTGATTTGGAAATCGGCGATTTTGATCGGATGAAGATGGATCAATTCAATGCTCTAATAGATTCATATTCTCTTAATTGGAAACTAGAGGATATCTTACCCACAGTTCGTAGTGCCGGTGATCAAGCAGGACAATTGACGAAAGAGGGGGCAAACCTCCTGGATCCAACTGGAAAGCTGGAAGCTGGGGTACCAATGGCAGCTCCAGAGGGCGATGCGGGGACGGGCATGGTGGCCACAAATAGCGTTGGTATGCGTACGGGAAATGTTTCAGCTGGTACATCGATCTTTTCGATGGTGGTGCTGGAAGAGCCTTTAAAAAGAGTTCATATAGAGCTGGACATGGTTACTACACCAGCTGGTGATCCGGTAGCCATGGTCCACTGCAATACGGGAACCTCTGAATTGGATGCATGGGTCAATTTGTTCGATGAGACCCTGCGCTTATTTGGAGTTCAAGAGGATAAGTCGGCGATCTATAAAACCCTATATGGAGAAGCTCTAAATGGAGAGGTCGATGCAGGGGGATTGATCAGTTTCAACTATTTCTCAGGCGAGACCATTACCGGAGTTGAAGATGGGCGTCCACTTCTCCTGCGCCGTCCGGAAACTTCTCTAAATGTGGCAAATCTATTCCGTTCCCATTTATATAGCGCAATAGCTACTTTGAAACTCGGCATGGATATTTTGACAGTGGAAGAGAAGGTTGAACTCGATGTGCTCACTGGCCATGGGGGACTTTTTAAGACAGAAGGTGTCGCACAGGGGATCCTCGCAAGTGCATTAAATATCCCAGTTCGAGTGATGAAGACAGCTGGTGAAGGAGGACCATGGGGAATGGCGGTTTTATCTGCTTACCTAGTAGATCGGCAAAGTGGGGAGACCTTAGAAGATTTTCTGAATGACAAGGTATTTGTGAGGGAAGAAGCCAATATCATGGAACCATCAAAGCTCGTCCATGAGGGATTTATGGATTTTATCGATAAGTATCGCGCCTGTATTGAAGTGGAAAAAGAGGCAATTCGAAGACTGATCTAGAGGATATGCAGTAAATGTCGAGAGGAGACAATATGTTAGAACAATTGAAGCTAGAAGTATACGAAGCGAATATGGCATTGCCGAAATATGGCCTAGTCACATTCACATGGGGAAATGTCAGCGGATTTGACAAAGAGACAAATTGTTTTGTAATCAAACCGAGCGGCGTCGCCTATGAACAGCTCAGACCAGAGGATATGGTCGTTGTCAATATGAACGGCGAGAAAGTGGAAGGAGATTTGAAATACTCTTCAGATACCGCAACCCATCTAGCCCTATATAAGAGTTTTCCAGGAATCGGTGGAATTGTGCACACCCATTCTCCCTGGGCCACCTCTTGGGCTCAAGCCAAGCGAGATATCCCATGCTATGGCACAACCCATGCCGATTATTTTTATGGAAGGATCCCCTGTGCCAGAAATCTTACGCCAGAAGAAATTGCGGAGGACTATGAAGGCAATACAGGCGTTGTGATCATTGAGACATTTGCACAATATCAATTGAACCCAATACATGTCCCAGGTGTTTTATGTTCCAACCACGGTCCCTTCTCTTGGGGGAAAGATGCCCTAGAAGCCGTGCATAATGCAGTGGTACTGGAAGAGTTGGCAAAAATGGCCGCTCAGACGGAGATGATTGGGAAAAATCCCGTAGAACTGCCAAGGGAACAATTGGATAAACACTTTTTGAGAAAACACGGTGAAAATGCGTATTATGGCCAATAGTCACATCCATTGAACTCTCATCACTTATGGCACAACCCTCAATTAATTGAAGGTTGTGCCTTTAAATTTGGAGGACCAAGCCATCAAAGCCATCGACTGGAATTCTTCGTACAATAGGATAGAAATGTTAATTTCCAGTTGACAAATAGTAAAATGCATGGGATAATAAAATTAATTAAAACGCTTTAATTGAGGTGAGACCATGGCTGTGACGATAAAAGATGTAGCCAGAGAGGCCGGGGTATCGATTACGACGGTGTCTATGGTTCTCAATGAGTCAGATTATCCCATCAGTGAAAAGACGAAGGAGCGAGTGTTTCAGGTAGCAAAGGAACTCAACTATGTTCCGAATCGGATTGCTCGCAGTTTAGCCCGCAAGAAATCGGATACGATCGCTCTTGTCGTACCCGATATTTCGAACCCTTTTTATCCGGAGATGGCAAAGGCGGTCAGTGAAATAACGGAGCAGAGGAAATACCATCTGCTATTGATCAATACGGATAACGACCGAAACAAGAAGCAATCCTGGATAGATATTCTGGAAAAGGGTTATGTAGAAGGTGCTCTGGTGGTCTCTCGTGATCCGGTGTTGATCTCCCGCATACAAGACAGCCCGTTGCGAATTAAAACGGTTTACTTAGATGAACCTGGTTTTGAAGAGGTGAGTGGTGGGACATTGGTGACGGGGGATAGTGAGCATGGGGGCTATCTAGCGGCGGAGCATTTTATCAAGACGGGGCTGACAAAATTAGCTTGCATCACCGGTCCAGAGAAGACGCCAAACTCTGGCCGCAGACTCTCAGGTTTTATTAAATGCTGTATGGAATATGGGGTCTATTTGGAATCAGAAAACATCCTATTTGGAGACTATTCCTATAGGGGTGGATACGAAGCTGGGCAAGTCCTGGCACAGAGGGATATTGAGGGGATATTCTGCTTCAACGACCTGTCTGCCTATGGAGCGATTAAGGCGATAAAAGAGATGAAACTGGAAATTCCGGAGGATATTAGTGTTATTGGCTACGATAATCTGTCGATGACACAGTATATCGATCCGCTATTGACCACAGTAGATCAGTTTTCAGCAGAGATAGGGCGAAGGGGAACACAGATCTTATTCGATCTGATTGACGGCGTGGAAGGGGCATCTAAGACGGTGTTGATCGAGCCAAAACTGATTCAGAGACAGACGACAAAAGAAAAAGGCGAGAGGAGGATCGAGAGTGAGTAAAGTTATTGTAGTGGGTAGCTTAAATATGGACACGACTTTACGCGTTCCACATATCCCCGTACCAGGGGAGACGATCTTGGCTACGGGTATTTCTTCTGCACGAGGCGGAAAAGGGCAAAACCAAGCCGTTGCAATGGCAAGACTTGGGGCTAAAGTGGAGATGATCGGAGCAGTAGGCTCCGACGATGATGGAGACCAAACCAGATCTGCCTTGATGAAAGATGGGGTTGGAGTGGAAGGGCTGTTCACCAAACAGGTACATACGGGAATCGCCTCCATCTATTTAGATGATCAAAGTCGCAACAATATCGTCGTATATCCCGGTGCGAATTTTGAATTAACGGCTGCGGATATCCGAGCGGTGGAAAGGCTCTTCGACGGGGCGACTTACTGTGTGATGCAATTGGAGATCCCCCTGCCCGTAATTTATCATACTCTGGAATTATGCCATCGTAAGGGGATTACGACGATACTAAACCCAGCACCAGCTGCGCCGGATTTTGATTGGAGTTATCTCAAATACGTAGATTATTTGGTGCCAAATGAATCGGAGCTGGAATTGATAGCGGGCGAGGCTCTAACACAGAGTAATCTCGAGGCCCTGAGCCTTTCTCTGATCAATAGGGGACTTCAGAATATCTTGGTCACATTAGGATCCAGAGGGTCTGCATTTTTCTCAGCCTCGGAGAGATTCCAAGTACCTGCCTTAGTGGTTGAAGCCGTGGACACAACCGCAGCAGGAGACTCTTTTATCGGGGGATTTACCACCTATTTGGCTGAGGGCAAGGGCGTCAAAGAGGCCATGGAATTTGCTACAAAGGTGGCGGCAATTGCCGTCACAAAACCGGGAGCGATCGATTCGCTGCCGATGCGAGGGGAAATAGAAGGTGAGATTCAATAAACGCGGCTCTTACTAGTTGGATTCTAATGATACTTGGAAATGACTGCTAGAAAAGGAGGAGCTTCTATAGCTTCAGCTGTGTTTTGATGAGATCATCTTTTATATAAAGCTTTATTGGACAAGGAGGAAGAAATGAAGAAAAAGCTTTTAGTAGTGGTATCCGTATTGATGGTGGTAGCTATGCTACTCACAGCATGCGGAGGTAACAGTCAGCCTGCAGAAAAAGCAGAGCAAGGGGAAAAGGCGGCAGAAGGCGGGAAGAAGATCCGCGTGGCTCTAGTCCTTTCAGGTTTCCTAGGGGACAAGTCCTTCAATGACTCCGCATATGAAGGAGTTCAAAAGGCGCTAGAGGAATTTGGCGAGGAGAATATCGAGGTCAAAGTTCTGGAATCCAAAGTCCCAGCAGACTGGGAGACCAACCTAGTTAGTATGGCGAACGATAAATACGACCTCGTATTGGGAATTTCCACACAGCTTCAAGAGATCATCGAAAAGCATGCGGATTCGTTCCCCGATGTAAAATTTGGTCTGATCGATGGTGTGGTTAAGAAGGACAATGTCCAATCTGCAATTTTTGCGCAGAATGAAGGATCTTTCTTAGCAGGTGCTGCAGCTACGATGTTCACGACCAAGACGGATATTGAAAATGTGAACCCAGACGTGACCATTGGATGGGTGGGCGGAATGGATATCCCCGTACTCCATGACTTTTTAGTTGGATACGAACAAGGTGCTAAGTATATTGACCCAAATGTCCAAGTTCTCGTCTCCTTTGCAGGATCCTTTAATGATCCTCTCAAGGGGAAAGAGTTGACTTTGGCACAATATAGCCAAGGCGCTGACATCGTAATGAATGTCGCCTCCAACACTGGAAACGGAATCCTGGAAGCTGCGAATGACACTGGGAATTACGCGATCGGAGTAGACTTAAACCAAGACGATGTCTATCCTGGTAGAATTTTGACCTCTATGCTGAAGCGCGTCGACGTAGCTTCGTATGAGATGATCAAAGCTGCCTACGAGGATACATTCAAGGGCAACGAAATTCTGCGAATGAATGTAGCAAATGGCGGCGTTGGCTTGACAGATATGACCACGATGAAGGAAGCCCTCGGTGACAAGTTCCCAGAGGATATTCTGACGAAGGTACAAGAATTAACGGAAGAGATTAAGGCTGGCAATATCGAAGTTGAATCCTACGAGGGATTCGTAGTCGAGTAATGGTATCGGGGCTGATTAAAGTGATTTCCACTGAATCTATGTCATCAATAAACGGTGGAAACCCTGGGATCAGCCCCCCTTTGTTAAGAGAGGAAAGCAATGGAAAAACTCATTGAGATGAATGGCATCGTCAAAGAATTTCCCGGCGTGCGCGCGATTGACGGCGGGCATTTTGATCTATATCCTGGGGAAATCCATTCGTTAATTGGAGAGAACGGCGCTGGAAAATCGAGTATGATGAAGGTGATCTATGGCCTATATCCTGCGGAAGAGGGCGAGATCATCCTAAAGGGAGAAAGGCTGGACCATTTTACGACAAAGGACGTCATTGAACGTGGTGTCGGGATGGTGCACCAGGAGTTTATGCTTGTTAATGATATGACGGTTCTCGAGAATATCATATTGGGATTTGAACCGATTAAGAGTATGGATCGGTTGGATTTTGCGGAAGCGGCAAGACGAATAAATGAATATGTGCATACCTATGGCCTCGACATACAGCTAAATAAAAAGGTGAAGGATATCTCAATGGGAGAAGCCCAGAGAGTCGAGATCATCAAAACTCTATATCGAGGAGCAGATCTATTGATACTGGACGAACCGACTGCTGTACTCACTCCCCAAGAGACGGTCAAACTCTTTGAAATCCTGGACAATCTACGGAAGGATAATAAGTCGATCGTATTTATCTCCCATAAACTGAATGAAGTGATGGAAATCAGTGATCGAATCACCGTAATGCGCCAAGGCAAGTATATTGACACCGTAGAAGCCGCCAAGACCTCTGAGGTGGAGCTGGCACGTATGATGGTGGGTCGCGACGTATTCTTAGATATCAAGAGAATTAGGCCAGAGTTAGGGGAAGTCGTCTTGTCCATAGAGGATGTCTATGTACCCGGGGAGCGAGAGATCTCAAAGATCAGGGGGCTGAGTCTTCAGCTTCATAAAGGAGAAGTCCTTGGAATTGCCGGTATTGATGGCAATGGACAGGCAGAATTGATCGAAGCGATCACGGGACTTCGAGAAGTGGAGAAGGGCAGAGTGGTATTGAATGGCCAGGACATCTCCAATAAAAAAGTTAGAGAGATTCGAGAGATCGGCTTATCGCATATCCCTGAAGACCGCAATAAACGGGGGCTAAACCGAAGGATGAGCATTCAAGAGAATCTGATCGGACTGAATTACGACAAGCCAACCATCAGTAAGGGTTTATTTGTAGACAAGGGAAAGGCTCGTTCCTATTCAGAAAATCTCATCAGTAAATTTGACATCCGCCCTGCGAATCCAGATGCATCCACCCAATTCTTAAGTGGTGGGAATGCACAAAAAATCGTTGTCGCTCGCGAAATTGACCAACATAGCCCGGTGCTGATCGCCAGTCAACCGACGCGCGGGGTGGATATCGGAGCGATTGAATTCATTCGATCACAGATCAATGAACAGAAGACCACAGGTACCGGAATTATTCTAGTATCGGCAGATTTACAGGAGATCCTATCCCTTTCCGATACGATTGCGGTTATGTTTGAAGGTAGAATTACAGGAATCATGGACCGCTCCGAAGCAAATGAAGATAATCTGGGCATGCTAATGGCAGGAGGTACGGTCGCATGAAAAGAGATAGTTATATCAACATGATCCTTTCGATCGTAGTGGCGATGGGAATTGGTGCCATCGTCGTGGCAGCCATGGGCTTTAATCCGGTTGAAACCTATGTCGAGTTGTTCAAAGGTGCCTTCGTCGGGTCATTTAACTTTGGTGGAACCTTAGAGAGATTTGTCCCTTTAATGCTCACTGCACTCGCCTTTGCCGTGGCGCAAAAAGTGAATATGGCCAATGTGGGAGTCGAAGGCGACCTCTATCTTGGGGCCATTGGAGCTGCATGGGTGGGTTATAGCTTTACAAATTTACCTTCGATTATTCATATTCCCTTTGCTCTTACGGTGGCCATGATCATCGGTGCGCTGTGGGCAGCGATTCCGGGGATTTTGAAGGCCTATTATCAGGTGAACGATGTATGCTCGACCATATTGCTCAACTATGTTGCGATGTACATCACCTCTTATCTGGTGAATAATCCAATGTCCGCTGGCAAGGGAGTGGCGATGACGCCGCAGATTGCTGAATCGGCTAGTCTAATGAAGATCATGGCTCCCAGCCGAGCGAATATCGGTTTATTTATTGCATTGGCGGTTCTAATACTGACCTATCTCTTCTTCACTCGAACGAAGAAGGGCTATGAGTTCACTAGTGTCGGACTCAATGATGACTATAGTGAGTTCGTAGGGATTCAATCGAAGAAGACCAAAGTATTGGGGATGATGTTCTCTGGCGCCATAGGTGGCCTGGCTGGTGGCATTGAAGTACTGGGAATTTATGGCTATTTCCTGGATGGTTTTTCCACCGGTATCGGATTTGATGGGATGCTGGCAGCACTGATCGCAAAGTCCAATATCGTCTTGGTTCCGGTCTTGGCGTTTTTCATTGCGGCATTGAAACAAGGGGCATTGGCAATGGAGAGATTTACAGGAGTACCAAAGTCTTTAATTGACGCGATGATAGCCATGTTCATCTTATTCGCCACGATGGAAGGGCTGTTTATTCTACACAAGAAGCGAAAGGCGAAACTGGAGAAAAAGGAGGAGGCGAAATAGATGGGTATTATATTGGACGTCATCGATTATAGCTTGATTCATGCGACGATTCGGGCATCAACGCCCATTCTATTTGCCGCCCTGTCTGCCTGTCTCACACAGCAAGCAAATATTTTAAACGTCGGTAATGAAGGGGTTATGCTGAGCGCAGCCTTTACGGCCATTGCCGTCAGCTATTTGACAGGTAGTTGGATTATTGCCTTGCTCGCCGCGGTACTCATCGGGGTGATCATCTCGTGGATTATTGGAATTGCACATCTAAAATACAAGGCGGATGTCTTTGCAGTTGGAACGGTCATCAATATGTTGGCCCTTGCGTTGACGAGGTTTTTCTTGAATGAACTCCTAGGAGCATCCGGAAGCTTCCAATCTCCACAGATTGATCCCATTCCCACACTTCGCTTCGATTTCTTGAGCGGAAATCCCGTACTCAACAGCTTATTCAATAATTACTCACTATTTGAGATCATAGGGCTCATCTCGGTGTTCATTATGTGGTATGTACTGTATAAGACGAGATGGGGCCTTCGGGTTCGGTCCGTAGGATTAAACCCGATGGCTGCAGAGACCGCAGGAATCGACCCGCAAAAGACAAAGTTTACAGTCGTATTGCTCTCGGGGATCCTAGGTGGATTGGCCGGCGCTCACCTCTCCTTGGGCTATTCCAATATGTTTGTCGAGAATATGACCAATGGACGAGGATTTATGGGTGTTGCAGCGATGTTCTTTGGTGGGATGAACCCGATTTTCGCCTGGTTTGGAACCCTACTATTTGGCTTAGCGGATTCCATAGGTGCGAGACTGCAGGCCTATGGGATACCGTCCCAGTTTATTCTGAGCATCCCCTATATTGCAACCGTAGCAGTTCTCAGTATATCCATGGCGACATCCATTCGCAGAGCGAAAAAGCGTAAGACATCACTATTATAGAAATATGGAGGATAAGATGACAAAGATTATTTTGGACGTGGATCCGGGACATGATGACGCCATTGCGATTATGGTAGCACATAAACACCCTGAGATTGACCTGTTGGGAATAACGGTAGTATCTGGCAATAATTCGCTGGAGAAGACCCTGAGAAACACTCTCAATATCTGTACATGGCTGGGAGTGGATGTGCCGATATCCGCTGGTATGGATCGTCCGATCGTTCGGGATAGATACCTTTCCTGTGATGGACCTGGGGATGTACATGGAGAAACGGGATTAGACGGACACGACTTTGGTGAGATCACGGCCAAGACGACGGGAATACACGCTGTAGAGTATATTATCCAGACGGTGATGGCATCAGAGGAAAAAATCACATTGGTGCCAACTGGTCCCCTTTCGAATATTGGAATGGCTCTACGAATGGAGCCGAAGATAATCGAGAAGATCGAGCGGATTGTCCTGATGGGCGGCGCTTATGGGACAGGGAATGTGACGCCAAGTGCGGAATTCAATCTTTATGCTGATCCAGAAGCAGCTCATATCGTCTTTAGCAGCGGGCTACCCATCGTGATGATGGGGCTGGATTTAACCAGACAGGCGTCTTGCACTCAGGAAGTTTCAGATAAGATGGCGGCAATTGGAAACAGGGCGTCTGAGCTCTTTGTGAACTTAATGGAATTTTTCCGTGGAACACAAAAAAGAGAATTCGGCTGGGACGCTCCACCGGTTCACGACCCGACTACGATTGTCTACCTGACAAATCCAGAGCTCTATGAGACAACCCACTGCAATTGTCAAATCGGTCTATCTCATGATATGACCTATGGCCGAACAGTATGCGATATGCATCATGTGACGACCGAACCGAGAAATACCCATGTTGCAACAAAAATCGACTTCGATGGATTCTGGGAAGTTGTTGCAGAGACCATTCGACGATACAATTGAGGTATTGATATGGAAAAGCAGCTAGAACGCGCTTTTATCGAGAATAAAGAGCAGTACTTGGAGCATCTCCTCGAACTGATCCGCATCGATACCCAAGACATTGGTCACGGGATTGATGGTGGAAGAGAGGGGAACGGGCAGCGATATATGATGGACCTATTTCAAAAAATGGGCGCCACAGTTCGGACCCAGAACATGACCGAAGAACTCATTCAACAGGGAATCGAGCTCTACGGCGAAGGAAATCCCGGTCACAATTATGAGGATCGATTCAATGTTGTCGCTGAATTCACTGGACTGGATCAAGGGCAGGCCCTGCTGTTCAATGGTCATATTGACACCATGCCCCCGGGCAATCTGGATTTATGGGAAGAGGATCCGTGGAAAGGGGTCGTGAAGGACGGCCGGGCATACGGAGTGGGCGCTGCAGATATGAAGGGGGGCCTCATGGCTGCGGTTATGGCCGTACGGTTGATACAAGATGCTGGCCTTTCTCTGCCCGTCAATGTCAAGATCGCTTCCGTCGTCGATGAAGAGGGCGGAGGAAATGGCAGTATCACCTTGGCGGTAGAAGGCATTGAAGCCAATGGTTGCGTGGTCTGTGAACCGACAGAGAGGAATGTCAAGCGGGCACATATGGGATTTGTGTTCTTCGAGATAAAGACTACAGGAAAAGCCCTGCATTCTGGCTCAAAATGGCTCGGCGTAAATGCCATTGAGAAGATGATCTTCCTGATGGAAGGTCTGCGAATATTGGAAAACCAATGGCTGATGGAATATAAGCACCCCATCCTCCCGCCGCCTACTCTCAACTTTGGTGTTCTTGAAGGAGGGACAGCGGGATCCACAGTTCCAGATGAATGTACACTCAAGATCTGCGTCCACTATCTTCCCAATACCATGAGTCATGAGATGGTCGTGGATGACATTCAATCGATGATATCACTAAGGGCAAAAGGAGACCTCTGGTTGAGCGTGCATCCTCCGACCGTGACGATCTATCAGTCGGGTGGAGGCTTTGAGACCTCAGAAGATGCTCCGATTGTGAAGAGGGCTTTGGAATCTCTGCAAAAATATATTCCCGATGCAGAGATCGTCGGTGCCACTGCGGGGAACGATGCGCGAATCTTCGGAAATATTGCCAAGATCCCCACGGTGATCGCCGGTCCCGGACATCTGGAACAATGCCACAGTCCAAATGAATACGTGGATGTGGAAGAGTTTTATGCCTATATTAAGATGTATGCCGATTTGATATTAAATTGGAATCGAGAAAATAATTAATTCCTAGGAGGAGAAATGGCAAAAATATTAATTGCTGGTGAGTCTTGGACCACCCATACCATTCATCAAAAGGGTTTCGATACTTTTACGACAACTACCTATGAAGAGGGAGTTCATTGGCTCAAAGCCGCCTTAGAGAGCGGTGGTCATACTATCACCTATATTCCCAACCACAGAGTGCAATATGATTTTCCATCGACAAGAGAAGAACTTGCTGATTTTGATGTCGTGATGCTTTCGGATATTGGATCAAACACCCTGCTCTTGCCAGACCTCGTCTTTATGAAGGGACAAAAACAGCCCAATAAATGCGAGCTCATCAAGGAATTTGTATTGGAAGGCGGCGCTTTCATCATGGTTGGTGGCTATATGGCCTTCTCGGGAATCGATGCGAAATCCCGTTATGGGATGACAGCCATTCAGGACGTATTACCGGTAACCTGTCTACAGGTTGATGACCGCGTGGAGACGCCAGAAGGTATATATCCTGTCGTCGTCGATGCTGAAAGCCCAGTGCTAGCAGGTGTGGAAGGGGAATGGCCCCATTTCCTTGGATACAATAAGACGATTGCAAGAGAAGAGGCAAAGATGGTTGCGACCATCGGTGGTGATCCCTTTATCGCAATAGGACAGTATGGTAAGGGGAAAAGCGCCGTATTCACATCAGATTGTGCACCTCATTGGGGACCAGTTGATTTTATCGAATGGAAGCATTATCCAACTTTTTGGAATAATCTTATCCAACAAGTCACTGAGAAATAGTCGGTAGAGAACACCCCATAGAGCGGGAATGATCTGCTCTATGGGGTTATGCTATGTAAATGCAAACAGGTCATGTCCTATTATTAGGTAGGGCTGGATATGCGATGCATAGCTACAACAGTGATGAAAGTCAGTGAAAAATTTTGAGATATCGTGAAAGACATTGGGAGGAAAGGCAGAGTGTTTAAAGAGCAAGTCAGGGAGATTGAACAGGAGGTAATTGGCTGGAGAAGAGATCTTCATCAGATCCCAGAACTCGGCAATGAACTGCCGCAGACATCCGCCTATATATGCGGCGTGTTAACGGAGCTGGGTATCCCCTTTGAAAAGGGGATTGGCATCGAATTTGGGATCCTAGGCGAGATCGACAGTGGTAAGCCAGGTAAGACCGTCGCCCTTCGTGCGGATATGGATGCGCTGAAAGTGATAGAAGAGACCAGTTTGGACTTTGCTTCCACAAATGGCTGTATGCATGCCTGTGGACACGACGGACACAGCTCCATTCTCTTGGGTGTTGCAAAAATCTTGAATGAGAATAAGGATGCGTTCACAGGTAGGGTCAGACTCCTATTCCAGCCTGGAGAAGAGATCGCCGCAGGTGCCAAACCGATGGTAGAAGCAGGCGTTCTAGAAGGTGTCGACTATATTTTGGGATTGCATATTGGGAATATTTCTGAGGAATTAAAGCCCGGCATGGTGATGTTGAGTACTGGGCCGATGATGGCCTGTCTGGATAATTTTCAAATGAAAGTGAAGGGTGTCGGTGCCCATGGTGCCTATCCTCACCAGGGGATCGACCCCGTCGTCGTCACGAGTCATATCATCATTGGGCTTCAAGAGATCATCAGCAGGGAGCTCAATCCAGTGGAACCAGGCGTCATCACGATTGGTCAGTTCACCTCTGGATCCGCGTATAATATCATCCCCGACTATGCAGAGCTCCAGGGTACAGCGCGTGCGATGACGAACGAGACACGACAGTACCTAGCTAGGCGAATTGGAGAGGTGGCAGAGGGGATTGCAAGAGGTTTCCGCTGTGAGGTAGAATACAATTATAATTTTGCGGCGCCTCCTGTCGTCAACGATGAGGAAGTTGCCCACAAAGTTGTAGCAAGTGCCCGCAATATCATGAATCATGAGATGGTTCAATACCTGAAAAACCCCACCATGATCGGGGAAGACTTCTCTTATTATCTGGAAAGAGTGCCAGGAGCCTTTATCTTTCTGGGCAATCCCCTGCCCATCGACGGGGTCATCTATCCCCATCACAATAGTAAATTCGCTCTCGATGAGGGGGAGTTTAAGACGGGTATAGAATTATTAACGCAGGCAACAGTCGATTTACTAAATGAATAATTGAATTTAGTATTTTCAATAATAAGGTGGTTCTTTGTATAACAATAGCCATTTTTTACATGGACGGGGCAGCTTAAATTACACATAAATGAGATAATAATCTCAATATTCATGTAATTAAGAAAGGTATTTGAGTATATCACATGCAGGATTTGTGTTCTGGATGAATTTGGTCTTGACTTATTCGCTAATTATGTTATTATAACGATAAAGTGGAGAAGCAGAAACTTCGATAATTACAACTAATAGGTTGTGAGGTGATGCGATGTATAGATGAAAAGAGTTCAGTCAAATGAACATATTCCTATTTTTGGTCTATTTTCCTGTAATGAAAAGGGTTCCGTTCTGCGGGATGTAATGCTTGTGATCTATTGATTTGAATCATCGCCGCCCCGATGACAGGGGATGGTGGATCGAATCGGTAATCTGTAGTAGTCCCAAGGTAGACCGGCGAATCAGATCGAAGCTGACCCAAGTGAATGAGTAGACAATAGATGAGATGTTTACCACGAATCGATTTTAAGTGTGTGAGGGGTTATTGTGATACACTCGTCGATCGCTGGAAGATACAGAACAGCCTGATTGTTGTTCATGTACGAGGGAGATATAGGGCTGGGTTGTTTGTGAAATCGTTTAGAACCAGCAATCGGTTCTTTCACATCAACAGATTGATGCTACCATGCTAGTATTTGCAAAATGCGTGGCGATGAGAAGTAATCATTTTTCTGTTTCAGATTTTCCAGACGGGTTATATTTGGGTGAACGAGCTAGTCGGTTGATGAGCGAGTAGAGAGCTGAAAGAGATCCTGGGACACCGGAGACTTTCCAGATCACAAAAGAGGGTCTTGCTGATGCAAGAATGTTCTAAACAGGGGAATGTCGGTTCTTTGACAATCCCAAACGGATAGAAATTGGCGATTTTTCTAAAACAAAGGGCATAAAGCGAAGTGGATGGTATTAGGAAGAGGGGAAGTACACTCGAAAGAGCCATCATAAAGCCCACTCCACAGAATAGAATCCCAATTTGCTATAGGTACAACTGAATATCATGATCAAATTGCCCCATTCTTCTTGAAGAAAAGCGAGCAGCACCCAAATTTGGGAATAGCTGTGATGCGCTGGGGGAATTGCTGTCTATAGGC
>JAUNUQ010000032.1 GCA_030538075.1 Tissierellia bacterium
CGTGAAGGTGGAAGAACCGTAGGTGCTGGTGTTGTTACGAAGGTACTTGCATAATGAAATTAAACCGCTGTCTGGCAGAGATGCCGCAGCGGTTTTTCTTTTCTTTCGGACCCATGTCCCTATTTCTTTTTTCCATTGCTAGGTTTCTTGACCATTCCACCGATGACGAGCCCCAACATCATTCCGACTGGTAAGCCGAGCTCAAATCGGTTCATCACAGTCCCCATTACAACGCCGAGACACATTCCAATGGCCATCCCCTCATTCATATAATTGGCTTCACCTTCACTTTTTTTGTTGCTCTGGTTAGGCTGTTTCGAATTCTGTTGTGCTCCGCTTTGGGATTTCTTGCTATTGTTCTCTTTCATATGTCCTCCCTCACTGCTATATATTCTATTTTACCATATCTGCGGGCAAATCAGCATTTTTCATCATCCTTTTGGGACTTCTAAGATCTCCATTCAAAAAAGGACGGCTGTCCAAGAACTGGCAAAACGAAAGGGAACCGCCCCCACCCCTTCTCTGTGAAGGGGTGGGGGCGGTTCTGTTGGGAATAGAAGGTTAGGAATTCACTTATTTATCTTGCGGCTTATGACAGATCCCCGAAGATGGGCATTTGCTGCAGCCACAGCCACAGGAGCTGTTGCCAGCTCGGCGATCTCGGAATATTTTCCGCAGAATCAGCCCGAGCGCCAATAGCAGAAGGGCTCCAACGAGGATATCTCCCCGATATTGGTTTATTAAAGCAATCATCATTTCTCCTTAATTTCGCTGCATGGTCGGCTCTAGACTCGGTTTTTCTTCTCCTGAGCGAAATAGGAGATACAGGACTGCTCCTAAGAGCAGAAACGCAATCAACGTCCATAAGGTGATTCCAGCACCGGTGAGAAACAGACCCAGTTGATAGACGATCAGGGCGATCACATAGGCAAAGATCGTCTGATATAAGACGGCAAAGGCAGTCCACTTTCCATTGTTCATCTCTCTTTTAATCGCTCCAATTGCAGCAAAACAAGGGGCACAGAGCAGATTGAACACCAGGAATGAATAGGCCGCAAGGGGCGTGATGACCTGGCGCAGATTTTGCCAGACCTGCCATCCGTTTTCAGCGACTTCATCAAAGCCTCCAAAGAGCACACCGAAGGTTCCGACCACATTTTCTTTCGCGATCAATCCAGTGACGGTGGCGACGGCCATTTGCCATTGCCCCCATCCGAGGGGTTCAAAGATCCATGCGACGCCGTTGCCTATTCTAGCTAGGATGCTAAACTCCATATCCACCTGTCCAAAGGCACCTTCCTGCCACCCATAGCTGGATCCAAACCAGATCAGAACCGTTGCAAGCAGGACGACGGTCCCCGCTTTCCGAATGAAGGACCAACCCCGCTCACCTGCGGAACGCAGCACATATCCTGCTGTTGGCATATGATAGGGAGGCAGCTCCATTACAAAGGGCGCTGGATCTCCACGGAAGGGAGCGGTTTTCTTTAGGATAATCCCAGTGATAACCACTGCAGTAATTCCTATGAAATAGGCGCTGGGAGACACCCACCATGCACCTCCAAACATCGCTCCCGTGATCAATGCGATAATCGGCAATTTCGCACCACAGGGAATAAAGGAAGTCGTAATGATCGTCATCTTGCGATCGCGGTCATTTTCAATCGTTCTAGAGGCCATGATACCCGGCACAGAACATCCGGTCCCAATTAACATCGGGATAAAGGATTTTCCAGAGAGCCCAAATTTTCGAAAGATCCGATCCATAATAAAGGCGACGCGGGCCATGTAACCGCAACCCTCCAGGAGAGCTAAAAATAGAAACAGTACCAACATCTGGGGCACAAAGCCAAGGACTGCACCAACCCCTGCTACAATGCCGTCGAGGACGAGTCCCTTTAAGGTCTCTCCCACTCCGAGAAAATCCAGCCAGCTTCCTACGATAACGGGAACCCCTGGTACCCAATTACCGTAACTTTTTGGGTCTGGCTCCTCAACCTGCAGAGCCGCTAAGTAATCACTATGTCCGATGGTGAAGGTCTCCTCGAGATTTCCCTCGTCATCATATTGTTCCATTTGTGCTTCAACGAAACTCGCAGTCTCAGGGCTTAACCCTTGGGCTTGCGCTTCTTTCTCAAATGCCTCTACCACGGCTTCTTGGACGGAGAATTCACCCATCGCCTCTTCATAGTCAGCGCTTCCCCCACCTAGAAACCAGCCATCTCCAAATAGTCCATCATTTGTCCAATCCGTAACCCAAGTCCCCACTGTCGAGACAGAAATATAGTAAACGAGAATCATGACCAGAGCAAATATCGGCAGGGCTAGGATTCGATTTGTGACCACTCGATCGATTTTATCGGATTTACTAAGTTTTTTTGTATTGGGTTTCTCGAAGCAGTCCGAGAGCAATCCCATGATGTATTCATATTTTTCCGTTGCAATCAAGCTCTGAGAGTCATCCTCCATCTCCCCTTCAGCAGACAGGATGTCCTTTTCTATATGAGAGAGTCTAGTCTCATCGACCTTTAATTTCTCTTGTATCACAGAATCCCGCTCGAATAACTTGATCCCATACCATCTCTGCTCCCCTTTGGGTAGATGATGCAATACTTCTTCTTCAATATGTGCGATCGCATGTTCTATTGTCCCACTGTATCGATTTACCTTTGGGATCTTTTTCTTCTCTGCACTAATGATCGCAGCTTCTATCGCCTCCGTGGTGCCATCGCCATGTAATGCCGAAATTTCAATCACCGGACATCCCAGTTTTCCAGAGAGCTTATTCGTATTGAGCAACAGCCCTTCTCTTTTCATCACATCGGACATATTGATCGCAACGACCATGGGAATTCCCATCTCCATTAGCTGACTGGTCAAAAACAAATTTCTCTCTAGATTTGTCCCATCGACGATGTTGAGGACTGCATCTGGCCTCTCATCCATTAGATAATCCCTCGTGATGACTTCTTCTAGAGTATAGGGCGAAAGGGAATACACACCTGGTAAATCCACAATGGTGATATTCTTATTCGTCTTCAATTTTCCTTCTTTTTTCTCAACAGTGACCCCTGGCCAATTTCCCACATATTGATTCGAACCAGTTAAGCGGTTAAAGAGGGTCGTCTTTCCGCTATTCGGATTGCCAGCGAGCGCTACTTTCATATTCATAATTCCTCCAACTTATTAGATATAACTAACTTCATAGTAAAATATTACTCCACCTCTATCAGAGAAGCGTCTTCTTTTCGTATCGACAACCGATAATTCCTTACGGTGATTTCCATTGGATCGCCAAGGGGCGCAATATTCTCCAGTTTGATCTGTGTCCCCTTTGTGATTCCCATCTCCATAATCCGGCGTTTAATTGGACCCAGCCCATGCAGTTTTACCACTTTTACACTTTCTCCTATAGCGATTTCTCGTAATGTTCTCATCCTGATCACCTCACTTTTACTAAACTAAAATCTTCATCGCCAATTCTCGATCTATGCCCACTCTAGATCCCTTGATCTGTACGATGAGGTTTCCGTTAAAGGAAGAGACGACATAGATTTTCTCCCCTTCAATAAAACCCAAATTCCTTAAATGCGCTTGCGTCTTTGGGTTTCCGCCGATGCTCTTAATGATCTGTTCACTGCCAGCTTCTGCAAGTGGTAAAGGCATCTTACCCCTCCTATTCAACTCTTCTATCTGATTAGTTTAACCTAACACAAGTATATTAGCATGACCTAACTAAAATGTCAACACTATTGTTCATATTTTTATCAAATGTCAATCGTATTATTCGTATTTTTATCAAGAGTGGGTATATATTTAGTGATCAAAATGTGGAGGGGAATGATATGAAGATAATGGAGTCAGCTGAAAACTATCTGGAGACAATTCTCATCTTGACGAAGCGCACTGGATCCGTTCGTTCCGTGGACATCGCCAACGAACTGAACTTTTCTAAACCCAGTGTCAGCGTCGCCATGAAGAATCTACGAGAGAAGAATCTGATCAGAGTAGGAGATGATGGACTGATCGAATTGTTGCCAGAAGGACTTGCCATCGCAGAGATGATCTACGAAAGGCATCTACTGTTGACAAAGTGGCTGGAACATCTAGGTGTCAATCCAGATACTGCCGTAGCGGATGCATGTCGAGTCGAACATGTGATCAGCCAGGAGAGCTTTGAAGCTATAAAAAATCACATCCTTGGACATATCGAGAATGTGACCTTCTAACAATCTAATATGGATTAAAAGTTGAAAGGTGCACCAAATTGTCTGGATGGTCAAATTGACTCTTTCCGCAATTTGGTGCACCTTTCTCCTTCTCAGTAAATATGGCAACTCGGATAAACCCTATAGCTTGCTGGAAAATCCGGAACCGAATACAATTTGAATGATAAAGCGGTACCCATTCGTATGTGCGGTCATCTTAGCTCCTTGGGCTTTAGAATATCTCATTGCGATATACAGTCCTAGACCCAAACCCTTGCCGGATCGGGCACTGTCCGTGCGATAGGATCGCTCGAATAATCTGTGGATCTCAGCTTCTGAAATCGGCTCTAAGAGCTCATTTTCGAAGGAGAGCTGCACTTCAGGCCCAAGTTTGTTCAGAACGATTCGAAAAGTGCCCACACCATATCGAAGTACATTTTGCAGAATATTGGTCACCACCCGAAGAGTCAAGGATCTATCTAGCTCCAGTACCAATGGCTCCTCTGGAAATTCGACGAGGACCTCTAGTTGCTTCCTCTGAAAATCTCCATAAAAGGCCAACAGGATCTCTGAAAGGAATTCCTTCAGTTCAATCTCTTCTTTTCGAATTGTGAGTTCTCCGACCTCTAGCTGTGAAATCTCATAGAAATTCTCGACCAATTCCTCTAAGACATCATTTTTTCCTTGGACGATCCGCAGGTATTCTTCGAGTTTCGAATTGCCCTTCGTCTCCTCTTCGATCAGGGACAAATAGCCGCGCATCGAGGTCAGCGGAGTGCGCAGATCATGGGAGATATTGAGCACCTCCTCGCGATATGCGGCAATTTTTCGAATTAGCTGCGCACGTTCATCCCTATACTCTTCCAAAATCCCATTGATCTGGTTGACCATCTTCTCAGAGCTTGGAAAGGGGAGTATATTCTCTAACTTTTGATTGGTTCCTCTCCTCTCTTTCAACTCCATCAATTGAGAAGTTATGCTCCGTTCATTTCGCCATAGGGCAAATAAAAGCATCGCACAGATAATGAAACCAATGGAGAGCAGTAGCAATCGCACCATTTTCTTCCCCTTTCCCCCTAACTGAATCACGCAACAATTTTATAACTTTCGGAAGATCGACGATCCCCTTCATCCCCAACCATATGGCCGGTATTCCCCTTGAGTAGGACCGGTTTACAAATACCAGAGATTGGATAGTTCTAAGGTGCCATCAGAGCTCCACCTTTCGCAACTGATTCTCATTCATCTGATCTTTTACACTACAGTTATCATCTGAGATAAAAAGGATTCGCTAGAAATCCCTTCTTGTAAACAGATAATAACTGACCCCTAGGGAAATGATCGTTATCACAATTCCCACGACAAATGTGAGGGGATTGTACTGCCCGACCAGGTTCTGATAATTCCCCTGAATTTCTGCGACGATCACCGAGGGCGCAAAGGGTCTTAAGTGATTGACTGGCTCGAATACAAAGCCGATCAAGCCCAGGATATTTCCCATCAGATTATATAGGACGATGATGACTAGAGTGCTGAACACCTCAGAAACAGCGAGGATCTTCAGCGCAAAGAACAGGAAAAAGGCGCTGAGTATCATCGGCAAAGTGTAAAGATATGCCTTGAGAAACAGGAACATATACTGTAGATCTCCGTTCCCAAAGACGAATTCCCCCAATGCACAGGCCAACGCCACTAACAAAAATTCGCTTATTAGTAGGCCGAGGGTCGTGACGATCAACTTGCCCATATAGATCTCACCTCGCGATAGCCCTGAACTGATACTCGTGGGTACAGCCTTCATGTCCTTACCTAAGAGAATATAGGCATATAATGCATTGAGAAGGAGAATCGCCATCGTCATTCCTAAAACCACAAAGTAAAAGATGTGGGAGGGCTCTTCAGTGACCATTTCAGATTGATGTATCGTTTGGATTAAAAATGTTCCCGCGACCATCAATGCCGCCAACACCCCATTGGTGATGTGATAGGTCTTTGATCGAGCAAATCGGTATAGCTCCGAGCGCAGATAGTTCATCATTTCGCACCTCCTACCATATTTAGGAAATGCTGCTCCAAGGTGATATGCTCCATTTTCACTTCATATATGCGAAGCTCACGAAGAGTTAGTTTGTGGATCAACTCGCTGCTATCAATGTCCGGATCCACCGAAATCCAGTTCTCAGGCATGACCAGATATTCTGTGCCAGGATACTCCTGTTCGAGGGATGCTGCGACTTTTGAGGGATCCTCAGCTCTCACCAGCAGCTTTTGTTCACTCATGCGCTCAAAATCCTCCTTGGTGAAATCCCCAACCTGCCTTCCCCCATCGATCATGACAAAACGAGTCGAAAAATCCTGTAGTTCCCGCAAGATATGACTGGAGATTAGAATCGTCACACCTCGCTCCCGGTTTAACTTTTGAAGCAAGCGGCGGATATTCACAATCCCCTCTGGATCTAAACCATTGGTCGGCTCGTCTAGGATCAATACATCCGGACTCGACAAGAGCGCCAGAGCCAATCCCAGCCGCTGTTTCATGCCCGTTGAGAACTGGCCAAATTTCTTTTTTCCCGTATGGGATAGGCCCACCATCTCCAAACATTCGCGGACAATCCCCTTATTTGGTATGCCCCTTTGCCGTCTAAAGTACTCCAGGTTTTGTTCTGCGGTAAAGTTTTCAAAGAGTCCATTGTCGATCAATGTCCCAATTCTCTTTCGCTGGGAGTTCGCCGCTTGCTCAACCGCCCCATAAATCATCAGCTGTCCTCGAGTGGGGAAGATCTGTCCTGCGATCAGCTTCATCAATGTGGTCTTTCCGGCTCCATTCTTTCCAATCAAACCGCAGACATCTCCTTCTCTTAATTCAAAGTGAAAGTCTGATAATGCGGGCTTTTCTCTGTAGAGCTTAGTGAGACCCTCTGTTTTAATAATTGTTTGCATTTGATTACCTCCTTGAGATAATCATAGATCATCTGCTGTTAATAAGGTTTAAGGAAAACTTAAAGAAATCTTAAATATGCGCAACAGACAGGACTTCCCTAGACCATAAAGCCTATTCCCCAGACGGTTTTAATGATCTCCTCTCTGGAGATCGTGGCCAGTTTCTTTCGGATATTGGAGATGTGAACGCTGATGGTATTGTCGTCTCCCAGATAGGGCCCCTTCCAGATTGCAGCATAGATCTCGGATTTCGAGAAAGCGTGACCAGGTCGATTCAGTAACAAGAGCAGGATGTCGTACTCAGAATTGGTGAGCTCCAGAAAATGTCCACGAAAGCGCACTTCCCTTGAATTCTGATTCACTTCCACCCCCTTGTAGCTGATGAGTTCCTCAACATGTAATTGATCTTGCCGTCGACGCAGTTGTACGGCAATTCGAGCTCGGATCTCCGCCTGGTCAAATGGCTTCGTGATATAGTCATCTGCACCATTTTTAAGTAGTCCAACCTTCTCCTCGATCCCGGACCTTGCGGACACGACAATTACCGGCACAGAGGAAACTTTTCGCACCTGCTCTAGCACCTGGCGTCCATCCATACCTGGAATCATCAAATCCAATAGAATTAGGCTGACCGGATATTGATCCATCAACAGTAATGCCTCTGTCCCAGAATAAGCCGACAGGGATCTACCACCCTCTGACTCGGCTGCATGTGAAAGCAGCCGATTGATATCAGGATCATCCTCCACTACGAGGACCAGAGGCTTCTCTGACCCATCTCGTATTTCCTCTCGCCAGTTGTTCATCCTCATTCACTCCGCTCTTTTCTAAATACAATGATTCTAACCTAATAATGTAACGATTATGGCATTTGTATATTTATTTTATAAAAACTCGGCAATCTACGCTATTCTAAGCTACTAAGCATCGCAAAACTGATCAGAGAAATATGTAGGCAGGCGATCAGGAAAGCCAAAATTTCAATTCGCCTTAAAGTTGTAAATCGGCCGTACCAATTGTAGAATCTCAACTGTATCACCAATAAATCTGATAATATCCTCCATTGGCTTGTAGGCAAAGGGAGCTTCGTCCAAGGTGCGCTGGCTGATCGAGGTGGTGAAAATGCCCTCCATCGTCCTATGAAAGTCCTCCAGTTTTAGTTCTTTACGGGCTTGGGATCTGCTCATCAGGCGGCCTGCTCCATGGGGCGCCGAATAGTTCCACTCGGGGTTTCCCAGCCCTCGGCAGATCAGATTTCCATCTCTCATATTCAGCGGAATCGTGAGCAGCTCGCCCTCTTGGGCAGAGACGGCTCCTTTTCTAAGAATATGCGGGTTTCCCTCTGGTCTGCGTTCAATATAATTGTGAATGGTATCAAAGCCTTGGATCCTCTCTGCACCTAGGGCATCCAAAAGCAGCTCTGCCATCTCCCTACGGTTTTCCAGCGCAAATTCCACACAGATATTCATATCACGAAGATAGTCATCATACTCCCTGGTCCCCCTATGGAGGGTTTCCAAACCCTTTGGCTGATTGATGGCATCCTGGTGCCGCTCCCACTCCTGCTGCGCCCCAAAAAAAGATCTTTCATCCCGCTGCAATTTCCTCGCTTGACCCTGAAATTGATCCTTGCGAAACTTCGATTGTTTGACGGCGCATTTCTGATAGTATTCCGCAACTTGTAGTCCCAGATTCCTTGAGCCGGAATGAACCGTGAGGATATATTCATCTCCTTGTTCCCCCTGTCCGATCTCAATATAGTGATTTCCTCCGCCCAATGTGCCAAGGGATTTTTTTAGTCTTGAAGCGTCTTTTATATGGCGCTGCATCGCCAGGCGCTCAATATAGTCCATCTGTCTCTCTTTCGAATGCACATTAAAACCAGAGGGTATGCTGCTGCGAATCCATTGATCCAATACTTCCAGATCAATGTCACCGCTCAGCCGAAACCTCTCCGTACGAATGCCACAGCCAATGTCCACGCCGACCAGATTTGGACAGATCTCGTCTGTCACGAACATCGTCGTGCCGATCACACTGCCCAATCCAGCGTGATAATCCGGCATAAATCTGGGATGTGACCCCTCAGTAAAGGGCTGATTGAGAAGTAGCTGAATCTGATTGATCCCCTTTTCTTCCCTGACGTCCGAGTAGACGATGCCCTCCGCGTATTTTCCTTTTAATAAAATCATATAATCACCCAATAATAGCATATCATATCCCAGAGAATTCAGGAAAGCGTTGCGGTCAGAAGACCCTATTATGGGACTTGCTCATTTCAAATTCCTCTTGCTATATCCTTTCTGATGATCAATGCTAATGCCCAGTATTTAGCTCCACCCCCGTTTTATCCTCCTGTCTCCACTCCCTTTCATCTGGGAAGGACTCCGCATCTACGATCAATAGCCGCACCCTCATCTGATCTTCCGGCTCTGCGTGCAGCCGAAGGGTCCATTCCCCCTTCATTGGAGCATAGGTCTCAATGCGTTGATACCCCTCCTCTTGGATGATATCCTCGTATATGAACTCCCCCTTGGGATTGAGAAGCTCGATATCCAGCGCACCGCTCTCGTACTCACTTTCAACCATGACGACCATATTTTCGTAATTGGCATCCGTCACTTTGATATCTAAATCTGCTTCACTATACTGAGGTTCATAGTGTTCGCGTAAGACGAATCTCGCATGCTCTCCATAAAAGGAGCCTTTGCCATTATTATTTATGAATACGAAATACAATATGGGTAATACAAGCAAAAAACCAACGACGACGAATACGCCAAATCTCCTTTTCATAATCCGACCTCCTTATAATTATTGTCCGAGACGATTTTCCCATCCAACATATGGATCCTGCGTTCAGCGACCTCTGCCACTTTTTCATCGTGCGTGATCAGGAGAATGGTCTTTCCCTTTTGGTGCAGGGACTGAATTAATTCCATCAGATTCTTCGAATTATCAGAATCCAGTGCCCCCGTGGGCTCATCAGCTAGCAGTAGATTTGCATCTGCAACGAGTGATCTGGCTATGGCAACCCTTTGTTTTTGACCTCCAGATAGGAGTTTCACATCCTTTCTGATCAGATCCTCCATACCCAGTTCCCGTAGGGCAGCTCGGATGCGGTCCTCTTTTTCCACACGGGAATACTTGCATCGAAAAAGTGGCAATGCGACATTATCAAAGACAGTATAGCCCTCCATTAGGGCAAAACTCTGAAATACAAAACTCAAACGCCGAGACCGTATATCCGCCTTTTGTTCTTCTGAGAAAGTGGCTACATCCACGCCATCTAGGCGATACTCTCCCCCTGTGGGCACATCCATCAAGCCCAGGATATTCAGTAGAGTCGTCTTTCCACATCCCGAAGGGCCCATCACGCTGACGAACTCTCCATCGGTGATCTTTAGATTCACCTGATCTAAGGCGCGAACCTCAGCATCCTCTTTGCCGTATATCTTCGTCAAACCATTCAGTTCAATTTCCACTATTCTCCCCTCCTTATTAAGTCCACGATGGCAAATCGCCCAATGGCCACAGACGGAAACAGCATTGAAATGGCGAGTATGCCAGCCATCGTCAGTAATACCCCCAAAATCGTAATGGGATCCGTCAAGACTGGAAATACGCTGAACAGGTCGGAAATAGCTGTACGCCCTTCCCAAAAATAGCGCACTCCATAACTGAGTAGCATCGCGCCGATATTCAATGCCAACAGTTCTAGGAGAACCATTTTTTGGATTCTCGACTTGGAATAACCAGCACTCATCCTGATGCCGAGCTCGTATTTTTGCTGTGTGAGGGACGACAGGGTCGTGCTGACGATACCAGAGACCGCCACTAGGACCATCAGCCCCGCAAAGAGGGATTGCTCCAGTAGACTTTGCCGCTCTTCTTCCCGTTTCCGTGAAAATTCCTGTTCTAAATTCTTAATATTGATCGGAGCTCCCCCTTCAGAAAAAACGCGAGAGATCTGCGATACAACCGTGTTGGGATCACCTGAAGCAGTAAAGATCCCCTGCGTTGCAAGGAAGGGGGCACTCTGCTGAATGGATTTGGTATGGGGAATGACCATCCGATAGTCCAAGTCTTCGAATCTGCCTAGGGAAAAATTCTCGTTGATCCATTGATTTCCCCCATTCAATACGCCGACTACCCTTGCAGATAAACCCTCATCGATCGAACTACCTCGGATCGAGAACGCCGACCCCAGCGGAAATACAGACTCTAAATGAACACCCACCAATACGGGGATCTCCTGCGTTGCACTGAGTTCAAAATCCTTTGGCTCTAGAGCCCTGCCCGATCCAATGCTCGTCTTCATCTGTTCATAGACCCCATAATCTGTCAGAATCCCTTCCATCCGGTATGGATTGTCTCCAAATAGCTTTGCCAACATACTCAGCCATTGATCTCTTTTTTCGGCCTCTTGGACGATGATCTCCGCCTTATCGGAGTTTCCAAAGCCATGAATCACTCCACTTTGCACAAGCTGATCCATCTGATTTCGAATCTGTGTATAATGGGTCGAGAGATTCGCCTTCGAAATATCCACCATAGACGAATAGGAATAGGTCGTCCCAGGATCGATGGAGCTATACTCAGAAAAGATTCGATCTGCATAATCTGCTTTTGCTATGAGTATCCAGGACTGCAAAATCAAGGAATAGGCGAGTAGGAGCTGAATAAAGAGAAAACCCAATACCAAGCGCCGTTTCTTCATGGACTTAAGTACATCTTCAAACATCGGTTCACCCCCTAATGGATGTGGCCGGGTCCACTTTTGAAGCCATCCACCCCGGTAAGATAACAGATATTAATACAGTAAAGAAGATAAAGAGCAGCGCAGCATAAGCATTGACCCAAGAAATCCCCAACCGAACCCCAAAGAGATATTCCGATATGGGTGAGATCGCCAGATGAACCCCTAGAGCCAGCAATGTGGCGATGAGCATCAACTCTCCGAGCTCTCGAATGAGCAAGAGGAGAATATCCCCATTGGTATAGCCGAATGCCTTTCGTATGCCAATTTCTCTTTTTCGACCTCGAATCCAAAAGATGGAGATATTAAAGGTATTTAGTATGGCCATCCCATAGATCAATCCGCTGGTCATCGCCAGGGACACCTCGTCGGATCCACTGGTAGCTGAGGAGCCCATCGGAGATAGCCCCTGCTCCAAACCCTCTGCCGTGAGGGCATCCGAAAAATATTTGGCAAAGCCCTCTTCCCTTTGCCGAAATCCCAATAGGATCTTCCCCTCTTGGACAATTTGTTGTTGAAACTGCGGCGGGAGACTCAGAATTGGGATCGCCTTAATCTGCGAATATGGCGGCACCTCAAAATCTGCAAATCCAGTGCGACCGATCACCTGGTATTTTTCCCCTCCAATTTCTATCCAGGAACCGATTTCTTCTGCAATGGACTTTCCAACTACAGCCAATTTCGCTTTGGATGCAAAGTCTGAAGAGTCAAAGTTTCTGCCCTCGAGGATGGGATAGTCCAAAGTGGCTTCTCCATTGATATAGGAAGGATATAAAACTACATTCATATTATCGATCGGAACAAAGAAATCCCTGGCCTGAACGGCAAAGGAATAGGGTGACTTCTCGAGAATGGAGAATACCGCCTCCAAGTCCCCCCTATCTTCTAGCTTGATATAGATGATCTCCTCGAATTGAATCTCGTGCTGGGCGGATAAGTCCTCAATCTCTTTCCTCGCTTGTATTCGTGATATACCGAGGGTGATGCTCAGTATTGCAACCAATAGGCCAAAGATCAAAAGCGCACTCGACCATGGCCTGTGTCTTAACCCTTGTAGCATCTCACTACCTCCTTTGAGTATTTTACTCAATCGATATGCTGTGACTATGCATTGCTCTCTCCCGCTTCATCGGGAGTCCAAACCCTTAAACTTCTATAGAGATTCTCGCCTCGGAACCGGTAATGACCAGACACCTCTCTTTTTGGCAAAAAACCTCCTCTTCTTCGCAGGTGATTTCCAGATGTGCCGCAGTGCATTCCCACAGTCTTACTATATCATCTGGTATTACTCTTAGTCCTTACTATATCCCTACAATCTCCAAATACAAAAACAGCACGGCCTACGTTTCGCCGTGCTGCACTTCGCAATTAAGTTGCCGATTATTTTATTAGCCGATCATTTCTTTGCATACATAAGGGCACAGATCACAGAGGTCGCCGGCGCCACCAAGACGAGACCAATACAACCCACAAAGGTGTGTAGGATCTCAGAGGCCACGGTCTTGGAGTTGATGATGCTCATCCAAGGGGTGGCCTGCGCCATATAGACCATCAAGATCGAGAGGTAGCTCCCCATATAGGCCAGGAGCAAGGTCGTGGTTTGGCTGCCCACAACGGATTTTCCGATGGTCAGACCAGAACGCACGAGCTCCATCCGAGTGATGTCGGGCTTGTGGACGACCAACTCGTCTAGGGCAGCGGAGATGTCAATCGCCAAATCCAGGATCGCCCCAGAACAGGCCAGATAGACGGCAGCCATAAACACTTGGGTTAAATCCAAATTTTGATAGCCTGAATAGAGTAGGGACTCTGACCACTGCATAACCGACCCATCAATCCCCATGTATTTGGTATAAAAAATCGACAGGAGACAGGTCACTAGAGAGCAGGCTATTGCACCACCAATGGCTGCATAAGCCTTTTTTGTCAGCCCTGCCACCATGATCAGCGTTATGATCGAGATGCTACAACCCACCGCAAGGGCAACCCACACCGGCGGATAGCCCTTCAAAGTCATGGGGATGAGCAGCTTCCATATGGCGAGTAGTGCAAAGGCAAAGGAGAGAAGGGTTCGAATCCCGGTAAATCCTGAGAACAGGACGAGTAGAACCGCAAATACTCCAATTAAAATTAGCTCCTTGTCTACCCGGTAGTGATCCACCAAGTTGGCGAAGACGATGCTCCCATCCGCTTTGTTCTCGATGATCGCCCAAGCAATATCCCCTGGCTTAAACATTTTGTCCAAATCCATCTTTCCAACCAACAGATTGATCGCCTTCGTCTGTTCCCCTTTATGGGACCCAGACAGGATTTCAACTACGCAGCTCTGATCCCCCTGTTTGATGATTCCATTAATATAGACCGAGGAGTCATCTGCCTCTAATATCCTTACCTTTGCCCCTTCGGAATTTACGTAAATCGGTCTTGCAAATCCAGTGGGCAATAGGACCAACAGTATAATACACGCGACCATGACCAATACAAATATGGTTTCTTTCCTGTCAATTTTTCCCTTCATCATTCCCTCCAAATTGGCAAAACAAAAGCAAGTCAACCGGCGTATAAACGGGACTTGCTCTTGTTTAATTGCCTATCTTCCAGTTATTTCGCAGATGTCTGAGATCTTGTAGAATACATCGGTGTTGTCGTAGTATCCATTAAACTGATCCGCACCTACACCATATGCATATACTGGTACTGGAACACCTGTATGAGCATAAGAAGTCCAACCTACACCAGACTTGTTATTTGCGATATGGGTGATGGATACAGACAGTGGATCATAAGTTCCGTAGAGCAGTGCATTTGCTTCCGTCTCTTCTCGGTTCTCGACTGGCAGCATCGACTCTGCAAAACCAGCTTGGAGCTTCTCAACTTCAAACTCCGTCAATACTAGCGGATCTGCCTCGTCTGCAGCAGCATCGCCAGTGGGCATCTTCAGACCGAAGGTCTCTGTGATCAATGGAGCTACATCTTCAAAGGCAAGCTCTGGATTTGCCTCTTTCATGTCCTTTACCGTCTGATCGAATTCAACATAGGACATCTTTTGATTTCCCATGATATTAAAAGCAGTGTCATAACCAGTGGATGCATATCCAATCGTCATCCCACCGGTCTCATGGTCTCCCGTTACGATGATCAGGGTCTCGTCAGGATGCTCTTGAGCAAAATCATATGCAACTTGTACTGCCTTTTCAAAATCAAGTACTTCCGTGATGGTCGTCATGGCGTCGTTCGCATGGCAAGACCAGTCGATCTTTCCACTCTCAGCCATCAAGAAGAAGCCTTCATCATTGTCCAGTACTTCAATTCCCTTTTCAACAAAATCTGCTAGGGAGAGATCGCCTTCCTTTTGATCGATGGCATATGGCATTGCACCACTATCTTGGATGGAAGGTGAAACTGCATATGCTTTTCCTGAAGAGGCATTCAGCGCTGCAATCTCATCTGCAGTACGAGCAATTGTATAGCCCTTTTCCTCAAGGATCTCATATGCATCCTTTTGGTCTTTATCATTTCCAGTCGGTTTGCTGATCTCTCCGCCTGCGAAATAGTCTACCCCACTGTCTGCCATTTGCATTGCGATACCATAATAGTCATTTCTGGACTCCACATGGGCATAGTATGCAGCTGGAGTGGCATGGTTGATCGTCACAGTAGATACGATTCCAACTTTCTTACCTTCATCCTTCATCAACTCAGCGATATTGGTAACCGGTGTCGTCTTATCGACTGCCATTCCGATAACTCCACTATGGGTCTTGTAACCAGTGGACATAGAAGTGGCGGTAGATGCAGAGTCAGGACAGAAAGAAGTGGAGTCATGGGTTGTCGCCATTCCACATGCAGGGAAATCTGCGAACAACAAGTTCTTAGTCGCAATTTCTCCGTCTTTGCTATTTCCATTGAAAACCTGAGCAGAGTTGATCTGAACTGCAGACATACCATCACCAATCAACATGAATATGTATTTCGGCGGTTTTGTCGCTGCTTCCTTTGCTGTCTCCGTTGCCTCTTCCGTTGCAGGCTTTTCTGTCTTAGCAGCTTCTGTTTCTGCTGCAGTTTCTGTTGTCTCCGCCTTGGCAGCTTCCGTTGTTTCAGTGGATTCTGCAGGTGCTGGGCTCTGTGCACAGCCGGAGAAAATGGCTAGCATCATTGCAAAAGCAAGTACTGCCGCTAATAATCTCTTCTTCATCATCTTCCTCCTAGTGTATTATGCTTAAATTCCCTCGAAGCATTCGGACCTATTTTATGGGATCTGTGTTAATAGTCCTTGGAGCTTTCGTAAAACCCAGGTAAATTGACTTAGTCTTAACACATCAAAGCATATTTCTTACAATTCATTTCGTAATTATTTCTAGGATTCCTATCGAAAAAAACCGACGGAGAATATTGCGAAAACATCTTCGCAATATTCTTCATCGGCTTCTCATCACGACAACTATTTAGAAGCTGCGATCAATGCCTGAACGAGGGCAGCTGGGACCGAGCCCGTTCCCCCCAAAATAAAGACCTGCAGGATCGACTGTGTCTTCAGATACGCAGAGAGCTCTGCTGATACGCCGCCTTTCACAAGTAGAAGAGGCGCGCCAAGATCCGCCGCCAGTCCGGTGCCAGTCAGGCCATCTGCAAGGACCTCTCCCGTAGCAAACAGTGCCACATCTGCATTCTTGTAATAGGTCTTGGCGATAGAGACAGAAGTCTGATACCGATTGCTTCCAAAGATCCGTTCTACGGCAATTCCCTTTGCGCGAAGCTGATCGACTAGGGCATTTTTCACTGAGCCTTCGCCGCCGATGACAGTAATCGATCGAACAGATGCTAACATATTCTCCACTTCATCATCCAGATCATTTCCATTTGTCAGCAAGACAGGGATTCCGTTTTGTGCTGCATAAGGTCCTATCCCGAGGGCATCCACTGCAGAAATCCCATTGACTAGAAATACCCGCTCCGGTTTTGATCCGAGTTTCGATGCGAGAACTGCACTCGTCTGATATCGATTTGAACCCTGTACTCTCTCCACAATCAGTCCCGAACTACGAAGAGCTTGATCGATGGATGGGTCAATCGAGCCAGTGCCACCAATCAAAATGACCTTTGTCGCACCCAAACGGCCGATCTCCGCCTTTACTTCCCCCTCTAAGATCTTTCCTCCCGTTAAAAGCAAGGGGGCTTTGTGCATCTGCGCATAGGGGGCAGCCGTTAGAGCATCGATCTGACTGATCCCATTTGCCAACAAGACCACATCAGCCTTTGCCAGTCGCTGTTTGCTTATTGCGACTGCCGTCTTATATCGATTGTCCCCTGAGAGCCGGGTCTCCTTTACTCCAGCAGGTGTAGCACCTCCAGATCCGGATAAACCGGATCTAGAAGGTGCTACATTCGCATATTTCTCTACAAAAGTTTCATCGCCTCGACTGATGTCGAATTTTTTGAATTCGCCTGTCTTCGCATAGATCTCAAAGGAGTACTTTACCCCAATGTAGAAGGCTTCCCCTTGATATATTGGCTCACTGCTATCATGGAGATAGTCAATCTTTTGGATAAAGGTTCCCGCATTTCCAGACTTTTGAATGACATTGGCTGCCGCTTGATCCATAGTGATGATCGAAGACAGAATCGGTGCAATTTCATCCCAATCGTTACTATTGCCGACATCCCATTTAGACCAAGTGGAATTCGCTGCATTCAGTTCAAATACGATTCTCTTGCCCTTGATGAGTGCTTCCCCTTTATAATGGGGATTCGTGTCATCATATGCATACTCGATCTTTTGGACAATCCCTCCACCAAGCCTCTCGATGACCATTTGTCTTGCCACATCTGGAGCAAGTCGCAGTGCGGATGGAGCTGTCGGAGTCGTTGGGGTGGATGGGGTGGTTGGAGCAGGTTCCGTGATTGGTTTGTCATTTGTTGCTGGAGGCTGCGTAGTCGTCGGTGGCGTAGTTACCGGTGCTCCACCTGACGGAGCCACATTCCAGTATTTTTCAACAAAAGTTTCATCACCACGGCTCACATCAAACTTTTTAAATGCGCCTGTTTTCGCATCGATCTCAAAGGAATACTTGACACCAGTATAGAAAGCTTCCCCTTGATACATTGGTTCACTACTATCGTGGAGATAATCGATCTTTTGGATGAAGGTTCCTGGGTTACCCGACTTTTGGATGACACTGGCAGCTGCCTGATCCATTGTCTTAATCGATGGCAGTACTGGTGCGATCTCATCCCAGTCATTACTGTTTCCAACATCCCATTTAGCCCAAGTGGAATCATTGGCATTCAGCTCAAATACGATTTTCTTGCCCTTGATGAGTGCCTCCCCCTTATACTGGGGCTTCGTGTCATCATATGCGTACTCGATCTTCTGCACAATCCCTCCGCCAAGTCGATCGATGACCATCTTTCTCGCCACATCCGGAGCAAGTCTCGTTGGAGTCTGTGCCGTCGCGACGATGGGCGACATCAGTGTGACAAAGGTCATTGCGACCAATAGAGCCTTCGCCGTGTGTTTCAAAATACTCTTAGACCATTTCATTTCCATTCCTCCTTATAATTGTAAGTACTCATCTTGACCAGTGGAATCTCCGTTTCGTCATCCCTTGGCCATATCCACCTCTGAATCTAAAAAGATCTTTTTTCTCTGCACCTCCTGCCATAATTTAAAACTGGGGCTCACAGCCCATGAGTTCCTTGCCTTTCACTACATAATACGCAGGGGGTAAAAGATTTGGGTACTACTATTTAAAGAAAAAAAAGAATTCTTGAGATTTTTTGTAAAAGAAGTTGTGGGGGTTTAAAGCAATATCAGTAATCGCTCGAGTTTATCCATCTCATGGTGAATCCAGAGTTGGGACCTATGCTTTAATTATAGTATATATCATAAACAGTTTCGTCGGATCAACGATATAATCCATTAAATTGAGAATAACCTTAGTAACTCCTTGCTAACTTGTATATTATTTGTTAAAATATTATATAAGGAGGAAATCGATATGATGCCCATTTCAAATTCTTTTTTCATGCCGATCCAACAGTTTCCTACGACAACTCCGGGATTCTATGCCTATATCATCCAGAATAGAAAAACGAATCCTCCCCTTCATCATCATGACTTCTTCCAGGTCTTCTTCGTGGTCAAGGGGCATATCATCCTACAAGCAGACGGGATCGATAACGAGATTGGAGAGGCAGAAGCACTGATCATCCCCTTTGACTTTCCTCACAGAATTCTCTTTAATCCAGAAAGCATTGTCTATTCCCTGTATTTTGTTGAGGACTACATCCTGTCACAGATTCACTCTAGAGTGGTTGGTCAACTGATTTCGGCTATCAAACTGGATCATAAAATCAATTCCAACCATCATATGCGACTGATCGTGCCCATCAATCCAGACGACATGCAAAACTATTTGGCTTTGTTTGAATGCCTCCTTCGAAGCGTCGAGTTGGATGGCTCAAACGAATACTCCTTAGCCCCGTCCCTCATCACATCCTGTCTTCATATTGTTGCCAAGACCTATCTAAATATGCCCAGCGGACAAAAATTGTCCTTAGCACTCGAGCAATATGCAGAGACAGTGAAGCAGTGTATCCATTTCCTGGATCGAAATTATTCGAAGAATTTTGATATTGACCAGATGGCTAAGGATTTTGCAATTTCTAAAACCCTCCTATACAGCCTATTCTCCCAATTGACAGGTACTACGATTAACCAATATATCAGCAAAAAGAGAATTCAATCCGCTGCCAATCTCCTTCTGATGTCGAATATGTCTATCCAGGAGATCTCTGAGATGGTAGGCTATCCCGAGTACTCCACATTCTATCGGAATTTCAGAAAAATTATCGGTAAAACTCCAAACGAATTTCGTCGTTTCGATTCGTAAGTAAAAACGCCGATGACAGGCCAGAGATCCTAGGTATTACGCAAGGCTCGTGGCTTGTCATCGGCTTTGATTATTTATTCTTATTCAGTACATATTGCGCTAAAATAGCTGCACCGTATGGGATGGTCTCGTCGTTGTAGTTAAAACACTCGTTGTGTAAGGCGATTTCTTCTTCACCTTCCTTGGCGATACCAATTCGGAAGATCGCAGAGTCTTCCACTCGTGCATTGTATTCTGCAAAGTCCTCTGATCCCATCACCGGTCCAGGTAGAGTGACAATGGAATCGGCTCCATTTACTTGGGTGGCCGCTTCCACGACATCAGCGACCGTCGCTGGATTGTTTACCACAGGAGAAACTCCCTTCACATAGTCGAATTCATAGTCGCAATCAAATGCGGAAAGTACTCCGCGAATGATCTTCTCCATCCTTCCTGGCATGGACTCGCGAATGTCTCTGTTGTGACTTCGAACAGTCCCTTCAATTTCAACGGTATCCGGGATGATATTAAATGCAGTCCCTGCATGGAAAGTACAGACGGATAGCACAGTATTCTCAATAGCATCAAGCTGACGAGAGGTGATCGCTTGTAATGCGACGACCATATGAGAAGCGGCCAAGAGCGCATCTTTCGTCCTATGGGGATAAGCCCCATGTCCACTACTGCCCCTTACCGTAATTTTGAAGGAGTCGCCGGATGCATAATAGGCGCCGTCCCAAATCCCTAACATCCCTGTAGGCAGATGTGGCCAGGAGTGAAGGGCGATGATCGAATCCACTTTGGGATCTTCCAAAACCCCGGCATCCACCATAGTAATTGCGCCGTTTAAGCGCTCTTCAGCAGGCTGGAAGATAAATTTGACAGTGCCAGAAAACTCTGATCGCTTATCTGCCAACAGCTTAGCTGCAGCCAAGAGCATCGTGGTATGACCATCATGTCCACAGGCATGCATTAGACCTTCCACTGCAGATTGATACTCTAGTCCTGTTTTTTCTAGGATTGGCAGGGCGTCGATGTCCGCCCGTAAAGCCGTCACTTGATCCGAACCTGCTTTTTCTCCTTTTAGGATGCCTACAACTCCGGTAGGAGCGATATTGGTACCCAATTCGATTCCATAGGATTCCAGTTCTTTGCGAATGAACGCGCTGGTGTTGTGCTCTTGATGCCCAAGCTCTGGGTTTTGGTGTAGATGACGTCGAATTTTTGTGAAATAATCTGCATTAGCTAGCGCCAAACTCTTTAATTCGTTCATTTTTTCTCCTTAGACGATAATATTCATTACAAATAGGGATAAGATGGCATTGATGATGGCGATACCAAAGAGGACGGGAAACTTTCTTGCGTCGACTTCGGAAGTTCCCAGAATTCGACCAGCATATTGTAATAGCGCTCCCATGAGGAACATGGCGGGTATCATCTTCGAGATATGTTCGCCAGTGATGAGTCCATCGCTGAACATGCTCACAGCTACGCCAATGCCCCCACCCATCGACATAAAAGAACCCAGTAAGACGGCGATCGCCTCGCCTGGTAGTCCGAATATGCCCATAACCGGTGCAAATACAGTTCCAATGATATCAATTAATCCAGACAGGTTCATGGCTTTGATTAACACATAGGCCATAAGTACATTGGGGATGATACTGTTTATACCCATATTCCATCCCTTTTTTGCACCCTCTACAAACACCTCAGTTACGAGGCGTTTTTCTTTCTTAGATTGCTCCATTGTCTGCTCCTTTACTATTGCTCGTTTGGTTCTTTTTATCTGTCGACTTGAGATAGAATCTCATCAGATTGGCTCCAAATACCTTAAAGACAAAAATGACGATGAGTGGTACCAACATTGGTACCGTGACGGCTTGCTGCTTGTCCAAGGTCGTCAGGGCAAAAAGTGCAGTTCCAGATGAAAAATAGTTTACGATAGCGCCACCACTAGAAAACTGAAACATGGCAAAAATTGTCCGTTCATTTTCTGTGATCTCCCCTGAATCACGAAGCTGTTTTGTCATAGCAGCGCCAGCATCCGCGCTTTGCAAGCTGGCAATCAATGCCAAACCCGTCGTTCCGGGTACTCCCATCATGGGCCGCATAAATGGGGTGAGCAGAATCCTTGCGGCTTCCAGTGCTCCGAAGTACTCCACAACAGCCACAACGGCTAGGGCAAACATAACCGCCGGCAACAGATTTAGACCGAACAGGAAGCCCGCCTTAGCTCCATCTCCTCCAGTACCGATAAAGTTCATCGCCACCGGTTCTGTGACAATACTACCAAATTTTCCCGCCAGAACATTGAAGTCCAAGATCCCCATCCAATTGTCCGCCGAAGAAAAAATGCCCGAGAAAAACACGATCGAGAACAGCAGTGCAATGTAGCCTCCAATACCTACCTTCCTTTTTCCTTCCATTGAAAAACCCTCCTTCTTTGCTTCCTCATTTGAGAAGATATTTTACAATCTCTAACAGGAAGCTGTTGATAGGCATTACTATACAGCTTATTGTTAATTATAGCCATTGCAATTCTTTCAACTAATCTTGCATTTTTTATGAGAACGTTTACTCCTTTCTCTGGCGTAGGATCAATAGATGTTTTCGACCATTTATCCCTATATCCGATATAAATGGCTCCAATGCGTTGATCAGGGAGATCCCTCATCCACATAAAATAGCGAAAAACAGCCCCTCAGGGTCAGCTCTATCTGACCTTAAGGGGCTGTACGTTCTACTTCCATACAACAACAGGTGATTGTCTATAAATTGTCCTTTATTTACAACAGATCAAAAATTAAACGTCCCCAATTGATCTTTGGCTTTGATATTTGTGCCTACCTCTTATTGGCATAATCATTTGTTGGATCTGCAAGGAATATTGAACTTTGTGAATGATAGAGTGAAGTCCATGTTTTTCCGCACCATTTGGGGCCTTCAATGCATATAGCGCCAAATGCTTCAAGATATTGTTCGACTTTTCGGTCGATTAACCTGTCTTTGTATTCGCTTCGAATATTACGCATAATCCAATCACCTCAATTATAGTATACGTCATTCCACATAATTTCGCTAGTTCATCCCACATAATTTTGTTGTTTTATCCTACATAATTCTGATAGTTCATCCTACATAATTCTGATGGTTGGCTTGTGATCTTCATGAGAATAACCATAATAATTCCTTCCAGCAAAAGAATTACATATTTTCTTCTTTGAACAAGCTGTTATTACACCATTTCAAATTCGATCGATACCTTTCTCTGCAAATTTGTACTGAGAAGGGCATCGTGATTCTGATATCTGGATGTAAAAATGGAACAATCCACACAGTCCTTGGAAAATCTTTCATATTGTTACTCGGATAACACTTTAAATGATCTCTATTATGTAGTACAATAGTGATTATATTGAATTATGGAGGAAAGAATATGGGAATGACGATAAGTGAGAAGATCTTAGCGGATCATGCCGGTTTGGAGAAGGTGGTACCGGGGCAGCTGATCAACGCGAAGCTGGACATCGTGCTGGCCAATGACATTACTGCACCGGTGGCGATTGATGAGTTTGAAAAGGTCGGAGCGGATTCTGTATTTGACAAGAGCAGGATCTGTTTGGTTCCGGACCATTTTACCCCAAATAAGGATATTAAATCCGCAGAACAGGTGAATCGCCTTCGAAAGTTTTCAAAAAAATACGAGCTAGAGAATTTCTTCGAAATAGGCAGAATGGGCATTGAGCATGTACTATTACCAGAACAGGGCATTGTGGGACCTGGGGACCTGATCATCGGTGCCGACAGCCACACCTGCACCTATGGAGCCCTAGGCGCGTTTGCAACGGGTGTTGGAAGTACGGATATGGCTGCAGGAATGATTACAGGCGAAGCCTGGTTTAAGGTCCCTGAGTCCATCAAATTCGTCTATAATGGCAAACTGCCAAAATGGGTCTCCGGTAAGGACTTGATCCTGTACACCATCGGTCAAATCGGCGTCGACGGCGCTCGGTATATGGCGATGGAATTCACTGGAGAGGCGATCGACGAGATGTCCATGGACGGACGATTTACCATGTCGAATATGGCGATTGAAGCAGGTGCAAAGGCCGGTTTAATTGCTCCAGACGAAACGACTCTGGCCTATGTGGAAGGGCGTACGAAACGACCTTATAAAGTATATCAGAGCGATGCGGATGCCAAGTACGCAGCCGTCTACGAATGGGATGTGAGCGAGCTTGAACCCCAAGTGGCATTCCCCCATCTGCCAGAAAACACGAGGGGTATCAGTGAAGTGGGCAATGTACCCATCGACCAAGTGGTGATCGGCTCCTGTACAAATGGCCGAATCGAAGACCTGAGAGTTGCAGCAGAGATCCTCAAGGGCAAGAAGGTGGCCGATGGAGTTCGAACGCTGGTCTTCCCCGGAACCCAAGAGGTCTATTTACAGGCCATGCGTGAGGGGCTCTTTGAGATCTTTGTCACTGCTGGCGTAGCTGTCTCGACACCCACTTGCGGACCATGTCTCGGTGGGCATATGGGAATTCTCGCAAAGGGAGAGCGGGCGATCTCGACGACTAACAGGAACTTTGTCGGTAGAATGGGTTCCCCGGAAAGTGAAGTCTATCTTGCCAGCCCGGCGGTTGCTGCAGCTTCTGCGGTACTGGGAAGAATTGGTTCCCCTGAGGAGGTAATGTAAATGTTGTTACAGGGTAAAGTATGGAAATTTGGGGATGACATCGATACAGATGCCATCATTCCCGCTCGCTATCTAAATACTTCAAATCATGCTGAACTGGCTCAATATGTCATGGAAGATGCGGTGGCCGGATTTAGTAAGCAAGTATCGGAGGGAGATATCTTCGTTGCTGGCAAGAACTTTGGCTGCGGCTCCAGCCGTGAACACGCCCCCATCGCCATCAAGGCAGCTGGTGTCTCCTGCGTCATCGCGGACAGCTTTGCTAGGATTTTCTTCCGCAATTCCTTCAATATCGGACTGCCGATCTTTGAATCGAAAGAGGCAGCTGCTGCGATCGCACAGGGTGATCAAGTGGAAGTGAATACCAGCACTGGCGTGATCACAAATGTGACGACGGGTAAGACCTATCAAGCCGCCCCTATTCCGGATTTTATGCAGGAATTGATCTCCTCTGGCGGGCTGATGAACTATATCAAGAACAAGAAAATGTAGGTGAGAACATGAAATCATATAAAATTGCAGTATTGCCAGGAGATGGCATTGGAGTTGAAATCGTACCGGAAGCAATTAAAGTAATGGAAGCCGTTGGAGCAAAACTCGGATATTCTTTTGAATATGAAGAGGGTTTGATCGGCGGTGCCGCCATAGACGAGACTGGCGATCCGTTACCAGCTGATACCATCGCCCTGTGTAAAAATAGTGACGCAGTCCTTTTAGGTGCAGTCGGCGGTGCAAAATGGGACTCTCTTCCTGTACCAAAACGACCAGAGATCGGTGCACTGCTCCCCCTTCGAAAGGAACTGGGGCTGTTTGCAAATATTCGACCCGCCTTTGTCTACGATGAATTGGCGGATGCCTCGACACTAAAAAAAGAAGTCGTCTCAGGCACGGACCTCGTCACCTTTCGAGAGCTGACCGGTGGGATCTACTTCGGTAAGAAAACCCGAGGAGAAGACGAAAAAGGTGCATATGCACTAGACGAGGACAAATACTATGTATCTGAGATCGAGAGAATCGCAAGGCTCGCCTTTGAAGCTGCTCGAAAGAGAAGAAATAAGGTGACAAGTGTAGACAAAGCCAATGTACTGGAGTCCTCCAGACTGTGGAGAGAGACGGTTGTCGCACTCCACGAGAGGGAATACAAAGATGTTGAGCTGGATCATCTATATGTGGACAATGCCGCCATGCAGCTAGTCTTACGTCCATCCTCTTTTGACATCATCCTCACGGAGAATATGTTTGGGGATATTCTGACGGATTTGGCTTCTGTAATGACCGGCTCCATCGGCATGCTTGCATCTGCCAGTGTAGGTGGAGATGTTGCAATGTATGAACCCTCCCATGGCTCTGCACCGGATATTGCTGGACAGGGCAAGGCCAACCCCTTGGCGACCATCCTGTCTGCTTCCATGATGTTCCAATACTCCTTTGACGATCGTGAAGCTGCGGTCCTCATTGAAAACGCCATTAAAAAGGTATTGGCCGATGGATACAGAACCCCTGATATTATAGAAGAAGGTAAGACTTTGGTATCCACCAGTGAAATGGGAGACCTAGTAGTAAAAGCTCTGTAGGTGCGAGATGAAGAGAATAATTATCTATGATACGACCCTCCGGGACGGCACCCAAGGGGAAGGAGTCAGCTTGTCCGTTCAGGATAAGATCAACATCTCAAAAAAGCTGGACCAAATGGGTGTCGACTTTATCGAAGGCGGATGGCCTGGATCCAATCCAAAGGATATGGACTATTTTAAAGAGATACAGAATGAAGTCTTTTCCCATGCCAAGATCGTGGCCTTTGGCAGTACTAGAAGGGCTGGGATTGAGGCCTCAGAGGATGTCAATCTAAACAAATTCATTGAGTCCGGAGTGGATTATGTGACGATCTTCGGAAAATCATGGGACTTTCAGGTTCAGGAGGCTCTTCGGGTTTCCCTAGAAGAGAATCTGGAGATGATCCGCAGCAGTATTCAATACCTGAAAGAAAATGGCAAAAAGGTATTCTACGATGCAGAGCATTTCTTTGATGGCTATAAACACAATCCGCAGTATGCATTGCAGACGATCCGAACGGCAGCAGAAGCCGGTTGCGAAACCGTCATCCTCTGCGATACAAATGGAGGAACTCTGCCCCACGAAGTCATGGAAATGACAAAAGCTGCCTGCGAGGCAGTGGATGTCCCAGTGGGGGTCCACTGTCACAATGACGCAGAACTGGCAGTCGCCAACTCCCTGATGGCAGTTGAGGCGGGAGCCACCCATGTCCAGGGTACGATCAACGGACTGGGAGAGCGATGCGGAAATGCAAATCTGACTTCAATCATCCCCAGTCTGTCGATCAAAATGGGATATGATTGCCTGAGAAACAGCGGTCTTGAAAGTCTGACCGAGACGGCGATTTTCGTCCATGAGACGGCGAATCTGGCACTACCGAACAACCAGCCCTATGTCGGCAGCTCCGCCTTTGCACATAAAGCAGGGATCCATGTCAACGCCGTTTTAAAGAACGCCAGTACCTATGAGCATATCAACCCTGAATTGGTGGGAAATGTAAGGAGAGTGCTGATCTCCGAACTCAGCGGAGCCAGCAATATCCAATATATGGTGAATAAGCTCAATGTGGCATTTCCTGAGGACAAGGAGTCACAGCAGAAATTCATTTCGAAGATCAAACAACTGGAATACGAGGGCTATCAGTTTGAAGGTGCGGAAGGCTCCTTTGAGCTACTCCTCAAAGAGGAACTAGGAGAGTTTGACCCAGGCTTCTCCCTTGAATCCTTCAATGTCAACGCCAGTAAGCGTGGCGATCGCCAGGTGTATTCGGAGGCGTCGATCAAGATCAAGGTGGGAGAAGAGATGTATCACACGGCGGCCGATGGCTATGGTCCCGTAGACGCCCTGGACCATGCCCTTCGTAAGGCACTGGAGACCTTCTATCCATCTCTGCGAAACATGCATCTGGTCGACTACAAAGTTCGTGTGATTGACGGCAAGGACGGCACGAGCGCAAAGGTTCGTGTATTGATCGAATCTTCAGACCGCAAAGAGACCTGGACGACCATCGGCGTGTCCAATGACGTCATCGAAGCCAGCTGGATCGCCCTCACCGACAGTTTGAGCTACAAGCTGATGAAGGACGCCAGGAGAAACGGTAAATCAATAAAAGGGAATAAATAGGTTTTATAGAGTGCACATAAGCCCCTCAAATCTGTATGCAAGATACAGAGTTGAGGGGCTTTTTTTCTCTTAATAAGGGATTTACCCTTCCAACGACATAGAAAGACCCTGGCAATGCTCCTGCCAAGGTCCGTTCTTATGCTAACAATCTAATTCTTACTCATACATCATAACCGGCGTACCGTATTGTACCATCTCATATAAAGTCGCCACATCATTATAAGGGGTATTGATACAGCCGAAGCTGCCATTGCCCATAAAGATATTGCCACCGAACCCACCGGCGTTTTCTCTCCATCTGGCGTTGTGGATGCCCGTATGGGACCAATCCACTGCCATCCAGTAGTCCACAGGTGCAACATACCAATTGCCGTTGGGATCCACGCCTTCTAGCGGTTTGTCTCGCTCCTTATGCCATACCACATTGGCACCAGGCGGCGTTGCCACTCCTCTAGTCGGGTCGCCGGTGACCACGGGAGTGCTCAGAATCAATTCCCCTGCTTCGTAATACCACATCGTCTGATTGGATAGATCCACCTCTATATAAGTGGAGCCAATGTCCCAGCCATCTTCCGTACGAATCGTTCCGGTGATCTCATAGATCGGTTCAATCGCCGTCGTTCCGTCTTCTAAGGATTGAACGATCAAGGCCTCTGTCTCCTCGACATTCATCAGCCATCCATAGATTCCAGGCGGTACTTCAATCAGTCCACGATAGGTCGATTCAAAGGGTCTCGGCTTGTCATAGGTGTCGTATTGAGTAGCCAGATTCACCACATATTCGTGGAGCTTATCCTGGTTCACAGTGATGCTCAGATCCTCACCTAGTTCCACAAAACTGCTGAGGACTTTTTGATCCATGATCTCCTGCTTAAAGATAAAGTCGATCGCAAGTTCCCGGTTTGTGTAGGCCTCAATCTCAGCTAAAGCCTTCTGTAGCTTTTCATCGTCTTCCCGGATTGACGGTTGATCGTAGAATTCACTCAGATTCAGCTCCGTCTGGGATGCATCGATCCCATCCATAATATGCTGTGTCACAACGGCTTTATCAATCGTATTTCCCTCAACCGCTGGAATGATCTTGTAAACGCCGTCCACTAGTTCAATCTTAGCATCTTGAGGTGCTGTGGTGTCTTTAATAAAATTAGCATCAATAAATGCATCAAACTTCGCTTCGTCGTAATGATGCAAAATTTTCGAATCATATTCAGCTCGATCAAAGAATGCCATGGGCCATCGATAACTGTTTTGGGAAATCACCAGCGGTTCTTCTAAAGATAGAGTCATATCGATCGATTGGGGCTCAAGCACCGCAGTTGATCCGTCTTTCTTTTGAATCGTGATGCTCTCTGGTACGACCTGCTCCAGCAGATCGATCTCCGAAAGCTTCTGCATGGACACATCTCGACCATTTACAAAGGTATTCGGCACCGAATAGTATTGAAAAAACAGTGCCCCCCCGATATAGACCACTGCCAACACCGCTGGCAATACCAGCCATTTCAGTAGACCAAAACCCTTCTTTTGTCCTGGCTCTAGCTCTTCCTCAGTATTAGTAAGCTCCTGTTGATCTTCCAAATGCACCATATCATCAGAGGAGGGCTCCTCTGGCTTAGACTCTTCTTCTATCTCTTCCCCTTGTGGATCTGCCAGTTCCTCTTCAGCTGGTTCCACAGTGTTCTTATCTTCCGTTCCCAAACTCAATCACTCCTTTTCCAAATACAATCATAATGATGAAGACGTATTAGATCATTATACCATACTTATGCCGATCTCCCACGATTCCTTGAAAATATTTTTGCATTTCACCGAAATTATCCTACCACCAAAGAGATTACTATTTGATCCCTTCAGATATCTCGTTTCCTTCCTCTTCCCACCCTCAAAATGCTGTTCGTATCCAGCGAGCGGTTTTCGGTTTCGAATTCGAGCTGCTTCTATCTATTATATCCTGTCTATCTTTCAAATTCATTACAATCCACTCCTTAATGATGAACAGATAAAGGCAAAGCTATATGCCAGGATAGTGATATCGCAGCATTTAACTTTGCCTTTTATAGATCGAAACAAAACCATCGGTCAAAAAAAGTTCAAACTATTATATACAGCCTCCGATTCAATAAAGAAAAAGAGGACCAAATCTTACAAGAATACATCACGACAAAATAGCCACAAGAACAATTAGAGATCCTCTATAACCGATTTTACCATGATGATCCCCACAGCTTTCGTATTATACTTGTGGGTGGATTATAAC
>JAUNUQ010000033.1 GCA_030538075.1 Tissierellia bacterium
AAATTATTTTTCGTACGTTTCCTCAAAGTACTCACTATTCTCTTTTCTAGGTGCGTGTCACTCAGAGTGACCTATATATCTTACCACCCTCAAGAACTAATGTCAAGCTTTTTTTTCGATTTTCTCGAATTTATTTTTCTTAAACATCTGCTCCAGAAGACAGCTTTTATATTCTACCAAGGATATTTTCATTTGTCAAACATTTTCGACGAATTTTTTCTTTTTTTTACTTTTATATTGTAACCCGCCCTTTTTCAGCACAACCAGCTATATATAATATGGAAGATATTATTATAGGTTCATACCCTACAGAATCAAGATATATGGGAAGTCACTTAACCTCTATGATCGCTTATTGTCGAAGACTTCGATAACCAATGGAAGTTAAGGAAAAACAAGTGTCCTTCTACATGAATTAACTATAAGAATAGCGCAATATTTATCTCTTCAAATACAAAAACGCAAGCATTTTTTGCTGCTTGCGTTTTGTATTGATAGAATCAACTATTTTCATTCATTTTCGAATCAGGTGCATAATTATTAAAGTCTGGTTCTGGGGTATGATTGATGACGCTGAGGAGTAGGTCTAGATAGTATGCCCAGCCCGCTTCTATCCAAGGTTTTTCCTCTACCCCAATATCTGATTGGGAGAGCAGAACCCTCGTACCATCTGGATGTTCCTCGAGTTCTATTTTGATCACCCATGCATCGGCTGTCGTTCCTAGGGCCAAGGTCAGTTCTCGTTCTTGTATACAGTTTACTACCCTACCTTCGACTTCTGGCATGCCCTCTTCTTTTATCAACCGAACGAAGAGACGGCCCTCTTCTAGACGATAGGGCCCATACCATTTTTGCGTGTTCTCTGAAAGGGTAAACCAATTCCAGGCTTCTCTCTTAGAGAGAGGTAATACTTTTTCCACGACAATTTGTGCCTTCATTTTTCCCTCTTTTCACATAAATGATATTACGTAATCTCCAATTCCTTTCGAAACTTTTCTATGATCTTCTTCTCGATTCGGGAGACGGTCATTTGAGAGATCTCGAGCTTTTTTGCGATGGATACTTGGGTTTTCTTCTCGAAGTATCGATCGATTAAGATCTGTTTTTCGATGTCATTGAGTTTTTCCATGGTGCGATTGATAAAGTCTACGAATTCAATTTTTTCAAAGCGTTTATCTTCTTCTCCGATCAATTCAGATAGATTGACTTCCCGATCATCGTATGAGATCTCATAGGTCGCATCTAGGGATTGAGGGGAATAGACGCGGCTCGCTTCAATTGCCTCCAGTACCTCTTCCTCGGAGATGTTCAAATAGGCGGCTATATCCGTTACTGTTGGCGATTTTTGCAGATTCTGGGATAAGGTCATCCTGGCATTGTTCACTTTTTTGGAGAGTTCTTGAATCCTTCTAGGCACACGAATAACCCAACCCTTGTCTCGGAAATACTTCTTAATCTCACCGATGATGGTGGGGGTGGCATAGCTGGAGAATTCGAAGCCCTTTTCGACATCATAACGGTCGATCGCCAAGATCAATCCGATCGAAGCCACTTGATAGAGGTCATCGTATTCAATTCCCTTGTTGATATATTTTTTTGCAAGTATATCGGCGATGTAGAGATGCTCTTCTATCAGAAGTTCTCTGAGCTTGGGATCTTTGGAGACTGCAAATTCTCGAAAGAACTCTTTGATCTCTGCTGGATCCCTCTTTTCTCGATCGCCTTTCAATCTGCCCGCCATTTATGGCTCCTCTACTGTTTTTTTGAAACAGATTCGCCTCCCGGTGAATTCCACTTCATCTACTAGTGTACTTAGAATCAGCTTTCCCATTTCCTCTCGTTCTCCCGTATTGTATTGGATATCCTGATCCACTTTTTCTACGGTTATTTGCATGCAATTACCATCTATCTTCACTTCAATTTTGATATCAGTACCTGCCATCATCATATTGCACGCTTCCGAGATGGCAACCCGTAAATCCTCAATGGCTTCCACATCGAATCCCACGTGGCTGGCCATTGAAGAGGTGGCCAAACGCACGGTGGACACATATTCCGGTTTGCTCGGAATGATGATTTGAATACAATCTCTATTCATCTTTACCCTCGATCTTAAAGATCTTGTCCAGCTCTGTAATCACGAAGATCTTTTTTACATTGGCCTTTAAATCCGTTATCTTTAGACTTTTTCCCTTTTCCTGAACGATTTTATATACGCTGATAAAGGCACCAAGACCAGTGGAGTCAATATAGTCCAATTTATCTGCACGGAAGAGCAGATCTTTTTCGTCTTTTTCAAAGGCCACCAAGACCTGTTTGTTAAAATCTGGAGAGGTGTAGATGTCGAGATCCCCAGACATTTCTATGATGATCTGTTCGTTCGTCGTATTGATCAATAGTTCCAGTCCCATTTTTCCTCCTTACGCACTATTCTTCGTCGGTTTCTGATTCGAGGTATTTTGCAACGGCGACGATGCGGTCCTCTCCAGGGTTGATATCTTTGACTTTCACACCGCTGGTATCTCTGCCTTGAGTAGAGATCTGCTTTACAGACAGGCGAATGATATCGGAGAGCAGGGATACGCAGATGATTTCATCATTGGCATCAACGACCTTTGCAGAGACAATATCCCCCGTCTTCTTTGTGATCTTATAGGTCTTCACGCCTTTTCCACCACGGCCTTGAACCCGGTATTTGTTTAATAAAGTCTTCTTCCCATAGCCAAATTCGGAGATGATTAAGAGGTATTTACTCTCATCGACAATGTCCATGGAGACGACAAAGTCCCCTTCATTCAAGCGTATCCCTATGACTCCAGAGGCATTTCGACTCATCGGGCGAACTTCTTTTAACTCCATCAGAAGAGAGAGTCCCTTTTTGGTGACAATCATCGCTCGATCTTCGTCTGTAGCGCATCGTACACTGATCAATTCGTCTTCGTCTCTCAGCCTCAGGGCAATGATTCCATTTTTCCGAATATTGAAATATTGGCTGACATCCGTCTTCTTGATCAAGCCATTTGCGGTTGTAAAGACGAGATGCTCCACTTCTTCTCTGGGCTTGTTCAGTGGAATAACGGCAGTAATGCGTTCATCTCGAGACAGATGTAAAAGATTGATGATGGCCTGTCCTTTTGCCTGTCTCTTTCCCTCTGGGATCTCATAGGCAAACATGGAATAAACTCTGCCTTTATTGGTAAAGAACAGGATGCGGTCGTGAGTGGTTGTCACAAACATACTCTCGACAAAATCCCCTTCTTTTGTCGTCAATCCGATGATTCCCTTTCCACCTCGGCCCTGGACCTTATAGTTGTCCGTCGGTTGTCTTTTCACATATCCTTGATTGGTCAAAGTGATGAGGACATCCTCACGTTCATATAATTCTTCTACATCGATTTCGGCAGCGGAGGGTTTGATCTTGGTCCTTCTCTTATCTGCGTATTTGTCGGCTAGCTCTGATAATTCATCTTTGATCAGCTGATTTAAAACAGACTCATTTTCTAAGATGGATTTCAATCGGGCAATTTCCTGTATCAGTTCTTTATATTCATTGTCCAGCTTTTCTCTTTCCAGTCCGGATAGTCTCTTTAATTGCATATCCAAGATGGCCTGGCTCTGCAGATCCGTCAAGCCAAAGCGAGCTAGAAATATTTTCTTAATCTCTGTATCATCGTAGTTTGATCGAATGATCTTGATGATCTCGTCGATATTGTCGATGGCAATCTTGAGGCCTTCGATGATATGGGCCCGATCTTCTGCTTTTTTTAGGTCATAGACCGTTCGTCTGGTGACGACTTCTCTTTGGTGTGCGACATAGTTTCCGATTAGATCCTTCAGTCCCAATACCTTGGGCACGCCATTGACCAAACACAGATTGATGATACCAAAAGTGGTCTGCATCTGGGTAAACTTAAAGAGATTGTTTAAAACCACATTTGCATTTGTATCCCTCTTAAGCTCAATTACAATTCGCATACCAGAACGATCGGATTCGTCTCGCAGGTCAGAGATGCCTTCAATCCGCTTTTCCTTGACCAGATCGGCTATCTTGATGATCAAATTCGCCTTATTTACTTGATAGGGAATTTCTGAGACGATGATTCTCTGTCTATTCTTATATTCCTCAATTTCCGTCACGGCTCTTTGGATGATCTTTCCACGACCCGTCTCATAGGCGGCTTTGATTCCCTCTTTGCCCATAATCGTGGCACCTGTTGGAAAGTCTGGGCCCTTGACATATCTCATCAAGTCGGAAACGGTCACGTTTTCGTCGTCTATATAGGCCAAGGTGGCATCGATCACCTCTCGCAGATTGTGAGGTGCCATATTTGTGGCCATCCCCACTGCGATTCCCGTTGAACCATTGACTAGGAGATTGGGAAAGCGAGAAGGCAGTACCGTTGGCTCCTGCTCACTCTCATCATAGTTGGGCTTAAAATCCACAGTCTCCTTGGCGATATCCCGGAGCATCTCCTGGGTCAATCGGGTCATTCGGATTTCTGTGTATCGCATAGCTGCAGCTCCGTCACCATCAACGGAGCCAAAGTTTCCCTGCCCATCGGCCAATAGATATCTCGTGTTGAAATTCTGAGCCAATCGCACTACTGCATCGTAGATGGCAGAGTCTCCATGGGGATGGTATTTCCCCATGACATCCCCCACCAGAGCAGCTGATTTTCTATAAGGTCTATCTGGCGTCAGACCGAGTTTATGCATTCCGTAGATGATCCTACGGTGTACTGGCTTGAGACCATCCCTTACATCGGGTAGGGCTCTGGCCACAATAACGCTCATCGCATAGTCCAGATAGGAATCTTTCATCTGTTCCTCAATATCTACATTGAGAATATTCACATGTCCTTTATCTTCTGTCATTCCTCTTCTCCCTATGCATCCAGGTTCTTGACATATTGGGCATTCTGTTCAATGAAGTCCCTTCTGGGTTCCACTTTATCTCCCATCAAAGTGCTAAATACGTCGTCGATCGTCGTCGTATCCTCTTCAATCTGCACCCGAAGGAGTACCCGATTATCTGGGTTCATCGTCGTGTCCCACAACTGATGGTCATTCATCTCCCCAAGACCCTTATATCTTTGGATTCGGTGTTTATCCCTTCCCAACTCTTCGAGAGAACGCTGGAGTTCTTCGTCATCATAGCAGTATTTTACGACCTTATTGCCCCTCTTAATTCCATACAGAGGTGGTTGTGCCACATAGACATGTCCCGCCTCAATTAACTCGCGCATATATCGGTAGAAGAAGGTCAATAACAATGTCCGAATATGGGCTCCATCCACGTCGGCGTCGGTCATAATGATAATTTTTCCATATCTGAGATTATCGAGTTTGAAATCCGGTCCGATCCCCGTACCAAAAGCGGTGATCATAGACTTGATCTCCTCGTATCCGAGAATGCGGTCAATTCGGGCTTTTTCCACATTCATAATCTTTCCTCTAAGGGGTAGAATCGCCTGGAATCTTCGGTCTCGTCCCGTCTTGGCACTTCCGCCAGCGGAGTCCCCCTCCACCAAAAAGACTTCCGTTTCATCGAGGTCATTGGATTGGCAGTCCGCCAATTTTCCTGGTAAGGTGGTGTTCTCTAAGATGGATCTCTTTCTCGACAGATCCCTTGCCTTTCGGGCAGCTTCTCTTGCTCGGGCAGAGCTGATCGCCTTTTCGATGATCGCCTTTCCAACACTGGGATTCTCCTCTAAATAGGTATTTAAGGAACTGGATAAAAAGGAATCCACCGCAGAGCGCACTTCGCTATTGCCCAGTTTGGATTTGGTCTGACCCTCAAATTGTGGGTTTTTTAGTTTGACGGATACGATCGCCGTCAATCCCTCTCTTACGTCCTCGCCTTGAAGATTCTCCTCTTTTTCCTTGATCAGAGAATAACTGCGACCATAGTCGTTGAGGGAGCGGGTTATTGCCGTTCGAAATCCGCTTAAATGCATTCCACCCTCTGGGGTGTGGATATTATTGGCAAAGGTGAGCACATTTTCCGAATAGGAATTGGTGTACTGCATGGCGATCTCAATTTCAACTTCTCCCATCATCCCCTCAAAATAGAGGATTTCCTTATGGGATGGGGTCTTGGATTTATTCAAATACTCCACGAAGGATTTGAGGCCCCCCGTATAGTGAAACTCCTTTGAACTTCCAGCCCTCTGATCCTCTAGGATGATGCGAATGCCCTTGTTTAAAAAGGCCATCTCACGAAATCGAGTCTCTAAAATCGAAGCATCAAATTCAACGGTATCAAAGATCTCGGGATCTGGCTTAAAGCGAATGAGGGTACCATGCTCCGTGGACTCCCCAATGACGGCAATATCCCCCTGGGGCACACCCCGTTCAAATTCCTGACGATAGACAAATCCCCCTCGAAGGACGGTCGCCGTCAATTCTACGGATAGGGCGTTGACGACGGATACGCCAACACCATGGAGACCCCCCGAGACCTTATAGGCAGAGTTGTCAAATTTTCCACCTGCATGGAGGATGGTGAGCACCGTCTCCAAAGTGGATTTTCCTGTCTTCTTGTGAATCTCTACCGGGATTCCACTTCCGTTGTCCTCCACTGACACGGAACCGTCATCGTAGAGGATGACGCGAATCGTATCGCAGACCCCGGCGAGTGCTTCGTCTATACTGTTGTCGACGACTTCATAGACCAGATGATGGAGTCCTTTGGAACCAGTGGAACCAATATACATCCCAGGTCTGAGCCGAACCGGCTCCAGCCCTTCGAGTACTTGAATATCATCTGCACTATATGTTCTGTTGTTTTTTACCATTTAATCTCCTCTATCTCTAAACGGACGCAATTATACCAGTTTTCTCTTCTCTGAGATCGCCCTCGTGGTAAAAGAGGTGGCATAGATCATCGGATGATCGTCCCCTTCCCCATCATTCTCCAAAATCACATAGGATTTAACAAAGGCTTGGTCCGTACAGTATACCAATTTTCCGAGCTCCTGTACCCGCTCCAAAAACTCGCGGTTCACGCCTGAGGAGTGCAGGGACTTTACGTCGATCATGGCAATGATCTGGTCTTGCTCGATGATCTGATGATTTCCTAAGTCAATAAACATCTCTTGTCTGAATCCTTCCTTGGACTATTTGATATATGGCATGTTCCTTCCCAACTAATTCCCGGACGAGTACATTTAGGTCATTGGTGGTGATCAGGGCCTGAACCCCTTGGATATGCTCTAAAAATTCCCCTCTTCTCTTGGTATCCAGTTCGGAAAACACGTCGTCGAGAAGGAGGATTGGTTCACTTCGTCGGTATTCTTTGATCAGATTGAGCTCTGAGAGCTTCAGGGACAATACCAATGACCTCTGCTGTCCCTGGGACGAAAAGAGCTTGGCGCTTTTTCCATCTAAAAGGATGGACAAGTCGTCGCGATGCGGACCAAGGGTCGTATATCCACGAGTTAGATCCTCCGTGATATTGGCCTGCATTTTGGCGTTGAGCTCCTCTGCCAAGATACGACTCTCTGGCGATTCACCATACCGCAAATCCATACAATTCTCGTAATGGATCGATGCGGTTTCCCTTTTTCTGGAGAGATTATAATGCACCTTTTGCATCTCTTTGTGCAGTTCTGCGGCATAGTTCAGTCGATATAGGGTCAAGGATGCGCCTGTCTCCGCCAATTGTCTAGTCAACGCCCTCAGTTGTTCCATAAAAAATCGGATGCCCGTATTTCCCTTGATCAATTTATTCCTCTGGGAGAGCACGGCCATATACTTCCCCAATAACTGCTTATAGCTGGGTTTTAGCGTTGCGATCGCATCATCCAGTAGGGCTCTTCGAAAGACTGGCCCCTCCTTGATCACTCTCAGATGATCTGGCCAAAAATAGACGATATCAAACTGATTTTTCATCTCCTTGATGGACTGGGGTTTCAAATCGTTGATGCGAATGGATTTTCGTCCCTTACCCAATTGGATGTGGATCAGTTTTCTCCGATTGTCCCGGATGATCTGGGCATCCAAGGTGGCCTGCTGCTCACCATAGCGAATGAGATCCGAATCCCGAATGGATTTGAAGGTCTCCCCTCTGCTACAGTAGTAAACCGCCTCCAATAGATTGGTCTTTCCTTGGGCATTGTCTCCGACAAATAAATTGATGCCCTTGGAAAACTCCAACTGCTCCTCTTCGTAGTTTCGGAAATTCATCAGCTTTAAATCCGAAATATACAAGTCTAACTCCCCTTGGCTTGAATTTGGAATCCCTCATCCCCCACATCGACGGTGTCTCCATCGCGTAGCTTCTTTCCCCTCTGCATGCAGGGCTCTCCATTGACCAGGACCTCCTCGGATTGGATGATCAGCTTCGCATCTGTCCCCGAGCCCACCAGTCCCACGAATTTTAGAAATTGATCCAATTTGATAAATTCCGTTGTGATCTCTACAATGCTACGATCTGTCATTGAATGACCTCATTCTTGAGCTTCACTGGGAGCACCAGATGGGTATAGTCCAATTCATCCTCCACAGGCACCACTGTACATGGGTCCACAGGGCCTTTCAGATTGATTCGGATCTTTTCCGTCTCGATGATCTTCGCTCCATCGGAGATATATCTCGTATTGAAGGCGATGTTCAGATCTTCCCCCTCTGTTTCACAAGCGATCTTCTCGTAGACATTTCCCAATTCGGTATTGGACTGCATCTCGATGGAGTCTCGGCCGATTGCCATCTTAACCAGCTTCGCCTTGTCCTCCCGCGCCAACAAACTCATTCGATCTAATGCGTCGATAAAGGCATGGCGATTCACCGTAGTATAGGTGTGATATTTGGTACCCAAAATGCCCTTATAGTCGATAAAGCGCCCTTCAATCAGACGGGAGTAGAGCTTTGTGTTTCCAAATTCGAATAGGATGGTCCCTCCCTCCTGACAAAAAGTCAAATCCTGTTCTACATCCATAATCCTATTGAGCTCGGATATGGTCCTGGAAGGAACGATTACGGTGAAGGGGTCGGGATTTTCATAGGGTAATCTGGCTCTGGATAATCTGTATCCATCCAAAGACACAAAGTGAATACTATCCGCATCGGTCTCCATCAATACCCCCATCGTAGTCGGCCTGGATTCGTCCGCCGACACGGAGAACAAAGTGTATTTGATCACCTTCGCCATCAATTCTCCCGGCAGTGAAAAGCTCGTGCTCGCATCCACAACTGGCAGTGCAGGGTATTCCGATGGATCTAAACTGATCAGCTCGAAGAGAGCATTTCCACAGCGAATCTGCACCTTTCCGTCCACTGCCTTAATATAGACAGTATCGTCTGGCAATTTCCGGACGATATTGCCGATCAAGCTGGAGTTTAGCACGATCGAACCCTCTTCGATCACGTCACAGCTGGTCTTTGTGATGATGGACAGATCAAAGTCCGTGGCGATCAGGGTCAGATGTTGATCCTTTGCTTCGAAGAGGATGCCCTCCAGAACCAAGATGGACGTTCTGTTGGATATGGCTCTTTGGGCCATCGTGATTTGTTTTAATAGGTCTTTTTGGTCAATGGTAATTTGCAATGGGCACCTCCATTATTAATAACTTTAGTAGTAATAGTAGTAGGGCATGTTGAAACTGTGGATAACTGGAGTTGAGTCGATGGGTCTGCGGTTTTTTTATCTGGACGAAGCTGTGGAAATCCAGGGGATTATTCCCAGACTTACCCACATTATCCACAGGTGCCATTATGTTATTTTTTTATCTACACTTATCCACTATTTATCCACAGCTTTATCCCCCAAGATATCAAGAACGGATCTTCTCCAGCAGTCGTTTGATTTCCTCTTCGAGTGCTGAATCCTCTTTTAACTGCTGCTCGATCTTATCTACGCCGTGGATGACAGTGGAATGATCGCGATTGAAGGAATTAGCGATCTTCAACAGGGATAAATCCGTCATCTGCCTGGATAGATACATGGCCACCTGCCTGGGAAATGCCACTTGACGAGAGCGATTCTTAGACAGGAGATCCTCAGTTCGGATATCGTAGAACTCTGCCACCATATCCTTAATCAAGTCGATAGTGATGACTTTTTCCTCTTTTTCGTTGATGAGTTTGCTGAGGGCTTCTTTTGCACAGTCGAGATCGATCTTCTCCACCTTCATCAAGGAGGAATATGCAATGACCTTGAGAAGCGCTCCTTCCAGTTCCCGAATATTGTTCTTGATATTCATGGCGATGTATTTGAGGACCTCCATTGGGACGGTCTCTTTTTCGTATTCGGTTTTTTTCCTCAATATGGCGACCCGGGTCTCAAAATCCGGCTGTTGGATGTCTGCGATCAGTCCCCATTCGAAGCGAGATACCAACCTGTCCTCCAGAGTTTTGATCTCCTTGGGATGTCGGTCTGAGGAAATGATGATCTGTTTATTGTTATTGTATAGATCGTTAAAGGTATGGAAAAATTCCTCTTGGGTCCCCACCTTACCAGCGATGAACTGAATATCATCGATGAGCAGGACATCTACATCTCGGTATTTTCTGCGGAATTCCAGGTTTTTTCTGCTGTTCAGGGATTGGATCAGTTCGTTGGTGAAGGTCTCACTGCTCAGGTAGACGACCTGTTTATTTGGATAGTTGTGTACGATGCTCTGGGCGCAGGCGTTCATCAGATGGGTCTTTCCCAGGCCTGCTCCCCCATAGATAAATAGAGGATTATACACATCTCCAGGGGAATTGGCTACGGCCATGGAAGCGGCTAATGCGAATTCGTTGCTCTTTCCTTTTACAAAATTCTCAAAGCTATACCTGCTCACCAAATTATTTAGTTCTTGGATATCCCCCTTCGGTCTCTTTTCTACTCCTGCGGATCCCCTATCTGGTTGAAAGGGTTTTGCCTCTGCTGCACTGGGATCTGGAATCAGCTCTGGTTCAGGGACATCGCGAAGGGTTGAAGGATCCAAGATGATCACATTCATCGTTTTGTTAAAGAGAAAAGCCATATGTTTTGTTATTGTACTGCCATGTTTCATCTCGATTAAACGCACGATGAAACTATTGGGAGCATAGAGATAAAAAGTATCCTCAGTGTAGGAGATTGGCTGTAGCTGAGATATCCAAGTGTTGAATTGCACTTCGCTCATCTCGTGGCGCAATAGGTCCTTCACTTCTTCCCATATGCTCATTAATTCTTCATTCATTCTTACTCCCATCCTAATCCACATCCTTATCCACTGGTATTGTTGGTGGATATTGGTTTTGGAAATGGCGATTTGATGTCATTTGTTTCTGTTTTCTATTCAGCATGCCAAAGTTATGCCATTTATCCACGAAACCTGGCACTTTCGCGCTGTGGATCAAATATGATTGATGAAATGGGGATTAACGGATCAAAAACAGAAAAGATATCCACAAGTTATCAACAATTTGTGCATAAATGCCTAAAAATAGACAACGGCAGTAAAAAGTGTAAATCTGAGACTATTATATCAAATACAGGTTAGGTTTTCAAATTTATCCACAGCTCAAAAAAGGCTGAAATTACGGATTTTTTATGGATTTCCCGCAAGGAGAGAGTTGGGATTTTCTTGACTTTTACCACTCCGCTATTTATAATCTTCTATAGTGTTCGAAATGGGTTGGAACGTATATTTAATTTTGATTTATTGATGTTTGTAAGAGCTAGGAGGTGTACAGATGAAGAGAACATTTCAACCGAATGTCCGAAGAAGAGCAAAGGTCCATGGCTTCCGTAAGAGAATGAGCACTCGGGGAGGTCGCGCAGTACTTGCCAGAAGAAGAAAAAGAGGCAGAAAACTGCTGACCGCGTAGTTTCACTCCCATGGAAAAAAGCCTCAGATTGAGAAAAAACAGTGATTATCAACAGGTGTTTAAGAAGGGCAGAAGTCATTGGAATAAACACTTTACGATTGTCATGAGGAAAAATGAAGAGACCGGACCACGGATCGGCTTTACGATCACAAAAAAGTATGGAAATGCGGTCCAACGAAATCGAAAACGCAGACAGCTTAAAGAAATTGTGAGAAATAACCAGCAGGCATTGATAAGCGGCTATGACCTCGTCATCATCCCAAAAAAGAACACCCTCACAATGAATTATCACGAGCTGGAGGATTCACTGACGCAACTTTTCGCATTTATCTCAAAGAAGACGCCAAGGCCGAAGGGAAAGAGACAGAGAAAATGAACAGGATTATGATCGGCTTGGTACGACTGTACCAGAAATTTGTATCGCCCCTCTTAGGATCGAGCAAGTGCCGTTTTCTACCGACCTGTTCACAATACGCGGTAGAAGCGTACCAAAAATATGGCTTTTTTAAAGCTACCAAAAAGACTATTTGGAGAATATTACGATGCAACCCGTTCTGTAAGGGCGGGTACGATCCACTGGATTAACAGGAGGAGACAATTTGAGTGCACTATCGGGCGTATTAGGCGCGGTGCTACGATTTATCTATGAGACGATTCAGGGGATGGGTCCGGAGTCAACAAGTATCTCTCAGTACGCTATATCCCTGATCATCATGTCCATCATCATGAAGCTCTTTACTATGCCCTTGATGTACAAGAGTACGAAAAATACCCAAAAGGGCGCAGAATTGCAGCCACAAGTGGAGGCCATTCAAAAGAAATACGCAAAAGATCCCAGTCAGATGAATGCGAAGATCATGCAGGTCTACAAGGACAACAACTACAGTCCCACCAGCGGTTGTCTGCCGATGATCATATCTCTTGTCATCATCTTTGCGATGTTTGCGGTCATCCGTGAACCGGCCAAATATCTATTTGACGATGCTACAAAGATTCACGAGATTGCCAAGAATTTCTTTTGGATACCCGACCTGAGTAAACCAGATACTCTGTTCTATGGACTGCCATTGATCTATGCGGTGTCGATGATCGTGTTTTCCTCGATGACACAACAGCCTGCCGGTGGAAATGCACAGACCAAGCAGATGAACATGATGATGAAGTACATGATGCCCATTATGATGTATTTCTTTTCAAAGAGCTGGGAATCGGGACTGCTCCTATATTGGGCTACCAGCAATATCTTTGAGATCATCTTCAAGACCCTGATGAAGGTATTTATGAGGAAGGGGGAACAGGTACAATGAATTCAGTCCTTAGGACTGCTAGAACCGTTGAGGAAGCTGTCCAACAAGCTCTAGAGGAGCTGGGCTGCACGAGGGAAGAGGTCAATGTCGAAGTCTTGGAAGAGCCAAAGGGAGGTCTATTTGGTTTTCTGGGATCGAAGGACGCCGTAGTCCGCGTGGAGCGCAAAGAGGAAGCGGTCGTGGAGAAGATCCCTTCACCTGACATCGCGGAACCAGTTGGAAAAGCTGCTCCTGTCATCTTAGAGGAAGAAAGCGGGGAAGTCTCCAAAGCGGAGGCACTGCTACAGACCATCCTCAAGGGAATGGAAATCGACGCACAAGTGTCCGCAACATTTGAGGACTCGGCCTTGGAAGTGGAAATCCTGGGGGCCGATGAAAGAGATACGGGGATCGTCATTGGAAGAAGGGGAGAGACCCTGGACGCGATTCAATATCTGCTCAACTTGGCACAAAACAGAGGCCATGAAGGCTATACGAGAGTCACATTAGACATCAATGGATACCGAAAAAAACGAGAGGAATCTCTCGTGCGTCTCGCCATGAAAACGGCGGACAAGGCAAAAAAATACCGTAGAAACATGCGTTTTGAGCCGATGAATCCCTATGAGAGGCGAATCATCCACTCCGCGCTACAAAAAGTGGTCGGAATCACGACGGCTAGTGAAGGGGATGAACCCTATCGCCGCGTTGTAATCCGAGTAAACCGCAAGTAACAGATCGAAAACAATGGGGCTCACCAGTGTGAGACTAAGGCGAGAACAACTCGAGCGAAGCTGAAAAGTGAAGCTGTTAACCCCATTCTGATATCGAAACAAAAGGGGCTGACTCTTACTCACAGAATGTGGGAGGGGTCAGCCCTTTGTCATAAGACCTATGAAAGGAACGAGAAAATGGAACATACCATTGCGGCGATTTCCACCTCCATTGGAGAGGCGGGCATTGGAATCGTCCGGATGACTGGAAGAGATGCCATCGCAATAGGAGAGCAGGCCTTTCATCCGATTCGTGAACATCGAGTAGGGGAGAAGGACCATAGAGTGCTTCTATATGGGCATATACTAGACGAAGATCAAGTGATCGACGAGGTGCTCATCGCCTTTATGTTCGCCCCCCATACCTATACCCGTGAGGACATGGTCGAAATCTACACCCATGGTAGCACTGTGAGCGTGAAGAAGGTATTGGAATTACTCCTCAAACTAGGTGCTCAAGTGGCTGAACGAGGGGAGTTCACCAAACGGGCCTTCCTCAATGGTCGATTGGACCTGTCGCAGGCAGAGGCGGTCATCGACCTGATCCAAGCCAAGACCGAACGCAGCTACAATCAGTCCCTATATCAGCTAAATGGGGGATTAAAGCATGAAGTTCAGGTTCTCAGAGATGGCCTGATGCGTCAATTGGCTTATGTAGAAGTGGCCATCAATTTTTCAGAAGATGGGCAGGAGGAGCTCTCCACAGAAAAACTACAGGAGGGTTTAAGAGGTCTGATCGGACAGATCCAAAGTCTCTTGGATACCACCAACAAGGGGAAAATTCTCAGGGATGGAGTCAATACCATCATCATCGGTAAACCCAATGTGGGAAAATCCTCTCTTCTAAACCTGCTCCTTCGCGAGGAAAGGGCCATTGTCACCGATGTACCTGGCACCACAAGGGATGTGATCGAGGAGTTTATCAATATTCGAGAGGTGGCCATCCGATTGGTAGACACCGCTGGTATACGAGATACCCAAGACCAAGTTGAAAAAATCGGAGTGGAAAGATCCGTAGAGCTTTCAAAGAAGGCGGATTTAATCGTAGCCGTCTTTGATATATCCAAACCTTTGGATGAAGAGGATCAACAGATCATCGAATTGATCAAGGGTAAAAAGGCGATTGTGCTCCTCAATAAGATCGACTTGGGCTCGGCCATCGTGCCAGAGGAGTTCTCCAAACTCCTGGGGGATGTGAAGATCATCGAGACCTCTATGAACCACGAAATCGGGATCCACGAGCTAGAAGAAGCCATCGTTGAGCTTTTTTATCTGGGAGACATCCATTCGGATGCAGGAATCGTCATCTCCAACGCCCGCCATGAAGATCTGTTGAACAAATCCCTGAGCGCATTGGAGTCCGCCTATGGAGATCTCATCGCCCAGGTTCCCTTGGATTGTCTGGAGGTGGATCTTCGAGATGCCTGGACAAAGCTGGGGGAGATCACCGGAGAGACCGCCACTACAGAGGATTTGTTGGATAAGATTTTCGGTGAATTCTGTATCGGAAAATAGATAGTGGCTTTCCATTTATGTAATATGAATCAATATTAGGAGATTAGCCTATGACCATGAAATATTTCAAAGACGGCAACTACGATATCGTCGTCGTCGGTGCTGGCCACGCGGGCTGCGAGGCTGCGCTGGCCACTGCAAGACTGGGATTAAAGACGCTCATCCTCACCATCAGCATGGAATCCATAGCGGATCTACCCTGCAATCCCAATATCGGTGGAACGGGAAAGGGGCATCTAGTGCGAGAAATCGACGCGCTGGGTGGAGAGATGGCGATCAATATCGACAAGAGCTATATTCAATCCCGCATGCTCAACACCTCGAAGGGGCCCGCCGTTCATTCTCTCAGGGTGCAGGCGGATAAATATCTGTATCATATGGAGATGAAAAAAGTCTTAGAAAATCAGGAAAATCTGGACCTCAAGGAGGGAGAGGTGGATCGGATCGAGGTGTTGGATCATATGATCAAGGGAGTGCGCACGCGCTCTGGTGCCTTTTACTCCGCTAAGGCAGTCATTGTCGCCACTGGGACTTATTTGAAGGGCGTGATCCTGATGGGGGAGCTAAATTATACAGGCGGTCCCCATGGCCTGAGTTCCAGTGAATTTCTGTCGGACTCACTGAGGGAATTGAATATTCCTCTCAGGCGATTCAAGACGGGAACACCGGCTAGGGTCCATAGAGATAGTATTGACTTCTCCGGAATGGAGCTGCAGGAGGGAGATGCGAAGGTCATCCCCTTTAGCTTTATGAATCGACCGGAGGAAATCGACCGCAAACAGGAAAACTGCTATCTGACCTATACCACAGAGAAGACCAAGGAGATCATTCGAGAGAACCTCAACAGGAGCCCCATGTATGCTGGCATCGTAGCGGGTATTGGACCCAGATACTGCCCTTCAATTGAAGATAAGGTGGTACGCTTTCCAGATCGGGAAGGACATCAGGTATTTTTGGAGCCGGAGGGCTTGAACACGGTGGAGATGTATGTCCAAGGGGTCAGCTCTACACTTCCCTATGAAGTGCAGATCGAGTTGTATCAGTCGATTCTAGGATTGGAAAACGTGAAGATCATGCGGCCCGCCTATGGAATCGAATACGACTCCATCGATCCTACGATTTTGAAGCGCACTTTGGAGCATCAGAAGATCGAGAATCTCTTCTTTGCCGGACAGATCAACGGCTCCTCTGGCTACGAAGAAGCAGCGGCCCAAGGCTTGGTGGCTGGTATCAACGCCTATTTAAATTTAACGGGGCAAGAGCCCTTTGTGCTGGACCGCTCTGATGCCTATATCGGTGTATTGATCGATGATCTGGTGACAAAGGGGACCCAAGAGCCTTACCGGATGATGACCTCAAGAGCGGAGTACAGGCTGACTCTGCGTCAAGACAACGCAGATCTTCGGCTGACAGAGCGGGGTTATGAGCTGGGACTGGTAACCGAAGAGCGGTATGCAGCATTTATCAAAAAGAAAAAAGCAGTAGAAGGGGAATTGGAGCGGCTATCTTCCGTGGTCTTGACCCCGACTGCTCTAACAGATGAAGAGTTGAAAAAGCTCGGCTCCAATCCCCTGAAGACAGGTGTAAATCTCAGGGATTTGATCAAACGACCGGAGATGAGCTACGAAGCGGTGGCTGTCTTCGATCCAGTGCGTCCGCAGCTGGACAGAGAAATTCAGATTCAAGTGGAGACCATCATCAAATACGACGGATATATCAAAAAGCAGATGCAGCAGATTGAGCAGTTTAAGAAGTTAGAAGAAAAGAGTCTAGCGGAGATTGAGGATTATTCGCAGATCAAGGGGCTCAGCAATGAGGCTCTCCAAAAACTCAATGCCATACGGCCAGAATCCGTTGGACAAGCCAGCCGGATATCGGGAGTTTCCCCTGCGGACCTCAATGTCCTCCTGATCCATCTGGAGATATCCAAGCGCAAGGAGGATGAGGGATGCTAAGGGAGCTGCTTTTGCGAAGCGATATTCAGGTGAGCGAAGAGCAGCTGGAACAGCTGCATAGATTTAAGGAATTGGTATTGGAATGGAACGAAAAATTCAATATCACTGCGATCACAGATCCACAGGAATTTGATCTCAAACACCTCTATGACTGTATTTTGATCCTAAAAGCCGGCGTATTTCAACCAAATAGCCGAATCATTGACATCGGTACAGGAGGCGGGTTTCCCGGGATCCCCTTAAAGATACTCCTACCGGAAGCAGAGATCGTTTTGGTGGACAGTTTAAATAAGCGAATCGGATTCTTGGAGCATGTGATTGAGACCTTGGATCTGAAACTGGTCCGTGCTCAGCATGCCAGAGCGGAGGAGATGAGTAGAACTGCCTCTGATCGCGAGAAATACGATCTATGCGTCTCTCGTGCTGTCGCGCCGATGAATACCCTGGCAGAATACTGTCTGCCCTTTGTAAAACCAGGGGGTTATTTTGTATCCATGAAGGGCTCCAGCGGGCAGGAAGAGCTAAAGGTAGGAAAAAACGCCATTGAAACCCTGGGGGGAAAGGTGAAAAAATCCATCCCGTACACACTTTTGCCCAATGACCATCAGCGATATATCTTCATAATAGAAAAAGTCTCCAGCACCCCTGCAAAATATCCAAGGGGTGGAGGTAAGCCGAAGAACAAGCCCCTTTGATAAGGGGCTTGTTTATTGAGACGGGGAGTATTCCAATAAATTAGGAGAGTTAAACCCAATGTCAAATCGTTTTCCTATTTCGTTAAATATTTTATTATTTTTGAATTATTCTAAAAGGCATATATTGTCATTATTAAACATAACAAGAGATACCTATTGGAAGGACATATTATTCTCTTTTTAGAATAATGGCGATGATTGAATGGAAATGTTGATTATGCTATAATCGAGGTAGTCACCGGAAGGAAAGACCTTTGTGATGATATTGATTAATCGGGTCAAACAAATACCAATAGACACTGAAAAATGATGATTAATCAATTTATAAATTCTGCTTTACAGAACTATTAAGATAATATTATATCAAAAAGATAGATTCAGAGAAAAAAACGATATCCGATCTGGAAAAGGATTTCATAGAGTGAATCTCAGGCTAGATCGCATGGAAGGAGGGCCAAGTGGCCCCACTATCTCTGAAGAGAGGTCTTGTTCTGTAATTGGGCAATACGAAAGAGTGAAAACTTGTATAGGAGGAAATTATGGAAGGATATCGGATTCGAGTAAATGGTGAAGAACATATAGCTATGGAGGACGTCAATCTCCTGCGCTATTTTCGTGATGAATTGAAATTGAAGTCCGTTAAGGATGGCTGTAGTGAAGGCGCATGTGGAACTTGTACCGTTCTCGTAGATGGTAAACCTACAAGGGCCTGTGTACTTAAGACATCAAAGGCTGAAGGGAAGGAGATCCTCACGGTAGAGGGTTTATCCGAACGGGAAAAAGAGGCCTTTATCTATGGTTTTGGGGAAGCTGGAGCGGTACAATGCGGCTTTTGCATACCTGGGATGGTCATTTCAGGAAAGGCGATTATCGACAATGACCCAAACCCATCTCGGGAAGAGATCATCAAGGGCATAAAAAACAATATCTGTAGATGTACCGGCTATAAGAAGATCATCGACGGAATCGAGCTGGCAGCAGCTGTTTTACGTGGAGATCGACAAATTGCTGGAAAAGTGGAGGGAATCGTCCAAGTGGGACAGGATATTCCCCGTGTTGACGTGAGAGAAAAGGTGTTGGGTACGGGAGAATTTGCAGATGATGTGGAGAAAGAGGGGATGGTCTATGCCTCTGCCGTACGCACAAAATACCCACGGGCCAAGGTCTTGGATATCGATGTGGAAAAAGCCCTGGCATTACCTGGTGTTTTGGCTGTCTACACCGCTGAGGATGTACCTGTCAATAAGATCGGTCATATCCAACAGGACTGGGATGTGTTCATTGCCAAGGGGGAGATCACTCGATGTGTTGGAGATGCCATTTGTCTGGTTGTCGCTGAGGATGAGAAGACCCTTGCTGAAGGGAAGTCCCTTGTCGAGATCCAATACGAAGAACTGGAACCGATACGCTCCATAAAGGAAGCTCTAGCGCCAGATGCGCCTAGCATCCATCCAAATGGAAATATCTGCCAGCAAAAATTCGTCGCTCGTGGAGACGCAGACGGCGTTCTAAAGACTTGTAAATATGTACTTACCAAGAATTTCACTACCCCCTTTACCGAGCATGCCTTTATGGAGCCGGAGTGCTCCGTCGCCTACCCATATGGGGACTGGGTGAAGGTATATAGCTCGGACCAAGGTATTTATGCCATTCGCAAGGAGATTGCGATCATGCTGGATACGGATCCAGAGAATATCGTCGTAGAGAACAAATTGGTAGGGGGAGCTTTTGGAGGGAAAGAGGATTCCTCTGTCCAACATTTGGCAGCTCTCGCCTCCTATAAACTAAAAAGACCAGTCAAAGTCAAATTCACGAGACAGGAATCCCTCAATTTCCATCCAAAACGACATGCTATGGAGGCCAAATTCACCATAGGCTGTGATGAAAACGGCGTTCTCCAGGCGATGAAGGCAGATATTTTCTTTGATACTGGCGCATATGCCTCCCTATGTGGGCCTGTGCTGGAGAGGGCATGTACCCATGCCGTTGGTCCATATACCTATCAGAATACGCAGATTCGTGGGTTTGGGATCTATACGAACAACCCACCCGCCGGAGCGTTCCGCGGATTTGGTGTCTGTCAGTCCTGCTTTGCAATTGAGTCCCTGTTGAATCTGATGGCAGAAAAAGTGGGGATCTCACCATGGGAAATTCGATATCGAAATGCCATCGAGCCCGGAAAAGTATTGCCAAATGGGCAGATTACGGACCCATCCACTGGATTAAAAGAGACCTTAGAGGCGATCAAACCCATCTATGACGCACATAAATACGTGGGAATCGCCTGTGCTATGAAGAATGCAGGCGTAGGGGTTGGACTTCCGGATAAGGGCAGATGCCGATTGGTCATCGAAAATGGAATTGCACAGATCTATACAGGTGCCACCTGTCTCGGACAGGGACTCGCCACAGTACTCAATCAGATCGGAAGTCAGACCGCGGGTCTGAGTCTGGATCAGATTTACTACAATGCCCCCAACACAGAATGCGCTCCTGACTCCGGAATGAGCTCTGGATCCAGACAGACTTTGATCACTGGGGAGGCGACCAGGATGGTCTTCCAGCAACTAGCGGATGATCTGAAGGAAAAGACATTGGAAGAACTGGAAGGCAAGGAGTATTTTGCCGAGTACTTTGAGCCGACAGATCCCATCACCTCTACAAAACCAAACCCAAAATCCCATATTGCCTATGGATATGCGACCCAGCTCGTCATTTTAAACGACGAGGGCATGGTCACAGATGTCTACGCCGCTCATGCAGTGGGGAAGGCGGTCAATCCAAAAGCGGTGGAGGGACAGGTCGAGGGAGGAGTCATTATGGGCTTGGGTTATGCGCTCACCGAGTATTTCCCATTAGAGGACTGTGTACCGAAGGTCAAGTTTGGCACTCTGGGACTCCTGCGTTCCAATCAATGCCCTGAGATCCACAGTATCGTCATTGAAAAGCCGGGTGTAGATGTGACCTATGGAGCTGTGGGAGTAGGCGAGATCACGACAATTCCAACAGCACCTGCCGCGCAGGGAGCATATTATGCCTATGATGGAGATTTTAGGCAATCTCTACCCCTGAGAAATATCCCCTATAAGAATCGAAAGCCCGTTTATGAAGGGGAGCCAGAGATCCCATCGGTACCAGGTGAATAGAAAGGTGGATTCCTGAGAACAAATAGCTAAATCCAAATAGATTACAAAAAATCGCACAGATTCGTGCGATTTTTTGTTTCACGTGAAACATTCTCTTCTTTAATGATGGCAGAAGAGTTCATAGAGAAAGGGAATAGCCTTTTGGGCCTGCTCGCGATATAATTTAAGAAGTTAAGGAGGGTTTTATGAAGGCATTGATACTTTCTGTGGGAACGGAGCTATTACTTGGAGATACCTTGAACACAAATGCCAGGTATTTAGCGGAACAAATGGCACAATTGGGAATTAATGTATACAAACAGATCACCATAGGGGACAACAGTAAACGCCTTTATCAAGTATTACAGGAGGAGCTCTTAGTTCACGATCTGATACTGGTAACCGGTGGTCTCGGTCCCACTGCAGATGATATCACCAAAGAGACCTGCGCTGCAGTCCTGGGACAAGAACTGATTCTTAATGAGGAGAGTTATCTGCGGCTCAAGTCCTATTTTTCTGAGGAATATGCCCTTGTAAAAAATCAAAAACAGTCCATGTTCCCGCCGAATGCCGTCATATTACCAAACCATTATGGAACAGCAGATGGCTGCATCATGATTAAGGATTCTCAGCACATCGTCCTATTGCCCGGTCCTCCAAACGAGATGAAGGCGATGTTTGAGGGGAGTCTTCTACCCATTCTTCAAATGGAGAGGGACCAGCTTCTATTCAGTAGAAATTATTCCATAGGCGGAATGGGAGAATGGCAGATGGAGCAGTTGGTATCGGATTTGATTGCGAATCAGACCAATCCCACAATTGCCCCCTATGCGAAGGCGGATCGACTGGTGTTGAAACTGACTGCAAGGGCAAAGGACGAGGGCGAAGCATTGGCGATGTTTGCTCCCTATGAAGATCTATTACAGGAGCGTTTTGGAGAGAATTTCTTAGGCCATGACGAGAGATCCTTAGAAGAACAAATCGGATTTCACCTAGTGGAGAGCCAGCTTAGAGTCTCTTGCGCAGAGTCCATAACCGGTGGAATGATAGCTGCAAAATTGATCAATTACCCTGGTATCTCAGAGGTCTTAAAAGAATCCTATATTGTCTACAGCGACGAGGCCAAGAGGGATCTGCTGGGGGTTTCAGCACAGCTTTTGAAAGAGCATAGCGCAGTCAGTGAACAGGTACTTTCAGAGATGTTGGATGGACTAAAGAAGAGAACTGGCGCAGATGTCTGTCTGGCCACTACTGGATATGCGGGTCCAGGAGGAGAAGAGGTGGGTTTGGTCTACTATGGATGCATCTACCGGAATGAGAGGGAAATCATTAGCCGAAAATTCAAAGGGGATCGCAATACCATCCGCAAGAGAGTGACCCGGGAGGCCCTGAATCTGTTGATGAAGCATATTAGAAGACATCAGAGGAGTCTGGCAGAATAAGAAATGTTTCACGTGAAACACCATTGGTAAGCGATAGGAGAAGCGAAAGACTAAAGATTCCCCCTTCCCAAAGCCGTGTCAATGTGGACCCTTCCCATTCTTTCATGCTATAATGAAGATATGTAAAAAAGGAGGACCCATGGGTAGAGTCATCAGTGTTTTCAATCAAAAAGGGGGCGTTGGAAAGACGACGACTGTTGTCAATTTAGCGGCAGCGCTGGGAAATTCAGGCGTCACTGCTTTGGTTGTGGACGTAGACCCCCAGGGAAATGCGAGTTCTGGGCTTGGCGTAGAAAAGCAATCGCTCCAGGGCAGTATCTACGACCTGCTGTTAGGACAGCTTCAAACCAAGGAGGTCCTCCTACAGACTGAACATAAGGGGGTCTGGATTTTACCGACGACCCATGATCTGGCGGGACTAGAGGTCGAATTGGTACTGATGGAGAATCGAGAAGGGCGCCTAAAAGGTGTTCTGGAACCAATTCGGGATCAGTTCGACTTCATCTTGATCGACTGTCCACCCTCTTTAGGGCAATTGTCCATCAATGCTCTAGTTGCATCGGATTCTGTCTTGATACCCATCCAGGCGGAATACTATGCACTAGAGGGAGTTAGCCAGTTGATGGCGACGGTGGAGAGGATCCGCGCTGGTCTCAACCCCCATTTGGAGATCGAAGGGGTTTTAATCAGTATGTTCGATGGCCGAAACAATTTGGCCATTGAAGTCGTAGAAGAAGTTAAAAAGTATTTCAAAGATAAGGTATTTAAGACAGTGATCCCGCGGAATATCCGCGTTGCGGAGGCTCCTTCCTATGGGCAGAGCGTCGTGGAGTACGACGAGAAGTCAAAAGGTGCGATCGCCTTTATGAAGCTGGCCAAGGAGCTGCTCCGGCAGAACAAGAAGGGAAGATAAATGGCGAGAAAAGGTGGCTTAGGAAAGGGTTTGGGGGCTCTGATCCCGGAGATGCCAACAGATCCTGCAGACAATATCAAATACGTCGAGATGGGCAAGATCAACCCTCGGGAAGACCAACCTCGACAGCATTTTGAAAGAGGCGCCCTGGAGGACCTGGCGGCATCCATTCGCATTCACGGTATTTTACAGCCCTTGATCCTGCGTAGAACGGGAGACAGCTATGAGATCATTGCAGGGGAACGACGATATCGTGCTGCAAAGTTGGCGGACTTGGATGAAGTACCAGCAGTCATCAAAGATGTGGACGATGGATCTGTTAAAGAAATATCAATAATTGAGAATATCCAACGGGAGGATTTGAATCCCATGGAGGAGGCCTCCGCTTATAAAGAGCTGATGGAGGAATACAAACTGACCCAAGAGCAGTTGGCTGCCAAGGTGGGCAAGAGCCGCTCTTATGTGGCCAATGCACTTCGGCTCCTCAAATTAGACCCGGAGACGATGTCCTATTTAGTCAAGGGGGATTTGACCATCAGCCAGGGCAGAACCCTTCTCTCCATCGCCGATCCCAAGCAGAGGCAGAGTACTTTGGAGAAGCTCTTGTCCAAGGATACGAATATTCGTGAGATCGAGCGGATTTCAAAGGGGACGAGAAGGCTGAAGCAGGATATCTACCTCAAAGAAATTGAGGAAGAGATCGGAGAGTTGTTGGCAGCAAAGGTAAGGCTGCTCCCGAAAAAGAAAGGCGGCCGGATTGAGATCGAATATTACGACGAATCCGATCTGGAGCGAATATATGAATTATTTAAAGGAGGAGTACAATGAGTGATCTAATGGGTTTAACACTGAAGCAGTATCTAGACAATGCATCGACCAAGGAGCCAAATCCCGGTGGTGGTTCGGTAGCTGCCTATGTCGGCGGATTGGGTGCTGCCCTATCCATCATGGTTCTGAATCTGTCCTATGGGAAAAAGGCATTTGAAGGGATTGATGCGGAAATCAAAGGGGATATGGAAGAGAAAAAGGCAGAGCTGTTTGAAATCATTGCGCAGCTGGCCATCTATGTCGATGAGGATTCAGAGTCCTTTAATGAGGTATTAGATGCCCTCAAATTGCCAAAGGAGACAGAGGAGCAAAAACGGGAGAGGACAAAGGCCATTCAAAAAGGCTATGTCTATGCCCTTGAGGTCCCCCTGAATACAGCTAGACTGTCCCATCAAGCCCTGCTGAAGCTGAATCCCTTTGTGGACTATGGCAGTGTCAGTGCGATCACCGATGTGGGCTGCAGCATCCTGTTCCTAGCAGCGGCTGTAGAGGCAGCTCTGTTTAATGTGACGATCAATCTGAAGAGCATTAAGGACGAGGATTTCGTGATTCAGACCAAGGCAGAGGTCGAAGAATTGATCGCTTCCGCCCATAAAATGCGTGACGAGTATTTGCATAGGACTTACGCTAGACTATAGGGCGCAAGGGCGTACCCGATTGGACGCCGTCAGTGAAGATTGGCAATTGAGCGAAAAGGAATGAGAGATGATCTATTTTGATAACGCGGCGACCACCTTTCCAAAACCAAAGGTGGTCACCGATAAATTACACGAGGTATATACTGAATATGCGGCGAATCCAGGGCGAAGTGGCCATAAATTTGCCCTTCGTATGGATCGAGAGATCTATGGGGTCAGGGATGCACTGACACATTTCGTAGGTGGGAGCAATCCCATGAATACGGTATTCACTGCGAATTGCACCGAGAGCTTGAATATTGCGATCAAGGGTGTGGTGACGAAAAAAATGCATGTCATTTCTGATAGCATGCAGCATAATTCCGTTCTTAGACCCCTCTATGCCCTTGAAGCGGCTGGACAAATTGAACTGACCATCGTCAGGGCCAATGATCAGGGCATTCTCCATGCACAGGACATTCTGTCACAGATACGGCCCAATACGGGTCTAGTGGTCTCATCCCATATGAGCAACCTGACTGGGGCGATCTATGAGATAAAGGCCATCGGTGAACAGCTCGAAAAGGAGGATATCCTATTCATCGTGGATGCGGCGCAATCCATCGGCGTATTGGACATAGATGTAAAGGAGATGCATATAGATGTCCTCTGCTATCCAGGCCATAAAGGCCTCTATGGACCCATGGGCACAGGAGGGCTATATATACGAGATGGTCTGGTTCTCGAACCCATGAAGCAGGGCGGAACTGGCTCTTTTTCATCCAGTCCCCTGCAGCCCACCGTCATGCCCGATCGACTAGAGAGTGGAACTCCAAATGGTCCTGGGATTATCGCCTTAGGAGTGGGCCTAGAGTTCATTGAACAGACAAAGATGAAGAGGATACGAGATTGGGAAGACGCTCTAGCAGGTCGATTCCGCGAGGGACTAGACAATATCCCGCAAATTACGACTTATGGCGATTGGGATCATCCTCACGGTGCTGTGGTCGCTCTCAATATGAAGGAGATGGACTCTGCACAGCTGGGCTATATCCTGAGCGAGGATTATGATATCTATATTCGCCCAGGCCTACACTGCGCCCCATTGGCCCATGAGAGTCTAGGCACTTCGGATTATGGAGCTTGTCGGTTTAGCTTCGGCTTCTTCAATACCGAAGGGGAAGTGGATTATGCATTGGAGGTCTTAGAGAAGATCGCCAAGGAGAATATGTGATGGATTCCTTTATGAATTTTGTTCAGACGGCAAATCTCATCCTGTTTATCGTGTTGTGTATTTTTGTCATCGTGTGCTTTATGTTGTTGGCACAGACCAACCGAAAACTCAACCGACTCCGTCGCCGTTATGATATCCTATTGAGGGGACGTGGGGAGCTGGATTTAGAAGGCTTAATTGGAGAGCATAGTGCAGACATCGAACGGAATAATCAGCGCATGCAGGAGATAGAAGAGAAAACCGACCAGAGGATAACCCAGCTGATCAGGGATTTTCAAGATGTGGAGGGAAGCATTTCCAGCTCCATCCAAAAGGTCGGATATCACAGATACAATGCCTTCGATTATGTGACCAATGAGATGTCTTTTTCCATCGCCCTACTGGATAGCCGCTCCAATGGAATTATTTTGACGAGTATTTTCGGATCAGACAGTTCCACGACCTTTGCAAAGGAAGTCCGCAAGGGAAAGAGCAATCAGGAATTGTCCATTGAAGAGGAGATCGCCTTGGGACGGGCTCTCCAGGGAGACTAATGTGGCGGCGGACCGAAGGATCCTATTTGTTATCAACCCTGCTGCTGGCTCGGGAAAAGCGGCGAGATACCGCAGGAAAATCGAAGAGTCCCTTGCGGGGCTAGGTGTTGACTACAAGATTATTCAGACGAAGCAAAAGACGGAGGGTACGCAGGTTGCAAGAGCGGCCGCCGAGTCTGGCTATGATACCGTCGTAGCCGTCGGAGGAGATGGAACTGCGCGAGAGATCGCCAAAGGCCTCTACGGAACCCAGGTCCTATTGGGGCTCCTGACAGCGGGCACTGGGAATGATCTCGCCCGAAGTCTTGGATATCCCAAGGACTACGAACAACAGCTGGACATGATCCTCCAGGGCAATCGCCGAGAAATCGATGTGGGAATGGCCATGGAAGAGGAGCTGTTTCTAAATGTCTGCTCCATGGGCTTGGACGCCTATGTGGTGGAGGTGGCAAATCGTATCAAGCGCTTCGCACCGCGCTTTCTAGCCTACTGGATTGGTGTATTATCCGCGATCTTTCGATACGAACAAAAAAGGGTTCGTGTAGAGGGAGAGGGCTTTCTCTACGATGGCAAAGTCATCTTGGTCGCAGTTGGCAACGGCAGCTATTATGGGGGCGGTTTTCAAATCCTTCCCGATGCGGATATGGGGGATGGCCTCTTGGATACCATTGTCGGTGAACACAATTCACGGATCCGGTTACTGGGACTACTTCTAGATTTACTAAAGGGAGAGCATATCCGAGGGGAGAATCGGGTTTGGCGGCGAAGAACGCAATGCACCCAGATCGGTTTTGACGGCTTTCAGAGTTTGAACGTGGACGGTGAGGTCCTTAGCGTACAAGAACCCGTAATCATCCGGATACTAGAGGAGAAACTCGGGGTCATAGCCAAATCGGCAGAGGAGATTTTAGAGAGATAGGGACAGCAAAAGGGTATAAAATAGCAGAGGATTGAAATCTGTACTAAAAATGGCGGGAAGGGTCTCTCAGATCGATGAAGAGATCCGACTCAAATATCATGCGGCAGCGCCGCAGACATACTTATTACAAGGAGTAAGAAATGAAATTATTTGACGTATTACAGGAGAAGATCAAACCAGCTAAGAAGACGATTGTCTTTCCAGAGGGCAAGGATCCGCGGATTCAAGGGGCAGCTGTCCGCCTCTTGGCAGATGGTCTGCTAAAGCCCATCCTCATTGGAAAAGGAGAAATGCTGAGCGAAATAGCGAGAGAAAATGGATTTGATCTAACGGGCATCCAGACCTTTGACCCCGATTCCTTCGATGAATTCGACGCTTTGGTAACCGCCTTCGTCGAGCGCAGAAAAGGAAAGGCCACAGAGGAAGAAGCCCGCATCCTCCTCAAGGATCCAAACTATTTTGGCACCATGCTCGTCTATACTGGCAAGGCAGACGGAATGGTCAGCGGAGCCATCGGTTCCACTGGAGATACGGTGCGGCCAGCTCTGCAAATCGTCAAGACGATTCCCAGCGTATCCCGCATCAGCGGCGCCATGATCATGCTAGGACCCAATGGCGAGCGCTATGTCTTCGCAGATATTGCCATCAATATCAAACTCGATGCACAGCAATTGGCGGAAGTCGCCGTCATCACCGCAAAGACCGCCCAGCTCTTTGATATTGATCCCAAAGTGGCCATGCTCTCCTTCTCGACCAAGGGTTCTGCCACCTCACCTGAACAGGAGCTCGTCGCAGAGGCGACCAAATTGGCCAAAGAGATGGCACCGGATCTGCTCATTGATGGAGAATTGCAATTCGATGCCGCGATCGTGCCCTCCGTTGGAGAGAGAAAATCCCCTGGCTCTCCTGTGGCAGGTCATGCCAATGTATTTATCTTTCCAGACCTGCAGTCGGGGAATATCGGCTACAAAATCACGCAGCGTCTGGGTCATTTTGAAGCCATCGGACCCATTCTCCAGGGGCTCAACGCCCCCATATCAGACCTTTCCAGAGGCTGTAATGAAGAGGATGTGTACAAACTGGCCATCATAACAGCTGCACAGAGCCTATAGGGATTCAAGTCAAAAGAGCGCATCTTTAAAATAGATGCGTTCTTTTTTATTTATTTTCAAGAGAAATTTAATTATTAAATATTAGTAAAATATATATGAAATGTTAATAAGTGCGATATACTTATTTATAATGAGCAAAGACTGACTCGAATTCAGATTTTGGTCCCGAGGAAGGGGAGACTCTTTTGGAATTTTATTCGATTTTTGCTTCAATGGGTTTCGACTCAACTATAGTACAGTGTAGGGATATAATAGATATGTTACAGAAATAAAGAGTCATACAGTGACCGCTCT
>JAUNUQ010000034.1 GCA_030538075.1 Tissierellia bacterium
GAACAAGGGGCAGGGTCAGCGTAGCAACCAAAAGAGCGGACAAAACCCAAGGCAGAACCAGAGATCTGGCCAGGGTCAAAATAGAAATCAACAAGGTCAATCGAATGCGCCAAGGGGAAAAGGCAGACGCCCAGGTCGATTTGACAATAGAAACGCCCAGGATCGCCAACAGCCAGCGCCAAAACCAGAACCCAAAAGAGATGTGGAATTACCTGAGCGCATCGTCATCAAGGATCTGAGCGAGAAGATCGGGATCACCATCAACCAGATCATCAAGAAGCTCATTGAATTGGGTGTAATGGCGACGCAAAACCAGGAAGTCGACTTTGATGTAGCGGCCCTCGTAGCAGAGGAATTTGGCGTGACCGTCCTGAAAAAGGCGGTGGATGAGGATGCGATACTAGAGGCTTCGGATCTGGACTTTGAAGACAAGGAAGAAGACTTAAAACTGCGTCCCCCCGTTGTCACTGTCATGGGCCATGTCGACCATGGGAAGACATCGCTGCTCGACAGCATCCGAAAGACGAGGGTGACGAAGCAAGAAGCTGGGGGAATCACACAGCATATCGGAGCTTCGACGATCACCATCGATGGACAGAGAATTGTATTCTTGGATACACCTGGCCACGAAGCCTTCACCACCATGCGATCCAGAGGAGCCCAGATCACGGATATGGCCATCCTCGTCGTCGCAGCAGATGATGGGGTCATGCCCCAGACGGTGGAGGCGATCAATCACGCGAAGGCGGCCAATGTGCCCATTATCGTCGCGATGAATAAGATGGACAAGCCGACGGCAAATCCGGATCGAATCAAGCAGGAACTGACGGAACATGGTCTGGTCCCAGAGGACTGGGGTGGAGATGTGATCCTCGTACCAGTATCTGCTAAGACGGGCGAGGGAATTGAGGACCTGATGGAGATGATCCTGATGGTATCGGAGATGGAGGAGCTGAGGGCGAATCCCGATCGAAATGCCATCGGCACCGTCATCGAGGCCCAGCTGGATAAGGGAAAGGGCCCAGTTGCCACTGTACTGGTACAAAAGGGTACGATTAAATTTGGAGATATTGTCGTCTCCGGAATCGCCAGTGGGCGAATTCGGGCGATGTTTGACGATAAAGGTAAAAAAGTGAAGAAGGCTGGACCTTCGATTCCCGTTCAGATTTTAGGACTCTCTGAAGTGCCGGAGTCGGGGGATCTAGTCTATGTAGTGGATGATGAAAAACTTGCGAGATCACTTGCAGAGAAACAGAGGGATCGCAATAAGGAAGAAAAGGTCCAGGCGAGCGACAATATCTCCTTGGATGCCCTCTTTAGCAAGATCAAGGAAGGGGAACTCAAAGACTTAAATATTGTCGTAAAGACTGATGTGAAGGGTACAATCGATGCGGTGAAGACCTCTTTAGAGAAACTGAGCAATGAAGAGGTTCGGGTCAATATCATTCACTCTGGCGTCGGCGGGATCAGCGAATCTGACGTATTGTTGGCCTCGGCTTCCAATGCGATCATCATCGGCTTCAATGTCCGTCCGGGTCCAATCGCGACGGAAGCTGCAAAAAATGCTGGCATCGATGTTCGAACCTATCGGGTGATCTATGATGCAATAGATGACATCAAGGCGGCGATCAAGGGCATGCTAGCACCCAAATATGTCGAAGAAGTACTCGGACGAGCGCAGGTTCGCGCCATATTCAAAGTGCCTTCTGTGGGAAATGTGGCGGGGATTTACGTTCAAAATGGAAAGATCACCAGAAACTCCAAGATTCGACTCCTACGGGATGATGTAGTCATCACAGAAGCGGGCATCAACTCATTAAGGCGATTTAAAGATGACGTAAGGGAGATCAATACGGGCTATGAGGGAGGTCTGGGACTCGAGAACTACAATGACGTGAAAGAAGGCGACATCTTAGAGGCCTTTATTATGAAGGAAATCGCAAGGTAGGAGAGTTATGAACGAAAAGAGAATCAATCGGATCGCAACGGAAATCAAACGGGAGATTTCAGAGATGATTCGTGAGTCCATTCGAGATCCCCGTATTACGGATATGACGACCATCTCTCATGTAAAGGTGACCAGAGATCTGGGCTTTGCTACGATCTATGTCAGCGTCTTGGGTAACGAGGCTCTAAAGGCAGAGACCATCGATGGACTCGAAAATGCGAAGGGTTTTATTAAGAAGGAGCTAGGGGCGAGACTCGACCTGCGTCATATCCCAGAGCTTCGCTTCCAGATCGACGACACCGTCGAGAATGGGCTGCATATCGAGGAGATCATATCTCGTTTAAATGAAGGTGGGTCAGTGGAATGACGGATCAAATACCGAACCCCAGGGAATCGGAGATCCTAGAAATGGTGCAGCAAGCCCGAAGCATCGCCATCAGTGGCCATGTGTCACCGGATGGGGATTGCTTGGGCTCCATGCTGGCACTGGGTTTGGGCCTGCGGAGCTTTCATCCACAGGTCCATTTTCTAAAAGTGGATTTGATTCCCAAGTTTTTGGATTTTCTACCAGGTCTGTCCGAACTGCAGGAACCGAACACAGACGAGACCTATGATCTGTTCATCGCACTGGACTCCAGCTCATCGGACCGACTTGGCAAAGCCAAAGAGGTGATGCACCGAGGGAAGAAGACTCTCTTAATCGACCATCATAAATCCTGTGAGAGATATGCCATGGTCAATTATGTGGATCCATCGGCCAGCTCGACGTCGGAGTTAATTTACCGGATTTTGAAAGGGATGGAAATCTCAATCACACCGGAGATTGCCACGAATATCTTCACTGGGATGACGACGGACACCGGGCGATTTATGTATGAGAGCTGCAGCCCTGAGACGATGCGCATTGCGGCTGAACTGATGGAGTCGGGGATAGACCGAGATGATATCATGCAGAGGCTCTACCAATCCTCGAGCCTTAGTTCCTTGTATTTGACGGCGGAGTTGATTGAGAGCACGAAGCTCTACATGGATAATCGAGTTGCGATTACGACAGTGACCCAGAGTCAATTGGCTGAGCTGGGAGCTGTGGAGTCGGACCTAGAGGATAAGGTGACGATCTTTCGAGATGCCGAGGAAGTCGAGGTCTCCTGTCTCATTCGGGAGACGATCCGCGGTGATTACAAGATCAGCATGCGCAGCAAAGCCATTGTGGATGTGTCGGGTCTGTGCACGGAACTCGGCGGCGGCGGTCATCGGCGTGCAGGCGGATTTTCTATGCGCAAGGAACCCGAGGAAATCACGAGAATTATTTTGGAGCGATTAGGTGACGAAGGAATCAGTCGATAAATATACGGGCGTGATCAATGTCTATAAGGAAAAGGGCTGGACCTCCCATGATGTGGTGGGAAAACTGCGCCGGATTCTGGGGATGAAACGCATTGGTCATACGGGCACCCTAGATCCACAGGTGGAAGGGGTGCTCCCCATCTGTGTGGGTCGTGCCACGCGAATTGCAGAATATATTCAGGATCGTGGAAAATGCTATCGTGCTATCATGCGACTGGGCTTGAGCACGACGACCCAAGACATGGAAGGGGAAATGATCCGTCAATCGGAGTATATTCCCAGTCGATCTGAGCTGGAGGATGCCATAGAGGGCTTTCGTGGCGTCATTCAGCAGATCCCGCCGATGTATTCTGCGGTCCATGTAAATGGGGTTCGCCTCTATGAGCTGGCGAGAAGGGGAATTGAGGTGGACAGACCCGCCAGAGAGGTGACCATATACTCTTTGGAGCCATTGGACTATGAATACCCCCTTTTTCAATTTGATTGCTGCTGCTCAAAGGGAACCTATATCCGTACGCTCTGTCATGACCTAGGGGAGAAGCTGGGGAGTTTGGGAGCCATGCAGGAACTCGTGCGAACCTCCTCTGGACCCTATCAACTCAAAGGTGCCAAGACCCTGTCTGAAATCGAATCCATCGTCGAAAGTGGTGGCGTGGATTTCTTGATGCCCATGGAATCGGCATTGGATCATTTTGACGCCATCCACTGTTTGGATGAAGATTTCAAGAAGATCACAAATGGGGAGACCATCGAGTTACCAGAGGCTACAGCGCCAAAATTGTACCGAGTCTATTGTAAGGGGCTGTTTATCGGCGTCGGTGAGGTCCCGGGGAATGGAAATACAAGTATTCTACGCATTCGCAAGATGCTGCTGTAGGAGTGTTTATGAAAGTCTATGAATGGACGAAAAACTGGAGACAAAATGTGCCGACCACCATCGGACTGGGGAATTTTGATGGACTTCACCGTGGGCATATCCACCTGTTGCATCAGGTGATTCGAATTGCCGAGAAGAGGGGAGAGCTCTCCAGCGTACTCCTGTTTTCAGAGCATACGAATGAGAGGCTAAATCAATCAGGCCATAGCTATTTGACGAGCTTGGATGACAAGTTACGAATCCTAGATCGTCTGGGCATTCAAGCGGTTTTCTTGGTACACTTTGACGACTGGTGGATGCATCTGCCGCCGGAGGTCTTCTTAAGAGAGGTTCTAGTAGAGACTCTTTTCGCAAAGTCCATCGTGGTTGGAGAGGATTACCGATTTGGACATAGGGCGATGGGCAATGTGGATTATTTACGCGAACAGGCAGTCCCGTTGGGATATGATCTGACCGTGGTTGAGGATCTCAAGGCAGCGGAGCAGCGCATCAGTAGTACGAGGATTAAAGAGCTCTTAGATCAGGGCTTGGTCGGTGAGGCCAATCAGCTTTTGGGCTATCCATATCCACTCAGGGGCCATGTGATACACGGAGCGGCGCGTGGGCGTCAGATGGGGTTTCCAACTGCGAATCTCCAATTGGATTTTCCCTATCATATCCCCAGAGAGGGTGTCTATTATGTGAAGGCAAGGGTGCAGGGGGGACTGTATGACGGTCTACTGTGCATCGGTGACAACCCGACTTTTCAGGGAGCAGAGCACAGTATCGAGACCTACCTGGATCAATTTCACGGGGATATCTATGGAGCCGAATTGACGAATTATCTCTTGGAGTACCTGCGGCCCAACTACCGTTTTCACTCTATGGAGGAGTTGGTTCAACAAATGGAGCAGGATAAAGTTCAGATGCAATCACGATCAAAGGTTTACACGGGGTTTCAAAAGTGATATAATACTTTAGATTGAGTACGCCAGCGTTGATGTCGGATTCCTCAACCCCATCAATAGCTAGCGTGAATTTTTATTAGGAGGAAAGAAATGATTACTAAAGAACAAAAAGAGTCGATTATCAAAGAGTACCAAATGGCAGAGGGAGATACAGGCTCCCCGGAAGTACAGATTGCCATCCTGTCCTTTCGTATTAGCCAGCTGACAGAGCATCTTAAGGCACATAAGTCGGATCACCATTCCAGACGGGGTATGTTTAAGCTCATCGGTCAGCGTAAAGGTCTGCTGAAGTATCTCCAAAAGAAGGATATCGAGAGATACAGAGACTTAATTAAACGACTGAATATCCGAGGATAATAAGAGCGGCGGGCAACCGCTCTTACTTTTTATACCTAAGGAGGTATGTATGATAAAAAGTTACACCTATGATCTCCAGGGCAAAGAGCTGAAAATAACCGTCGGTAAGGTTGCTGAGCAGGCGAATGGCGCTTGTCTCGTGCAGATGGGCGAATCGATTATCATGGTTACAGCAACTGCTTCGAAAAAGCCTAGGGAGGGAATTGACTTTTTCCCCTTGAGCTGTGATTTCGAGGAGAAACTGTATTCCGTGGGCAAGATCCCCGGTGGTTTCATCAAGCGAGAAGGGCGACCGAGCGAGAGGGCAGTGTTGGCTTCTCGACTCATTGACCGTCCCCTCAGACCCCTATTCCCAGAGGGATACCGCAATGACGTTCAGGTGATTGCTACACCTCTGTCCGTCGAACCGGACAGTTCACTCGAGGCCATGGCCATGATCGGATCCTCCGTGGCATTGAGCATTTCAGACATTCCCTTTATGGGACCCACAGGTGCAGTCACCATCGGCTATGTGGATGAGCAGATCGTATTGTTACCAGATCTGGATCAGAGAAGCCGTTCAAAACTCAATTTGACCCTCGCTGGAACCCAGGAAGCCATCATGATGGTAGAAGCGGGCGTGGAGATTCTTCCAGAGTCCATCGTATTAGAGGCTATTCTTACCGGACATGAGGAGATCAAAGGCATTTGTAATTTCATCTCGGAAATTCAGGCGGATATCGGCAAGGAGAAGCTAGCCGTCGAATTGCCTGCTTCAGATCCCGAAATGGTACAAGCCGTTACGAATTTTGCAAAGGATGCCCTGGCGACCGCCCTAAAGAATCCGGACAAGACCTCTAGACAAGAGGATACAGACCGAGTCAATGAAGAGACACTCCAGCATTTTGAGGAGATCTATCCCGAAGAGGGCAAAGCGGTTCAAGGCATTTTAGATGACTTGATGAAAGCCGAAGTACGCCGTATGATCCTAGAAGATGGGATTCGACCAGATGCACGTAAATGCGATGAGATTCGCGAGATCTCCTGCGAAGTTGGACTCCTTCCAAGGGCCCATGGAGCGGGATTGTTCAATCGTGGTCAGACCCAAGTTCTATCGATCACCAGTCTGGGAGCGCCTGGCGATGTACAGATGCTCGATGGACTCGTCAGCGATGAGAAAAAATACATGCACCATTACAATTTCCCACCCTTTAGTGTCGGGGAGACAAGACCTCTTCGAAGTCCGGGGAGACGAGAAATAGGCCATGGTGCCCTGGCTGAAAGGGCGCTGATTCCGGTTCTGCCGGATGAGGAACAATTCCCCTACACCATTCGCGTGGTTTCAGAAGTACTCAGTTCCAATGGATCCAGTTCCCAGGGCAGTGTCTGTGGGTCGAGCCTCTCGTTAATGGATGCAGGTGTACCCTTAAAGGGCGCCGTAGCGGGCATCGCCATGGGCTTGATCAAGGACGAAAATTCGAGCAATGTCGCCATTTTGTCCGACATCCAAGGTCTAGAGGACCATCTGGGAGATATGGACTTTAAGGTGGCTGGGACGAAGGATGGCATCACCGCCATTCAAATGGATATCAAGATTGCAGGGATTGACCGCAACATTTTGGAAGAAGCACTTGAAAAGGCCAGGATTGGTCGTATGCATATTCTAGGCAAGATGAATGAAGTGCTATCCGCTCCGAGGGAGCAGGTATCCGAATACGCACCGAGAATCTTCACCGTCAAGGTCCATCCCGAGAAGATCCGTGAGATCATTGGGCCTGGAGGAAAGGTGATCAATAAGATCATCGATGAGACAGGCGTCAAGATCGATACCTTTGATGATGGTACCGTAGTTGTGACGGCGGAAAACACCACCAGTGGTGAGAAGGCCGTTGGCATGATCAACGACATCGTCAAGGAGATCGAAGTCGGCGAAGTCTATACGGGCAAGGTCACTCGCATCATGAACTTCGGTGCATTTGTTGAGGTGCTCAATGGAAAAGAAGGGCTGGTTCACATCTCTCAGCTAGCGCATGAGCGAACGAATAAGGTCGAGGATGTGCTGAATATTGGCGATGTCGTAACCGTAAAGGTCATCGAGATCGACAAACAGGGCAGAGTGAATCTGTCACGAAAGGCCCTATTACCGAAACAAAACAAGTCGGAGAATCCACAAAAATAGATAGAGAAAAAACATAGACCCCGTGTTTATGTTTTTTTCATTTCCATAAACTGGCTTTCTCTGTATAATGGAAGAGTAGGAAATGCGGAAGGAGATAGAAATGAAAATCGAAATAATCAATCGTTCAGACCATCCACTGCCATCTTATGCGACGACGGGAGCGGCGGGAATGGATCTGGTAGCCAATAATGAAGAGCCCATTCTACTGGAGCCCCTCATGCGCGCCATCATACCTACCGGTCTTTATATCGCACTCCCAGAGGGCGTGGAGGCACAGGTTCGGGCTCGAAGTGGGATGGCCTATAAGCATGGTATCACCGTCGCAAATGGCGTCGGTACGATTGACTGTGATTATCGTGGAGAGATTGGAGTGATCTTGGTCAATCTGTCAAAGGAAGACTATACTGTCAATAAGGGAGACCGGATCGCCCAGTTGGTGATCGCCCGAGTGGAACAGGGGGAACTCGTCGAAGTCGAGGAGCTTTCACAGACCCATCGCAGTGATGGGGGCTTTGGCCATACGGGTTATTAGCTTACGAAAGCGTATTCTTTGGGCTTGGGCAAATATGATATAATGAAACGGACGAAGAGGAAGGAGGGGATGAATCTTGGCGACAAATAGTAAACGAAATGGAAAAAAAGAGGGACAGAAGTTCCCCACAATCAATCGCAACACGCTGTTACTGGGATTGATCGCCCTAATCACCCTATTGTATTTGGATATATTGACGCAGAGCCTTGGCGTAATTGGAAAGTATTTTAGCATGCTGGCCTTTAAGACCGTGGGCGTCGGCGCCTACATATTACCGGCACTTTTGCTCGTGAATCTCCTGTTTATACTGATTCGAAAATTCTCACGACCTGTGGCGATACGCTTTGCCTATATCTATGGTCTGTTCATTGCATTTTTGATGATCATTGAAGTGAATACGGGTGTTGGGGGCAACCTGGGAGTACGCCTGGACCATGGGATGGATTTGGCCCTCATTCGCAAGGGAGCGGGCATCGTGGGAACCACATTGGGATATGGCCTATCGAAGTATATCGGCGTGCTCGGGGTTTATATCCTGTCAGTGATCCTGTTATTCTTCAGCATACTCTCCTTTATGAATATGCCCTTTTTCGACTTTGCCAGGGAGTTTCTGGAGGCGGGGAAAAGGCTATATGTCATCGTCAGCAGTGGTATCTCGAAAATGTGGACCCTGCTACAGAAACAGTTGAAAGAGCGAGAGGCACTGAAAGAGGCTTCCATGCAGCAGGATATTGCCATTGAAAACCATCACCAGGACCAAAAGGTAATAAGGGAGGGGCAAGCCTTGGAGGAGACGCCCTTTACTTTTATGAATCATCAGGAATACGATCCAAATGATCCAAATGAACGAAGCGATCGAAAGGATCGCAAGAATGACAGTACACAGCTGACCGTGGAGGACTTTGAGGTGGAGATGCCTCCGCAAAAAGTGCATTATATTCCACCGCCGATTCATCTCCTTCGTAGCTCTCCAAAGGATAGTAGCAAAGAATACGAAAAGGAGATCAATACAAAGGCAGAGGCGATAAAAACCGTCTTGAGTAATTTTCGAGTGGAAGCCAGAATGATCAAGGTGACCAGGGGCCCGAGCGTCGCCTGTTTTGAGCTAGAGCCGGGACCTGGGGTGAAGGTGTCGAGCATCGTGGGACTCAATGACGATTTTGCTCTGGCCTTGGCGACGAGGGACATTCGGATTCAAGCGCCGATTCCAGGCAAGTCTGCCGTGGGCATTGAAGTGCCCAATCGAGTGAAGGATGACGTGTTTCTCAAGGACATCATCAGTAGCAAGGAATATCTGGAATGCGAGTCTGCAATGCCACTGTCCCTAGGGAAGGACTTGACCGGTAGACCGGTATTGTCCAAGATCGAGTCCATGCCCCATCTGTTGATCGCCGGAGCGACGGGCTCTGGAAAATCCGTCTGCATTAATACCATCATCCTCAGCACCATCTTTCGTTCCGGTCCGCAGGAGGTAAAATTCATCCTGATCGACCCCAAGATGGTGGAGCTGAGCATCTATAATGGGATTCCACATCTGGTCGTTCCCGTTGTGACAGATCCGAGAAAGGCAAGCGCCGCACTGGGTTGGGCCGTCAAGGAGATGGAGCGCAGATACAGCCTGTTTGCCGAGAATATGGTGCGTGATATTAAGACCTATCGGGCGAAGATGGCGGGGACAGATGCAGAAGATCTGCCATATATCGTCATCATCATCGATGAATTATCGGACCTGATGATGGTAGCAGCCCAGGAAGTAGAGGAACAGATCTGCCGTTTGGCTCAGATGGCAAGAGCATGTGGGATCCATTTGATCGTGGCCACACAGAGGCCGTCGGTAGATGTCATCACGGGGACGATCAAGGCAAATATCCCCTCTAGAATCTCCTTTGCCGTCTCCTCACAAATTGACTCTAGGACCATACTGGATGTGTCTGGGGCGGAGAAATTATTGGGAAGAGGGGATATGCTCTTTAGTCATTCCAGTTTCCGCAGTATGCTCAGGCTCCAAGGGGCCTTTGTCAGCGAACGAGAGGTGGAGGATATCGTCAATTATATTCGTGATACTTCTACGGCAGATTACGATGAAGTGGCCATCGAGGAGATCGACAGGAGAAACCACAACGCGACGAGGCTGGAGGATCAGGACGAACTCTTGGAAAAGGCAGTGGATATCGTCATATCCGAAGGGCAGGCCTCCGTATCCCTACTCCAGCGCAAGCTCAAGGTAGGCTATGCGAGGGCGGGCCGCTTGGTGGATACAATGGAGGAGCTGGGGATCATCGGCGCCAGTGAGGGGAGTAAACCGAGGAGACTCTTGGTCTCCAGAAATATTTTGCGAGATGAGGTAATAGATGAATATAGCGAATAAATTGACGATGCTCCGGATTTTGCTGGTGCCCGTATTTGTAATCGCTTTGATGCTCGTGGGCACAGATACGGTGATTCCACTGCTGCTCTTTTCGATCGCGGCAGCGACAGATGCACTGGACGGGTATTTCGCCCGGAGCCGAAATCTGATTACGACATTTGGAAAATTTTTGGATCCGATCGCGGATAAACTCTTGGTCATCTCGGCTTTCGTCATGTTCGTGGAGATGGGATTGGTACCGGGATGGGCAGCTCTGATCATCATCAGCCGTGAGCTGATCATCACGGGTTTTCGCGTGATCGCCGCTTCGAACAATGTGACGATAGCCGCATCAGTCTTTGGAAAGATCAAGACGATCACCCAATTTGCCGCCATCATCCTAATGCTCTTGCCCATGAAGGGGTTGGAAACCGTAGCTCAGGTGCTTCTCTATCTGTCGGTCATCGCCACGGCTTTGTCGGGCGTCGACTATGTGATCAAGAACAAAGAGGTTTTGGATCTGGACAATATCTAGGATAGTTTCTATTATCCATTGACGATTGTGGGAATATGGGATACAATAAAAGAACATAAGTTCGCGGAGGAGGATATATGAGCGTCTTAGACAACAGTGAAAAGAAAAAGGCTTTAGAGCTGGCTTTTAATCGTATCGAAAAACAATATGGAAAGGGCTCTGTTATGCGATTGGGGGACGCTCCAAAGGTGAGCCTCGATGCCATCCCCACCGGAGCCATCAACCTGGATATCGCATTGGGTATTGGCGGCTTACCGAGGGGTCGTATCATTGAGATATATGGACCGGAATCTTCGGGGAAGACGACGGTTGCTCTGCATGTCGTCGCAGAGGCACAAAAACTAGGTGGTATCGCCGCCTTTATCGACGCAGAGCATGCCCTGGACGCCATCTATGCCCGTAATTTAGGAGTGAACACGGACGAATTGATCGTATCCCAACCAGATACTGGGGAACAGGCTCTGGAGATCACAGAGTCTCTCGTTCGGTCCAATGCAGTGGACATCGTCGTCGTGGACTCTGTCGCCGCCCTGGTACCCAGAGCGGAGATCGAAGGGGGCATGGGGGATTCCCATGTGGGTTTACAGGCGAGATTGATGTCCCAAGCCCTGCGTAAGTTGGCGGGGATTATCTCCAAGTCCAATACGACGGTCATCTTTATCAATCAGTTGAGGGAGAAGATCGGCATCATGTTCGGAAATCCAGAGACTACGACAGGAGGTAGGGCACTGAAGTTCTACTCCAGTGTTCGTCTGGATATCCGCCGTTTTGACTCCATCAAAGAGCAGGACACCATCGTCGGAAATCGAACGAGGGTGAAGGTCGTTAAAAACAAGGTCGCACCACCGTTTAAACAGGCGGAATTTGACATCATGTATGGAAAGGGCATCTCCAAACAGGGCGTGATGGTGGACGTCGCCTCGGATCTGGACATCATCAACAAGTCCGGTTCTTGGTATAGTTATCAAGGCGACCGGATTGGCCAAGGTAGAGAGAATATCAAGAAGTACCTAGAGGACAATCCCCAGATCTACCTTGAGATTGAGGAGCAGGTCCGCTTAAAGAGCGGATTTGGAGAAGCGACCCAAGGCGAAGAGACATCTCCTGCCGAGGAGCAGCTCACATTAAAAGATGAAGAATAAATAGAGAACAAAATCAATTTTTACATGAAAAGGCCCCAACCAAATAGGTAGGGGCCTTTGCTATGCAGAAAGTTTCGATTTATTCGCTTGTGCTGCTAGGTTCTTCTGTCTCAGAATCAGGATTCTCCTGCTCTTGTTTTTTCTTATCTTCTTCTTCCTGTTCCCTCTTCTTGCGATCCTCTTCATCCTTCTTGCGCTGTTCTGCAAGTTCCTCTTCGGTTGGATAGTAAACCGGTGAGTAGCTGGTGGGCGCCATTGCATACCAGTCGGTGGGGAGGATGCCGCCGTTTTCAGTCGGGTCGTATTCCTCGGCTCGAGTGATAAAAGAACGGGTGGACATGAAGTTCTTAGGTGTTCGCTCCGTGATCAACAGCCCATCGTGGGTGTCGACGGTCTTCCATACATGGACCGAGCATTCCTTCTTGGGCTCTGTTCCCTTGATAAACAGCTCTGTGCGCACAGCTCCGCGGTGGTCCGCACGGCAGGCATCCGTTGGAAGCAAGCCGGATTCTGTACATATCTCAACTTCCACAATATCGCCGTATTTATCAAAGGTCTTTGGAGAATAGCCCTCTAGGATCGCCGTATTCACCTGGTTCCAAAGATTGGTGGCATAGAGACTGACCTCATTGAGTTTGAGCTGTGGATCGTCCGCTCCAATCCAAACGCCGACGGTGTAGTAAGGACTGAATCCAACAAACCAAGAGTCCTGGTTCTCTGTGACAGTCCCGGAGGTTCCGGTCTTTCCAGCGATGTCGTAGCCCTCAACCTGTGCGTTGGAGGCGATGCCCTGTTGGGTCGTCGAGTGGAGGGCATCTGTTACCAGATAGGCAGCGCCTTCGCTGATGACCTCGTTGGTCTCCGGTTCGTTCTCCAAGACCACATTTCCCCTGCGATCTTCCACTTTAGAGAAACTGAGGGGTTCGATATAGGTACCCCGATTTGCGATGGCCGCATAGGCCGCGGTTAGTTCCACATTCGTCAATCCATAGGTCATACCGCCTAGGGCCATGGCAGCTGTGTTCTCATCGTTTTGGAAGGGATCCTCCTGCTTGGAGATGAAATTGTCCAGTTCTGGGTGGGTTCCATTGATGAGACCGAATTTCTTGAGATATTCTTTGGACTTTTCCAGTCCGATCTTTTCTAGCATCTTGACGGCATTTACATTGGCCGATACTTCGATGCTCTCGCGTATGGTCGTGAGCCCTCTGTATTCGCCGTACCAGTTGATTGGCCAGAGCTCTTGCTTGTCGTTGTAATGGGGCAGATCGTCTATGATGCTCGCCAAGGTATATTTGTTGTCCAGGGCTGGTGCATAGACGGAGATGGGCTTCATAGTCGAACCAGGCTGTCTCAGGGAGCTGTACGCACGGTTTAGTATACTATAACCGGTCTGGCCTCTCCCTCCAATGATGGCCTTGATATGGCCTGTGTTATGATCCATTACGACGGTGGAGGCCTGTGGCTGCAATATCCCCATGTCATCGACCATGTAGAAGCTATTGTCAATTGCAATCGTCTCTCCATCCGTCTGGATGAAGTCGGGATGTTCTTCTAGGAAGGCATTTGCGATGAGGACTCCGCCATCGGAGGCCTTTGCCAGATGCTCCTCTGGGATGGAGATGGAGATGGGAGCATGGGTTCGAAGGTCCCTTGAGTCTGTAATCGTATAGAAGGGCTTGATCATCATCCCCGTTTCGGTATAACGAACTTTATGGGATTTGAGATGAAGACCATCTTCTTGGTATTCGTATTCGTCGGTGTAAAAGACCACGCGATCGGATTGATCCAATAGGTTGAGTTTGTCGAAATAGAGGACTGTGCCTCCCGCATTTTCGATATTTCCAGCTTCAGATAGCTCCCAGGATAGGAGTTTTGGGCCGTATTCGCTCTCGTCTCCCAGGGGGAGATTGGTAAAGTCCTCATATAGATCCTCGAGCTGCCGCTGCATCTTCAGATCGATGGTGGCGGTGATCTTGAGCCCACCATTGTACAATTTGTCCAAGGCTTCGTCTCGAGTCAAATTGAATTTACTCATCAGCTTATCTACGACTTGGGCTTTGACTAGGCTGGTGAAATAGCTGGATAGGTCTGCCATTCTCCTCTCAGGCGGATTGATGGCAGCTGCGATGTCCTCGGTCAGCGCCCCTTGATATTGGGCTTCATCGATCATCCCCAATTCGAGCATTTTGGACAGGACATATTGTTGCCTCTCTTCAAAGCCTGGATTATAGGCGGCAAAGTATTTTTCGCCACTGAGTACGATTTCACCCAGCACTCTCTCTTCTCCTACATCCTCAGGACGCATGGCCTTGTATAGAGCAAAATCTGTCGGCGCCTTTGGGATGGCTGCCAGGGCAGCGGCTTCAGCGATGGTGAGGTCCTCAAGATTCTTGGAAAAGTAGGTATCCGCTGCCGCTTGAACGCCATAGGCATTTTGGCCGAGGAAAACCCGGTTTAAGTAGATCTCCAGCACTTCGTCCTTGCTGAGGGAGTCGTTCATCTTCATGGCGATATAGGCTTCTTTGATCTTACGATCGAGGGTTTTTTCATCGTTTAAGTACAGGTCCCTGGCCAGCTGCTGGGTGATGGTAGAACCACCACGCACGAAGTCTCCTGCAGAGATATTGTCCAGGACTGACTTTCCGATCCCCATGATATCCACGCCCATGTGCTCATAGAATCGCTCGTCTTCAACTGCGACAAAGGCATCCTTCACAAATTGAGGGATGGTTTCAATGCTGACGACCTCACGATATTCTGCCGTCTCTATCTTCTCCAGTAGACTTCCCTCTGCGTCCACGATGGTGGAGTTTTCAGTTAATGCCTCTCCGATCTTGGACAGATCGATCTCTGGGGCTTCCTTTACCACAGCGACGACGGATCCGCCGAGGGCTCCCGCCAGTATTGCACCAAATATACAAATCAGAAGTATTCCGATCTTGATGTATTGTCCAATATAAAACGGTTTCTTATTCATATCCGGTTGCATGATAGCCTCCTAAATGGGTTTATTACCACAATTATCTGGATTTATTATATCATAATGCCCATTAATTGTTAACTTTCTGCAGGAAGGGGAAGAATTGCCAGTTCTCCCTGAAATATAGTATAATGAATGTTGATTTTAGCGGTTTGATGACCATATAGGAGTGAATATGAGGGAAAGAACGTTGATTGTGGGATTGGCCCTGCCTAGGGACAATCGAATAGAACAGAGCATGGACGAATTGGAGCGCTTAGTGGATACGGCAGGTGGTGAAGTCATTGGCCGTATTGTTCAGGTTGCCTCAAAAATCAATCCTTCAACCTATGTGGGCAAGGGGAAAGTGGCAGAGATTCAAGAGATGGCTGCGGCGATGGAGATCGAACTCGTCGTCATCAACCACGAATTGTCTGGCTCACAGATCCGAAATTTGGAGGAGGCAACTGAGGTTAAGATCCTGGATCGCACTGGTTTGATCCTGGATATCTTCGCCTCTAGAGCTCGAACGGGAGAGAGTATATTGCAGGTACAGCTTGCCCAGGCAGAATATATGCTCCCGAGATTGGTGGGTTATAGAAATTATCTGAGCCGTACCGGTGGTGGCATTGGGACGAGGGGACCTGGAGAGCAGAAACTGGAGACGGACCGTAGGCATATTCGGCGTCAGATCGACGCCATTAAAGGGCAGCTTGAGAAGAGGACGAGAAACCGAGAAGTCAAGGGTAGACAGCGCAAGGCAAATGCCACGCCCGTCGTCTCGATGGTGGGCTATACCAATGCGGGAAAATCCACTCTGATGAATGAGATCTTAGGATCAGCAGGTGGGGCGACGGATAAATTGGTCTATGCCGATGATCGCCTCTTCGCCACATTGGATACGAGTCATCGCCGGATCGAAACTGAGGGCAGACAGCCCTTTGTATTGTCAGATACGGTCGGCTTTGTCAAGGACATCCCCATCCATCTGATCGAAGCTTTTCAGAGTACTTTGGACGAGCTCCATGAGGCGGATTTGATCCTCTTTGTGTTGGATGCTTCGACGAATGATCTGGAGCTTCAAAAGGAGGCGATGCGCGAAGTGCTCGACCGTCTGGATGTCCACGATGCCCCGATCCTGGAGGTGTATAATAAGATGGACATGGTATCGGATCAGCTATTTCTCGTAGATCCTCCGAAAAATGACATCGAGCGCATCTTTATCTCAGCACTTAAATCAGAGGATATTGCCAGACTATTGGAGAAGATCGAGGAGCTATTGACCCAAGATCAGGTCCGTAGGCAAATCCTATTGCCCTATGCTCGATCGGATCTATTGGGGAACCTGCTGGGAATGGGGGTATTACTAGAGCGCCGAGATGAAGAGGATGGCATTTATCTCGATTTGAGGATTCGCAAAGAGGATCTCGCGCGCCTAGAAAAACTGGAGTTGATAGCAGATGAGCATCTATAAATCCATACACCGCTATGGCATTGATGAAGTGACGATACAAAAGTCACTGTTCATCGGTCAATGCCTTCCTGTAGAGAGTGATGAAGAGGCATCTGCCTTCATTGAAAAGGTGAAAGGGGAGCATAAAACGGCAACCCATAATTGCTATGGCTATGTGGTTGGAGAACAAATCCAGCGCTTTTCAGACGATGGGGAGCCGATGCACACAGCTGGAATGCCGATTTTGAATCTCTTGATGGCCCAGGATTTAAGAAATGTCTGTGTGGTCGTCACCAGGTATTTTGGGGGAATTCTACTGGGCAAGGGGGGACTGGTACGGGCGTATACAGAGGGTACCAAGATCGCCCTAGATCGGGGAAAGGTCGTCGAGAAGGAGCCTTACCACACCATCCAGTTGGGATTGGACTATGGCTTATTGGGACCGGTAGAAAACTACATCCTCAACCAAGGTCTTTATGTGGCAGAAAAGGAATATACAGAAGAGGTGAAGCTGACTCTCTATATCCCAGAGAGAGATTATGAGCGGCGTTTTGTGGAGTTCATGAATCTCACCTCTGGGAAGGCAGTCGTGCTACAGACGAATACAGTGATTCGCTCTACCTTTGAGGGGAGCTTATACATGGCAGGGGAAGAATAAGAGAATAGAGGTAGGATATGGCTGGACATAGTAAATGGAATAATATCAAGAATAAGAAGGGTAAAGAGGACGCCAAACGAGGGAAGGTCTTTACCAAGATCGCCCGCTCCATCATTGTGGCGGTACGTGAAGGCGGTGCGGATCCGGATTATAATGCGGCACTGAAGACCGCCATAGAAATGGCGAAGGCAGAGAATATGCCGAATGACAATATCGACCGAGCGATCAAAAAGGGTGCGGGAGATGTTGGAGCAGACAATTACGAAGAGGTGATGTACGAGGGATACGGCCCGGAGGGTACGGCGGTAATGGTGGCATGCCTGACGGATAACCGAAATCGTACGGCGCCAGAGGTGCGCCATGCCTTTGATAAATACGGCGGGAACCTCGGCCAAAATGGCTCCGTGTCCTTCCTCTTTCAGCGCAAGGGACTTCTGTTGATCGACGGAGAGGGACTGGATGAGGAGGAAGTGATGATGGAGGCATTGGATGCAGGAGCAGAGGACTTTTCTGCTGAAGAAGGCACCTTTGAGGTGACCACAACCATCGAAGACTTTTCGAAGGTGAGGGATGCCTTAAAATCAGGGGGATATTCCTTCCTAAAGGCAGAGCTCTACTATCTCCCTTCGAATTACAATGCCATTATGGATCCTGCAAATATCGTCAATATGACGAAGCTGATCGATGCTCTAGAGGACAACGACGATGTTCAGAGCGTCTATCACAACTGGGATATGCCAGAGGATCTCGAATAGGAGAAAGATGAGGAGTAATAGATGAAACCACCAGTAGATCGAGTCGCATTTTCCATCTTTGGTTTCGAGATCATGTGGTATGCGATCCTAATAGGCTTGGGGATGTTGGCAGGAATTTTACTTGCGGAGCGCGAGGCGAAACGCCGAGGTCTGAACTCGGATCATTTGATGGATGTTTTAATGGTCGCACTGCCACTGTCCATTGTGGGAGCGAGGGTTTATTACGTGCTCTTCGAATGGGAGTATTTTCGAGCGCATCCTGAGCAGATACTCAATATCCGCGGTGGAGGCCTCGCCATATATGGAGGGATTATCACCGCGTATTTGACGGCTTATTTCATGGCCAAGAAGAAGAAACTGAGTTTTTTGACCCTGGCGGACATCACGGCCCCTTCCCTTGCGCTGGGGCAGTCCATTGGCCGTTGGGGGAATTTCATCAACCAGGAGGCTTACGGCTATGAGACCAATTTGCCATGGGCTGTGCTGATTGACGGAGTGGGGCATCACCCCACCTTCTTGTACGAGTCCATTGGCACCTTTTCCATCTTTTTGTTCTTATCCTGGTTTGCGAGAAAGAAGCAGTGGACAGAGGGACAGGTCATCTTCTGGTATCTCATCCTCTATGGAATTTTGCGTTTCTTGGTGGAGGGGCTGCGAACGGACAGTCTCTATTTCCTGGGCCTGCGCATCTCCCAATTGGTGAGCATAGCGGGAATCGCCATGGGAGTTTTGGGACTGGTCTATATTCAGCGAAAAAAGAAGGGCACTTCGTCATAGGAATCGGATATGCTCACAAATTGAAATCCCCTTATGGAAGAGATAGGGGGATTTTTTGTGCCTTTTTTTGGATCGATCATAGAAATAGACCAAATGAACAAAAGCTCTGGTTGACAAAAGAACAAATGTTCGCTACAATAAATATAATTCAAAGTCTAGGACGAGGAGGGAGAAAATGCCGAAGGGATTAGATTGGGAATTCGTATTGAAGAGGGGAGTCTTGGCGATTGCTCCCAAATATGACCAGGGGATTGGCGACACCACGCATATCCTCCTCTTTGGAGGAGAGAATCTCTGCGTGCGGCGCAATATACTTACAGTGCTAAAGAATTTGGGAAAATACTATATGTTGGATCTGGCGGAGTGCCGAAGATATTATGCAGAATTTCTCGGACGTCGAAAGAATTTGCCGATGGTCTACAACGAAGAGAATATATTTGTACCGGTGCGGACGAGGCAGCCCATAGGGAAGAACGATGGCGCCATGAGTTTTGTCAATTATCGATTTGTACAGGGAGTCGAGGATTCGGATGTCATATTTACAGATGGGAGCCGGATGGAGAGTTTCTCTGCCCATATCACCATCTCGAATAACCTGCGGGATGCGGGACATATTTTAAAGGATTTACGACAAAAGGCAGAGAAGGAAAAACGCCGAACAGGGCGGGCGGTTTAACCCCTTTGTAATTGTTAAGTAATCTGTAATTGTTAAGAACGAGACGAAGAAGCTCGATAAATGAAGGTGAAAGTCCTTTGAGAATCGAGCTTTTTTTATTGCAATGCTGAAAAAATACGCATTGTTACCTTTGCATGGTGCAGTTGTACTCTGAAACCAAAATCCCAGCAATTATTACAAAAAAGTTACATTCGAATAAACCGTAACCTAATTGTAACCTTTCCCTTGACTTTCATTTCTTTCTAAATTATGATCAATAATATGAAATTTAAGAATAGAAAAATACAGCTATGCAGCAATATAGAAGTACTTAGGAGGGTTTGTGTGAGTAAAGGAAAAATAGGTCTGGCCTTTGGACTGATGGCGGTTACGTCATTCGCAGCCCTTGGGTCAGCAAACAGTGTTACGGAAGATCTCGTACAAATTACGAAACCAATCAATAAGACAGTCATAGAAAATTTTGCAAGAGAATCGGTGCGAGCCAAGGATTACCATCACTTTGCAGTCAATATGAACCGTGGCGGTACGCAGACTGCAAAAAGAACAGCGCAAGTAGTTGCAAAAGCGCCTGCACAGGAGGAGACCGTCGCCATTCAGGCTACAGAGGAGCAGGTCGTCGTACATACGCCGATAACCGTTACAGCGCCAGTAGCACAAGTTGTCGAACAACCTGTACAGACATCCCAGATAGTCAATGAACAGCCATCGGTACATCTCTCGGCGATCGAAGTGGAAGAAGCAGTTCCAGTCGACGAGACTGCAGCAGAGGCTATCCCTGCAGCCGGCGTAGAAGTGGCTGAGGCTACACCAACAGCCACTGTGAATGCAGATCAAGCTCCCATTGGCGACAATGGTGAAGAATTTGAAGTCTCTCTCTCCTTTACTGGATGGGTGACAGACAATCTAAATATTCGATCTGGACGAAGTACTTCCACAGAGATCATCGGCGTGCTGGATCAAGGTGCTCAGATCACTGGAGACAGCAAAGACGGTTGGGTGGCCATTAACTACAATGGGGAAATTGGCTATATCTCAGAGAGTTTCCTCAGCGCTAGTGAAGCAGTACTCCCCGTGGAAGAACCAGTAGTCGAGGAGCCTGTCATCGAAGAGCCGGTAGCTCCGGAACCAGTGATTGAAGAACCCGTCACTCCAGAGCCAGTGGTTGAAGAACCGGTTTACGAAGCACCTGTCTATGAAGAGCCAGTTGTTGAGACGCCGATTTATAACGGTGGAGGAGACACAGTATCCAATATCGTAGGCGCAGCATACTCCCTAGTGGGATCTCCCTATGTATGGGCTGGTAGTTCGCCCTCTACAGGATTTGATTGCTCTGGCCTTACCTCCTATCTGTATAGTGAGTATGCAGGAGTGGAATTGTCCAGGATTACGACGGGACAGGCAGGTAATGGCTATGGTGTCAGCAAGGACTCCATATTGCCAGGAGATATCATCCTATTCCAAAACGACTGGTCCGATCATGTGGATCATGTCGGGATCTATGTAGGGGATGGAAGCTATGTCCACGCGGCAACAGAGGAGCGAGGCGTCGTAATTGACAGCACATCGGGCTCCTACTTTGAGAACAATGTCGTAGGCGTACGTCGAATACTAAACTAAGATTTATGAGGTGACCTCTTAAAGCCACCTATCCACACAGAGCTTCTGGCATGGATAATCGGCTTTTCAAGGTCACCTTTTTTGTTGTTTACTATAAAATGAAGTATAATGTAGATAAGAATGATAACAAATGAGGAGGCGATGGTATGACGGAAATTCTTAAGGGGAAACCGGTTGCGGATCAGCTGAAAGAAGAGATCAAAGAGAGAGTGAGGGCTTTACAAGGTAGAAACCTTCAGCCTAAGCTGACGGTCGTGCGCATTGGCGCGAATCCAAACGATATCTCCTATGAAAAGGGAATCCTTAAAAACTGTGGCAACTTGGGGATCGAGACAGAAGTGATTGAAAGACCGCAAGAAGTGACGACAGAGGAGATGGTGGAGCTTTTGGAGTCCCTAAACGCAGACGACGCCGTATCTGGAGTTCTGTTGTTTCGACCAGTACCAAGACATGTGGACGAGGAAGTATTGCGAAATGCATTGGATCCAGACAAGGATGTAGATTGTATGAATCCAAGGAATCTGGCACGTGTATTTGAGTCGGATTTTTCGAGATTGGTACCGGCGACACCTATGGCCGCTATGAAGGTAATGGAGCATTATGGAATCGAATTAGAGGGGAAGACGGTGGCAGTCGTCAATCGTTCCTTGGTATTTGGCCGTCCAATTGCGATGATGCTCTTGAGTAAGAACGCCACTCCGATTATCTGTCACTCCCGCACAAAGGACTTGACGGAAGTGACTAAAAATGCCGATGTCGTGATCGTCGCCATGGGTCGTTATGCCTCTGTGGGCAAGGATTATGTGACGGAGGACAGTATCGTGATCGACGTAGGAGTCAGCGAAGGCGCTGATGGGAAGGTCGGTGGAGACGCTGACTTTGAAGCTCTACAGGACTATGTAAAGATGATTACCCCGGTTCCAGGTGGCGTCGGTTCAGTGACGACGACGATTCTATTGGAACAAGTGGTCAAAGCATGTGAATTGAAACATGCATAAGGGATTCATTTCAATACAAAATGCTGCCGTTTTCTCGGCAGCATTTTTTTGGCTCCATTAACGAAGGGAATGAAGGGAGAGGATCTCGACACCACCGGAATAGTAGCCCTCACGGCATTCCACTTCTTTCATCAAATCCGTCGTTAAGTATTTTTTATTGTCATCGGCGAAGACCGTAGTGACTATCTTATCGGAGCCAAGCATCTCTAAGGCTTGGATGCAGCCGATAAAATTTGCCCCCGAGGAGATGCCAACGCCGAGCCCAGCGGCAGCGAGCTTTTGTGCCATGCAGATAGAATCCCCATCTGATACAGTGATCACCTCGTCCAATTCCGACAAATCCATTAAATCAGGGACGAAGCCATCGCCGATACCCTCGATGCGGTGGAGCCCTCCTTCAACAGCCTGGGACATCGCAGGGGCCTCTATTGGCTCTAGGGGATAGATCTTGACATTGGGTAGCTGCTCCTTCAAAAACCGTCCAACACCCATCACGGTTCCTCCTGTGCCTACACCAGCGATGAAGGCATCCGGTGTGAGCTGAAGACTTTGCATGTTCTTCAAAATTTCCGGTCCCGTCGACTCATAATGGGCCGCTGCGTTATCGAGGTTGACAAATTGTTCGGGTAAGAAACAGTTGTCAGGGTGTTGATCTTTAAAGGCCAAGGTCTTTTCCACACTGCCTAAGAAACCACCCTCTTCAGCCGTCACAAGGCGCAGATCGGCTCCAAAACCCTTCAGCATCAGCTTTCGCTCCATGCTCATCCATTCGGGCATATAGATCACGACGGGATGACCGAGGGCAGCACCTAGAGCTGCAAAGGCGATACCAGTATTCCCGCTGGTACCCTCGACGATATAGTCACCCTTTTTCAAGCTGCCCTTTTCATATGCGGATTGGAGAACGTGAAAAGCCATCCGGTCTTTGATACTACCCGTAAAATTATAACTCTCGACCTTCGCGTAAATACACATCTCTTTTCCCTTATATCGAAAACGAACTTGAACCATGGGTGTATTGCCGATTAGATCGCGTAGTGCTGTAAACTTCTCTCTCATAATGCCCTCCATATTCCATCTGAAATAGTATGCATTCATTATACTTTATAAATGCATTTAATGAAAGCGAAGATAGATGAACGCGGTGAAATGCTCCTAGAGTCGAAAAATAGAGGAGAGAGCTGGATCGGAGTGCTGTTCAAGAGGTCATTCGTAGAACTTAACAAAAATTTAATCTCAATTCGAAATGATTTGCTTTTTGCGTGATTTAGTGTATAATGGTACTTGTTATCGGGGTGTAGCGCAGTTCGGTAGCGCACTTGACTGGGGGTCAAGGGGCCGCAGGTTCAAATCCTGTCACTCCGACCAAAATGAATGTTCATAATGACACTGAATATTCGGGGGATGAGGCTGACCCAAAACTAAAAAAACAGGGAGGAGATCCTAAAAATCTCTTCCCTGTTTTTTTATAATAATCTATCCATTCTCTCTTCCCCATGGGTTTCATTTACCACTTTATCATATTATGCGCCATCGCATACAGCCCAGACTCAATGAGGACCTTCTTTTTCCCACGCAAAAACCTGGTACACCCAAAATTCTATTTTAGATTCCCAAAGACGCTTTTCAGCGGGATAATTTTTACAAAGAGTTCATCATCTATCTGCTCTACCACGTGGTCGATGAGGCGACTGATATGGTGTAGTGCGATCATTTCCTCCAGACTCATTGGCAAGAAAAGGTGATTCATGTCATATTCCTCCTAAGAAACCTTTGGGTTTTATATGAAAGAGAATCTCCTTTATAGTTGGTTTCCGTGATTTAATCATCACAGATGGGTGGTCTTTTTATACATAAAATCGCATATAACGAATGATATATCAACGATTAGACGATTATTTGATTGTGGTTTTGGAGTTAGCCCTTTTTGATTCAAAGGGTGTATAAATGGTATACTAAGATGAGTAGCAAAGGTGACGATAATACCGATTTGTTTTTATATGAAAGGAAGTGTGATTATGCATATACCAAGCAAACGGGTTCACAATGAAATGAAAGCGGAGGATGGTTCTCTATGGTATGTGCCTGCAAATGGCGGAAAAGAATTAGCTTTACTTATAAAAATGCCGACAAATAGCATAAAAGCTCTTATTTCAGGCTGTTCAATGAGTCTCACGTTTGGTAAACATGATCGTATCTTGTGTAGAGGAGTTAAAATTCAGGATATACCAGACTCGTCGGTTTCAATCTCGGGTGTTCAAAAGGTATTGGAAGAGCACTACGCTTTGATTAGAGCACTAAAAGAGATTACGTTACCGATCTTCTTGTTTAATGAAATGGATGTCTGTCTTGCCTGGACTAATGCTAAGTTAACATCAGACTCCAATAAATCTCTTGATTCTATCGGACAGCCTCAGGAATTATACGTTGGACAATTTACAGATGAAGCGTCACATGCGTTGGATTGTTTTGATTTTTCATTAGATAAGACTAGAATTTTTCAAGGTGCACATACTATTCCGATACTTGAAATCATCCCAACACTTGAAGAATGGCGTGTCGTAAAAAACATATTTATAGGGAACCATGAGCACCACACAATTGACATAGATGAGAAGAATGAAGGCGAAATATTTGAGCGGATTATTTGGGCGACGTTAGAATCAGTCTTTCCTTTAACATTATACAAATGTCCCCAAGTTAAGATTGGCAAGAAGACACGTGAATTGACTGATGTTTTTTCGTATTATACTTATGGCAGCTTTTTTATTGAGGCAAAAGACCTGTCTGTTATTAATGCGGGATACAGTCGAGATATTGTGCGGTGCACAGCTGGTATTCAAAAACAGGTAAAAAGGGCAATTTGCCAATTGATTGGAGCATCAAAGGCTTTTCTCCGTGGTGAAACAATTTTCGATGGAGAAGGACATGAACTGAGTATAGAAAGAAACCCACCGCCGCATTGTATTATTTTAATAACCGAGTTGATGCATTATGGAGATTGGAAAAACATTGAAATTGAATTGATAAATGCTATGCAAGAAACAGGCGCTTTATTTCACTTGTTGGATTTACGTGAGCTTATTACTATATTAAAAGGATGCTCTGGGAAAGCGGAACGGCTTGACTATCATCTTATAAAGCGATGTGAAATGTTTGTAAAGACTAAAAGCATTTTTATTCGAAGTCGACCCAAATCAAGCCTTCATAAGTAGAGTAATTTCAGTAATTGTATTGTATAATAGCAAGGATCGATTATTTTATATCGGATTTCGCTATTTCACGTGGCTTTGCAAGTTTGTCATTATAAACACTCCGACCAAAAGATCGACGGGTTTTCGTCGGTCTTTTTATTTTCCATATATGGATTAACAAATGGTATGGATGATGGCAGTAGGATAAGATAACTAAATCCGAGCATGCCTCAATCTATGGTAGAATAGTAGGAAATAAGGAGATTGAGGAGAAGTAATGCTAATAGATTGTCATATCCATGAGAGTAGACATTCCTTTGACAGCCAGATGGATTTGTACCAGGCGATTGCCACGGCAAAATCAGCAGGACTGGATGGGTTATGTATCACAAATCACGACAATAATCGACTCCGACATGAGATTGGAGATTCCTGCTATATTGACGGAATGCTGATCATTGTAGGGGCGGAAATCCTGACTTATGAAGGGGATATCCTCGTCTTTGGACTTGATGACATCCCTGAAGAAATGATGTGTGCACAGGACCTGTTGACACTGGTCAAACAGCAAAAAGGCGCATCAATCGCAGCCCATCCATTCCGAAACAATAATCGAGGGATCGGTAAGAATATGAGACGACTGGCACCTCTGTTGACGGCTGTTGAGGCTTTCAATGGGAGCACCATGCATGCCCATAATCTGCAAGCTTTTTACCTCGCTAACAAATTGGGGCTACCTGTGATGGGGAATAGTGATGCCCATGTGTTAAAGCAAGTTGGGTATTTTGCTACAGACTTTAAAGGTCGAATTCGAGATCATATTGATTTCATTGAGGCGATGCACTCGAGGGAGTATACGCCAATTATGCGCAATGGCGAAGAAAGAGAAGCCGGGTATGTGAGCTGTCAAGTTGAACCGTCGGCTCCTCTGGTCTTTGGGTAATTCCATCTCTAGTCTTTCCAAGCAAATCCTATCAATCAATAATATAGCCCTGGGAGGATATTCTTCCCAGGGCTTTTGTTAATATTACGATTATTCTTGGTCTTTTTTGAAAGTCAGGAACCAGTCCTTCATTTCGTAGCCTTCGCCTTTGACTAGCTCCATGCGGTCCCGAATGGCTCCACAGGTTCCAGGTGGTGGTACGATGACATCTTTTCCAGGTTCCCAGTTGGCGGGAAGAGCGACGCCGTCACGATCTGCCTTTTGAAGTCCAATCAGAATTCTCTTGATCTCTGCGAAGTTTCTGCCCAGAGATGCGGGGTAATAGAGGATGGTTCGGATTGTGCCCTTTGGGTCGATAAAGAATACGGCACGTACGGCACTGGTGTCAGATTCACCTTGGAGCATGCCGTACTTTCTGGCAACATCCATTTTGATATCGGCAATGACAGGGAACTCGATATTGGGGTTCTCGATGCCATTCCAGCTATATCCTCGAATTGCACTCAGCCAACCTAGGTGAGCGTGGATGGAGTCGATGGAAAGGCCGACTAGCTCTGTGTTTAGAGCGCGGAATTCATCATGCATACTTGCAAAGGTCATAAATTCTGTGGTACAGACTGGTGTAAAATCAGCAGGATGAGAGAATAAAACGATCCACTTACCCTCATAATCCTTGGGGAAATTGATCTCCCCCTGCGTGGTTACAGCGCGAAACTCCGGTGCTTTTTGACCAATTACTGGCATACTTACAACTTGTTCTTCCATAGCTTCTCCTTTTCAATCTTTTTTATTTTTTCGAACTGGATCTGGAGAATATCTCCGAAATCCTTTAAAGATACTATATCGCATATTATATAATCAGTCAATAGGAATAAGAATAATTCTTAATAAAGATTATGTTAGGAATTCTTGCATCCATAAATGATTCTAATCAGTAAATTGATTCTTTAAATGGGCTGTGGATTTCTCATCTCTATTTTTAGGATATGTAGATGGAGTCAAGAGATTGACAGTGATTTCAGAATTCGATAAAGTAAAGCCGATCATCATGATACTAGTATAGAGATAGGAGGATGCAACATTGCTTGAGCACGGATTTCCACCTGTATATGACGCAAATAGCCGGATTCTGATCCTAGGATCTTTCCCGTCAGTGAAGTCCAGGGAACAACAGTTTTATTATGGCCATCCCAGAAACCGATTTTGGCCACTCTTGGCGGCTTTACTAGAAGAGGAGCTCCCAAGGACAATTGAAGAGAAAAAATCCCTGTTAAAGACGCACCATATTGCGCTGTATGATGCTCTGGAAAGAGCGGAAATAAAGGGGTCGATGGATGCCGATATAAAGGATCTTGAAGCTGCAGATTTATCGGGGATCATCAAGAATTCTAAGATTGGGAAGATCTACTGTAATGGACGGAAATCCTTCGAAATCGTCACAAGACATATGGGACTAGAAGCAGTCCTTCTGCCATCCACCAGCCCTGCAAATGCAGCTTGGAGCTTTGAGAGACTTCTTGAGGCTTGGTCGGTGATTTTGTTGGATGGTGGAATGGGGGAGAGATTGGATTAGGCAAATGGGGTAATGAAAGCGCGCGGCAAAAAGGGGTTGCCCCGCTTCTCCGCTCCGCCTTTGGAGAAAATCTCGGCTCGAT
>JAUNUQ010000035.1 GCA_030538075.1 Tissierellia bacterium
CGTCAAGACGATCTCCAATACCGCTACGGTATGCGGGTTGGCGATCACGAATGCCAAGTTAAAAGGGATTACGGGAATACTGACGGGCAATGATACCATCTTCATCACAGTGGATGAAAAGGCACAGCTAGATGAGATCGTCGAGTCGATTAAGGCGATTATCAAGTAGAGATGATTACGGAGATATATATCGATAATCTCGTCATTATCGATCAGGTCACCATTCGCCTAGAACCGGGGCTGAATGTCATCACCGGAGAGACCGGTGCAGGCAAGTCGGTGGTGATCCAAGCTCTGGAGCTCCTGATGGGAGAGAGGGCGAGTCGTGAGCTCGTCGGGAAATTGCGAAACAAGACGATCGTAGAGGGAGTCTTTCAGATCTCGCAACAGGTCGAGGAGGAACTGCGCAGGGAGTATGGAGTGGAATCCGAGGAGATGTCTTGTATTGTCACTCGAGAGATCTCAGAAGATGGCAAATCCATCTCCCGAATCAATGGCAGGCAAGTGACTCTCTCCGTCTTGAAGGGGGTCATCTCCAAGTTGGTGGATATCCACGGACAGCATGCGAATCAGCAACTGGCTGGGAAAAAGAACTATATTCTGCTATTGGATGACTTTGTTCAAGGGGAGATCCCGGCGAAAAAACAGAGGCTCTCCTCACTGCTGAAAGAGAAGAGGGCATTGGAAATGCAGGTCGCACAATTGGACCTAGATCCTTCTGAGCTCCATCGCCGTCTGGATCTGATCCACTATCAGCTGGAGGATATCGCCAGTTTAGATCTGGAGAAAATCAGTCTGGAAGAAGTGGAACGGGAATACCAAAAGCTGGTCAATGCACAGGATATTATGATCGATGTGGGACGGGCGAAGTCCTTGATCAGCGCCGATGAGATCGGGGATAAAGATCTCATGGGGACCATGAGCGAGATCATACGGAGTTTGGAACGAGGAGCCCGCTTTGATCCCAATCTAGAGGAATACTGCGAGACTCTCAGACAGGCCGGATATATCCTGGATGATGTCTACCGGGAACTGGATCACTATTCCCAGTCCCTGTCGACAGATGAGAAGCGAATTCGAGAATTGGACGATATCTTGATGCGCTATGAAGAGCTCAGACGAAAGTATGGAAACACGCCGGCTGAGATCCTTGCATACCGTGATCGAGCTCGTGAGGAGCAGCAGCTCTATCAGAACCACAGCGAGCGGCTCGAGGAGCTGCGCCGCCAGAGTGAACAGCTGGAGAGGGGATTAAACCAAGTGGCGAGCAGCCTCAGCGAGGAGAGAAAAAAGGGTGCGCTCAGATTTGAACGGGAACTACTCAAACAGCTGAAGGACTTGAATTTTCATAATGCGGAATTTGCAGTGGACATCTCTCGACGATCCAGTATCAGCGAGATGGGATTCGACGAGGTCGACTTTAAAGGCTCCTTTAATCTGGGTCAAGACCTGCGAAGTATTTCCGCAGTGGCGTCGGGTGGCGAGATGAGCCGATTGATGCTGGCCATTAAGGTCATTCTCGCCGGCAATGACCCCATTCAAACCCTGATCTTTGATGAAGTGGATGCCGGGTTGAGCGGTCGAACTGCACAGATCATTGGCGAGAAGATCTTGGAGCTGGCAGGAGAATATCAGATTCTAGTCGTAACCCATTTACCACAGATTGCGGTGTTGGGAAATCACCATATCCTAATCGAAAAGAGGGAACAGGTGGATCGAACGACGACGGATTTAAGGACCATTTACGATGAGGAGAGAGTGGATGAGATCGCTCGCCTGATCGGTGGGCTCAATATCAGTGAGTTGACGAGGAAAAGTGCCGTCGAGCTACTGGAACGAGCAAAGAAAAATTAGATTGCGAGGCAGATATGTACTACGAAGAAAAGACGATGAAATCCGAACGGATCTACGAGGGACGTATTCTAAATCTACGCGTGGATACGGTAGAACTTCCGAATCGTAAATACTCTCGTAGAGAGATCATAGAACATGCGGGTGCGGTGGTCATCATCCCCGTCACAGAGGACGACGAGGTGATCATGGTCAAGCAGTTCCGCAAACCGATTGACAAGGTGATATTGGAATTCCCTGCAGGGATTATCGATAAGGGCGAACAGCCCATTGAAGCAGCACAGAGGGAATTGGGTGAGGAAGTGCAGCAGAATGCAGAGGAATTGGAGTTCTTATTTGACTCCTATTCTTCTCCTGGCTTTACCGACGAGAACATCAGCTATTTTTTGGCAACTGGACTGACGCCCTTTGATGGAAAGGCAGACGAAGACGAGTTCTTAGAGGTGGTCCGGATCAAGATTCCCGATCTGATCGAGATGCTCCACAATTTTGAATTGAACGATTCCAAGGTGATTACGGGAGCCCTCTATCTGGAGAATTTGAGGTTGAAGAAACATGTTTAGGGGATTGGATCTGCAAACCCTTCTGATCTCCTTCGCATGTCTCCTACCGGCGATCGTCCTCCACGAATTAGCCCATGGCTATATGGCTCTAGCCCTTGGGGACGACACGGCCAAGAGGCAGGGTAGACTCACCCTCAACCCCTTGGCCCATCTCAATTTGACGGGATTTCTCTCCCTTTTGATCTTTCGATTTGGGTGGGCGAATCCAGTCCCCGTCAATTTTAACAGATTGCGCCATGGCCGTTGGGGGATCATCCTCGTCTCCCTTGCGGGCATAGGGGCCAATTTGATCGCTGCTCTGTTTTCAGCAGGGCTCTTTGTGTGGAATCAGCTCTACAATCAGACGGCTTCCCATGAGATCTTCAATACCCTATTGAGTACATTTCTGATCTACAATGTCTCATTGGCCGTCTTCAACCTGATGCCATTTCCACCACTGGATGGTTCAAAAGTGATCTTGTCCCTGCTACCTTACCCACTGCAGTTCAAATTCTATAAATACGAGCAGTATTTTTATTTTATACTCATCGCACTCATCTTCACCAATGTGGTCAGCGGGATCATAGGACCCATTATCGATAAGATCTTATATGGTATGCTGGATCTCTTCTTATTGGTGTTGTCCCGATGATTCGCATTGATATCGATGAATTCTCGGGACCGATGGATTTGCTTCTCCAGTTGATCGATAAGGACAAGATCAATATCTATGACATCCCGATCTGTGAGATCACAGAACAATATCTGGAGCATGTGAACCAGATGGAGGTGGATGCGGACTCCATGGCGGATTTTATTGTCATGGCGGCGACGCTATTGGAGATTAAGTCGAAGTATCTACTGCCGACTTTCGAGGAGCTAGAGGAAGACCCGCGGCAGGAACTAGTCTCGAGGATTTTGGAGTATAAGCAGTACAAGCTCCTGAGTGGATTATTCGGCGAGCGCTGGCATCAATCTCAGCAGTATCACCATAGGATTCCGGAAGAATTGGTGATCGAGACGGATCAGATCAATCTACCGGAGGATATTCGCCTGTTGACCTCTGTCTTTTACGGTCTACTACAAAAATATGAGGCCTCGGAAGAGGAGGAGCCCTTTGACCGGGTGATCATCGACCGCGACAATTATTCGATTGAGACTTTTATGGAAACTGTGCAGCACCGGGTGCAGAACCAGGGAAAGGTAGAGATCTTGGAGCTATTGACCATTCCCCTGATCAAAAAGGAGATCATAGCCCTCTTTATGGCGATTTTGGAACTGGTGCGCAGGCGGACGATCTTCGCCAAACAGGATTCAAGTGAGAATATCGTATTGTATAAGAGGGAGTTGGAGAATTGACAAGAGAGGAAATAAAGGGGATCTTGGAGGCAATCCTATTTGTTTGGGGAGATCCCATTGAGATAGAAACTCTGGCGAAGGCGACACGGCTCCCAATTGCCGACATGAAGGCCCATATGGAGGAATTGATCCAGGATCTGGAGCAAGCCAATCGGGGAATACGCATCCACCGTTATGAAAACAGTTTTCAGCTGCGCACCATAGCCGAGGCAGATCCTTTTATTCGAAATCTGCTACTGGAGCGAGAAGAAAAATCCCTGAGCAGTTCCGCCCTAGAGACCCTCTCCATCATCGCCTATAAACAGCCGGTGACTCGAATCGAGATCGATTCGATCCGGGGGGTGCAGAGCTCCTCGGCGATCAACACCCTCTCGGCCAGAGGATTGATCGAGGAAGCTGGGCGATTGGACCGGATTGGAAAACCCATTCTCTATCGGACGACCCAGGAGTTTCTGAGGGTATTTGACCTAGAGGATCTGTCCCAGTTGCCACAACAGCCAGAGGAGGCGCCGGTACAGGAGGAGGAAAATGGACGGGATACGACTGAATAAATACATTGCGAATAGTGGATACTGTTCACGCCGAAAGGCCGATGGCTGGATTGCAGCTGGATCCGTCTATATCAATGGGGAAATCGTCCAAAACCCTGGGGTGCGCGTGATGCCGGGAGATGAAGTGGTCGTCAACGGCGAAGAGTTGACGGGGAGTCAAAGGAAAGTCTATCTGCTCCTCAATAAGCCAAAGGGCTATATGAGTTCCCTCGCAGATCCCAACTACGACCGCTTTGTATTGGATCTGATCGAGGATATGACCGAGCGGATCTACCCCGTAGGCAGGCTGGACGTGAACTCCCGCGGTTTACTCCTTTTGACCAATGACGGAGAATTATCCTATCAGTTGACCCATCCTTCAGGGGAGATCGAAAAGGAATACGAGGTGACCCTCAAGCGCCCCCTATCAAAAGAGGACCAAAGAAGGCTTGAAATGGGAGTTGTCCTCGAGGGGACAATGACTCTGCCCGCTGTGCTCAAAGCTCTGTCTAGGGATCAGCGGAAGTGGAAAATCACAATTCGCGAGGGAAAAAAGCGGCAGGTACGAAGGATGTTTGAAGCGGTGGGCAATGAGGTGACGGATCTATTGAGGGTACGCATTGCCAATTTACAGCTCGGCGATCTAGCCGAGGGGAGTTATCGAGAATTGACGCAGCAGGAGCAGAAAGGACTGGGGATCGATGTATTTAATACGTAAATCCACGATGGAAGACCTTCGAGAGATCATCGACATCAGGGGGTATTATACGGCAATTGATTTGGACTGTATGCCCTGGTTCTACAGTCTATTAGAATCAGAGAGGCTGCTCTCCTTTGCCTGTATACGAAAATATGAAGATCATGGGGTGCTGGAGTATTTGGAGCGAGAGGATCTGAACCTCGAGGAGGAGCAGTTTTTCCTCAAGGGCATTGTCTATCAGCTGCAGCTTATTGAGCTACCCCTTTATACTGAAATAGAACTGCACGCCAGCATTCCCCTTCTCGAAGGGGAGAAACCCTGGCGAATTGATGAGGAGAGACTTTTGCAACATGACTGTACCCATTGTATTTCAAAATCCGAATAATACGAAAAAGCTGATGCGAGCTCTGCTCACCAGCCTGTCTGTCAAGCCGAGGAGGGCAGTGGACATGACCTGTGGGAATGGCTGGGACAGTCTTTTTCTCCTAGAGGAACTGCGGGTGGAGGAGCTCTTGGCAGTGGATCTGCAGCCGATGGCGGTGGAAAACACCAGGAGCCTATTAAAAGAACAAGATTTGACGGGGAACTGGAAGGTGCTAAAGGCGGATCATAGTAGACCATCCGAGTGGATGGAAGAAAGGGCCGATCTATTCATCTACAATCTAGGTTATTTGCCCAAGGGGGACAAGAGCATACGAACGACGGCAAAATCCACGATCCAAAGTGTGCAGGCGGTAATTGCAGATTGGCTCAATCCCGGGGGAATTATCCTGTTGACCTTCTACCCCGGACATCCTGGGGGAGAAGAGGAGAGGGATGGGATATTGGACTTTGCCAAGGGCTTGGACCAAAGGGAGTATCTCGTATGGCATTCGCGCTTTATCAATCAAATCAATTCCCCACCAGAATTTTTGCTGATCGAGAGGGGCTGGATGGATGAATAGAATCATCGTAGTAGGCGCAGGACCGGCGGGCATCTTTGCGGCTCTCTTTGCAAAAACCGCGGACAATCAGGTCCTATTGCTCGAGAGAAACAATCGGATTGGTCGCAAGCTCTCCATCACTGGGAAGGGGCGCTGCAATATCACCAATGCAGCGGATATCTCAGAATTCTTTGAGCAGATCAACCGGAATGGGCGCTTTCTCTACAGTGCCCTGTATTCCTACACAAATCGTGACCTGATGGAATTTCTAGGAGCCCAGGGACTGGAGATGAAAGTCGAGCGGGGAGGGCGGGTATTTCCCACAAGTGATCGGGCACTAGATGTCATCGATGTGTTGGACAAAAGCCTTCGCAAGAAGGGGGTCGACCTGCGACTCGAGACGACGGTCAAAGGGATTCAATATGAAGGCGGCGTCTTTCGACTAAAGACCAATCACGGGGACTTAGAAGGGGATCGACTGATCCTGGCTACGGGAGGTGTGTCATATCCCAAGACTGGGTCCGATGGACAGGGGCTGAGATTTGCCGCCAACTTGGGACATTCGATCAGAGAACCACGGGCGTCCCTCGTGCCATTGGTAATAGAGGACGAATGGGTCCCCAAATTACAGGGATTGTCTTTAAAAAATGTTGAACTACGCCTCTATCAGAAGGATGCCTTTCTCTCACAGGAGTTCGGCGAGATGCTCTTCACCCATTACGGCGTCTCTGGTCCCATCGTCCTCACATTGAGCACGCGAATGAAAGAGCAGGCGGGCTATCGTTTGGAACTGGATTTAAAGCCAGCACTGACGAAGCAGCAACTGGATAAGAGGATCCTGCGAGATTTTGAAAAATACCAGAATAAGCAGATAAAAAATGCCCTGGGGGATTTGACTCTTCAAGGGCTCGTCCCCATCCTGCTTCGGTTGGCAGCCATCGATGGGGATACTTTTGTCCACCAGATCACGAAGGAAGAGCGGGAAGCCCTAGGACGAGTATTCAAAGCCATACCTATGCAGGTAACTGGGTTTCGGCCCGTTTCAGAGGCCATCGTCACCGCTGGTGGAGTGGACGTATCGCAGATCAACCCGAAGACCATGCAGAGCAAAGAGATTCCTGGTCTGTATTTTGCAGGAGAGATGATGGATGTGGATGCAAATACCGGTGGATACAATCTGCAGATCGCCTTCTCCACTGGCTATACTGCTGGGATAAATGCAAAGGAGGAAAAGAGTTGACCGCAATTTCCATAGATGGACCCTCCGGTGCAGGTAAAAGCACCATAGCGAAGAGATTGGCGGAAGAATTGGGTTTTTCCTATTTGGACACGGGAGCCATGTATCGTGGAATGACCTATCTCGCTATTGAAAAGGGCATTGACCTAGATGATGAAGAAGCGGTCTGTAGGATGACGCAGAGCGCCATGCTGCGCTACGAAGGACAGGATCTATATGTCGACGATTTGCCAGCGGAGCCCCATATCCGCAGTGAAGCGGTTACTCGGTCGGTCTCATTGATCTCCAGTTATGGCTGTGTGAGAGAGAAGATGGTCGCGATGCAGCGGATGCTGGCAGATGAGGGGAATATCGTCCTCGATGGAAGGGATATCGGAACGACTGTGCTGCCAAAGGCGGACTTTAAATTCTACCTGACGGCGTCACCAGAGGTGAGAGCTCGTCGGCGCTATCTAGAGAATAAGGAAAAGAGCGACTTGAGCTATGAACAGGTCCTGGAGGACATCCTGCGCAGGGATAAGTATGATTCTAATCGGGCGATCTCACCCCTTCGAGTCCCAGAAGATGCACATCAGATCGATTCTTCGGAGCTAAATATTGAACAGGTGGTCCAGATCATGCGAGATCGGATAAGAGGTAAATGAGATGTTATATAAAATACTGAAAATCATCGCGACTCCGATTTTCTTTTTGTTTTTTCGGATTCGCGTCCATGGGGAGCACCGATTGCCAGATAGGAGGATGATCGTCTGTTCCAACCATATCAGCCTATTGGATCCCATCCTATTGGCCGTTGTATTTGACCGTCGGATTCATTTTATGGCGAAAAAGGAATTATATCGATATGGCATACTGCGTTGGCTATTGCCTCGTTTGGGCGTCTTCCCAGTGGATCGAGGTAAGAGTGATATTCAATCCATAAAGACTTCAATCCGACTTCTAAAAGAGGAGAAGGTGCTGGGCATCTTTCCCGAAGGCACTCGGGTGAAGACGATCGATATCGCCAATGTAAAACCCGGCGTGGGACTGTTGGCCGCTCGGACGAGTTCGGATATTCAGCCAGTGCGCATCGATACGAATTATAAGCTATTTCATCGAACGGATGTCTTTATTCAAGAGCCCATTCGGACGGCGAGTTATGACTTAAAGGACAAAGATATCAATCATCGATTGGCCCATGATGTCTATCGTTCGATCTATGAAGTACAGGGGGAATTGCATGAGAGTTGAGATTGCAAAACATGCTGGTTTTTGCTTTGGGGTCAAATCTGCCGTACAGAAGACAGAGGAGTCCTTAAAGGGAGATCTGCCAGTCTATACCGATGGGGAGCTGGTGCACAACCGCCATGTGACACAGTCCATGGAATCCCAAGGACTCAAGGACGTAGAGACAAAGCCCGAGGGAACTACAGGGCGATTTATCGTCCGCAGCCATGGACTGGCAAAGTCAGCTAAGGATGCGTATGCAAAGAGGGGATTGGAACTGGTGGATTGTACCTGTCCCGTCCTAATGAAGATGTACCAAAATATCGAAAAATATGAAAATGAGGGATATCGTCTGATTCTAGTCGGTGACCCGAATCACCCGGAGATCCTCGGACTGTTGGGGCATTCGGCAGGTGGAGCAAGGGTCGTATCCAATGTGGAAGAGGCGCAAGAGATCAAGGGAGAAGAAAAATTAATCGTTTTTTCGCAAACAACGAATATTCAAGAGAAATTTGACGAAATATCTGGTATAATGAAAGATAACAATACACAGGTGGTAGTAGCGAACACGATATGCGGTGCAACAAAAATGAGACAAAAGGCCTGCATAGAGCTCGCGAGACGAGTTGACGCCATGATTGTTATCGGTGGATTGAATAGTTCCAACACAAATAAGCTCTACACCTTAGCTACGGAACACTGTCCGAAAGTTTTTCGGATAGAAAGCAAGGAAGACCTTGATTTTCGTGAACTTATTCAGTACAATAGTATAGGGATAACAGCTGGAGCATCGACGCCCGGTTGGATTATAGAGGAGGTCGCAGGTCGAATGGAAAACTTAACGAAAGAAGAATTTATGGAGCAAGTGGAGGGTAGTTTTACAAACTACGCCAACAAGGATATCGTGAAAGGTACGGTCCTTTACGTTACAGATGACGAAGTCTCTGTTAACATTAATTATAGATCGGATGGGATTATCAGCCTGGATGAGATTTCTACAGATCCGAATGTGAAGCCAAAGGATCTATTTCACGAAGGTCAAGAGATCGAGGTTTATATTATCAAGTTAGAAGACGCACAGGGCAATGTAGTTCTCTCCACCAGAAGAGTGGAAGGACTGAAGAATTGGCAAAAACTGTTGGATGCCTATGAGGGTGACGAGAAAGTGACCGTGACCATCAACAAGGAAGTAAAGGGCGGACTTTTGGGTTCCGTGATGGGCATTACTGCATTCCTGCCAGGCTCCCATATCGCAAGCCGATATGAGCGCGATTTGGCACAATTCATCGGTCAAGAAATTGACTGCAAGATCATCAGTGCAGATGATAAGAAACGTAGATTGGTCGTATCCCGTAAGAAGATCGAAGAAGAAGAACAACAAAAGAAGATGGATGCAGTTTGGGAGACCATCGAAGTGGATAAGGTGATGGAAGGTACAGTCGCGAGATTGACTGATTTCGGAGCTTTTGTCGACCTAGGTGGAGTAGACGGTCTGATTCACGTCTCCGATATCTCTTGGAATCGCATTAAGCATCCCAGTGAAGTACTCAATGTAAATGACGTCATCAATGTCATCGTCTTACGTAAGAACCGCGAGAAGAATCGTATCTCCCTTGGTTATAAGCAATTACAAGAAAAGCCTTTTGAACTGTTCATGAAGAACAACAACGAAGGGGATGTGGTCAAGGGTACGATTGTCAACTTAGTTGATTTCGGTGCTTTTGTTCGACTGAAAGAAGGCGTTGAGGGATTGGTCCATGTCTCTCAAATCAGCGATGAGCATGTTGAGAAGCCCTCAGACGAGCTGAACATCGATCAAGAAGTCGATGTCAAGATCCTGGAAATCAATCCAGAGTCAAGAAAAATCGCATTGAGTATCAAAGCTACAAAAGAATCCACAAAGTCTGAAAGTCCAAGGCCAGAGAGAGAATTCCGACCCAAGAGGGAGAGAAGGAGCTTTAACACCAGTGAAATCGAAGGCTTTAAAAACCAAGAACTGGATACGAGCATTGGGGCATTGATCGACTTTGACTTTACAGAAGAAGACTAATTTCGATCGATCAGACGCAATTTAATACTAAAAACGAAGACAAGTTAAACCAAAACTTGTCTTTCTTTTACTGTTTATATTAAGGAAGGGAAGGACATGACCAAGGAAAATAGCACCTATATCATCAAAACCTATGGTTGCCAAATGAATGAACACGACTCTGAGCGGATCTCCTACATCCTCGAGAGCCTGGGTTATACACAGACGGAAGATCTGATGAGTGCGGACTTGATCATCTATAATACCTGCATCATCCGGGAAAATGCAGAACTGAAGATCTACGGACATCTTGGGTCGATGAAGTCCCTCAAAGAGAAGAAACCGGAGCTGATCATCGCCGTTTGTGGCTGCATGATGGAGATCGAGGAAGCCAGAGAGGTCATCCGTAAGACATATCGACATGTGGACATTGTCTTCGGTACAAAGAATATCTCCAGCCTACCCTATTTGATTACCCAGCATTTGATGGCAAATGAGCGAGTCATCGATACGGAAGCAGTGGATGACATCGACAATTTACAAAAAGCTGTACGCAAGAGCGATGTGAGTGCCTATATCAATATCATCTATGGCTGTGACAATTTCTGTAGCTACTGCATCGTCCCCTACACGCGGGGGAGGGAGAGTAGCCGAAGTGCACAGAGTATCTTAGAGGAAGTTCGAGGACTGGTCTCCCAGGGCTTCAAGGAAATCACCCTATTGGGACAGAATGTCAACTCCTATGGCAAGGATCTACATCCCTGTAGCTCTTTTTCAAAACTCTTGATGGAATTAGACCGGCTCGAGGGATTGGAACGGGTTCGATTTATGACCAGTCATCCGAAGGATTTCTCCGATGAGTTGATTGAGGCCATTCGCCAAGGGGAAAAGGTCTGTGAGCATATCCATTTACCGCTGCAATCGGGCTCCACGAGGATTCTCAAGGAGATGAACCGGAAATACACGGCGGAAGAATATAGCCAGATTATCGAAAAGCTACGGGAGAGCATTCCCAATATTGCGATCACGACGGATATCATCGTGGGCTTTCCCGGTGAGAGTGATGAGGATTTTGAGCAGACGATCGAAATGGTGGAAAAGATCGGATTTGACCAGGCATTTTTATTTAAGTACTCAAAGCGTACAGGGACAAGGGCCGCCACTATGGAAGAGCAGATACCAGAGGAGGTCAAGAGCCAAAGGTTCCAGCGAATCTTAGACCGCATCAACGATATCTGCTATGAAAAGAATCAGCATTATCTGGACAGCATCCAGGAGGTTTTGGTCGAGGGATATAGCAAAGGCAACAAGGACATGTTGACTGGACGAACTCGAACGAATAAAATCGTACATTTCCCTAAGGGATCCGTCCAGGTAGGCGAGTTGGTGAGTCTAAAAATCACTGGATTTAATTCCTTTGCCCTGGAGGGAGAGATGATTTGATTTCATGGATAAAAAATCAGCAATGAAAACCCGAACGCCGATGATGGAACAGTATTTTCGTATCAAAGAGAGATTTCCAGATCATATCCTGCTATTTCGACTGGGTGATTTCTACGAGATGTTCTATGAGGATGCATTGCAAGCCTCTAAGGCATTGGAGATTGCACTTACAAAACGGGATGCAGGAAATGGGGAAAAAGCGCCCATGTGTGGCATCCCTCACCATGTCAGCGACAACTATATCACGAAATTGGTGGAGAGGGGTTTTAAAGCTGCGATCTGCGAGCAATTGGAAGACCCCAGGCAGGCGAAGGGCATCGTCAAAAGAGATGTAATCCGGGTGGTCACCCCTGGGACCAATCTGGAGATGAGCAGTCCGAAACCAGATAATAATTATCTGATGTCAGTCTTCGTAGACCGTGGGACCATCGGTATCTCCTATGGGGATATCACCACTGGGGAATTGGTCTGCACCCAGCGGGAGGAACTGCAGCACTCGGTATTGGACGCCCTAGAAGAACAGATCCTCAGCTTACGGCCGACAGAGCTCTTGGTGAGCTTTTCAGATCCCCTGCAGGAGCTGGATCTAACAGAGCTTGGGGAGAGATTAAATGTCATGATCACCCACTACAAAGATGCTCCAAGGGGCGTCAAAGAGAGTCGGGTGATTCTGGAAAAGAATCTGCGGACGAGGGATTACGAGTCCATTTTAAAGGAGAGATATTCCTGTGCGATCGCGACGGCGATGCTGCTCTCCTATATCTATCAATATCAAAAAACCCCATTAAAGCATATGGACTCCCTGGTGTATATTGACCACAGGGAGTATTTGGAGATCGAAGCCCAAGGAAAATTCCACCTGGAATTATTGCAGAGCTATTCTGGAAAGAAGGATAAGAACACCCTATTGGGAGTGCTGAATCATACGAAAACCGCAATGGGAAGTCGCCTGTTGACCCATTGGATCGAAAAACCTCTATTGGAGATGGAGGAAATTCAAAGGCGGTTAAATTCTGTCGAGGCCCTTGTGGAAGATGGTCCACTATTGGATCGTCTCCGGGAGCTCCTGGACGGCATCTATGATATCGAACGGATCTTGGGCAAACTCTCTTTTGAGCGGGCAAATGGGAGGGATTTGATCTCCTTGAAATACTCCATCGAAAACCTAGGTGAATTGCGGAGTAGACTCCAGAGCTCAGATTCTAAGGATTTATGTCTACTCTCTGATTCCGTTGATCCCCTCGAGGACATCTATCAGTTGATTGAGTCGGGAATTGTAGAGGATCCGCCCATTGGCATCCGGGAAGGTGGCTTGATCAAAGAGGGTTTTGATGGGGAACTGGACCGCTTAAGGGGGAGCAGTGTCACCGGGAAGCGGCTTTTACTGGAATATGAGCAGCAAGAGCGTGAGAAGACGGGAATCAAGAGCATGAAGATCGTCTTTAATAAGAAGACTGGCTATTTTTTGGATGTCACGAAGTCAAATCTGGGTCTGGTACCCAGTGAATATGATCGAATCCAAACCCTGACGAATTCGGAGCGGTTTATGACCTCTCGACTTCGAGAGATTGAGCATATGATCCTCTCCAGTGAAGCGGATACCATGCGTTTGGAGGAGGAGTTATTCGGCCGTATTCGGGATGGGATCCTAGATGCCATCGCCAGGCTGCAAATGGTCTGCCGATGCCTTGCCAGGCTGGATACCATAGGGTCCTTGGCCTATGTGGCCAAGCATAATGGCTATCGAAGACCCCAGTTCAATCAAGAGAGGCGAATCCAGATCCAGCAGGGGAGACATCCAGTCATTGAACAGGTGTTGGACGAGGGGCAGTATATTGCGAATGACGCGCAGCTGGGCGAGGAGGGCAATATCATCCAGCTGATTACCGGGCCCAATATGTCCGGTAAGTCCACCTATCTCCGCCAGATCGCCCTCACGGTGATCATGGCCCAGATGGGGAGCTTTGTGCCAGCTGCCGCCTGTGATCTCTGCCTAGTGGACCGAATCTTTACGCGGATCGGCGCCTCTGATAACTTGGCAAAGGGGGATAGTACTTTTATGGTGGAGATGAAAGAAGTCTCCCATATTCTCCGAAATGCCACGAGGGACAGCCTGATTTTGCTCGACGAGGTGGGAAGGGGCACGAGTACCTATGATGGCCTTTCTCTAGCTTGGGCCATCGTGGAATACCTCAGTGAGCAGGTTGAGGGGAAGACTCTCTTCGCCACCCATTATCATGAGTTGACGAGGCTGGATGCCAGGCTCAGCAATGTACGAAATCTCCAGGTGGCCGTTGAGGAAGAGGATCGCCAGGTGATCTTTCTGCACAAGATCGTCCCCGGCAGTGCAAACAAGAGTTTTGGGATTGAAGTGGCGCGCATCGCCGGGCTCCCCAAGAAAGTCTTGGAGCGAGCGAAGACGGTGCTGAAGACCATCGAGGTGACCAATTCCTTCGAGATCAATGAAGAGAAGCTGGACAGTGTGCAGATCGACTTTTCAACCTATCAAAAAGATGCATTTATACAGAAGATTAGCAGCATTGATGCGAATTATCTCTCTCCGTTGGATGCCCTGAACCTGATCAACGATTTGGCATCGGAAGCGAAGATAATTGGATTGGATGAACATGAGAATTAAATTACTAGATGAGGGAACGATATTAAAGATTGCAGCAGGCGAGGTCGTCGAAAGACCTCGCTCTGTCGTCAAAGAACTCGTGGAGAATTCCATCGATGCTGGTGCAAAGAATATTACGGTCAGCATCACTGGAGGCGGTATTCAAGAGATTACTGTCATCGACGATGGGTCGGGAATGGAAGAGGAGGACGTAGAAAATGCGTTTCTCAGGCATGCCACCTCGAAGATACAAGATTTTGAAGATCTCTACTCCTCCTATCAGATGGGTTTTCGAGGGGAGGCATTGGCTTCGATTTTGGCGGTCTCCGATGTGGAGCTGCGCACCAAGACGGAGCAGGCAAAGCTCGGAGTCAAATTGGAATATGTCGAAGGGGTTAAAGAGCCCCTAGCCAAAGTAGTGATGAACAGCGGGACCAATCTGCGGGTTTCCAATCTCTTTTCTCGGATACCTGTTCGGCGAAAATTTTTGAAAAGCCCGGTAACTGAGGGGAATCAGATCACGGACCTGATGTACAAACTGGCTGTAGGTCATCCAGAGATCTCTGTTAAATACCTAAAAGATGGAAAAGAGGTCTTTCACACCTTGGCGCAGGACGATGCCCGGTCCAATCTAAAGAAGCTATTTGGCGCCTCTATGGCGGATGCACTTTTACCCATTCAAGTCGAGGGGCCGAATTATCAGATCAAGGGCTATGTCTCCAATAATCAGTACTATCGGGGTAATCGAGGACTCCAGTATCTCTATGTCAATCAGCGTTATGTGGAACACAAGGGCATTCAACAAGTGGTGGAAAAATGTTATCGATCCTTGATCCCCAATGGCCGATACCCGGTCTTTCAGCTCTTTGTCTTTGTCTCCCCGGATCAGATTGACGTCAATGTCCATCCGAATAAGGAACAGATCAAGTTCCACGATGAAGAAGAACTGCTCTCCCTCTTAGAAAATGGAGTTCAAGAGGTCTTATTTCCCCCGAAATTGTTGCCGAAGGAAATGGAGAGCCGATATGGGGACGAGGGTTCACCGCGGTTCTATCCAGAGTTATCAACGGAAGATAAATACACTCGGCTACTGGAGAAGGTTCGCTCCTATCCAGTGGAAAAGAAGGGTGCAGCGGTAGAAATTCCCGATTATAAAGTGGAGGATGTCGAAGAGGAGTTACTGGAGTTCGATGAAGAGGATGCAAATCCCGTACAAGAGGGAAATCTATCTCCATCGAAATTCGTTTTCAATGAAGAGATTCTGATGGGAGCCCAGGAGCAGTTTTATGTACCCACTGAAGCAGAAACCGAAATTGGCGATGCACCTATTATGGGTTCCGAGCAGGAGCCCAGTTATCCCTTTCAGCATCTCAGGTATTTGGGTACCCTTTGGAAGACCTATGTCCTCTTTGAGGATGGAGCGGAAAAGGAGCTTGTGATTTTAGATCAACACGCCGCCCATGAGCGGATTCTCTTCGAGCGGTTTACTGAACAGTATCATCAAAGGGATATCCACCGCCAACAGCTATTGATGCCGGAGGTCCTCTCCCTGCTCCCCCAGGAAGTGGCTGCATATGAGGAAAACAAGGACTTATTCGACGATCTGGGCTTTGAGAGCGAAAGCTTTGGAGATAAGGCTATCACCCTTCGCACGGTTCCAATGATCTTGGAGGGAGTAAATGGAGCGCAGCTCTTCCGGGCACTTCTCGATGAAGTGACCACTCACGAGTCCATAGATCCGATGGAAGAGCGGTTGATTCGGCTGGCCTGCAAAAAGGCGATCAAAGCGGGGGACCTCATCCACGAGCAAGAAGCACAAAATCTCCTGGAGCTCCTGGCAAAATGTGATCATCCTCTGAGCTGTCCCCATGGTCGTCCGACCTTGATTCGCATGGGGAAGGCATTTCTAGAGAGAGAGTTTATGAGGGTCAAATAGATGAAGAAAATGATCATACTGACGGGGCCTACGGGAGTGGGTAAGACCAATTTGAGCATCGAGCTGGCAAAGCAGCTCTCCTCAGAGATCGTCTCAGCGGATTCCATGCAAATCTATCGAGGGATGGATATAGGGACTGGCAAGATAAGGCCAGAGGAGATGCAGGGCATTCCCCATCATATGCTGGATATCTTGGAGCCAGACGAGGCCTACTCCGTTGAAGAGTACCGGAAGACCGCACTCCAGGTGATGGATGAAATCCACGATAGGGGGAAGATGCCCTTAGTGGTAGGGGGGAGTGGTCTGTATATCAATGGCCTGCTCTATGAGCTGAATTTCTCCATTGCACCTCCCAATGAGGGGCTGCGCGACTATTATATTCAATTAGAGGAAGAGCGTGGAAGGGGATGGCTCCATGGAATATTGGAGAAGGTCGATCCCCTTTCAGCAGAGCGTATCCATCCCAATCAGCAAAAGAGGATCATCCGTGCACTCGAAGTCTATGATCAGACGGGAAGGCCCTTCTCCTCTTTTAATGATTATGTGAATCGATATCGAGAGGATCTTGATGTTGTCTATCTCCTATTGGAGAGGCCGCGGGAACAGCTCTATCGCCGAATCGAGAAGAGAGTGGATAGCATGATCGAGGAGGGGCTGGTAAGAGAAGTCTCTGGCTTAGTTGAGCGGGGATATGGGGCGCATTTACAGTCCATGCAGGGCATTGGCTACAAGGAGATTTTAGGACATATCCTGGAGGGAGTTTCTCTTGAGGAGTCCATCGAACTCTTAAAACGAAATACCCGTCGATATGCCAAAAGGCAGGTCACTTGGTTTGAACGGGAAGAGAAAAAAGTCAGAATTCAGCTGTCTGAATCCGATTCAGTCGATGCAGTACTGGAGGAATGTCTGCATATTCTGAAAGGATTTGGATGGAGTTAGAAAAGGAGCTTTAATGAGGGAAACAATCCAACAGTGGATAGCAGATGCAGAAGCCGAGTTATCAGAGACTTTTGCATATTATGACCGAATTCGAGGAGTCAATCAAAGGAAAGTCATTCGAGGAATGCAGTCTGAGCGTCTGGCCTCCTCGGATTTTCATTGGACTACAGGCTATGGGTATGGGGATGCGGGAAGGGACAAATGTGAGCGGATCTTCGCAGAGGTATTTGAGACGGAGGATGCTCTGGTCAGACCGAGTATTGCCTCGGGCACCCATGCATTGACCCTCACTTTACAAGGCCTTCTGCTTCCAGGAGATGAGATGGTCTCTATATCCGGCAGGCCCTACGATACGATGCAGAAGGTGATTGGCTTGACTGGTGAGGAGCCAGGGAGTCTCTCGGAGTACGGCATCGGATACAAGGATGTTCCCCTGAAAGAGGGGCATTTTGATTTAGACGCCTTCGCCGGAGTCATCACAGAGAAAACCAAATTGGTTTTGATTCAACGCTCTTCAGGCTATTCCCTACGTGCTGCCCATTTGATTTCGGAGATGAAACTCGCCATCGAGAGAGTTCGACAGATTCATCCTGATGTGATCATTATGGTAGACAATTGCTATGGGGAATTCACCGATCAGATGGAACCCTCCCAGATTGGAGCGGACGTGACCGTTGGCTCTTTGATCAAGAATCCAGGAGGGGGGATAGCCATCTCTGGGGGTTATATCGCAGGCAAGGCCCCATTGATCGAGCGAATTGCCAATCGATTGACGGCGCCTGGTCTGGGTAAAGAATGTGGACTGAGCTTTGGGACGACTAGACTCACGCTACAAGGCCTATTCTTTGCGCCAATGGTAGTGGCTAACGCGATGAAGGGTGCTACCCTATTCGGACATGTCTTTGACAGGTTGGGTTACTCGGTTTTCCCTGGTAGGGACACGAAGATCCGCAGTGATATCGTACAGGGAATCATCTTAGAGGACCCAGCGGCGGTCATCGCATTTTGCAGGGCGATTCAGAGGGCGTCGGCGATCGATTCCCATGTCGAACCCCATCCTTGGGAGATGCCAGGATACGAAGATCAAGTCATCATGGCATCAGGGGGCTTCGTAGAGGGCTCATCCATCGAAATGAGCGCAGATGGTCCTCTCAGACCGCCCTATGCGGTATTCTATCAGGGAGGACTCTCCTATGATCAATGTGTGTTCGCCTTGGAAGAGGTTTTGGTGAGCATGGTAGAAGAGGGATTTATTGAGTTGGGACTATCATAAAAAATACAAAGGGGCGGAGATCTCATTTCAAGATCTCTGCCCCTTTATTGTAAGGCTCTAATAATAATTTCGATAGAGGCCAACCACCTTGCCTAGGATGGTGACTTCCTTTACTAGGATGGGCTCCATTGTCGAATTCTCTGGCTGTAAGACGATATGGTCCGTCTTCTTATAATAGGTCTTCACAGTAGCGGAATCCTCCAATAATGCGACGACGATATCGCCGTTGGAGGCATCGCTCTGCTGTCTCACCAGGACCATATCTCCATCCAGAATACCCGCTTCAATCATGGACTCCCCTTGGACATTCAGCATGAAGAGCATTCCTCTGGATGCCATTTCCAGTGGAATGGGGAAGGTGTCCTCAATATGCTCCAAGGCCAGGATGGGCTCGCCCGCAGTGACCCTTCCCAGAATCGGAACATCCAATGTCTTTTTTGGTGGAAATTCATATTCATTATCCTGTTCTAGTATTTCCAGTGCGCGGTTCTTTGTGGCGTCTTTGCGCACATATCCCTTACGATCTAGAGCATTGATCAATCCATGGGCAGTGGATGTGCTCTTGATATTCAGTCCGCTACAGATCTCCCGTATCGACGGGGGATAGCCATTCTCTATCAGTTTCTGTTTTAGAAAATTTAGAAGGTCCAATTCTCTTTCCGTTAAGTCGGAATACATAGGATCACCCTTTCTCTTCTCTTGGATCTAGTTCTTATTTAAATCATAGCATATTTTGGTTCGCAAGGCAAACAAATGTTCAGGTTTTTGTTGACATAGAACATATATTCGATTATAATGAAGATAACGAGAACGCATGTTCGAACCGTATAGGAGGTAAGGGGAGTGGAGAAGAGAATGAAGAAGAAATATCGCATTAAAGATAAAAAGAGATTTTATGGATTTGTCGGACTGGTCCTAGTCTTGTTCAGCGTGGTTCTATTTCTCACCCTGAATAGTTCGGCCAATGCGGACGAGGTGACGCTGCCCAAAGTGGTCTATGTACGATCTGGAGACACCATTTGGAGCATTGCAGAGAAATTCGCCATCGATCGAGATATTCGAGAGGTCGTCTATGAAATCCGCCAGGATAATCAATTGGAGAGTGCAGATATTCAGCTGGGTCAGAGGTTGCTGATTCGGCAGTAATTGATCCATAATAAAGGAGCGCATCTGCGCTCCTTTTTATATATTATTCAATGGGTTTTTCTTGATGGCATCCCTTAGGATCTCATCGTCTACATGCGTATATATCTCCGTAGTGGCGACGGATTCATGGCCTAGGATCTCTTGGAGTGTTCTGATATCGACCTCTCCGTATTTATACATCAGGGTCGCTGCAGTATGTCTTAGTTTATGTGTGGTATATAGTTTTGTATCCAATCCAATCGCTTCAAGATGTTTTTCTATTCGATATTGAATGCCGCGATTGCCGAATCTCTTTTTGCGTTCGTTTATGAAGAGGGCATTTTCTCCGTCGACCTTTGGCCTGACTGCGAGGTATTGATTGATTGCGATGATGCAGGCATTGTTCAAGTATACGACGCGCTCTTTATTGCCTTTTCCAATCACAGTGATGGTGTCCTCTTTTATATCCTCCAATTCGATTCCGGATAGTTCTGAAAGACGTAAACCACAGTTTAAAAATAGGGTGGCAATGGCATAATCCCGGTACATAAAAAATTCGTTTGGGATGGTTCGGATCTGTTCTAGGAGTCTCCTGGATTCATCCAGTGTGAGATATACAGGATTCCTCGACTTTTGTTTTGGCGTGTCGAGCTTGAGAGTTGGGTTTTCCGTTATTTGTTCGGTTTTATTGATTAGGAATTTATAAAAACTGCGGAGCGCAGAGATCTTTCTGGCGCGGGTGCGGATGGTGTTTTTTTTCTCCTTGTCCAAGAAAGCAAGATAGGCATATAGATCATTGATGGAGACTCTCTCGATCAGTCTTGGAGAAATATGGAAGATCTCTGGAGGATCATTTGCATCAGGATCATTGGCGTATTGATTGTCCCCAAATCGCGAGACGATAAAGCGCAGGAATCCAGTCAGGTCATATTCGTATTCACGAGTCGTAAGGTCGGACGCGCCCTTTACGGTACCCATATAGTTTAAGAAGTCTTGAAGTAGGGGTGGTATAGATGTCATGGTGTTCTCCGTTTTCGAGTTTTATTTCTTGTCACAAAATAATAATTTTGTGACATTGTAAATATAGTATAACGAAATTGGTCCACTTTGTCAATTCTCTCTGGTCGTTTTGCGAAATACTGCAAACTCTTGCGAATATCGCCTTTTATTTTCTCCACCTAATTATTTTCTGAAAACTGCAAGAAAACGGGGCTCCAGATTGCCCCAGGATCGACGATTAACGACTAAGCTAACCCCTAGTACCTCTGAAAAATAGCTTATCCGGCGCGAATGGTCCAAAGCTAGTTTGATGTCTTCGATTTGTCGCTGGCAAGGTCTTTTTGTATTCTTCTTCAATTATATATGTCAAACCAAATGGTCAAAAAAATAAGACGAGTTTTATTTACTCGTCTTATTGGATTTCCTAATTCATTCTATCATATTGTAGATTTCGAATTTATTTGGCATAATCCGTGGCTCTGGTTTCGCGGATGACATTAATTTTAATTTGGCCTGGATATTCGAGTTCTCCTTCTATCCTTCGGGCTATGTCCCTGGCCGTTATAATCATCTGGTCTTCACTGATATTGTCTGGCTTGACCATGATGCGTAATTCCCTACCCGCCTGTATTGCGAAAGATTTATCAATCCCCTCAAAGGAATTCGCAATAGCTTCGAGATTCTCAAGTCGTTTGACATAGTTTTCAAGGGATTCGCGTCTTGCGCCGGGTCTGGCTGCAGAAATGGCGTCCGATGCTTGGACGATGACTGCCTCAACCGTGGTTGGCGAAATATCTCCGTGATGTGCTTCAATGCAATGAATGACTTCTTTTGATTCCTTGTACTTGCGTGCCATCATGACTCCTAGATCCACATGGGGTCCTTCCATTTCGTGGTCGATTGCTTTTCCCAAGTCATGAAGCAGTCCGCCTCGTTTGGCAATTTTCACATCAGCTCCCAGATCTGCTGCGATCATGCCGGATAATACAGATACTTCAATGGTATGCTTTAAGACATTTTGTCCGTAGCTGGTTCGATATTTTAGACGTCCCAATAATTTGATCAGCTCTGGATGCAGTCCATAGACACCAGCTTCATCACAAGCGTTTTCTCCAGCTTCCTTAATCGTGTTTTCTACCTCAGTTTCCGCCTTCTTTACCATTTCTTCAATTCTGGATGGATGAATACGCCCGTCCACGATCAGCCGCTCTAATGCAATCCGTGCCACTTCTCGCCGAATTGGGTCAAATCCAGATAGTACAACGGCTTCTGGAGTGTCGTCGATGATCAGATCAATGCCGGTTAGCGTTTCGAACGCGCGAATATTACGGCCTTCGCGTCCGATGATCCTCCCTTTCATCTCATCATTTGGTAAGGATATGACGGTTACCGTGGACTCAGCCACATGGTCAGCTGCATATCTTTGGATGGCGGTAGAAATGATTTCCCTTGCCTTCTTCTCGGATTCATCTTTGGTCTTCGCTTCAATCTCTTTCAGGATCATCGCAGATTCATGTGTTGCATCTTTTCTGACATCTTCGAGGATGATGGTCTTGGCTTCTTCCTTGGAGAGTTCCCCAATTCGTTCCAGTTCTTCTTGTTGCTTTTCGAAGAGCTGTTCGTATTCCTTCTCCCGGTCGCTAAGCTTTTTAAGACCTCTTTCCAATTGATCATCTTTTTTGTCTAAAGCGTCATTCTTCTTATCCAAGGCTTCTTCTTTTTGAATTACTCGTCGCTCGAGCTTTTGTACTTCAGCTCGGCGCTCTTTGTTTTCTTTTTCTTGTTCGAGTCTCAATTTATGGATCTCATCTTTCGCTTCGAGAACGGCTTCTTTTTTCGAATTCTCTGCATCTTTATTCGCCTTGTCCAATATTTGATTGGCCAGGGTTTCAGCAGTGCCGATTTTCTTTTCGGCTATATTCTTACGTATATAAAAACCGACTACGGATCCAATTAGGATTGATACAATCGCAACAATTACAGTTAAGAGTATATCGCCTATGATAATGCACCTCCTTATTATTTAGTTTTCAAACTGCGCTTTTGTAATGTTAAGATTACTGTTCAATTTAAAAGTTTATACTTTTTGCTGCTAATTGTCAAGATGGAAACCCTTAGAAATCTGATTTCTACGCCGAAATAGTGGCGATTCTTTCTGAATTATATCCTCGAGTGGATCTGCATTGCATCAATATTCACAGAAAGTTGAAATAAATACCTCAGGCCTCTCTTAGATAGAACCATTATCTATCTTATACCCAAAGCAGAGACAGGATATCAAGAAGAGTTCTCTCACTTGAAGCAAATAATGAAACTATAGTTTCTGTTATATGGCATGCCTTTCTCTCTTCTCTTCCAATTGAAACAGATAAGTTCCCTATAATATTTGGTCTATTTCGCTGTGCTATACTTGTCTTGTTGCAGATTGGTGCGTTATAGTTCGTGATTGACCCATCTGTAAAATATTATACCAATAGGAGAGAATTATGGCATCAGAAAAGAAAGTAACTAAATTTGTTGAAGAATTAGGCTATAAGCCGGTGGAAAATGGGGCAATTATCGTTAAGTATTTACCGATGGGAAATCTCAGCTCGAAAATTGTCAACTTCTTTAGTTCTGAGATCTATGTATTGCAAGTATGTGAAAAGGAAGTCATCTTGCTTCCCTTCCATCAGTTGACCGGGATGCTACAGAAAAAATCTTCCCTAGTACTGGAAATCGAAGACATTGAACAGGTCACCGTGGAAGAACAACTACTCAATTACAATATCCGTATTGTATACCAGGGTGAGACCATTTCCCTTACGACACAGCAGGCTGAGCTCAGTGAGATCCGATCTAGTATATACTATGGCGCATTCCACAAGGATAATCTGGAAGATGTACTAAAGATACTAAGGGATTTGGGAAACAAATCGATTAGCCAATCGCCACATATCGAGGTTCCACGTGGACTGATCAGACCTAAGTACTTACCCCCTGTCTAGGACAGGGGGTGATTTTATAAACGAAATCATGCATTTCACTTTAAACTTTTTTGAAGATGTCTCAGATGCATTTGTAGGTTATTCGCATATTCTTTGTATCCGACTCGATGATAAAAGAAGTCGATGACTTCTTCGCAGCTCTCGTATCCTTTGGGGTCGCCATTTTTGCCCAGAACAACGCCCTCTAAAAAAACGAAAGCGATATGAAACAATAAAAATTGCAAAAGTGGCTTTAATTCACTATCGCTTCGGAATTTTTGGATTAGCTCCATGGCTTGATCATCTTTATCTTGCCAGATCAGGTGCATGCAGACACGAAATAGGAAGTCGTTGGCGTAGTGGTGGGTTATTCGGCTATTAATCACCCGTTCCAATGCCATTTTAGCATGGGTAAAGAGGGCTTCATCTGTAAAGATGATGGAGGCATAGTTCGCTAAAAAGAATTCGTGACTTCCCCAGGTTTCACAATTCTCTAGGTATTCCATCAGTTTATCAGTCTCGGGCTGATAGTTTGTATGAAAGATCTGATTCGATAATATCTGTAGCATGATATGAAAATGTTGATCACTAGAATTTCCGGAATGTTCCCCTTGTTCAGCGAAATAGGAGGTCAGTCGATCCATGGCCACGGCATCTTTTTTGAGGAGGATATAGTCTAGATCCTTTTCTAATTTTTCTACTGTATAGTCGATGGAGTCCAATTCCATAAAGGCAATGAACTCTTCAAAACTCACGTTGATTCGGTGGAGCAATTGATAGAAATTACTGAGACGAATATCCGCTTCGCCCTTTTCGAATCGACGTAAAAATTGTACAGATACAATCCCTTCTGCGACATCTTTCGCGCGAAATCCCTTCTTTTCACGAAATATCTTAAAAGTAGGTCCAAAATCCATATCCTTCACTCCTCCCCTAGGTTAATATCATACACTCTAAGCATTATTTATCGCAAAACAGCAAGGATTAAAAGGGTTAAACTATTCAAATAAAAAAGGATTCCAAATTTGAATCTGGAATCCCCAAGTAGAGCTGTACCTATGAAGCTGTTAGCTTTCATCCTCATTTAGCATTTACCAATTACATATCGAGTGAAGTTTGAAAAGGGCGCCTCCCTTCCCTTGTTTTATCATTTGCTGGATCTTATATTGTAGCGGATTTATGATGAATTCTGCAGTGACGATTTTTGTAGTAGTTTACGCCATCGAGTATTTATATACTGCTGATGACTTCCTGTCTTTTACTCTTTACTTGGCGCTGAAGGCACTGGTGACAAATGGGGAATCCTCTTCCCATTAATGATTTTTTGATATCGCTCATACAACCACTCCCCTAGGGAAAAGAGGATATAGGTGACCAGAAGTGCACCTGGCAGGTAGATATAATCAGGTGCGGTGGCAAAAATAGGCCGGTATTTTAAGTAAAAGTAGTTCCCGTCTACAAGCGGATTGAAGAAATAGACAAAGACAAAATAGCAGAGAAAGCAAAGAAAAGCGAAGTTCTTGTCCTCCTTTTTAAGGCGCATATCGTAGGCGATCATACCGTAGAATGGCATTAGGAGGGTTATGACATGGCTGACCAGAAAACTGATGCCAATGGGATGGATGATACCAAATACCCGGCTTGGATATAGAAAACTCAGCCATGCAAACAGACCAAAATAACAGAGGAGAATGTAGACGCGTCGGTCCTTTGTCAGTAAAAAAAGAAAGCCGATAATGGTGTTAATTCGACTGATATGCAGGGGTAGGGATTCTCCGAGGTCAAATTCAAATAGTATGAAGTAAGAGCCATACAGGATGATCTGTTGCGCTAGACTGAACAGAAAGATGACGATGGTGATCTGGTCTCGGTTGGAGCGGACGCTCTGTGGGTTGGTAAAGAGCAGAGCTGCAACTAGGACCAATATTGCGATATAGAGTAGATGATCTACCCCCAATAAATTGATATACTCCCCAAATGGAGCCATAGATACCTCCTAGATCTGATTAGACGATGGAATAGCTTCGATTCTTTCGGTTTGGTGTGGGTTTCTTGTCATCAATATCATTATAGTCTAGATTGATTAAATCACGGAGGAGGTATTATCAAATTTCAATAAAATGAAATACCAAATGGGGATTGAATTTGAGAGAAAAAGTGATTTAGAGATGAAAAAGATCGCCCATTTGGACGATCCACGGTATTCTCTATTTGTGCCATTCGTCTAATCTCCCGAATAGAATCTTGTCGCTGTCTATTCCGGCTTGGGTATTCGTCTCTAAATCGCCACCCATTGCCAGCACCAGCGAACCCATATAGATATTGCGATCTGCGTAAAAGAGATGGCCAGCACCTTGATAGATCAAGACCTCGGTGTTCTCAGGGCGTTTGGCTTCAATGTTTTTTGCCGCCACATCACTATGCCACATCCGGTCATCCGAGCCTGCTATCATTAAGATCTTCGCTTGGGTATCTTCCACTCGGATCCTGGCCGCTTCTCGATTTGGATCCTTCTCGTAGGCTGATTCATATGCTCCCCGGTAAGATAGCGGACTCATTGTGGCCATTGCATAGAACATATGAAAGACTTCTGTGAGATCTCCCTTTTGCATATCGATAAAGGGCACTTCTGCACCATCCCAGGTCCAAGAGGAGTGTAGATCTCTAGTCGTATAGGATAGTCCCATATAGGAGTAGTCCATCGGTGCGGACAGGACGATATTGTCGATCTCTGGGTAACGAACTGCTAAATTCAGACACAGCTCTGCCCCCTTTGATCCACCATAGAGGGTGATGATATCACCGTCAGGAATGGACTGCTCGATATATCTGAGTACTCCATAGAAAAAATCGAGGGGTACCAGTATCAGTTCCTCTTGCTGGTTGGGCATTCCGAAAAAGAAGAGGGATAGTACCTCATATCCACGCTTGGAAAACTGGACGGCTTTCTCGTAATTGGGACTCCCCTCGGATCCTCCAAAGGTGATGATGACACCTGGATGGGTTTTATCATTTGGTCTCAAATGAAATCCTTGAACATAGTCTTGGTCAATCCGTTCCACTGAGACATCTTCTATCTCTGTTTGGTAGTTTTCCAAATTGGTCGGATCTAGGTAGATTGCGTTGTTGTCTGAAGATGCATCAGCTGGTTTGTATTTGCTCGTATTATACATTCGCATAGCAAATGCTCCGGCCACAAGGGCTAGAATGATTAGGACGAGTACGAATAAGAATTTAGCTACCGATAGAAAAAAACTCTTCATGATGACAACTCCTTCTCGCATTTACTAGTGTCCGTAAAAGACCCTCGTAAGATGCGACCTAAGAAAAATACTAAAATGGGACAGAGAAAGGAAATCCCATACACAATCGGTGACACTGCGTAATCACCATGTCCAAGGACCAAAATCACTGAAAATGTGTAGCAGCTTTGCAGCGAATGACTCACCATGGCAGCGAGCATAGATCCCGTTAGGATATAGACCAAACTAAAGCCTGCGCTCGTGATAAAGTAGGAAATAGTGATCACCCCAATATTCATATAAGATACATGAGGCATGATGAAAGCGATCGCCGTATATGTAATCGAAAGGATCACCGGTATGCTGAGGAGGGAGTTGGTCTCAGGAGTAAATCTTCTTATGCCATCGTGAATGGAGCGCAGCATAATTCCCCTATAGACCAGTTCTTCAACGATGGGTGCCAACAATGTACTGGATACAATGATGACGAAATCCGAGAGGAAACCCTCACCAAATCCCGCCGCGGTAAATTCCTTTTTCACATCGGTGGTGACGGATCCCAGCTTACTCAAGACGGCAAAGCTCAGCATAGTAATCACAAAAACGGCGATGATGATAATTAGGTCTGTCTTTGTCAGATGATCTTTCTGATAGCATAGATCCCCGCGAGTGATAGGGCGTCTACTAAAAATACGCACCAATAAGATACTCAATATGCCCAATAATACCATCTGCAGCAATGGAGACAATTTGAGTATTGTCGGATTATTATCTAGAAGGCCAGAAACAGC
>JAUNUQ010000062.1 GCA_030538075.1 Tissierellia bacterium
TTTTTAAATTCATGACTTAATAAAAAATGTCTCCCATCGTTCGACAGTATTATATGATACATCTTGTTTGCATAAATTGTGGGCTGCTAATGTCCTCTCATACTTCATTCGGAAGTCCGCTGCTCAAAAAGTTACTAGCTCCAGAAATGAGTATCGCAACCTTACAATACTGTAGTTGAAATCCCTCGAGAAATCCTTTATTATATAGTTAATCGGCAGGCTGCCGGTCGAGTGGAGGGAGAATATTGACAAGTCGAAAAGAAGAGATTTTGAATGTGACAGAAGGTTTAATTGAGGAGATGGGCTTTGAGATGATGAGCACCCGGGATATTGCCGAACGGGTAGGGATTTCCAGGGGGACATTATATCACCATTATGCTTCGAAGGAAGAGATCCTCGATGTGTTGGTTGAGAGAATTGGAGAACGGCAGTTTGCAATGGCCAGACAAAACGCAGCCGATGTCTCCGTCCCCGTATTGGAGCGAATTGTAAAGACGGTAATCGGATTGAGCATGGACCAAGGCGGTGGTCGAGAGATCCTAAAGCATCTAAATGATCCAGGAAATCTTCTACTCCATCACAAAATACAGACCCAAATGATGGAGACCTTGCCACCGATCTTCGCACAGCTCGTGGAAGAGGGAATACAAGAGGGAATCTTTTCAACACCCTATCCCCTAGAATGTATGGAGATCTTCGTGCTCTATGTGAATGAAGTGGTCGATGCGCCCAGCTTAGAGGACGAACCACAACAGAAGATGAAAAAAGCACTCGCTCTCATCTACAATTTAGAGCGTATGCTGGGTACGGAAGAAGGGGTCCTCTTGAGCATCCTACAGAGAAATATGCAGTAGGGCAGCTGAGGATTTCAATTACTAAAATCAAAGGGGCATTTTATGTTAAAGATGATTATCAAAAGGGATTTGAGAAAGACCAAACTCATCAGTGCCACGGTGTTGGTTTTCATCCTATTGTCCAGTTTCCTCTTGAGCACCTCACTGCTCCTGTTTTCTAATCTGCTCGGGTCCATTGACCGCTTGATGGAGGAGTCAAAGACACCGCATTTTCTACAAATGCATATTGGAGATCCTCAGACAGAAGAGCTGGCAGAATTCGCTATGGCCCAGCCCAATGTCAAAGACTTCCAGATCCTGGGTTTTGTCAATGTGGACAGCTCCAGCATCCTCGTTAATGGCGGATCCTTTGACGGCCATGGTCAGGACAATGGCTTTACCTACCAGAGCGCGGACTTTGACTATCTATTAGACCTGGATGGCAAGGTCATAGAACCAGTGCCTGGGGAGGTCTATGTTCCCCTCGCCTATTATCTAGACGGATCCCTTAAAGAGGGAGATGTCCTTGCGCTTCCTGGAGTCGATCTGATCGTTCGAGGACCACTTAGGGATTCCCAGATGAACTCCACCCTGGCGTCTTCCAAGCGGTTCCTCGTATCTGAAGAGGACTTCCCGAGGATCTTACCCCATGGGCGATTGGAATATCTAATCGAGTTTTTGCTAGTGGACATGGAGCAGCTCTCTGCCTTTAGCGGGGCATATGCCAATGCAAATCTCCCCTCAAATGGACCAACCCTCACCTATCCCCTGTTTAAGATGATCAACAGCGTCAGCGAAGGGATCCTCTTGGCGGTGCTGTTCCTATTTAGCGCCCTGGTTCTAGTCGTCTGTTTTCTCTGTATCCGGTTCACTCTCCTCTCGAAGATCGAAGAGGACTACCGGGAGATCGGCGTACTGAAGGGGATTGGAATCCGGGTATCGAAGATTAAAGACATCTATTTGGCCAAGTACTTAATGATCGCCGCTGCCGGTTCTCTACTGGGATATGGCCTATCAATAGCCCTGTCCGATCTCTTTTTAGAGCCCATCCGCGTGGCTATGGGGGAAGGGGCAAACAAAAGTGCCGGATATCTCTTTGGAGCCATTGGCGCGCTATTGATCTTCCTAACTGTCATCCTCTATGTAAATGGCGTGCTGAATCGCTTCAAGAAGATCTCTGCCTCAGAGGCCATTCGTTTCGGTACTATGGAAGGGAGCACGGACGGAAAAGGGAGCTGGAAATGGAGGAATAGCCGTCTTCCTGTAAATCTCTTCTTAGGGATCAATACGGTGATGTCTCGTAAAAAACTCTATCTCACTTTTGCCATTGTATTGATGGTATCCTCCTTCATCATGACCCTGCCCAATCTGATCTCCAGCACCATCGCCTCCAAGGAGTTTGTCACCTATATCGGAGTCGGACAGAGCGATCTGCTCCTCTACCTACAGCAAAGTCAGGACCTAAAAGCAGATCGAATGGAGATTGAAGAGGCTCTCAAGGAGGATCCCGATATTGCATCCCATTCTTTCTATACCTCAAAGCTCTACGAGGTGGGATTAAAAAGTGGAGAGCGGGGCAGACTCTGGACGCAATTGGGAGATCATGCTGCATTTCCCGTGAACTACACCCAGGGCGATGCGCCTATTGGAGAGAAGGAGATCGCATTATCCCATCTCTCGGCTCAGGATCTGGAGAAGCAGCTAGGCGATACCCTCGAGATCTTCCGAAATGGGGAAAGTGTACAGTTGACGATTTCGGGAATCTATTCAGATATCACCAATGGAGGCAAGACGGCAAAGGTCAATTTTTCCGATGAAGATGGAGCTTCCCTCTCCCTATCGGCTCTAATCTCCTTGAAAGGAGGAGTAGATCCGACGAAAAAGGCAGAAGAATACGCAGCGCGATTCCCCCAAGTCCGATCCATCAGCATCGAGGACTACCGCCAAGAGATCTTCGGTTCGACGATCCGTTCCGTCAACCAAGCTTCTCTGATTGGAATGCTCTTTGCCCTGTCCCTGACCTTTTTGATCACCCTGCTGTTCACGAATATGCTGGTGACGAGGGATCGAAGGAGAATCTCCGTCCTGAAATCCTTGGGATATACGACG
>JAUNUQ010000036.1 GCA_030538075.1 Tissierellia bacterium
CCAGGCCATCTTGATCTTGATTGCCGCTGCCCTTGGGGCGCTGGTCGTACTCTTGATGTATGGGGTGCACCGCTTCAAAACGGGGAGAAGACTAAAGGCATTGCAAAGCGAGATCAACCGACTCCAGAAGGATCTGGATAGCGCCCAAGCGAAGCTCGCTGTCAGTGAGAGTGAGCTGCGCAGCCGCACCAGCAAAACCCTTGAGGAGTCCATCTATGACGGCAGAGTGACGGGTTATAATGCAGAAGAGACTTTTACCGACTATAAAGGGGCTCCGGCGACGCCTTCTGTGGACCAAACGCAAAAATTGCCAGAGACGGTTCTGCCAGCTGAGACGGCGGGACCGACACAAGAGGAAACCATTGAATAATTGGATGATTTACAACAAAGACATCTCATCACTGAAGCCCCTGGGTCTAAGTGATGAGATTTTGCGAATTTTGGCAAATCGAGGGATCGAAACAACTGAGGAGGCCCTGGCCTTTCTGAAGCCGAGCTTGGAGGGGCTCCATGACCCCTATCTGATGCGGGATATGGATTTGGCCGTGGATTTGATTATGGACACCATCGAAGAGGATGGACATATCCATATCGTCGGAGATTACGATCAGGATGGCAATTCAGCGACGGTCACCCTGCTAAAGGGGCTACGCCATTTCCATGAAAGGGTCACCTATGCAGTGCCTGACCGAGTCGAGGACGGCTATGGACTCAATGAGAATATGGTCGACAACGCCAAGGCCATTGGAGTGGATCTGATACTCACCTGTGATAATGGGATCTCAGCCCATGACGCGATTCGTCATGCCAAAGAGCTGGGAATGCGGGTGCTGATAACGGACCATCATCAGGTGAGCCTAGACGAAGAGGGAGAAGAGATACTGCCTCCAGCCGATGGGATCCTCAACCCAAATCGAAGGGACTGTGATTACCCCTTCAAGGAGCTCTGTGGTGCAGGTGTCGCCTTTAAACTGATCACCGCCCTCTTTGATGCCTTGGGGGCAGATGAAGAGGAATGGCTAGATCTACTCCAATTCGTCGCCATGGGTACGATCTGCGATGTGGTGGACTTGGTGGATGAAAACCGGATCCTCGTCCAAGAGGGCCTAAGGCGCATCAATCGGACTGAGAATCTGGGGATGCGGGCGCTGATCGAACTGAATTCTTGGAATAAGCCGGTGGATGTCTATGCCGTCGGTTTCGTATTGGGACCCTGCATCAACGCCTCCGGCAGACTCTCTACGGCCAGACTTGGAATTGAGCTTTTTATGGAGGAAGATGAGGAGCTGGTCAAAAACTACGCACTGGAGCTTATTCGCCTGAACAATGAGCGCAAGCGCTTGACACAAGAGGCCTTTCAAGATGTGGAATCCAAGCTGAAATCAGGCGAGGTCCCATTGACGGATGTGTTGGTCGCCTACACGGAAAGCGGCCATGAGAGTATCGTCGGCATCGTAGCTGGGCGGATCAAGGAGAGATTCTATCGTCCGACCATCGTCTTTTCCCAGGCCGGCGAGGCAGGGGTGCTTAAGGGTTCCGGTCGAAGTATAGAAGAATATGACATGTTCACCAAGCTCTCGGAGATAAGAGAGTTCTTCCTGTCCTTTGGTGGCCACCCCATGGCGGCGGGAATGAGCATCAGAGGCGAAAAACTGGATCAACTCCGGGAAGAGCTCCATGCGAATAGCGGCTTGTCAGAACGAGACCTCCAGCGCAAGTACACCATCGACATAGCCTATCCAATCGAGCGACTGGAACTGGCTTTTATTGATAATCTGTCCATTTTGGAGCCCTTTGGAAAGGGAAATCCAAAACCGGTCTTTGCGGACAAGGGGATTGATCTGTTGGGATACAAGGTCATGGGGAAGAATCAAAATGTGTTAAAGTTGATCTTGCGCAAGGGAGAGCGGGTAGTTGAAGCCATCTGTTTTTCAGGCATGGAGAGGATCTTGGAATATATTGTCCGCAAATTTGGCGAGCAGAGACTGGCCAATTACAATCCCAGACGCAACCAACAAAACCCGATTGACTTGATTTATTATCCCAGTATAAACGAGTTTCGAGGGGAGCGCACTGTACAACTTCAAATAATTGATGTAAGATAAAGGAAAATACGGTTAAAAATGGATCAAAATGAGGAAAGGGGTGAGAAGATGGAAGGACTATCCACTATAGAAAGACAAGAGTTGGATCGACAAATTCTTGAAAAGGAAAAATTGACATTACAAGATGTCCTACAGAAGATGAGAGAGCATCAGATCGAATTCGATGAAGAGCTCGTCACAAAAGCCTATAATTTTACTGTCGAAGCACATGATGGACAGAGGCGGAACTCTGGGGAACCCTATTCCCTCCATCCGATCAATGTCGCCCTGATCCTCATCGAACTGAATATGGATCAAGATAGTATTCTCGCAGGTCTGCTCCATGATGTCTTAGAGGATACACAGACCTCCTTTGCAGAGGTTGCGGCTATGTTTTCGAGGGACATCGCAGTGCTCGTCGACGGTGTAACGAAATTGAAGCGCTTACAATACACCAGTAAAGAAGAGAATCAGGCAGAGAATATCCGCAAGATGGTCGTAGCGATGGCCAATGATATTCGTGTGATCATCATAAAATTAGCGGATCGACTTCACAATATGCGCACATTGGAATATATGTCGAAGGCGAAGCAGTTTGCAAAGGCGAAGGAGACCATAGAAATCTATGCCCCCTTGGCCCATCGCCTGGGGATTTCCGCCATTAAATGGGAGCTGGAGGACTTATCCCTCAGGCATATGAATCCAGAAGCCTATAAGGAATTAGCGGACAAGATCGTCTTAAAGAGGCGAGAGCGCGAAAGTTATATAGAGGATATCATGCGGGAGCTCCGGGAGAGCTTGGCAGAAAATGGGATCAAAGGGGAAATCACCGGTAGACCGAAGAATATTTACAGCATTTATAATAAAATCGAAAAACAGAATAAGACCTTTGAACAGATCTATGATCTGACGGCCATTCGTGTGATCGTCGATACAGAGAAAGAATGTTATACCGTACTCGGTGTCGTGCACTCCCTCTGGAAGATGGTACAAGGCCGATTTAAGGACTATATTAGCATACCAAAGCAAAATATGTATCAGTCCCTGCACACGACGGTGATGGGACCGAAGGGTTTCCTGTTTGAAGTACAGATCCGGACTTGGGAGATGCACAAGACGGCCGAGTATGGAATTGCGGCCCACTGGCAATACAAAAAGGGCGGGAAGGGAAAGAGGACCAATTTCGATGCAAAGTTAGATTGGCTTCGCATGTTGAACGACTGGCAAAAGGATGTCGAAGACTCCGGTGAATTCATGGAGACTTTTAAGGCGGACCTGTTCTCAGATGAGGTCTATGTCTTTTCTCCAAAGGGAGATGTCATTGATCTGCCGATGGGCTCCACCCCGATTGACTTCGCATATCGGGTTCACTCGGCGGTGGGGAATCGCTGCGTGGGCGCCAAGATCGACGGCCGAATTGTTCCGATCAGTACTAAGCTAAAGACGGGCAATGTGGTAGAGATATTGACCTCCTCGAATTCCCCTGGACCCAGTGTGGATTGGCTGAAGATCGTCCGAACTTCCCAGGCTCGCAATAAAATTCGCCATTGGATCAAAAAATCCCAACGAGAAAATAATATCATCAAGGGACGAGAGCTTCTGGAAAGAGAGATCAAACGCCAGGGCATACCCCAGGAGGAAATCCTCAAAGCAGAGTGGTTAGAAGGTGTCTATAAAAAGCTGAGCTTTAATGGCTTGGAGGATATGTATGCCTCGATCGGCTATGGAAGCACTCCATTGACCCAGGTGATGCCAAAGCTTCGAGAGTACTACCGCGAAGAAAATGACAAGGATCTGCCGATAGTGGAGGGCTTAAACTATCAGCAAGCTCCCAGCAAACAGCCCAAATCCATCAATGGGATCAAATTCGATGGAGTGGATAATTTAGAAGTCAAATTCGCAAAATGTTGTAATCCCGTCCCAGGAGATGACATCTTAGGATATATCACTCGGGGGCGTGGAGTCTCTGTACACCGAGCAGATTGCCCCAATATGGCGAATATCGATACGGCGCGTCTGATTGGCGTGAACTGGGACACTACGAAGGAATCCTCCTATCTCGTCCATCTAAATGTGACTGCATACGATCATGTAGGCTATCTAAATAAGGTCACGAAGGTCATGCTGGATTTGGGGCTGAACATCGCCAGCATCAATGCGCGAAAAAACAAAGATCGCACCTTTAGCATCGACTTTATGGTGGAGATTAAGGGGAAGGAACAGATTGATCAGTTGTTTGAAAAGGTGATGGCTTTGAATGGCACATTAAAAATATATCGAGTAAAGGCGTAAGAATGAGAGCGGTTATACAGAGAATAAAAAGAGCGAGCGTACGCGTTGAGGGACAGATCGTCGGAAAGGCGGATCAGGGTCTATTGGTCTTGATCGCCGTAACCCAGACGGATACGGAAAAGGACATGCAGTATCTGGTGGATAAGACGATTGGCCTACGGATCTTCGAGGACGAAGAGGGCAAGATGAACCGGAGTGTCCAGGACATTGGAGGGGAGATTTTGGTCGTATCTCAATTCACATTATATGGAGATGTTCGAAAGGGCAGAAGGCCATCTTTTACCAAATCTGCACCACCTGAAATGGCGGATCAGCTCTATTTGGATTATGTACAAAAACTTATGGATGCGGGACTTTCCGTTGAAAAGGGCATCTTTGGTGCGGATATGGAAGTGGAGCTGGTCAATGACGGACCGGTGACGATTCTGCTGGATAGTGAGAAAATTTTTTAAAGGAGCAAGAGATGAAGATCGAACGGATGATGGCTGGAGTTTACGGTGCCAACTGTTTTATCGTCTCCGACGAGGAGACGAAGACCTGTTTTATCATAGATCCTGGCGGAGACGCGGACGATATTGAAAAATACTTGGTGGAGAACGACTTGACGCCCAAATTCATTCTACTCACTCATGGTCATGGGGATCATATTGCCGGCATTCCCATATTGAGGAGGACTTATGATATTCCCGTCTGGATTCATGAAGAGGAGGATCGGCTGCTGCAGGATCCTCAGCTCAATATGAGTCTATTTATGCCCATCACCCCAGTCGGCTTTCGCGCCGATCGCCTTCTCAAGGACAAGGAGACGATCTCCGAGGGGCACTTTGTGATCAAAGTCCACCACTCCCCAGGTCACACCAGGGGCAGCTGCTGCTACAAGATGGAGGGGCATCTCTTTACAGGCGACACCCTGTTCTATCGAAGCATCGGCAGAACTGATCTGGTCACGGGCAGTCCAGAGGATATGGAGCACACATTAGAATATGTGCTGTACCCGATGGGAGACAAGCTGATCGTCCATTCGGGGCATGGTCAGGACTCGACGATGGGAGATGAGAAAGAACATAATCTCTTCTTTAAGAAATATCGCAAGAGGGGTTAGTCTATCTGGACTTGACATTTTCCCATGAGCTATTGTATGATGGGATGCGAAAAGTGAAATCCAAAGAACCAGAAGAGTATCCTGATTCTCCTTTCCACAGAGAGCCGAGTTAGCTGAGAGTCGGCGGAAGGAGCCAGGGGAAAAGAACTGGTGAGGAGCCCAGGGGAATAGAGTATCCTGCGCCGTTTACGGAGCGTTATCCGGTCGAGGATCCAATAGGATCAATTGGAGTGGCACCACGGGTAGAACTCGTCTCTGTTAGGAGGCGAGTTTTTTAATTTTAGAAGAGAAAGGGAGAATGGAAAATGATGAGACAATGGAAAGTGGTTTTGGCAGTGCTTTTGGTTCTCATGCTGGCACTTACGGCATGTGGCCAACCTGCACAGGAGGCAAAGACGGAAACAGGGGCACAGACGACGGAGAAGGCTGCAGAGACGACGCAGGAGCCCATCCCAGGAGGCACCTTGGCTTCCATCAAGGAGAAGGGAAAGCTAGTCGTTGGCACATCAGCCGATTATCCACCTTATGAATTTCACACTCTGATCGATGGTAAGGACGAGATCGTGGGCTTTGACATGGCTTTGGCGAAATATATCGCAGAGGAACTAGGAGTGGAACTGGAGATTGCAGATATGGCCTTTGAGAGCCTTTTGATCGGTTTGGAGACGGGCAAATTCGATATGGTCATCGCAGCGATGAACCCGGACCCCGAGCGGAACGCGAACTTTAGCGAAATTTACTATACTGCAACCCATGGCATTGTCACCACCAAGGACAAGCTGGAAAGCTATACGACGGTGGAAGAGCTGGCAGGGAAAAAGCTGGGCGTCCAGATCGGCACAGTTCAAGAGGGGATTGGTGAGGAGCTGGAGGGAGTGGAATTACAAGCTCTGCCACTGATCACAAATCTGATGCTGGAACTGACCACCGGCAAGATCGACGGGATCATCATGGAGGTCCCCGTAGCGGAATCCTATGCGAAGGTCAACACGGACCTGGCCATTGTACAGGGGATTGAATGGGGTGACGAATCGGAAGGATCTGCCATCGCTCTAAAAAAAGGCGACGATGAACTGACGCAAGAGGTCAACCGCATTTTGGAGAAGGTCAAAGCGGAAAACCTGATGGAACAATGGGTGATCGAAGCGAATGAGCTCAACGAGCAGGGACAGTAGAACCCTTGGCCATGGAGCAGCTCTGCACAGCCAGGCTGCAGCCATGGCCCATCTTTTGTAAAGGAGCGCAAAATCATGTTGGAACGGCTATTCCAATACAGATATTATTATATTACAGGGGTCCAAAATACTCTGATCATCTCTTTCTTCGCCCTGATTATCGGAGCGAGTTTAGGAGTATTGCTCAGCTCAATGAAGATCTCCAAACACAAACCCCTCCAGTTCATCTCGAAGGCCTATATCGAGTTTATTCGAGGTACTCCTTTGATGGTCCAGATCCTCTTGGTCTATTTTGGAGCTTCGGATCTATTCAAGGTCGACATAAATGCCTTTGCAGCTGGACTCGTCGCCGTCTCGATGAATAGTGGTGCCTATATCGCGGAGATCATTCGGTCGGGAATTCAGTCCATAGATCGTGGTCAAACGGAAGCGGGGCGCAGCCTCGGTCTTACGGAACGCCAAACCATGCGGGTGATCGTCATGCCCCAGGCGATCAAGAATATATTGCCCGCCTTGGGGAATGAATTTGTCACTTTGATCAAGGAGACCTCTATGGCCTCGACGATTGGCGTGGCGGAGCTGATGTATGGCACGAGAAAGGTGCAAGCTGCCACCTATCGGGGGACGGAGCCTCTGGTCTGGGCGACCCTTCTGTATTTTCTGATGACCTTCACCATGTCCAGACTCATCGGTCTGATCGAGAGGAGGATGGCTCACAATGATTAAGATACGCGGTCTCAATAAATACTTCGGAGACAAACAGGTCCTGAGTGATGTGGATTTGGATATTGAAGAGCGAGAAGTCGTTGCGCTGATCGGACCTTCGGGATCTGGAAAGAGCACCCTTCTCAGGTGCATCAACTTTTTAGAGACGCCCAGCTCTGGCTCCATCGAGTTCAAGGGGATTGAACTCGGTGCGAAGAGTACGGATCTGGATAAGATTCGCCAACGAATTGGCATGGTCTTTCAGCACTTTCATCTCTTTCCACATAAGAGCGTGCAGGAGAATATCAGTTTGGCGCCGGTGTTAACGGGACGGATGAGCAAGGAAGACGCTGATGAAAAGGCAGTGGAGCTATTGAAGCGAATGGATCTGCTGGAGAAAAAAGACGTCTATCCCGACCAATTATCTGGAGGGCAAAAGCAGCGGATTGCCATTGCGAGGTCCCTTGCGATGGACCCGGAACTGATGCTCTTCGATGAGGTCACCTCTGCTCTGGACCCAGAGATGGTGGGCGAGGTCCTCCACGTCATGAAGGATTTGGCCGATGGGGGTATGACGATGGTGGTCGTGACCCATGAGATGGCCTTTGCCAAACAGGTGGCGGATCGGGTGGTCTTTTTGTCCGACGGAAAAATCACGGAGATTGGAACTCCGAATGAGATATTTGACGCGCCAAAGCATCCGAGGACCCAAGATTTCATCGGTAAGGTGCTCGAATTCTAAGGCGATGGAGATGGAAAATATTTTTTGACATTTCCCATTCGGTGTAGTATACTCTGTAGAGTATGCTAATGCACATTGGACTGAGGATGCATTAGAAAGTAGAAGTATCCGCTTCTCACCTGGAGAATTTCATTCTCAGGTCATCAAGTTCACATTTAACCACTGATGGACGATTATAGCGGGTATTTTTACCTGCTATTTTTATTTATGGAGGTGTAGGACATAAAAGAGCTTCAGATTAATGAAGACATTCGAGTCAAAGAGGTTCGGCTGATCGGTGCGGACGGAGAGCAGATCGGCATCATTCCAACTAGAAGGGCTCTGGAAATGGCCAAGGAAAAGAAATTGGACTTGGTCGTCGTGGCGCCGACGGCGAAACCACCGGTGTGTAAGATCATCGATTATGGGAAGTTCAAATACGAGACCATTAAGAAAGCCAAGGAAGCCAAGAAACGACAGAATATTATCACCGTCAAGGAGATACGCATGTCTCCAAATATTGATACCCATGATCTTCAAGTGAAGGCGAGAAGGGCAGCTGAGTTTTTGACTTCGGGAGACCGAGTGAAGGTTGCAATTCGCTTTCGCGGGCGTGAAATGGATCATACTGAGATAGGCTACCAAGTCTTACAGCGCTTTGTCGAACTGACGGATGGCGCTGGAGTCGTCGATAAAAAGCCGAATATGGAAGGGCGACATATGATTATGTTTATGAGCCCCAATTCTGAACAATAGGAGAGAGATTATGAATAAAATGAAGACCCACCGAGCGTCTGCTAAGCGATTCAAGCGTACGGCGACCGGAAAACTGAAGAGATACCACGCGTATAAGAGCCATATTACCGGGAAGAAATCGCCGAAGAGAATCCGTAATTTGAGACAGGGAACCCTAGTAAGCGCTGGTGATCAACGACGCATTGATCAAATGATCCCGTAAGGAGGAATGACAAATGGCTAGAGTAAAAGGCGGCGCAGCCGCACATAAGAGACATAAGAAAATCTTGACCCAAGCGAAGGGCTACTATGGTTCGAAATCCAAGCTCTTCCGAACAGCCAACCAAGCTGTTACCAAATCTTTGACCTATGCTTTCATCGGACGTAAACAGAGAAAAAGAGACTTCCGAAAGCTATGGATTACCAGAATTAACGCCGCAGCCAGACTGCACGGACTCAGCTACAGCAAATTGATGCATGGACTGAAACTCGCCAATATCGAGATCAACCGTAAAAACCTGTCTGAAATGGCAATCCACGATCCGGATGGATTTAAACAACTCGTTGAAATCGCAAAGAATGCATAAAGTTTCCCAAGGGAAGCTTTATGCTTTTTTGTAGGCAAAATCTAGAATAAGGAACGATTATGAGATTTTCAGAACGATTAAAAATCCAACTGGAGATGAATCCTTCTCGGTTTTTGGCATTGGGATTTTTCCTCGTCATCCTGACGGGATCCATCCTGCTCACTCTGCCGATCTCCAGTACATCGGGTACATTTACCCCCTTCATCGACGCTGCCTTTACGGCGACCTCCGCCGTCTGCGTGACGGGTCTGGTCACTGTGAACACGGCTATGCATTGGACGACCTTTGGACATGTGGTGATCATCACCCTCATTCAGTTGGGAGGACTCGGGATTATGACCTGGGCCATATTGATCGCCCTGTTGATGAAGAAGAGGATCACTCTTCGGGATCGGCTGGTCATTCATGAACAGATGAATACGGGTTCGCTACAGGGCATGGTGAAATTGATCATCTATGTGCTCAAATCCACTTTTTTGATCGAATTGATCGGAGCACTGCTGCTTTCCTTCACCTTTGTCCCCGCTTATGGTCTGGGAAAGGGAATCTGGTATAGTGTATTTCATGCCATTTCTTCCTATTGTAATGCGGGCTTTGACATCCTGGGAGAGACCAGCGTAGCGCCCTATGTGGGTAGCGTCGCCGTGATTCTCCCCATCAGCGCATTGATCGTCCTGGGGGGGATAGGCTTCAATGTCTATATGGACGTGACGAATAAGAAGTCCTTTCGAAGTCTCGCCCTACATTCGAAACTTGCTCTATCCATGACCGGAATCCTATTGGCAATTGGCACCCTGCTCTTCTTGCTGTTGGAATATCACAATCCCAATAGCATTAAGAACGAGCCCTTTTTCACGAAATTATTGGCTTCCTTTTTCCAATCTGTGACCACTCGAACGGCTGGGTATTTCTCGGTGGATCAAGTGAATATCACGGATGCCAGTGCCATAGTATCCATTATTCTGATGTTTATTGGGGGCTCTCCGGCAGGAACGGCAGGGGGGATTAAGACGACCACCCTGAGTTTGCTCCTGCTCACTGCTCGGAGTGAGATCAAAGGCTATGAGGACGTGGTGGCCTTTAATCGGCGCATCTCCACTGCGACCATCCGCAAGGCATTATCCCTGATCATCATCTCCTTGATCTGGATCTCGATCATCTCTCTGCTATTGACGATGACAGAGCCCTTTCCCTATATTAATCTACTGTTCGAAACCACTTCTGCCTTTGCTACGGTGGGGCTCACCAGAGGAGTGACTCCGGGCATGTCGAGTTTTGGGAAGATCCTGATCATGACGACGATGTATCTGGGGCGAACTGGCCCGTTGACCCTCGCCTTTGCTTTGAGTAGGCGAGAACACAAAAAGAAATACCGAGAACCGAAGGGTGACGTTCTCGTAGGTTAGGAGGAAGCCATGAAACAATTTGCAGTATTGGGCTGCGGTCAGTTTGGTATGAGTGTGGCCCTGACTCTGAGCGAGCTGGGCCACGATGTCCTGGCCGTGGACAATCACGAAGACACGATTGACAGCATCGCCGATAAGGTTGCCCATGCGGTGTTGGCAGATGTGACGGTGGAAGGGACATTAAAGGACCTAGGCATAGGGAATTTTGATGTGGTCATCATCGGCATGAGTACGAATTTACAGGCATCGATCATGGCGACCATCGCCGCTAAAGACCTGGGAGTGGATCTGGTTGTGGCAAAGGTGAAAGACGCCCTGCACGGCCGGATTTTACAGAAGGTTGGAGCAGACAAGATCGTCATTCCCGAGAGGGATATCGGCATCCCCCTCGCACATAATTTAGCCAATGTGAACACCTTCGATTTCTTAGAGCTATCGGAGGATTACAGCATCATGGAGATCAATGTGCCAAAGGGCTGGGTCGGAAAGTCCATCCCCGAGCTTCGAATCAGGGACAAACACGATATCAATGTCATCGCGATCCGATCGGGGAATGATCTGCATATCAATCCCAGTCCAGAAAACCTCTTTCAAAGGGGAGACCATGTCATCGTGATCGGTCTGGATCGAGACATCCTCAAGCTTGAGAATAGTTCAATCGATGACTGATCGCATATTGAGCAGCAATACAAACGAAAGAGTGAAGCTATTTCGCTCCTTAAGTCAAAAGAAGTATCGCCAACTCCATGGACTCTATATGATCCATGGATACAAGCTCCTAGAAGAGGCATTAAAGAGCGAGGTGCTAATAGAGGCCCTTCTATTTGAAGAGTCGCGCACTGAAAGGGTGACAGCGCTCCTCGGTGACTCCCATCCTGCACCAGGATATCTCGTATCCAAGGAGCTATATGGAAAGATATGCGGTGCCAATCAGCTGGAGGAAGTCGCTGCCGTAGTGCATATTCCGCGGGAGAACCGAGTGAGAGGGGAGAGACTCCTAGCTCTGGATGGGATCAGAGACCCTGGCAATATGGGAACCATCCTGCGCTCTGCAGAGGCCTTTGGATATCAGACGATTCTGCTCCTAAATGACTGTGTGGATGTATTTAGCCCCAAGGTCGCCCGCAGTTCCATGGGCTCTTTGTTTCGGCTGAGTATTTTTGAAGCTGGTTCTACGGACCTTGAAGCCTATATTCAGCAGGGCTTCGAGCTGATCACTTCGAGTTTGGAGGCAGAGGAACTGTTGCCCGGGTCCAGTAAAATGACTCGGCATATTCTGGTGATCGGCAGTGAATCCCATGGAGTGAGTGATGGGGTGATGGACTTGTCCACCAGGTCACTGAAAATTCCGATGGAGGGAGAGGTGGAATCCCTGAATGCGGCGATTGCCGCATCCATATTGATGTATTCTCTGCGCTTACAAGAAGGGGAATCCCCTGGAATTTAATACCATGCTATTTGATTGGGCGGCCTTCCCTCGGGAGCCGCCCTAAAGTATTATAAATGGCTGATTAATTGCATTTTACATATCCATTGGGTTATAATAATTGGAGAGGATTTTTTACGGAGGATGAGATGAAGAACTTATTAACAGACCTTAAGACGAGGGTGCTGTCGGACATCGAAGGCGCCGAAAGTTTAGAGGCATTAGAGAGTATCCGGGTTAAGTACCTCGGGAAGAAGGGCGAGCTGACGAGTATACTCAGGGGCATGGGCAAGCTCTCTGCGGAGGAACGCCCCATTATTGGGCTATTGGCCAATGAAGTCAGAGACGAGATTGAGACCCAGATGGCTGAGAAGAGAGAATCCATCGGCGAAGCGCGTTTGGCAAAGATCATCGAGGAAGAGGAGCTGGACGTGACTGCGAATCTGTCCGAGGTTCGAGTTGGATCCAGAAATCCATTAAACCGGACGATGGAGGAGTTGGAAGAGCTGTTTCGTTCCATGGGCTTCAGCGTAGTAGATGGTCCGGAGATTGATACGGTCGACAATAACTTTACTTTTTTGAATTTTCCAGAGAATCATCCATCCATCGAGATGAGTGATACTTTCTATATAGACGAAAAGCATTTACTCAGGACCCATACCTCACCGGTGCAAGTCCGCTATATGATGTCCCATAAACCGCCCATCCGAATGGTATCCGCAGGGCGTACCTTCCGCTTTGATGATGTGGATGATACTCATTCCCCGATGTTCCATCAGATTGAGGGCCTAGTCGTCGATGAGGGGGTCAGCATGGCCAATCTGATCGACACGCTGGACCTGTTCGTCAAGGCGCTCTTTGGAGAGGATATGAAAACCCGATTCCGCCCCCACAATTTCCCCTTTACAGAACCAAGTGCAGAGGTGGATGTGTCCTGCTTTGACTGTAAGGGCGAGGGATGTCCAAAGTGTAACTTTACGGGCTGGAGCATGGAACTACTAGGCTGTGGTATGGTCCATCCGAATGTCCTTTCGATGTGTGGCATTGATCCAGAGAAATACACTGGCTTTGCCTTTGGTATGGGGATCGACCGGATTACCATGGTCAAATATGGAATCGACAATATCCGTCTGCTCTATGACAACGACAAGCGCTTTTTACAACAATTTTAGAGGTGAAATAGATGTTAGTACCTGTTCAATGGATGAAGGAATATGTGAATATTGAGGCGGATGTCAAGGAACTCGTGGAGAGGATTACCTTGTCTGGATCCCATGTGGACTCCCTGAATGCAGCGGATCATGGCATTGGGGGAATCGTCGTCGGCCATATTACGAGGATTGAAAAGCATCCCAATGCGGATAAATTAGTAGTTTGTACGATTGACATAGGCGAGGAAGAACTGACCATCGTCACCGCTGCAAAAAATGTATTTGAAGGGGCCTATGTACCCGTGAGTACTGTTGGCGCCGTCCTAGGTGATGGGACGAAGATTGGCAGCCATGATTTTATGGGGATCCTGTCTCAGGGAATGCTCTGCTCCCATGAGGAGTTAGGATTTGAGGACAATGTAATTCCCAAATTGCATCGGGATGGCATATTGATTCTGCCTGAAGAAGTGAAGCCGGGCACGGACATTCGCGATGTGCTTGGAATGAGGGACCATGTGATCGAATTCGAAATCACGCCCAACCGAAGCGACTGCACATCCATACTGGGAATGGCAAGAGAAGTGGCGGCTACTTTCGACCTGCCCTACCATGAGCCAGATCATCTGCCGATGGCGGCTGATGCGGACGAAATCGATCTGGGCGAGAATCGAATCGACACCGATCGCTGTAGTCGTCTCTACACAAGGGTGATGACGAATGTGATCATCCAAGAGTCGCCCCTTTGGCTTCAAAACTATCTGATGAAAGCGGGCATGCGACCGATCAACAATATCGTCGACATCACCAACTATGTCATGTTGGAATATGGACAGCCCCTACATGCCTATGATTTGGATAAGCTTCAGGGACATAGACTCATCGTCCGCCAGGCCAAATCCGGGGAGAAGCTCAAATGCATAGACGCCGTTACAAGGGAACTGACTCCTGAGGATATGATCATCGCCGATGATTCGGGTCCAATCGGGATCGCCGGAGTGATGGGTGGCTTTGATACGGAAGTCACAGAGGGGACGAAGGCCATTCTTTTGGAATCAGCGGCCTTTGATAAGGACTCCATCCGCCGCACGGTGAAGAGGCTAGGCCTTCGTAGTGAAGCATCCTCGCGCTTCGAGAAGGGAATTACACCGGTTTTCTGTGAGAATGCAGCGGATCGCGCCTGCTTTTTAGCAGAGGAAATCGGAGCGGCATCCATCTCGGACAAGGTGGGGGACATCGGTCTAGGACTCCCTGACCCAATTCAGATTCGCATGCGCTACGATCGCTGCAATGCTCTATTGGGAACTGAGCTATCGAAAAATGAAATGATCAGTCTGTTGGAGCGACTGGACTTAGAGGTAACGGACGAAGGGGCAGCTGCTCTGGTCCAAGTACCCCATTTCCGTCGGGATTTGGAGATCGAAGCGGATTTAATTGAAGAAGTGGGAAGACTATTTGGCTTCCATAATATACAGCCGAAAAAACTGGTTGGGGAATTGATCGAAGGGGAGCTCTCGAAGGAGCGAATCGTCGAGAATATCCTGCGCAGACAGCTCTTCGCACTCGGGTATTTAGAGGCGTTGACCTATTCCTTTATCAGTCCCAAGGCCAATGAAAAGGCGAGGATCCCTGAGGGATTGGGATTCTACGACTATGTAAAACTGCTGAATCCCCTAGGGGAGGAGTACAGTGTCATGCGCACGACTCTGCTTCCAAATATGTTGGACATCTTGGGTAAAAATGTCAGCTACCGGGCAGAGGAGATTCGCGTGTACGAATTGGGCAATATCTTTGAAAAGGCACCGGAGGGTGAATTACCTGGGCAAAAGCGAAGACTCGCCTTGGGCGCATATGGAAATATGGACTTCTATCAGCTCAAAGCCCAGATTCAGTCGATATTGCATTCGATTGGGATAGGATCTGCGACCTACCGCGCCAACAAGGAGCATCCCAGCTATCATGCCGGTCGCTGTGCGGACATCCTATTGGGAGATGTCGTCATAGGGACCTTTGGCGAGGTCTCGCACAAAGTCGTAGACAACTATGATCTCAATAAGAGAAGCTATCTCTGTGAACTGAATGTCGATGAGATGGTGGCTCATGCCGATTTAGAAAAGAGCTACAAGAAGATCCACCGATATCCCAGCATCGTGAGGGATATGGCGTTGATCGTCGACCGGTCGGTGACGGCGGCGCAGATCGAAGGGACAATCCATAGTGTGAATGCAGACATCCTCTCGGAAGTGAGATTGTTTGACGTATATATGGGGGATCAAATCCCCGCAGGGAAAAAGAGTATGGCCTATCAGGTCGTCTATCAAGCAGCGGATCGCACCCTTGTGGATGCGGAAGTCAATGCCTTGCAAGAGAGGATTCTCGCCATGCTCAACCAGGAATTCGACACCGAGCTAAGAAGCTAGGAGGGGGAAGATGAACGGATCCAATCGCATCGAAGTGATCATTGATGGACTCCGGTATAATCTCGTTGCGGAGACAAACCCGGATAAGACGCTGAAGGTGGCAAATTATGTCAACGCGAAGATACTCAGTATCAAAGAGGCAAGTCCCAAACTAAATCAAAATATGGCCTATACTCTGTCGATGATGAATATCACGGGAGAGCTCTTCGACATGAGGGAAAAATATGATACTTTAGTAGAAGAATCCAAAGAACCCATCCAACGTTTCCGAACGATTTCCGAAGACATTGAATCCATGACGAAGGAGAGGGAAGACTTAGAAGCCAGCATCGAGAAACTAAAGGATGACTTGGTCACTTCGCTAAACACGATCAGTGATATGAACCGCAGATACACAGTGCTCTCCGAGGAAAACGAGGACAATATCAAGACGATCGGCACAAAGAATAAGCAGATGTCGGAGCTGGGTGAGAATTTGAAAGAGATGCAGACAGAATTAACGACCCTACAAAAGCAATACCAGGAGACAGTCAAACAGTTAGAGACTTTCCTGGCCGAGAATAAAAAGTGAGAAAACCGGAATTATTAGCGCCTGCGGGTTCTTTCGATATGCTATATGCAGCGATCGCCGCAGGCGCCGATTCCATATATATGGGTGGCAGACAGTTTGGGGCCAGGGCATTTGCCTCGAATTTTGATGAGGGAGAACTGCAAAGGGCGATTGCGCTCTGTCATTTTCATGGGTTGAAGGCATATATCACCGTCAATACCATACTGAAGGATGGGGAGCTCGATGAGGGCCTGCGGTATGCACAGAGCCTCTACCAGATGGATGCAGATGCCCTCATCCTACAGGACTTAGGCCTAGCCCGGGAACTGCACAATCGCTTCCCTGATCTGGCCCTACATGCTAGCACGCAGCTCTCTGCCAACACGAAGCAGACCCTAGAGCAACTTGAACAGATGGGGTTTTCGCGAGTGATTCTGGCAAGGGAGCTTCGCTATTCAGAGATATTGGACTTAGTATCCAGCACTCAGATGGAGACGGAAGTCTTCGTGCATGGCTCCCTCTGTGTGAGCTATTCGGGGAAATGCCTGATGAGCTCCTTCTTGGGAGGGCGAAGCGGGAATCGAGGCCGATGTGCCCAACCCTGCCGCCAACTCTATCAGATTCAGATGGCGAATGGAAAAGAAAAGGGCACAAGGGGCCCATTGATCAGCCCTTGCGATCTCTCCCTCTATGAAGATCTTCCGAAACTCGTGGAGGCGGGGGTGCATTCCCTCAAGATCGAGGGGCGGATGAAAAAACCGGAATATGTCTATGCGGTCGTCCAATCCTATCAGAACCATTTGAATGGACAACAGCAGCATAATCCATTTTCCCTGGAAGAAGTCTCAAACCGCGGCTTTACCAAGGGAGTATTTGGAGATGCCTATGGAAAGGACTACTATCTCCAGCCCCAGGGAAGTGGGGGTGGCTACCCAGTCGGTGTGGTTGAGAAGAAGGGCAAGGGGAGACAAATACGCTTCACCCAGCCTGTCTCTCGCGGCGATGGGCTGGAACTGCAGCTTAGACGAAAGAAAATCCCCCTCACTCTGACGGAAAGCGGCGAGCCGGGGGAACTTTTGTTATTAGATGCCTATCCGGATGCCATGGAGGGGTCCATCGTAGCGAGGGTTTCCAATGTGCGGCTTCGGAATATGGACTTTCAAGGGATTGTAGAGGAGAAAAGAGAACCAATCGAGCTGAAATTACAGGCCCATGTCGGCGAGGTCCCGAGACTGGAAGCGAGGGGCTTAGGACACCGAATCGAGTTGGTTGGAGAACGGGCTTTGGAAAAAGCCAATAAAAACCCATTGGACCAGAGCCAAGCCCAGAGACAACTGGAAAAACTCAAAGACAGTCCTTTTTACTTGGAGAATTTAATCGTCGATACAGATGGGGCTTCCTATATGGCGGTCTCGGAACTAAATGGACTCCGCCGCGGTGCGGTAGAGGAATTGACAGCGGCCATCTCCAACCGAAATCAGCGAGGGGTCCCATCCTCTTCGCCCTTGATGGTGAATATGGTCCGCCGTCCTCTGAGGGCAACTGAGATCAGTTTGCATGTGAAGAAGTTCGATACAGCGCTGTTGTCAGATCCGCTCCTCGACCGTATCGTCACGAATGGGATAGAAGATGTGGATCCAGCTCTGTCGGGAGCGGAGAAGCTCCTCTATTCGATGCCTCTAGTCGGGGATCCAGATGTACTTGATCGATTCCATGGAAGTTTTGGTCCACGATCTGGCATCTACGCCAACAACTTGGGGGACTTCACCCTCTACAATGGGGATAGGTCAATTACAGCTGGCCTGGGGATGCAGGTGAGTAATCATCTGGTGATCAATGCCCTCAGGGAACGGGGAGCTAGTCGTTTTCTGTTATCCCCAGAGCTGACCCTGGAGGAGATGGAGGCCATTTGTCAGAGGACGAAAGATAGGATTGAGGTCTTCGTCTATGGTAGACTGCCAATGATGATACTGCGCAACTGTCCAGCTGCTGCCTTGATCGACTGCGATCGGATCTGTCATCGATGCCGATTTCAGAGGGGACATCATTTAGTAGATGCAGAGAAACGCAGCTTTCCCTTCTATCGGGAGGGACAGAGGACGATCGTGCTGAGTCATCTAGCCATCAGTGGTTTGGAGCATATCGACCGACTCCGAATGATGGGGGTGAACTCCTTGGCGATATCGGTGGAGTCCACTAGCGAATACGAAAAAATTCGCCCCTTGATCGAAAAGATTCGAAAGGGGCAGAGAATAGATCCAATTGAAATAAGAGAAAAACTGGGTCCAACTGGACCTGGACACTATACCATGCCCATCGACTAGGGAGGTGTACCGGATGAATGAACGGTCCATACGCGTATTGGAATATGAAAAAATTATAAAAATGCTGGCGAATTCCGCCCAATCGGAGATTGGACGAAAAAAATGCATGAACTTGAAACCGATCAATACAGTCCTTGAAGTCGAAAGACTGCAGGAACAGACAGAGGAAGGACAGCGGCTGATCATCCGCAGCGGAAGTCCGCCCCTCTATGGTCTATATGACCTGGTGGAGGAGTTGGGCTTTGCTGTAAAGGGCGGCGTCCTCCATCCTCAAGCCCTACTCCGGATTGCAGACAGCCTGCGAGGAGTCCGGGCTTTAAAGAAATATTTGGACTTAAAGGAGGAGGACGAGTCCTTTGGGAATATCTCCTCCATGATCAGCGGTCTATATATGAATCAGGGGATTGAAGATAGGATTGGCAGGGCCATCGTCAGTGAAGAGGAGATCGCCGATGACGCCAGCCCAGAGCTGCGCACCATTCGGATCTCCCTAAGGAGAAAAAATGACGATATAAAGACCAAACTCAATGGGATCATCAATTCGAAATCGGCGCAGACAGTGCTCCAAGAACCCATTATCACCATCCGCGGTGGACGCTATGTGGTGCCGGTACGATCGGAGTATCGCTCTCGTTTTGCGGGAGTGGTTCACGATCAGTCCGGTTCGGGCGCAACGGTTTTTATTGAGCCCATGTCTGTGGTGCAATTGAATAACGAAATTCGGGTATTGGAGTCCCGTGAGCAAGAGGAGATCACGCGGATTCTCAGAGAGCTGACAGGATATGTCGCAGAACATCACGACGCCTTGGTGGCAAATCAGGAGATCCTTTCGGAGCTGGATTTCATCTTTGCTCGAGGTCGTTTGGCCTTGGAAATGCAAGGGACTCGCCCCATACTCAACGAGGAGGGGCGCATCCATCTGAAAAAAGCGAAACACCCCCTTCTCAATGTAGCCGTTAAAGTGCCCATCGATATCCGCTTGGGAGAGGAATTTACGACTCTCGTCATCACTGGTCCCAACACAGGGGGTAAGACGGTGACCCTAAAGACAGTCGGCTTACTGACGCTGATGGCTTTAAGTGGTTTGCATATCCCTGCAGAGACGGGATCCCAAATCGCCATCTTTGACGATATTTACTCGGATATTGGAGACGAACAGAGCATAGAACAGTCCCTGTCCACTTTCTCTTCCCATATGACGAATATCGTATCGATTCTAGAATTGATGCAGCCCAATTCACTGGTGCTATTAGACGAGTTGGGGGCTGGGACGGATCCAACGGAGGGAGCGGCTCTGGCCATGGCGATTTTAGAAAAGCTGAGGCGTTGGCGGATTCGAACGATTGCAACCACCCATTACAGTCAGCTCAAACTCTATGCTCTGTCGACGGAGGGAGTGCAGAATGCCTCGGTGGAATTCGACGTGGATACCTTGAGTCCGACCTATCGATTATTGATCGGGGTGCCAGGCAAGTCAAATGCCTTTGAGATCTCTCGTAGGTTGGGTTTAGAGGAATCCCTAATCGGAGAAGCGAAGGAACTACTATCTCGGGAGAATATCGAATTTGAAGATGTGCTCACGAGTATCGAACGAGATCGACGGGTGATCGAGGAAAAAAGTGCACAGATTCGCCTCTTAGAGGACGAATTGGCGAAGCGGAAAGAAAAGCTCGATCGGGAGATTGAGAAAAATCGAAACTTACGCAGTGATGCGATTGAGGAATCAAAGCGAAGCGCCCAAAAAATCCTGGAGGAAGCCAGGGCCTATGCTCAGGATATCATCAAGGAAGTGAATCGTGCGAAGACGGGCAGGGATAACGTAGACAATCGGGAACTGCATCGTCTTTCAGATAGCCTGCGAGAAAAACTGAAGGATTATGAGACCCAGGATCCCTTTTCCAAAGGGGTGAAGACCAAGACTTCTGTAGAGGATCTCAAGCTAGGAGACGAGGTGGAGCTTGTGGCATTGGGGCAGAGGGGACAGGTTGTGGAGCTCCCCGACGCAAAGGGAAATCTGATCCTGCAGATCGGCATTCTAAAGGTGAACTCCAATGTAAACCAAATTCGGCTGGTAGAGTCTCAGGTCAAGGAAAAATCCAAAGGCTCAATAAAGAATATCTATAAGGAGAAATCCAAACAGCAGATTGAACGGGAGATCGATCTGAGGGGCCAGAATATTGAAGAGGCCATCCGGGAGCTGGATAAGTTCATTGACGATGCCTCTCTGATGGGCCTTGAAGAGCTGCGGATCATCCATGGCAAGGGTACAGGGGTACTCCGAGAAGGAGTGCGAAAATATCTGAAAAAGCACAGGCAAATTGGAAAAATGCGCTTTGGTGAATTCTCCGAAGGAGGAGACGGCGTCACCGTCGCAACGTTAAAATAGGAGGAATTATGATAAATTTTAAGCTGGAATTGGCGGAGATGCTGGCGGGCTCAGACCTGGGAATGGACCTAGATGAAATATTGAGCCTGATCGAGATTCCGCCGGACAGAGATATGGGGGACTTTGCCTTCCCCTGCTTCAAATTGGCCAAGGCATTTCGCAAGGCGCCGCCGATCATAGCCCAGGAACTGTCCGAGAAATTGGCATTGCCCCCTTCCATCGATCGAGCCCAGCCACTGGGGCCCTACTTGAATTTCTTTGTCAGCCGAGGAGTGCTGGCAAGAGAAGTCATCACGGAGGTGCTGACGAGGGGCGAGGGATACGGATCCAGTGATATCGGGAAGGGGAAACGAGCAGTAGTGGAATTTTCTTCAACCAATATCGCAAAGCCCTTCCACATTGGACATATTCGCTCCACGGTCATTGGAAATGCACTGAATCACATTTACCGCTTCTGTGGCTATGATACGACCTCTGTAAACTATTTGGGGGATTTCGGGACCCAGTTTGGAATGATGATCGCCGCTTACAAACTCTGGGGGGATCGAGATCGAATTCATCAAGATCCCATTCGAGAACTGTTAAAGCTCTATGTGGACTACAACCAGCTAGCGCTAGAGGATCCAGAGAAAATGGATGAGGCCAGACGCTGGTTCAATGAGTTGGAAAACAAAAACCCAGAAGCGGTGGAGCTGTGGACTTGGTTTAAGGAGATCAGCCTAGGGGAATTCAATCGGGTCTACAAAATGCTTGGAATCGAATTTGACTCCTATAATGGGGAATCCTATAGTTCACAATTCATCGAGGGAGTTATTGAGGAGCTGAATGAGAAGAAATTACTGGTGGAATCCGATGGGGCTATGATCATCGACTTGGAGGATGTAGATCTGCCCAATATGATCGTCATCAAGCGGGATGGGTCCTCGACCTATATCACGAGGGACATCGCCACTGCTCAGTATCGAAAGCGGGAATATGATTTTGATAAAAATATCTATGTCGTTGGATCAGAGCAGATACTGCATTTCAATCAGCTGAAAGCCTGTTTGAGCAAGATGGGCTACGCATGGAGTAAAGACTGTGTCCACGTGCCATTTGGGATGATCAGCCTAAAAGATGTCACCCTCTCCACCCGTAAGGGACAGGTCGTCTTCTTAGAGGATGTCTTGAACTTGGCGATTGAAAAAACCCGCGATATCATTGATGCGAGAAATCCGGATTTGGAGAATAAAGAAGAGGTTTCAAAACAGGTGGGAATTGGTGCTGTGATGTTCCAAGAGTTGTTTAATGGTAGGATAAAGGACTATGTATTCGATTGGGACTCGGCTCTTAACTTTGAAGGAGAGACGGGGCCCTATGTTCAATACACCCAAGCCAGAGCCGGTAGTATTTTGGCAAAAGCTGGAACAACTGTGGATCCTGACTTTGATTCTAGCGCAATCACAATGGATACGGAAGCCCAATTGATCATGGAGATCTATGATTTCCCCAGACGAGTTGTGGAGGCCATGGAGAAGTATGAGCCCTCTTATGTGACTAGGCAGCTGATCGAGATCTCAAAGTGCTTCAATAAATTCTATAACAATTGTCCCATCCTAAGTGCTGATGAGAAGACCAAAAGAGCAAGGCTGGCACTGGTGGCCGCTACGCAGCAGGTGATCCAAAATGGACTCGCCCTATTAGGAATTCAATCTCCCGAGAAAATGTAATGGCGCTCCGAGTACTATTACTGGGACTCAACGCGAGGTATAGCCACTCAAATCTGGCGATAAAATATCTCCAGATGGCGGCAGAGGACATCGCCTCAATCGATCGGGTGGATTATAGTATCAACGATGACACCGATCGTATTTTGCGATTGGCCCATCAGGGCTCCTATGACCTAGTCGGGTTTTCCGTCTATATCTGGAATGTACAGATCATCAAGGGACTTCTGCCTAGTTTAAAGAAGATCATTCCCAGTGCAAAGATCCTATTGGGCGGCCCGGAGGTCTCCTATGAGAGTCTGAACTTTATGAAAGAGAACCCGGCAGTCGATTATCTATTGGCAGGAGAAGGGGAATGCAGTTTCCCTAAACTACTAAAAGCCCTAGAGGAAGGGGATTTACAGGAGGTCGAGGGACTATATTATCGCTTTGGCGACAGAGTTTTCGAGCCGATAAAATCCCCTGGTTCTTTGGACTTTCAGCAGATTCCAATACTCTATGAGACCGACCGATTTATTGAAGAGAATAAATATATCTACTACGAAGCATCTAGAGGCTGTCCCTACCGCTGTGCGTTTTGTCTTTCATCAGCCCAGGGCAGACCTCGGTTTCGTCCAGTGGACCAGGTGCTTGCTGAATTGGAGACTTTCATCACTGAGAAAGTCCCCTTGGTCAAACTAGTGGATCGCAGCTTCAATGCGAACCCGCATGCCACACAGATACTCCGCCATTTGATCGAAAAGGGACCTGGACCCACTCGCTTCCACCTGGAGCTTCATCCCATGTTATTGGATGAACAGATGCTTGCGGTTTTGGAACGGGCTCCAAAGGATTTATTTCAGTACGAAATAGGGGTGCAGACGACCAATCCCATAACGGCGAAAAAGATCCAGCGGGCTGGGAGTACAGAGGCGATTGCCGAGCTGGTGAACAGGCTTCGTTCCCATCAAAATGCCCATATTCATCTGGATCTGATCGCAGGCTTGCCCTATGAGGATCTATCCAGCTTTGGAAATTCCTTCAATGATGTGTATCGAATGGGTCCCGATAAATTACAGCTGGGAACCCTCAAGCTCTTAAAGGGATCCATGCTCAGGGAAAAGGCTGGGGAATATGGCATACTCTATCAAGAGCATGCGCCCTATGAACTGCTTTCAACCCGGTGGCTCTCCTATGCAGATCTCTTGGTTATCAAGGCAGTAGAAGATGTGGTGGAGCGTTTTTACAATGAGGGGTATTTTCAAAAAACTCTGGAATATGTATTGACTTATTTTTCCAGTCCATGGGTATTCTATCAGACCCTCGCAAATTGGTGGGTGAGAAGGGATTTGCTCTATCGAAATCTCTCCAGAGTGGAATTATACAACCTCCTCTTTGCCTTTGTGGAAGAACTTGGTCTGGACATTTCCATGGAACTGGTCGCTGATTTAATCCGCTACGACTATTTCCGCTCCGGTAATAAGAAGACGACCAAACTTCTCGTACCAAAGCCGGAGACTGAGGCCCTACGCTTGGAACAGGTATACGCCCTGCTGACGGCTCACCCGAAGATCAGCTCCCTTGCTACAGATGCCGATCTAAGGGATTGGGTTAAATCGGGAGCGATGGCTTGGTTTTTCCATCGGATGGATGAACAGCAACCCATCGAGCAATGGAAGAGAGAAGATACCTTACTCCTGATGCTACCAGAATCGATGGAAACATCGGAAGGAGGACAAATAGTGATCAATATCACAGAAAGGAAAAGGAGACTGGATGAATCCGATTTCTGATTTTATCTTTGTACAGACCCAGGCGATCAAGGAGAGCTTTCGATCCTTAAAGCATCTTCCCATGCTCGCTCTTCATATATTCATTTATGCGGTTGTCCACACTGGCATTGCGATGCTATTGGTCTTCACGGGCATCGCCTGGGGTTTTATGGGTGGCGTGCTACTGTACTTGGTTCGCGCAATGCTATTTTCCCATCTGCTCTATACTATGGAGGGGATCATTGAAACCGACCGCTTCTACTTGAAGCATATCAAAGAGGGCTTCACTCGGTACCTATCCCCAGTGATCAACACCTTCTTCCTCTACTATATCTTTACGATGCTATTGGATGCAATCCTCGGCACAGGCTCCTATCAGCCAATGGTCTACCTGCTATTGGAACTGCTCCTGTACTGGGCCTGTTCTGCCTTTGGGGAGACCATCTACATCGGAAAGATATTTGGATATAACTCTGCGATGTCTGGATTGAACTTTGTCTTTGAGAATCCGCTAAATTGGGGTTTTGTCAATATCCTCTTCTTTGGATTGGGCTATTTTTTACGACTGGACCTCAATCTGATAAGTAGCTTCCCTGGACAGATCTCCATAGCCAATCCGGTTGGCAATCTGATCTATCTCGTATTGATCAGTGCTCTGCTCATCTACCGTGGCCATCTATATAAGCTACTTCATCGCTCCTCCATCCGCGGCCGAGAGTATCAGAGGAGGCATGGTGAATGAATGTAGTGGATCAGTATTTTCAACAGGAAGTGGAAAAGCTGGGCTATCTCGAAATAAAAGAGGGCATACAGCAACCGAAACTAAAAGAGTTTGTTGGAATTCCCCTGCCCATATATATGAAGACCTTGGTTGGCGAACTAAAAGGCGAGGGATTTCAAGACGGGGTCAGTTTGCAACAGTTTATTGATGGAATCATCATCCATTTGGCTGCTGACTCAGATGCCAGCTTTGGCGAAGACTACTGGAAGCTCTTAGAATACACGACCGAGAATATCGGCAAATATGTATTATCTGAGGGGATCCGATGGATGCAGATAGAGGATGAGAGGGCACTACTCTATTTTCGCTTTCTACATCAATACGACCTGGCCACTCCCTTTAGCGAAACGAACTATGGTCGATTGCTCTATCATCAGGGCTCTATAGAAGAGAAGAACGAACTTCGAATGGAAGCAATTCGCATCCTCGAAGGAGTCATAGCAGAGGAGGAGGACTTTCCCCTTAGCTATTATGAATTGGGTAATATCTACGAACAAGAGGGTTTTCAGCTCAAAGCATATCATTTCTTTCAAAAGGCGTTGACCTATCTAGATGACGAAGGAGTCAAAGAGGAGATTCGAGATCGTATCGCCGGCGTTGAAATTGGAGCGCAGCTGGAGAAGGCCATCAGTGCCATTCAGCGGAGCGATTATGAAAAGGCGCTGGAATACCTGCATGCGGGGCTGCGCAGAGAGGATTCAGGCATACTCAATTACTACTTGGGTGTCGTCCACTCTCGCATTGGAAATGAAGCAGAAGCCCTGGGCTACTACGAAAAAGCCTTGGAAAAAGGAGCGAACTACAGAGAACTCTTTCTGGATCTATCGGTCTCCTACTATCTACAAGAACGCAGCTTAGAAGCCCTGCAGGTCATCGAAGAGGGCTTGCAGCTCTACTATGAAGATGCAGAGCTCCTATACAACCGACTCGTCGTACATCTCGCCATGGGAAACCGAGAAGCTGCCAAAGTAGATTTGGAAATCATCCTCCAATATGGAGATATTCCAGAGCAAGTATTGGAAAATATCCGACAGATCAAGGCAATTTACGATATTTAGTCACTTTGACAACGAGAGAGAAAAAAAGCAAAAAACAGAAAAAACCCCTTGACAGGGGAGAGAAAACTTGGTATTCTATTGAAG
>JAUNUQ010000037.1 GCA_030538075.1 Tissierellia bacterium
GCCTTGCATCGGACCTACCAGCGACTCGAGAAACATCTCGTCGGGTTAGGTCTCGACAGTCGCTAACATCTAATCCTTTTATCACATTATCGATCTTAGAATCTAATCACCTTTGTTTTGTCTTACAGTAATGCAAAAAGGGGTTGTCCCGATTCGACTTCGGAGCCTTTGGGAAGAAAATCCGGCAGTCGCTTTCTACGAATCGCAAATGCGTGCTCTTCGGAAAGCTTTGCACAAGACCTACCTACGGCTCGAAAAGCATCTCGCCGGGTTAGGGCTTCGGCGAAGATTGCGGAGCTCTTGTGGCTCCAGTACCCAGATTCTCTACAGAGTACCATTGGAGCCACCGGAGCAATCGAGCCGAGATTTTCTCCAAAGGCGTAGCGGAGAAGCGGGGCAACCCCTTTTTGCCGTGCACCTTAACGATCCCAGTTCTAAAAAATCTCATCTAGTTAGGTCTCGGGTAGTAACTTACGTTCGTTCTTTTCTTACATAATTGACACAAGGATCTTATCCCTTCTATATTCATCTTATCATTAGGCAAAAAGGGGTTAGCCAGATTCGACTTCGGAGTATTTGGGAAGAAAATCCGGCGCAGGAATCGGAGTGCTTGTGTCTCCCTAGCACCCCCTTTCTCAAAGTGCATTGGAGACACCGGAGATTCCGAGCCGTGATTTTCTCCAAATACGGAGCGGAGAAGCTGGTTAACCCCTTTTTGCCGTGCGACTCAATGATCCCAGTTCTAAAGTATCTAACCGGGTTAGGGCTTTGACGAAGAGTACGGAGTTCTTGTGGCTCCAGCACCCAGATTCTCTGCAAAGTACCATTGGAGCCACCGGAGAAATCATGCCGAGATTTTCTTCAAAGGCAGCGCAGTCACTTTCTACGAATCGCAAATGCGTGCTCTTCGGAAAGCCTTGCACAAGACCTATCACGGTTCGAAAAGCATCTCACCGGGTTAGGGCTTCGGCAGTCGCTTTCTACGAATCGCTAAAGCGTGCTCTTCAGAAAGCCTTGCATCGGACCTACCAGCGACTCGAGAAGCATCTCACCGGGTTAGGGCTTCGGCAGTCGCTTTCTACGAATCGCTAAAGCGTGCTCTTCGGAAAGCCTTGCATCGGACCTACCAGCGACTCGAGAAGCATCTCGTCGGGTTAGGTCTCGGGCAGTAGCTTTCTTCGAATCGCAAAAGCGTGCTCTTCGGAAAGCTTTGCACAAGACCTACCTACGGCTCGAAGAGCATCTCACCGGGTTAGGGCTTCGGCAGTCGCTTTCTACGAATCGCTAAAGCGTGCTCTTCGGAAAGCTTTGCACAAGACCTACCACGGTTCGAAGTGCATCTCACCGGGTTAGGGCTTCGAAAAAGACCTAGTCAATCACTCTCGACTAGGTCTTTCCTCTAAAACTCATTCAATTTCCTAAAACTTCTTTCGACTCCCCGGTTTTACCAGCTCTACTCCATCAATACACAGCGGACATTCCTCATCATAAGTCTGAATATCCAAGTCGATCGAAGAATAAATCGGCAGCCCATTTACTTCCGTAAGTCCACTTCGATTCACCATACATGCAACCCCGATCACATCACCACCATGGGCCTCAACTGCCTTAATGGCCTCCAGCGACGACTTACCCGTCGTGACCACATCTTCAGCGATCAACACCTTAGCCCCTGGCTCCAGGTGAAATCCCCTTCTCAGAGTCATCACTTCATTCTCTCGCTCAGTGAACAGCGATGGCAATCCCAGCTGTCGAGCCAACTCATAGCTGACCACGATGCCTCCCATCGCCGGTCCAACCACGACCTCAGCCCCTAAACCCTTCACCTTCTCAGCGACAATGGCCAATACCTTCTCTGCGCGATCCGGATACATCAACAGCTTTGCACATTGCACATAGCCGTTGCTGTGTTTCCCAGAAGAGAGCAGAAAATGTCCACTCAAAAAGGCTTCGCTGTCAATCAACAATTGTCTTACGTCCGTCATATATACCTCCTATATGATTCCACGAATCTCCGAGAGATCCGAAATATTTTCCCTACGCATAAACTCTTCCATTCCCTCGATGATCTCAAGCATCACCCTGGGTTCAATAAAGTTTGCCGTTCCCACCTGAATGGCCGTCGCACCTGCCATAATAAACTCGATCGCATCCTCAAAATTCATGATGCCACCCATTCCCACTACGGGGATGGACACCGCCTGGGCGACTTCTCTCGTCATCCTGAGGGCGATGGGCTTGATACAAGGACCAGATAATCCTGCCGTCACATTTTCAAAGATGGGCTTTCTGCGGTAGATGTCGATGGCCAAGGCATTAAAGGTGTTCACCAGAGATAGGGCATCCGCTCCCGCCCGCTCACATTCCGTAGCCACAGAGATAATCCCATCTGCATTCGGGGACAACTTCACCATCAAGACCTTTGAACTGACCTCGCGCACCGCCTTGACCACCTCATAGGCGGACTCGCAGCGGATACCAAATGCCATCCCCCCTTCCTTGACATTGGGACAGGAGATATTGAGTTCGATAATGCGAATATCCGTCTCTTCCAGCAGCCTAGCCCCCTCAAGGTATTCCTGCAGATTGTTCCCTCCCAAGTTGACGAGGATCTGTGTATCAAAACCCTGCATATAGGCGAGCTCATCTCGGATAAAACTCTCCACCGATGGATTCTGTAATCCGATGCTATTCATAATGCCCGCAGGCGTCTCGTGGATACGCTGACCGATATTCCCCTGTTTCGCATGGAGGGTCAATCCCTTTGTCGAGATCCCACCCAGCAGATTCAGGTCCATATAGGGGGCAAATTCCCTTCCAAATCCAAAAGTTCCAGATGCGGCGATCACGGGGTTTTTGAATTCAATGCCACAGAGATTCGTCTTAAGCATCGAAATTCACCTCCTCTGCCAAAAAGACCGGTCCATCTGTGCAGACACGGGTCATCCCGTCCAATGTATCCACAGTACATCCCAGACATGCTCCAATTCCGCAGGCCATATGGGCTTCCATGGAAATCTGCAATTTCTTTGGATCCACCAATTTCTTTAATGATGCAAACATCGGATTCGGTCCACAGGAGAACACCGCATCATATCCTCGGTCCTCAAAGACATCACAGACAGTGCCGCATATGCCCACATTCCCTGAATCCGAAGCCAGATAAACATCGTTGACATAGGGCTTTAATTCCTCTAGAAAATAGCTCTCATCGCGAAAACCAGCGTATAGGTCCACTTTTCCCGGCAGATGTTTCAATAAGTAGAGCATCGGAGCGATGCCGATTCCACCTGTCACAACTGCTGCAGTCTCCACGCCCTCATAGCTGAATCCAGTGCCAAGGGGACCTAAGAGAGTCAGCCGATCCCCTGCATGGAGCTTGGACAGGATTCTCGTACCAGTCCCGACCACCAGATACAAAAAGGTGATGGACTCTTCATCTAGGTCGCAGATACTCAGTGGGCGGGCCAATAGAGGCTGTATCCCCCATGCCTTTAGCATATAAAACTGACCGGGTACCCCGTCAAAGGCGCCCTCTACCACCAGCTTATATACATTCTCCCCCACTTTTTCATTGCTGCGAATCACACCCTCACGATAACTACCGACGATTGCCATAGATATCCTCCAACATTGTCATAACGGCATCTCTGGCATGTTCTCCCACCATGGTCTCGCCGTTCTCATGCTTCTTATAGGCGGTGATAATTCCCCTGGACGAGTTCACCACACCGCCATTGAAATCATTCAAATAGAGGCGAATATCCTCTGCTTTTCCCCCTTGATGTCCATAACCGGGAATCAGGAAGAAGGAGTTCTCATATCGACTGCGGATCTCGGATGCCTCTTCGCTATAGGTGCCCCCTACGACCAGACCCAGGGAAGAATAGCCGCATTTTCCAATATAGGATGCGCCCATTTCAGCCAGCTTATCGCCGATGGTATAGTAGAGGGGTCTGCCTTCGTATTCCAAATACTCGATGTCCTTGGCGCCGGGATTCGAAGTCCGCAGGAGGACAAATACGCCCTTCTCACCGGATTCCAAATACTCCAAGTAGGGAGTGATGCTGTCAAAGCCCATATAGGGATTTAGGGTGATGAAGTCCACGGCAAATTCGGAAGCAAAGTGAGCCTTCGCATACATCTTAGCAGTGGCGGCAATATCTCCTCGTTTCACATCCCCTATGCTCAACAGATCCTTGCTCTTGAGATATTCGATGGTCCGTGCATAAGCAGACATCCCCTCCAGCCCATAGGCCTCATAGTAAGCGATCTGCAGTTTATATATGCCAGTGATGTCATGCGTCGCATCGATGATCTCCCGATTGAAGAGGAAAAGAGCATCTGCAACACTGCCCCCCTTGCGCATATTCTCCGGGACATAATCATAGTCCGTATCCAGTCCCACACAGACAAAGCCCCTCTCCTTTACGCGTTCATACAATTTGTCAATGATCAAATCCATCCCTCCTACTGTATTTAATGATTCCATTTCTGAATGTGCTGACGATCTCCCCTGACAATTTCATCCCTTCGAAGGGAGTATTCCTGCATTTCGATGCAAAATCCTCCGGCACAACCTCCATGGTCTTCGCCAGATCCACCAAGACCAAATCCGCTCTCTTGCCCACCTCGATCTCGCCGTGATCCATCCCCAGAATCCGGCCAGGGTTTCTGGATAAGAGCTGAGATAGCTTCTTTAAGTCGATATATCCTGGCTCCACCAGATGGGTATAGCACAGTGCAAAAGCCGTCTCCAATCCCACCATTCCAGGAGCGCCTGCCGCCTTGTCCTCAGGGGTATGGGGCGCGTGATCCGTGGCAATGGCATCCACCGTACCATCCTGTATCCCGTAGATGATCGCCTCTACATCGCCTTTCCTTCGGATCGGCGGATTGACTCGATAATCCAGATCATAGAGGCTGATATGATGGGGCGAGACCTCGCAGGTCACCTGGACCCCTTGTTCCTTGGCGATGCGGATCGCCTCGATGCAGCCCTTGGTACTCACATGGGACATATGCAGCTTCGCACCGGTATAGCCTGCCAGGTATAGATCGCGGATTGTGATGATCTCCTCCGCTACCCGATAGTCCACCGGAGACAGATCCGGATCCTCTGCGTGTATCATTATACCCAGTTTTGCCTGCACTGCACCGTAGCAAGCCTCCAGCATCGTCTGATTGGACAAGATCCCCTTCCCGTCATCCGATAAAAACCGCAGTCCATCGGGGACATCCTTGAGGTCCGTCAAAGTCTTGCCATCGAAGCCCACCGTCACAGCCAGGATCTGGTATTGGTCGATCAAGTCCAATGCCTCACTGCGCCTTTGAATCTCCTCCCATCTCTCAATGGTGTCGCAGATTGGATTTGTATTTGCCATGGTGCAGACCGCCGTAAATCCCCCTCGAAGAGCTGCTTTGGCACCTGTTTCCAAGGTCTCTTTTTGCGTATAGCCAGGATCCCGAAAGTGAGCATGGAGATCCACAAAAGAGGGCATCAGCACGAGGCCTCGCCCGTCGATCACAACATCTGCCTGGGGCTCATCCCCCAGGAAAAGGGCGGCAATCCGCCCATTCTCAAACAGCACATCTTGCATCGTATCCGTCTTATGGTCCACCGTGCGGACATTCTGAATCCAGATTCGCATATTTATTCCTCCATATTCAATAGATGATCACAATAGTCGCATTTGTAGAGTTTTTGGCTCTTGTCTACCAAAGTGAACCTCTGCACCATATCCCTCTCACTAGTAGTTACACAGCGGGGATTTTTACAGGTGAAGATCCCCTCAAAGGAATCCGGTAACTCCACGATGATCTTTCGGCTGATCTTCTCATCCTCGATGATATTAATGGTCAACTGGTCGTCGAGGATTCCCAGGGCCCTGAGGTCCAAATCGATCTCATTTTCGATCTTGATCAAATCCTTGCGTCCAAACTTCTCTGAAGAGGCATTGATGATCAAGGCCACACGATAATCTGCCTTTTCCAGTTCTAATAGTTTGAAGATCTCATAACCCATGCCCGGGCTGATATGGTCAATGACGATTCCCTTTTTGATACTCGTAATACTCAGCATCTATTCCACCCCCAATAGTTTCAGTATCAGCGCCATTCGCACGAACATCCCGAATTTCGCCTGTTGGAAATAGACGGCCCTTGGATCAGAATCCACCTCCAGAGAGATTTCATTCACCCTGGGCAGCGGATGCAGGACGATCATATCCTCTTTGGCATGCCGCATCTTTTTGGCGTTTAAAATATAGCTGTCTTTCAATCGGACATAATCCGCCTCATTGAAGAAGCGCTCTTTTTGAACCCGCGTCATATAGAGCACATCCAGTTCCGGCAAGACATCCTCCATCCGCTCTAGCTCCACATAATCCACGCTCAGGGCTTTTTCATCAAAGGCGAGACGCTTCACATAATTGGGAATCTGGAGCTCATCCGGGGAAATCAAGAGAAATCTATTGCCCTTAAACCGGGTCATCGTCTTTAATAGAGAGTGGACCGTACGTCCAAACTTTAAATCCCCACATAGACCAATCGTCAGATTTTCCAAGTCACCTTTCGTCTCTACAATCGTGAGCAGATCTGTCAGTGTCTGGGTTGGATGATAGTGCCCACCGTCCCCTGCATTGATCAGCGGTACCGTCGTGTACTCCGAAGCCAGTGCAGCAGAGCCCTCCTTGGGGTGACGCATCGCCAAAATATCTGCATAGCAGGCAACCGTTCGAATCGTATCGATCAAGCTCTCGCCCTTTGCCGCTGAACTGGACAGGGCTTCAGAAAAACCGAGGGTGCTCCCCCCGAGGCGCAGCATCGCCGCCTCAAAGCTCAGTCTCGTCCTGGTAGATGGCTCAAAAAAAAGAGTCCCCAGGATTCTTCCCCTACAACTATCGGAAAAATCAAATGGACTCTCAATTATTTTTTGAGCAAGTGACAGGATTTCATGTAATTCGCTAACGGTTAAATCATCAGGATTAATCAGATTTCTTCCTTTTAACATCTTTCCTCTCCTCGCTTGTCAGTATACATAGTGGACAATCAAATTACCGTCCGGCTATCTTGAGTATAATACCATAGGAGCCTTTCTCCTGTCAATTTCATTCTGCAATTTTTTATATCTGAATACGGATTTTGAATACTTAATCTCAAACTGTTAACATCAGGATATTTGGGTATAAATCAATTAGTAGCTGAATTGACTTGAACGGAGGTAAAATGATGACTGGCAAGGATGAAAAAGACAAAATCGTAGAGGCAACCCAACAGACAGATACCCATACGGATGTCTATCATGAGACTGAATATGTGATTCCCGATTCTGGAGTGGCCATACCCACAGAAGCTGCTGTGGAGGATGCGAAGGATTGGGTCGACGAGGAGAACCGAAAATAAAAGACCAGACAAAAGCGCACGCTGCGTTCCAATAGAATTGGAAACCGGCGTGCGCTATTCTCATCTTTGACCCTTTCTCCACTCGTCCTGCAATTCCTTGATGGACTTGGTCGAGACCTCCACCCCTTCAAGGGACAACATGTCCAATGCCGCTTCTAAGTCCGCCTCGGTGGGCACTTCAATCTCTGCATAGGGATAGGGAAAAGAATCCACATCCCATCGATCGATGTCGATGCGCGCCACACCCAGGGAATAGGATCGGCGGTGTTTCGTACCGACACTGGAATTCCCCATGCCAATCTCCTTTAATATCGCCAGCATCTTCTGTGTATCACCGATACTGCTCGTGATCTCCAGATTTTCTCGGACCAATTCATTTTGCTGTTTGCTCTTAAAGGTCATCACCTTTGAGAACGCACCCGTCAACAGATCCTCCGTCTCTCGAATTCGCAGATAGGAACCTGCCGCGATCAGTGGATATGTGGTCGGTTCAATCAGGATATTGGTCTGCATCTCATCGGCGATGAGCACTCCACCCTTTGCCAGAACCTGCTCCTCCAACACTTCCACATCGACTCCCAATAATTTTACTTCCAGTTCCCTTTCCATATTTACCTCCATAATAATACCGGTCGAAAGGACAGATAGTCCGCAGAAATACAGCGGTACTCCACTGTGTTGATAACCCCCTCAACGGCAGCGTAGAGCCCCTCTGAATGCAGATGTCCATAGATGCACAGGTCCACTCCAATCTGCTCTAACAATTCCCCGAACTCATTGGGTCTGCCCGTCTTGTCAAAGGGGGGATAATGGAGCATGGCAATGGTGGGAGCTGTCCCCTTACGGGCATCGGCGCTGAGCTGCAATCGGATCAGCTCCCTTTTAAATACGACCTCGTCTCCATCGTTGAATTCCTGGCTATCCCGAGAACTCCATCCCCTCGTGCCGATCAAATGCACTCCTTCGACCATATATGCGTTGTTTTGCAAAAAACGGATGGTCTTGAGCTCAAGTCTCTTTAGCTTCGAAAGGGAACCCCACCAATAGTCATGATTCCCCTTGAGCAGCAGTTTTTGCCCCGGCAAATCGTCGAGCCTCCGAAGATCCTCGGCGGCATCTTCCAATTGCATCCCCCAGGAGATATCCCCTGGAATCAATACCGTATCCGATTCCGTGACCACCTGTCTCCAATTCTCTTCTATTCGATTTTCATAATTCTCCCAGGTCGGTCCAAAGACCTCCATGGATTTATTTCCCGTATGATCTAGATGTAGATCAGAAATTCCATATATCATTCCGTCACCGCACCAGTTCTATAATATTTGGTTGGATCTGCAGCCTCTTGCTGGCTTCCCATTCCCTGGCTGTGCAAGTGAACAGCAGGATCTGTCGATGCTGGGACTCCTCTTGCAAGATTTGGAGCATTCTCTCTAGGCGATTATCATCCCATTGGACCAGAGCGTCATCGAGGAGCAATGGCAAGTCCCGCTTTTCCCCCTGAGCGCCATCCAAAGAAGAGAGTAAAATCGAGAGATAGGCCTGATCCATCGTCCCCGCACTCAATTGCTCCACCGGAACCAATCGGTTCTCCTTCGGTTCCCGGAAAAAAACCCGTTGCTCCCCATCGACGATGAGCTCATCATAGCGCCCCTTCGTCAACTGGGAAAGTCGCCGCCCCATTTTCGCGGAGCTCTGTGCTTCATGTCGCTGTCGTAGCTGCTGGATCGTCTTCTTAAGGGCGGTATGGGCAAGCTCAGCACTTTGCTCCTGTCTCTCCTGAAGCTCTTCTTCTCTCAACAGGTCCTGAAGTTCTTCCTTTAAATCCCTAGATTCCCTGAGGACGAGCTCCTTTTTTTGCAGCTCGTATTCCAGCACGGAGATCTCTCGGGTCAAATCCTCTTCCAAGCTCTTCAGTTCCTCAAACTCCTCGGATCCAAATCCCATATACTCCTCCAGGACACAAAAGTCCAGTTCAGACCCACCGGATCCTCTCCCCTGTACTTGCAAATGCCCTGCTAGTAGATCCCTTTGGTATTCCAGCCGATTGAGTTCCCCTAATCTCGCAGTTTTTTGCCCATATTCTCCTATATCGCGGACCTGAGCATCCTCCAAGATCCGGCCTCTCTCCGCCGACAGGCGCCTTAGTTCCTCCTCGGCCGCCTTTAGTTCCTGCAGCAGCTCCTCTTTTACGGAGAGATTTGCCTCATCAAGCCTCGCCCCAGCTCGATTCTCCATCAGCCGAGGAGACAGGAATTTTGTCAGCCCTAAGAGGATGGGAAAGGCGAATAGCCAAAGAGCCTTTTTCGGAAGGATATTCCCCCCATACAGTAGCAAACCCAAAAGACATATACCCAAAACCATTGGCCAAGATATCTTCGAGAGTAGAAACAGTCCCCTATCCCAAGCGTCCAGCGGCTGGTCCTCATCAGCCGAATCCCTCTTCAGCTGCTCCTCAAGGGCTTGGCAATCATGGGCGCAGTCCTGTAGCTCCGATTCTAAGGAAGACAGATACCGAAACTCCTCCATACTGACTCCAGTCCCCAAGCTCTCTCGGCGAATTTTGATCTCATGATCGATCTCCTCCAAAGCCTCCTGCTCCTTGAGAGAACCTGATTCCCTATTCTTCGATCGCAGGATCTGTTCGCCATAAAATAGTTTTATTCTGAGGATCCTCATCTGTTCCTCTGAAACTTGAAGCTGTCGTCTCCCCTCAGGGATTTTCATCTGCTCCAAGAGATTTTGTGCCAACTTCTCCTCGATGCCTGCGATCTGTTCCTGGCACAGTTTTGCCCTCTTATTGTAGATGGATCGATTCTTCATGTGCTGAAGGCCCAACAAGTCGGCGGCGCGACCCCCTGCGGCGCTAAGGGTTGTCATCCCCGAGTGATCCAGTAGAAATCTGCTCAGCTGCTCCCAGCCTTTGACCTGGGGCCTCAAACGAGAGGAATCCAGGGCGATCAATTGGTCATAGATCAGGCCATTCATCCCCAATAGCGCCATTCCTATACTGCGGCTATCCCCTAGATCAATACCCGGATGGCTCCACACTTCACCCTCTGATCCTTCGATGGAAAAATATTGGTGGTTAAAATCATGATAGATGCGCAGCTGCTGCCCCTTCCAATCCAGTTCCAGCCAGCCCCCATAGCGATGATCAAACCAAGGCCGATACTTCTCATACAGCTCCTTTTGAGTCCTGCGGTTTTTGCCTAGGGGCTGATTGAATCCATACAGGGCCGCTCTGAGAAAGGCCATCAGCGTGCTCTTTCCAGACTCATTGGGTCCATAGATCAGGTTCAAACCAGGCGTAAAGCGCAGTTCTCGATCTTGGAGCTTACCAAAGGCATGTATCTGTAGCCGATTAATTCTCATCGCCATTCACCTGTTCCCATAAGGCGCGGCAGGCTAATTGCAGAGCCATTTCACGCAGCTCCTCCTCTTGTGTCAACTGAGCGAGATTTTGCTCAAGCAGCTCCATCAGCTCTGCGTCCATCTTGGTCAGCTCCTCCAACTGGTCCACTCCCGTCGTCCGATCGAGAATCTCCAGATAATAGAAGGAGTCCTTCAAGGCCTTTTCCCATAGGGGAATCTTTTCTTTTAAGCTGGGAGATACCTCCCCCAATAGAGTTACTCGGTAAAAATGTTTTGGTTCCGCAAGCGCCAATAGCTTTGTCATGGCATCCCCTTCGGAATCCATGTACTCTAGGTGGACTTCCCGCCTTCGAAACTCCCGACTGGCAATGGATTGCCAACTGCGATGTAGAGTGGATCCATCTAGGTGGATCAAATTCAACCCGCCCCCTTCTGCCTCACCAAAATCCATCGGTTCGGGGATTCCAGAATAGGCGATTCGCTCTGAAAGCAGTTTCGGTTCGTGAATATGACCCAAGGCGATATAGTCGTATTTCAGCTCCTTTAGTTCCAGCGCATCATAGCTATTAGCAAATCCAGGCTCCGTGGGCACCGATCCGTGTAGCATCAAAATATTCGTATACTGATCATCTAGAGAAGCCGAGACTTCCGTTCGATCAGCTGGCGAGGAGCTCGTCCAGCTGAATCCGTAGATGCGCAGACGGTCCTTTGGAAACTCAAAAAAATGCAGATCTGGCTGAGTAAAGAGCTGCACATGCCCGGGCATTTCGACCAGGCGATAGAGGGAATCCTCGTCATATGGGTCATGGTTGCCACAGCAGATCAGGATCTTGAGATCCGGATGCCCGGCAAACACATTTCGAAGTCTGAGCATATCCTCCAAGGTAAAGTAATCCGACTCGTAGACATCCCCGCATAGGAGAAAATACCCTGCTTTCTCCTCTTCGGCGAAAGCGAAGGCCGTCTTCAGAGCATGCCAAGCGGCCTCTCTACGTTCCTTCGCATAGGAGGCCGGATATCCAGTGCTGAACAGCTGCCTGCCAAGATGCAGGTCCGCCATCTGCACCAGCCTAATCATACCAGCCGTTCCTCTGTACTTCGAGTTTTCGAATTTCGATATAGGCGTCCTTGCCCGCCTCATAACCGGCACGGTAGAGCCTTAGCATCCGCTGGGTATCAAAGTCCAGCGCGCTGTGAATCACAGGATCTTCTGGGGCCAACACGACCACATCTCCCTTTGACTCCATATAGTCTAAGAAGACCTTCGTGCGATTATAGTCCACATGCCTGCCCTCTATTCTCCGGATCACATGGGGATATCTCTTTAAGCCCTGCTGTTTCTCCTCGGAGAGTAGCTCCGCTGGCTTTTGATAACTGCGCTGCCTCGTCAAGATGACCACAGCCTTTTGATATCCTCTATGGATGGACTGGTAGAGGGGGATGGCTTCCGTATAACCGCCATCAAAATATTCCTTGCCGTAGAGCCGAACAGCAGAGGCAATTCCAGGCAGTGCACTCGATGCTGCGACGATTCGGATCAGCTCCTGGGAAGAGCGGACGGATTTTCCATCAAAATAGAGGCCCTCCCCCGTTTCTGCATCCATCACCCCGATATCAAATGCGATGGGCATATCCATGTAATTTTCGAATTCGAAGGGCGTCAAGGTTTCATTTGCTTTGGTCAGGACCCGGTTCATATCCAATCGACCGCCGACATATCCCTCTTCCTTCCCTGCAGCGTCCTTCTGATCCATAATCCGAGAGAGAAATCTGCGGTATTGCCCACCAATATAATTTGCACCTGTGATCGCCCCTGCAGATACGCCGACCACATAGGGAAATTGAAGATTCTTCTCCACGAAATAGTCGAGAATGCCCGCCGTATAAGCACAGCGCGCACCTCCTCCTTCCAGTACGAGCGCAACCCCTTTCAGAAACATCCCCTCCTCCTCTCAGTATTCGTTATATCGCAGTAATTTGGCAATCTCATCTTCAATTTGGATCACCGTAATTCCCCCATTGGTGGATTTTACCTTGGAGTAAACCTCTGTCGTATCAAAGACAATACACAAGAATGCACGGATCACGCCATCATGGGTGATGATCAGGGAGTTCTCCCCCTGGTCCAAAAGCTGCTCGTAAAAATCCCTCACCCTGACCATGAGGTCTGGCACATTCTCTCCCTCTGGCACTCGATAATTGATGATATCTTCACCCCAGGCTGTAATCATGTCCTGATAGTCCCTGAGCATCTCCTCCCGAGGCATCCCCTTGAATATTCCAAAATCGTATTCATTCAGCCTAGGCTCTTTTTGATAATTTTCGTCCTCTAAGCCCAATGCGCAAAGAGTCTCATAAGTACGGTGCATTTCGCTGATGTAGATCTTAGAGAATGCGTATTTTTTCAGGTTTTCCTTCGTCTGATCAAGACCTTCCCAACCTGCTGGCGAGAGTTTCGTATCCATCGTACTGAAGGATTTCGCCTCGTTGGCAAAAGTCATCCCATGACGAATCAATATTATGTCCATAGATGTACCCCCCAAAAACTGAGCAGAGCAGCGATCTCACAGAGCTCTACGATGGTCCCCAACACGTCTCCAGTGATCCCGCGAATCGCTCGATCGGATGCACGACATATCCACTGCATCACAAAAAAGGAGACCGCCACTGCGATCAGGTAATAGACATTGTAGACGGCTAGTGTAAATAACAATACAACTAAGAGCACGACGGCTCTGGAGCCAATGCGCGCCTTTCGGAGCATCTCTCCACTTCCAGTGGCAGCTGTCTTCTTCCAATTGATGGCCGCCACCGCCATCCAGCGGGCGATCACCATGGAGACGATGATGCTGGCCGGATGCAGACTCAGCTGAGCATACAAGATGTATTTACTCAGGAGCACCAAGGCGATGGCAATGACGCCGAAGGCGCCGATGTGGCTATCCTTCATAATCTCCAGCGTGCGCTCCCGATCCCGATTGGCAAAAAATCCATCCGCCACGTCCGCCACTCCATCCAGATGCATTCCACCTGTCACCCAAATATACAGGAGTAGACTGAGTAGACCCGCTATCCGGTATTCCGTAAAGGGGATGATCACCACGGGAATGGCGACGATGCCTCCGATGACCAGGCCGATAATCGGAAAAAAGGAGATGGCCATCCGCAGATTTTCAGTGGAAAAGGCAATGGGTTTTCCAACTGGGAGTCTCGTTAAAAACTGGAGCCCTAGTAAAAATCCTTTTATCATTTGATCTTCACCGGAATCCCGCAGCAGACCAGATAGACCTGATCCGATCGATGGGCCAGATGCTGGTTCACCCTGCCTTGAATATCTCGAAAGACCCTGGCGGCCTTATTCTCTGGTACGATGGAAGATCCCACCTCATTGGTCACCAATAGGATAGATTTTTCTCGTCTTAGCGCCAAATCCAATAGATCGTCCAATATCCGAACGCTCTTCTCCTCCACCTGCTGGATTACCAAATCGCTCAGATCCCGCATATCCTGAGACTCTCGATAGAGCAGTTCCCCGACTAGGTTCGTCACATCGTCTAGGATATAATGGTCCTCCTCGCCCAAGGCATGCTCCAAATGCTCCTGCTGTTCGAATGTCCTCCAGTGGGCAGGACGACTTTGCCGATGAGCCGCAATTCGCGCCTCCATCTCCTCGTCCAACGCTTTCCCCGTTGCGATATAGCAGATCGCCTCATCCCGATTAAAAAAATGTTCGGCGAAGCGTGATTTGCCGCTTCTCGCTCCGCCGGTGACCGTAATAATCATCTATTTTTCAAATTCCTCTTTTAAGATCTCATAGAGTACGCGGGCTTCTTCTTCCGTCATCGTGATGCCCTTATTCATTCGGGCATGCTCCGGAGCCCACTCTCGGATATCAAATTTTGCTGGTCTCTCATTCCAGCTGACCAGATTCAATTCCTTTCTCCAGCCCTTGGTATTCTCCGATAGGATTCCCAATTCTTCTACGATTTCATATTTAAACTCTGCCATCATATCACCTCATCAATTTAAATGGTCACTGTCATAGGGTATCAGTGCCAAGAATAGTTGTTCTAATTCGTCCTTTAGAGTCTTCAAATCCTCAATGGTCTGGTTGAGCTCTGCCTTCCTCTCCCCTAAAAGCTTCTCGTTTGAGGTCAAATCGAGCATTGCCCGAGGCAGATAATCCGATAGATTTGGATGTTTACGGCTTCCATCTGTATCGACCAGTCGATCGGTCCCCTCCTTTAGATCCAATCCCGTTAGAGGGCTAGGGCCCATCTGGGACCAACGATCCAAGTACTTTCGATAATCGGGGTGTAGCGTTCGGATGACACGATCTAATTCTTCCATGATCTGGCCCTCCTCCCGATCAAGAGTAGCAGAGGATTTGAGCATCTCAATATTCTGGATCCCATTCATCAGCTCTTCCACCTTGCGCTGATTATCATAGAATTCATCGCAGGTAGATTGAAAAATCCGATTGACGTCCAATTCATCACCAAAAGACAGAACTTCCGATAGTCTTTCCAGATTGCGATTCATCATGGAGAGTTCAAATTCCAAGACGAATTTGTGTGACTCGAGATGTCCTAGCTCTTGTAGATATTTCAGATTGAGCTCGATCAGCTGCTTTTGCATCTCGTGTTCAGCTGGGACCATCGGTTCACCAAAGGGCAAGAATTGGGGTTGGAACTCCTTGTGGAGCTTCGGATCCGTATAATTCTTCAAAACTATCACCTCCGTCCTTTTTAACATTCTATCATACTTCCCATCAATTACAACTATTTCCCACTCATTTTACATCAATCCCTCCATTTCAAAAAAATCTAGGACATGATAGAATGAGAGGGAGGTGATAATGATGAAAAACAGTCGACATATGGTGAGAATCGTCGCCCTCTTCTTGTTGGGCGCCATGCTGTTGGCCATGCTCCCAGGGGCTCTAGGACTCATCTTCCGATGATCCAAATACTGGCGATCGACTATCGAGAAGCCGATGGCAATTTTAATGTAGAGACCTCCCTGGGCACTTTTCTGCTCCGATACGAACAACTCGAAGAACTGGGACTTTCCGTGGAGCAGGAGCTCCCAGATGAAGCTGCGACAATACTAGAATCCTTTGATGCATTCAATCGAGGCTGGAAAATCGCGACGAATTATCTTTCAAGACAGCAGCGCTGTAGCCATGAGGTGAGCGAGCGCCTTCGTCAGAGGGGCATCGGTCATGAAATAACCCAGAGCATTCTAACCCAGTTACAGAAGCTGGGCCTCATCGACGACCGAGCCTATATACTCGCTTATGTAGAAGACCGGTTCCAATATAAAAAACAGAGCAAAAGACAGATCCATTATGATTTGTCCAGGAAAAAACTGCCCAAGGAGTGGATCGAGGAGGCATTTCTCCCCTTTCAAGAAGAGGTGGAGCTGAGCAATGCCCTTGAGCTCGGAATGAAAAAGTTGGGAGAGCGCTCCCTGAAAGACCAAAAAGAGAGGAATCGGATCTACCGATACCTCCTATCTAAGGGCTTCGACTACGATGTCGTTAACCAAGTGATGGAAAGGCTGGATCGATGATGTACTATGTATATATGTTAAAATGTGCAGATGAGAGCCTCTACACCGGGTGGACAGTCGATCCTCAAAAGAGACTAAAGGCCCATAACGATGGTACTGCCTCAAAATATACGAGAGCTCGACTGCCCGTGGAGATGATATACCTTCGTGAGCTATCCACCAAAAGGGAGGCCATGAGCTTAGAATGGCATATAAAAGCCCTACCCCGTCGCAAGAAAGACCTATTGCTCCAGGGCAGGGACCCATATACACTATTTAAAAAGGACTGATTATCTATTTCCGTAGGTCTTGAACTTCTCCGCCATCAGATCCATCTCAGCGCGGTCCAATATCACCGGTTCACCGATGGATTTGGCCCGGTAGTAGATCTCACTGCAGTACTCGACCTCCTCGATGATATTGAAGGCATTTGCCAAATCCAATGCTCCTGCCAGAATCCCGTGATTGGCTAAGAGCACCGCTCGGCGATCCACCATGGCGCGGCAGGCATTTTCCGCCAGCTCCCTACTACCAAAAGTTGCGTATTCGGCGCAGCGAACATCCGGACCCGCCACCGCAATCATATAATGGGAGGCAGTCAGATCCCAGCGCAGAGTCGCCAGCACCGTGGCAAAGGTGGTATGGGCATGGATGATCGCGTCGATGTCCTCCCGCCCTTGATAGATCTGGCTGTGCATCATCCATTCACTTGAGGGCTTCTTCCTCCCCTCCAGCACCTTGCCCTCAAGGTCCATCATCACGATGTCCTCCGGCTGGATCGCAAAAAAGTCGATACCCGATGGGGTGATGGCCATGATGCCCGCCTTTCGATCGAAGATACTCAAATTTCCGCCAGTTCCCTTTGTCAAATTGTATTCTACAAGTTTCTTTCCATAGTCAATCAGATCTCTTCTCACATCCATTATCGTCATCCTCCCAATTCCGCTATTTTTTTGCACTCCGGGGTAAAAACTGGCCGTCCCCACGGCTTCCCATAAACACACCGTCCTCGACGATCAATTTCCCCCGTGAAAAGACCATATGGATTCCGCCAGTCATTTCCATGCCCTCATAGGCGCAGTAGTCACAGCTACTATGCAGTCCATCCACTGTCAATGTCTCCTTGATCATGGGATCCAATAGGAGGATATCCGCATCGCTCCCTACCGCCAGCGCTCCCTTTCGAGGATATAATCCGAAGATCTTCGCGGGATTCGCACTCATCAGATCCACATATCGTCCAAGGGAGATCCTCCCCTTCATCACCCCTTCTGAAAAGATGAGTCTGGGGCGTTCTTCTACACCAGCAGCACCCCCGGGCGCCTTTGTGAAGTCCTCTAAGCCCTTATGCTTATCCTTTAGCAGAAAAGGGCAGTGATCCGTTGCGATCACATCTACAATCCCCTCTTCAACGCCTCGCCACAAGGCCTCACGGTCCTCAACACTTCTAAGAGGCGGCGCCATAATATACTTTAGTCCCTCTTCATTTCCCTTTTCGAAATAGGCAGCCTCATCCAAGAGCAAATACTGGGGACAGGTCTCGCAATACAGGTTCTCCTGACCGCTCTCGCGGGCAAATTCAATCCGCTCCATCCCCTCTCCAGTAGAGGTGTGGACGATATACAAGGGCGCATCTTCCGCCATCGACGCCAGATTCACCATCGTGTCCACCGACTCCGCCTCCGTCTCATTGGGACGGGACAAGGCGTGATAGATCGCATCCGTCCTATTCTCTTCAAGGAAGCGTTCCCTCAGATAATTGGTCATCTCGTCATTTTCCGCGTGGACACAGAGCAGCCCGCCCTCCGCCCTAAGAGTCTGCAGGAGTTGATACATTCCCCGATCATCTATCTTGAATCCATAGGTGGAATAGGCCTTAAAGCTCGGGATCCCCTTTTGAACCCAACCTCGCAGTTCTTCTAGGATCTTCTCATCCACATGCTGGATCACCCCATGGAAGCTGTAGTCGATCACGGATTTTTTCGCCTTCTCCTGATATTTCTCGATGGAATAGCCCAATTCACATCCAGCTGGTCCAAATCCGATATGGTCAATGATCGTCGTCGTACCGCCCATGGCTGCTGCCACCGTACCAGTGTAGAAATCATCCACAGAGCGAAACTCCGGTGATTGCTGCAGCTCCATATGGGTGTGGGCATCGATCAGACCTGGGAGTACCAACATGCCGGCTGCATCGATGACACGATCATAGCGATCCTTCGAATTGGAAAAATCACCGAGGGCTACAATCTTCTCCCCATCCAAAAGCAGGTCCTCTTCTGTGACACCTTGTGGTGTCACGCAGATTCCGCCTCTTATTAAAGTCTTCATATCTCAGGCTCTCCTCTCCATTAATAACCGTCCACAAAACTGTTCATTTTCTACAAGAGTGCATTTAAAAACAGCAGACATACAAGCCCCACCAGCCATGCGATCGTCGTCGTCACCGACCAGACCTTAAGCTGTTCTTCTGTATCCGTAATATGAATGGTCCGATTGACCACCCAGAAAAAAGAATCATTAAAATAGCTGAAAAATAGGGAACCCACACAGGCAGATAATGTCGCAAGCACCGGATCAACACCCAGAGTCTGCATCGCCGGCGAGGTGATCGAAGCAGAAGTCAACATCGCCACCGTCCCCGATCCCTGAATAAATCGCAAAATCGTCGACACCAAAAAGGGAAGTAAGATTGCGGGCAGCTTTGACTGAGAAATCGTCACCGCCATATTCTGTCCAATGCCGCTCGTCGTCAACACAGATCCCAAGGCTCCACCAGCGCCTACGATCAAGATGATGGAACCGGAAGATTGAATCCCCTTCTCCAAGATCTCCACAACCCTCTCCCTGGACATCCGCCTTGTCAGAGTATAGATGGCGATCAATAGGGCGATGATCATCGCAACAATCGGGTTTCCAAAGAAGGCGATCGCCTCGCCCAGATTCCCCACAGCTCCCATCATCATCCCACCAGTCCCCAATAGGATCAAGATACTGGGGATCACAACGGGCAAGAATGCATTCGTCGTCCCGGGCATCCCCTCTTCGTCCATCTTAACAGGCGAAAGAGGCACCATCAGAGGCTGTCTTGGCCGTTTCCATTCCTCACCATCATCCGTAGGCAATTGATAGATCTTCTTACCCATATGCTTTCCGTAGAACATCGCCGCTGCAGCCATCGGAATCGCAATCACAATGCCCCAGAGGATCACCGAACCGATATCCGCCCCGAAAATCCCCGCCACGCCAACAGGCCCAGGCGTCGGTGGCACCACCGAATGGGTGATAAATAGTCCAGAAGCCAAGGCAATCCCCAGACCAACCACAGATTTTTTCGATTGACGGGACACCTCCTTCAGCATCGGCGCCAACAGGATAAAACCAGAATCACAGAAGATGGGAACCGATACCAAAAACCCAGTAAACGCCATCGCCTCTTCCTCCCGATTGCGCCCCAGCCACTTGATCATATTATAAGCCATCCGCTTCGCAGCCCCACTGACCTCAAACACTTCCCCCATCATCATCCCCAAGCCCAAAACAATTCCAATACTCCCCACCGTAGACCCAAACCCCGAAACCATAGCATCCAATACCTCCCGAAGAGGCATACCCCCAAAACCACCAATAAAAATAGATGCTAAAATCAAAGCCAAAAAAGTGTGAATCTTCGTCTTAAGCAGCATAAAAAGCAGCAGGACAATCCCTAAAAGAGTCGACAAGATAATTTGATTACCAGACATATTCTCTCCATTTCAAAACAATTTTCTTATCCTAGTATACCATGAAGACACCGAATTGCACGAGATCAAGAGCTAATATAATGTGAACTACCTCGATAAAGAGATACAACAGAACCTGGTGGGGTTCGGGCTTCGGGCAGTCGCTTTCTACAAATCGCAGAAGCGTGCTCTTCGGAAAGCTTTGCACAAGACCTACCTACGGCTCGAAAAGCATCTCGCCGGGTTAGGGCTTCGGCGGAGAAGCAGGTTAACCCCTTTTTGCCGTGAACCTTAATCCACTCTCTTTGAAACCCTTCTATTTAAAATCCTGAATAAAAACGGATCATTTCTCAACCAAATGGAGAAATGATCCTTTTTCTATTCTATACGCACAATACAAATATTCAACCTATCGATTTACCTCTCCTAATACCAACCTCGAAGCTTCATCACCTTAGCCAGCTTCTGAATCGCATATACATATGCCGCTTCTCGCATGGTGATCTGATGGGCTTCCTTTACATCCCAGATCGCCTGGAACGCATCCACCATCATCTTCTCTTCTTTCTCATACACCTCTTGATCCGTCCAATAATACCCATAGAGATTCTGCACCCACTCAAAATACGAAACCGTAACCCCACCGGCATTCGTTAGCACATCTGGAATGATCTCAATCCCCTTTTCCTTGAGGATCTCCTCTCCCTTCGGTGTAACCGGGCCATTCGCCCCCTCTGCGATGATCTTCGCGTTGATCAGAGCTGCATTTTCTTCGTTGATGGCATTTTCCAGAGCCGCCGGTACCAGCACATCTACATCCAGTCCCCAGAACTCCTCCACGGAAATCCTTGTCGCTCCAGCAAGGTCATATAGAGTTCCCTTCTCCGATTTTTCTGCCATCACCCTCTCAAAATCCAGTCCATTTTCATCTACGATGGCATAGGGTCCATGGGCTTTGTCGTATTCTTGTATCGCCACGATCTTAGCCCCCAGCTTCTGAATATTCAGAGCCGAAAAGCTCCCCACATTGCCATAACCCTGGATTGCGACTCTGGCTCCCTGCATATTGATGCCGTTCTTGGCAGCAGCTTCCCTCGTGATGACGGCGACCCCAAATCCAGTGGCCTCATTTCTCCCCTTGGATCCGCCGTATTCCACCGGTTTTCCAGTAAACACGCCCAGAGCCTGCTCTCCATGGAGGAGATTGTACTCGTCGGCCATCCAAGCCATGATCTTGCCACTGGTATTGACATCTGGTGCTGGGACATCGATCTTCTCTCCCAGGTAGCGGTGCAGCCCCCGAACATAGCCCCTCGAGAGTCGCTCCAGTTCTCCCTCTGATAGCTCGCTGGGATCCACCGTGACTCCTCCCTTACCTCCCCCATAGGGAATTCCCGTGATACAGGCCTTAAAAGTCATCCAGACAGAGAGGGCCTTCACCTCGTCCAAATTTACATTGGGATGATATCTTATCCCGCCCTTTGCAGGTCCTACCGCGTCGTTGTGAGCCGAGCGATAGCCTTTAAACACCTTCAATGAGCCATCGTCCATCTTGACGGGGATCGACACTTCAATCACCCTCTGGGGCTCTTTTAGCAATTCAAAAACAGCCTCGTCCAGTTTCAGCAGATCGCAGGCCTTGCGGATTTCCAGTTGTGCACTATGCAGCGGATTATATTCTTTCATCATTTCTCTCCTCCTGTTATGTATTGTATGCTTTGCCACGTCTCAATTATAACGCGAATGGGGTAAAATCTCAATCCTTCACAAAAAAAAGAGCGTGGAAACCCACGCCCATCCCTATTCTAGATTTTCTGCCGGCACATAGCCTTCGATTCCCTCAAAGAGAACCCGCACCCAATCCGTTCCTTCAAAATTAAATCGGTCCACGACCTCCACCTGATCTCCTCTGCGCAGCTCTCCCAGGGGATATGCCCCTGCGAACTGACTACTGAGGATATCTGTTCGAAAAGCTTTCGCCTCCATCATATCGACCTCTTGAAGCCATTCGGAGCGCACATAGCCCTCCGTGTCATCGTAGGTGACTTCAGCCCATTCTCCGTCGATCTCCGACACTGAGACCAGCGAACCAAACCGAATCTCCAGCAGCACTGGTGCCGTCTGGTTCCGGGCGTTTCGCAGATTCAGCACATCCGCCGTCACCCGATACGAAACCGGTTCTTCTTCCTCAGTCTCAGGTTCTTCTGTGACTGGCGGCGTAGGAGTCTGGGTCTTCGCAGTCTCCGTATTAGCTACTTCTGTCTCTTCTTCTTTTACCTGATCAAAAGCCGTCTCCACTTCCTTGTCCTTTCGGACAGAGACATAGGTCTCCTCTTCTTGGGCCGTCTGACAAGCACTCAGGGAAAGGATGCCAATGGCTGCGATCAAAACGAGTATCACTCGATGCTTTTGAAACATAACTCCTCCTTCACTTCCTAAAAAATCGCTCAAAAAGAGTTCTCTTCTTTGGCTTTTCCTGATTCTCAACTACCGGTATATCATCATAACTCGAGGATAGGAACTGATTCTGAACGACCTTTCGCGGATTGTCCACAAGGATCCTCTGGAATCGCCCTTCGCCAAGTCTCTCTTTTAACTGTGGGAACAGATCTGCAACCGCTGGGGATCTGAGCTGTGTCCCATGGGCATCCGTACAGAGAAAATGAATCATATGACGATCCATCAGCTCGAGTAGCGTCTTTCGAGTAGAAGAGTCCTCCGGTGATCGCAAACTGCTCAAATTCCCTTGAATTAGACATCCCTTTCGAATGTATTCCAAGAGCCAATCCGTATTTTTCTGCACATAAGTATAGCGCTCACAATGAGCTAATATCGGGACATATCCCTTCAGCTGCAGCTGATAGACCATGTTCATCCCGTAGTTCGGCTCCGTCTGAAAGGGCAGTTCTAAAAGTACAAAACGGCTGTTGTTTAGAGAATAGACCTCCTCGGCGTTCAGCTTTTCAACGGTGTCCATATCGAGAAACAGTTCATTTCCCGGATACAAATCAAATTCTAAACCCTGCCGCAGGAGCTCTTGGGAGAGGAGTCCTATCCCCTCATCGATCAGCTGCCGAGTCGTCTCATATCCCCCCGGATAGTAATGACTGGTGCAAACTGCCCCCCTGTATCCCGATTCCAGATACTGGCGGACCATTTGCACACTCTCAGCTAAATCCACTGCCCCATCATCCACCCCGGGTATTAGGTGGTTGTGTAAATCAATCATAATTAATAATAGTTATAGTAGTTCTTCGAGCCGCGCCTGCTGGAGATGTCCACCTTGTTGAGTACGGCGCCCAGGACCTTGCCACCGACATGCTCGATTCGGTTGATCGCCCGCTTGATATCCGCCTTGTCCGTGGAATTCTGCGCCATGACCAAAATGACTCCATCTGTAATCGTAGACAGGATGGCCGCATCGGAGATGATTCCCACGGGCGGCGTGTCGATGATGATATAGTCATAATCCTCTTTGACGTGATCCAGCAGCTCTTGCATCGCATGGGTTCCCAATAGCTCCGCTGGATTGGGCGGAGTGGGTCCCGTCAATATGATATCCAAATCCGGTGCGGATTCCGTCCGCGTGATGGCCGATTGGTATTCCGTTCTGGCCACCAAGATATTTGTAACCCCCACATTGTTCTCCACCTCGGCGACTTTGCCGATGGAGGGATTGCGCAGGTCACAGTCTAATAAGAGCACTTTGTTTTTATTCTGTGCAAAGGATCTGGCCAGTCGAAAGGCCACACTCGACTTTCCCTCTGAAGGATCTGCAGAGGTGATGACGATCGTCTTGATCTTTCGGTCGATCTCAGAGAACTGAATATTCGTGCGCAGGGTGATGAAGGCCTCCTCCAACACCGAACTCTTTCCATAGTAATCGTGCTTTTTTGCCATCAATTTCCTCCGTTTTTGAACTGGGGAATCACACCGAGTACTGTCAGATTGAACTCCTTGGTGATCTCATCGGTCGTCTTAACCGTCGTATCCGTAGTCTCGCGGATCACTGCCAGGAAAACACCGAGCATCAGACCTAGGAGCAGCCCCAACACCGTGTTGAGTAAAACCCTCGGACTCACCGGTACCGTTGGCAATTCTGCCGCATCTAGAATATTGACATTATCAATGCTCATGATGCCCTTAATCGAATCTCGAAAGATCTCTGAAGTCTCATTGGCGATGTCCATCGCCCTCTCTGGGATTGTGTCCACTACCTTTACGGAGATGACCTCCGTATCCTTTACCGTCTGCACCGACACTCGGTCCTCGAAATCTGCTAAATCAAAATCCAGTTCCAGGTTATCGATCACCTGTTTGGCAATTCCACGAGATCGAATGATCTCGCTATACGTGGAGACGAGCTTCTGATTGACTAGAATATCATCGTAGTTAATCTGATCTGCACCTTGCGGATTATAGTCCTTCGGCTTACTGATGAGCATCGTTGTCGATGCTTCATATTTTGGCGGGAGCACAAAATTGTTGATCAGAAAAGAACCCAATCCCACGACCAAGGTCAAGACGATAATCATCGGCAATCTCTTTCGGATCCCATCCCAGAGTTGTAATAAACTTATTTCTTCCATTATCCACCGTCCTCGTTCATTAGAAAATTATACTAAGAGAGTATATTACATATTGAAGAATATTTCAAGAATTCAAGGTTCTTCTGCAATCTGCTGATCTCCTATTTCACGATCAGGTTGAAGATCTTCCCGGGCACGTGAATGACCTTGACGAGATTCTTGCCAGCGACGTATTTCGTATAGATATCCGTCGTCTCCAGCTCCTTGAGGATCTCCTCTTCCGACGCTTCAATGGGAACCAGAAGGGTCCCTCGCATCTTGCCACAGATCTGGATCGGCAGTTTGATTTGGTCCTCCGTCAGCTTATTCGGGTCATATTTAGGCCAAGACTGATCCGTAATATGTCCGCCATAGCCCATTTTATCCCATAGTTCCTCCGTGATATGAGGAGCCACTGGGTTTAAGAGCAGCAGTAGGATCTGATAATCCCCATGGCTAATCTGTCCCTTCGCCCGATATTCATTTAATAGGGTCATCAATTGGGCGATGGCGGTATTGTATTTTAAAGTATCATAATCTTCTGTGACCTTTTTGATAGTCTTGTTGATCAGGATTTCCAGTTCCGCCGTGTAGGCCTCACCTTCTCCTAGGATTTCCTGCAGATTCCAGACCCTCTCCATGAATTTTCGGCAACCCTTGACGCCATTTTCGGACCAGGGCACACTCTTTTCAAAGTCCCCGATAAACATCTCATAGGTCCTGAGGGTGTCCGCACCGTATTCCTGGACGATCTCATCGGGATTCACGACATTCCCGCGGGATTTAGACATCTTTTCATTATTATGGCCCAGGATCATCCCATGGGAGGTCCTTCTCATATACGGCTCCTTCGAGGGAACCAGTCCTAGGTCGTAGAGGAATTTATGCCAAAATCTGGAATACAATAGATGCAGAGTCGTATGCTCCATACCGCCATTGTACCAATCCACTGGCGTGAAATAATCGAGGGCTTTTCGACTGGCAAATGCCTCGTTATTATTCGGATCGGTGTAGCGCAGGAAATACCAGGAGGAACCTGCCCATTGGGGCATGGTGTCCGTCTCTCTTTTCGCAGCTCCTCCACATTTTGGACAGGTCACATTGACAAATTCATCGATCTTGGACAGGGGTGATTCTCCCGTATCCGTAGTCTCATATTCCTCCACTTGGGGAAGTAGCACCGGTAGTTCTTCGTATGGGACCGGCACCCAACCACAGCTTGGGCAGTCCACTAGTGGAATCGGCTCTCCCCAATACCTCTGTCTTGAAAAGACCCAGTCTCGGAGTTTGTAATTCACTTTGCTCGTTCCCAGCCCCTTGCCCACCAGGAACTCCTCAATCTTCGCCTTTGCCTCGGGCACAGTCAGACCATTTAGGATCTCCGAATTGACCATAATGCCCTCTTCCGAATCCGTGTAGGCTTCCTTTGTGATATCTCCACCGCCGACCACTTCGATGATGGGCATCTCAAATTTCACCGCAAATTCATAGTCCCGAGTATCATGGGCGGGTACCGCCATAATGGCGCCCGTTCCGTAGGTCATCAGAACATAGTCAGAGATCCAGATGGGAATTCGCTCCCCAGTTGCTGGATTAATGGCGTCCAGCCCCTTCAGCTGAACTCCAGTCTTTTCCGTGGCCAGTTCCGATCTCTCAAAATCCGACTTCTTCGTCGTCTGTTCCCGGTATGCCAACACTTCATCCAGATTGGTGATCCGATCCCGATATCGATCGATGATGGGATGCTCCACGGCAATGACCATATAAGTCGCCCCGTAGATCGTATCCGGCCTCGTAGTGAACACCCGTA
>JAUNUQ010000038.1 GCA_030538075.1 Tissierellia bacterium
AAGTTGATTAGATTCTAAGATCGATAATGTGATAATAGAATTAGATGTTAGCGACCGCCCGAGCCCTAACCCGACGAGATGCTCAGGTAATCCCTGTATAAAGAGTTTCCAATCTAGCAGATCATTTACATTTTACTAATTGCTCAAAACGAAATGAGTCTGCTGGGAATCCCATGCTATATGATGGAGATCCTGGCAGACTCTTTTTTTATTTACTCAAATTCAATTCGATTAATAATTCCCTCGTATTTCGCCCTCGGACGGGATGGTTCCAGTAGGGGGCGATTTCGGCCATTGGGATGAGTACGAATTCCCGGTCGCAGATATAGGGATGGGGGACGATTAGGTCTTCGGTGTAGATGATCTTGTCTCCATAGAAGAGTAGGTCCAGGTCGATATTTCTGGGACCCCAGTGTTGTTCCCTCACTCTGCCCATGGCATCTTCTATGCCCAATAGTTTTTTGAGCAGTTGGTGGGGGGAGAGGGTGGTCTCGAAGGAGGCGACGCTGTTCAGAAAGACTGCTTGATCTTCCACGCCCCAGGGATCGGTGATCAGGCGATCGGATTCTTTGAGATCACGGATCATGGGTACTTCTCCTAAGAGTTTCATGGCTTGGTCCAAATTGGCTTCGTTGTCACCTACATTGGACCCCAGACCCACAAAACAGCGGGTCCAGCATCTGTGGATGACCACTTGGATCCTCTCTAAGGGCAGATGAACTGGAGCCCATGGTTTGGCCAGGGTCAGTTCGATGCCTTTGAGCATGGGATAGGCGAATAGGATTTTCGCTGCGATCTCTTCGGCTGCAGTTTCAATGAGATCAAAGGATTCTCTGCCGAACTCACTATGGATCAGATCGCAGACTTCTCCATAGTGCACCGAGTCCTCTAGGGAACGGGAATGGGCGGCTTTATAGGTATCCAAATACAGTTTACAGCTGATTACAAATTTTTGCCCGAGATATTTCTCTTCGGAATACACTCCGTGGTGGGCAAATACGGTCAGTTCTTTTATCTCGATATAGTCCATTTCTGCACCTTGTCAAATAATGATGCGCTTGTTCTTCCTCTCTTCAGGCCAGTTGCACAGGGGCTTTGCCGGGCACCGGAAACACAGCCGGGAAGTCTTGTCTGCTCTGTAGAAGAGCTCGGAGAACAGGTCTGCATTATTTGCCTTTCTATGTCCTTCGATGGCAGTCAAGATCATCTCCTGTTCTGCTTTGGAGAAATCCGTAACGGCCAATAGCTCTGTTGCGATCTCTACGGAAGCCTGGTCATGGGGCGTTCCGTTCTCGTGTTCTAGACATCTTCCAATATCGTGGAGCAGGGCCGTCGTATAGATCAGGTCCCTGGGGATCTCTAGGCCCTCCTCCAGGGTGTAGATTGTGAGTATCCTTGCCACATCGATGAAATGCTGAAAGTCATGTTTGCAGAAAATCCTCTCTGCTTCATATTTTTCAAGTCTTTGCAGTAGATCCTGATACTCTGGATGTGCATAGATGCGGTTGGTGTTTTTCAGATCTATAACCCCATTAGTTTATACGCCTCCTCTTTGAGTTCTTTGTTGTCCTTGAACTCGCCAAGGGCATAGGAGGTGACGGTCTTGGAGCCGGGTCTTTTGATTCCCCGCATATTCATGCACATATGCTCTGCTTCTATGACCACTAGGGAGCCTCTGGAATCCAACAATTCAAAGAGTGCCTCGGCGATTTGTTGGGTCAATTGTTCTTGTAGCTGTGGTCTGCGGGAATAGAGGTCCACTGTGCGCACCAATTTCGAAAGACCAGCCACTTTTCCATTGGGTAGATAGGCCAGATGCACTTTGCCATAAAAGGGGAGCAGATGATGTTCACACATGCTATAGAAGGGGATATCCTTCTCGACGACCATCTCGGAATTCACCAGAGTAAAGGTCTTGGCTAAATGCTCTCTGGCGTCGTGTCCAATGCCTCCGAAGACCTCTTGGTACATTTTTGCCACTCGATTTGGCGTCTCCACTAATCCCTCTCGATTTGGATCATCTCCAACTGCTTCCAATATCATCGTTACCGCTTCTCTAATCTTATCCAGATCCATAATACCCTCCCTATACTCTTCTCTTCTTCAGATATTTCGCCTCGTTTTTTCAGCGAATTCATTTCTTAGTGATAGTATTATACCCCGAAATTCAGGAAAGGGCTACCATGGTGTAAAATATCAAGTTTTTCATAAAAAATCCCGGGATATTGAATCCCGGGATGCATGTTAATATCTGTTGTCGTAAATTCTGGTCGTCTTTTTCTCGCTGCGGGGCAGCTCTCCGATGTCGACTGCCTTGGGGAAGATGCCTATGCCGATTTTTCGCTTGAAGTGATCGGCGACCTCAGCCTCCATAAATTCCTTGTTCTGACCATTGTCCACTTCAAAATAGAGGGTGAGGATATCTCGTCCATTGAGATGGTCGATCATTACCTGATACTCTGAGCTGACTCCGGCGACTTCTCCCAGGACTTCAGCTACCTGTGCAGGGAACATATTCACTCCCTTGACCTTAAACATATCGTCGGTACGGCCTTTGAGGGTGGCGATACGAGGATGGGGGCTGCCGCAGGGGCAGCTTCCGTTTTCAAAATGGGTCAGGTCATGGGTACGATAGCGGATCAGGGGAGCGCCCTCTTTTTCTAAGGTCGTGATGACGAGTTCTCCCTCTTCTCCAAAGGGCAGGACTTTTCCAGTATTTGGGTCGATGATCTCGAAATAGAAGAAATCATCCCAGTAGTGCATGCCCGTTTCGTAGTCACAGCTGATGGCAACTCCTGGGCCGTAGATTTCCGTCAGGCCATAGATGTCGTAGAGCTTGGCGCCCAGGCTGTCCGAGATGCGTCTGCGCATCTTCTCGCCCCATTGTTCGGAGCCAATCAGACCCTTGTGTAGATGGATTTTGTCACCAATGCCCATCTGCTCTATTCTCTCTGCGAGGAGCAGGGCATAGGAGGAGGTGGAGCATAGGACAGTGGATTTTAGGTCCATCATCATCTTGAGCTGTTTGTCCGTATTGCCAGGGCCCATTGGAATGGCCATGGCGCCGACGGCTTCTGCGCCAGCTTGAAAACTGATTCCCGCAGTCCATAGCCCGTAGCCGGGAGTGATATGGACTCGGTCCATATTGCCCACGCCTGTCATTTCGTAGCATCTCTTGAACATCAGTGTCCAATCGTCGATATCCTTTTGGGTATAGGGGATGATGACAGGGGTTCCGGTGGTACCGGAAGAGGAGTGGATGCGCACTACTTTTTCTTCGGGACATGCCATGATTCCCAGGGGATAGGCATCCCTGAGATCAGCCTTGTCGGTAAAGGGCAGTGCTTCAAAATCCTCTATGCTAAATGAGTCTGTGACCTCCACGTCTTTGTATCTCTCGGCGTAAAAGCCATCCTCAATGGTCTTAAGATGTCTTATCTTCTCTTTAATCTTCTGTAATACTTCTATCTTCATCATTTTCCCCTATGGTAGATTTGGCCTTTTTCAAAGCCGGTTTCATAAGCCTTGAGATTCATTTTCAAAAAGCGCTCCGGAATCATCTCTCGGATGGTCAAAATCATATCCTCTTTGGTCGTCGGAAGGCTCGATAGGCCGATGGCCGCTCCCAGCATGGCGAGGTTTAGCACTTTGTCGGATCCCAGCTCCTCAAAGAGGTCCTGAAAGTCAAAGACATAGACTGCAGGACAAGCATTTTTTAGAGCTTTGATGGAGTCGGATGGATCATAGCTCTCTTTGGCCAAGGTATCCGTCACTGGCTTGATCGGCCTAGTATGGACTAAGATCTTCGTGTTTTCACCTAAGTACTTAAGATTGCGCACGGCTTCTGCCGGTTCTAAGGCGATGAGTAGATCCAGTTTCCCTGCGATGACGAAGGGAGAGTATACTGGGTCTTTTGAAGCTCTCAAATGGCTGGTGACAGAGCCGCCCCTTTGAGCCATGCCGATGGTCTCGGTGGTCCGGACATGGTAACCCTGGTTCATAAAATGGGTTCCGGTCAGCTTCGATGCGAGGACGATTCCCTGACCGCCCACCCCTGCAAATAGACATTGGACCATTACTTCACCTCCGAGATGGCGCCCGTAGGACAGATCGGTTCACAGATACTACAGCCATAACAGAGGGTTGGATCGATCTGGATCTGATGGTTGTCCCGCTTTATGAGGGCTGGACAGCCTAGGGAGCGGACGCATTTTTTACAGCCGATGCAGGCATCGCTGACGGCATAGAGCCGACTGGGTTTGAATAGCTTAATACATGGGGAATCGAAGACCAATGCTCGGACCCCGGATTTTTCGTAGATCCCTTGAATTTTTTCGATGCATTTATCGGTCTGGAAGGGATCTAGGACTTCGATATCGGAAACCCCTAGGGCCTTTAATAGACCAGGGATGTCAATTTTGGTATGCTGCTGCTGCATCATCGTGAAACCCGTTCCCGGATGGGGCTGCTTGCCCGTCATCGCCGTGGTCAGGTTATCCAAGACGACCAGCACGATATCCGTCTGGTTATAGACGGCATTGGCCACTCCCGTGATCCCCGAGTGAAAGAAGGTCGAGTCGCCGATGAAGGCAAAGGTGGTTAAACCCTCTTCACTACGGGCTAGACCTTGGGCGATCGTGATCCCAGCTCCCATACACAGACAGGTGTCCACCATCTCCAGGGGCTTTGCATTGCCCAGAGTGTAGCATCCAATGTCTCCAGTAAAGACACATCTCTTGCCCTTCATCGCCTGTTTGATGGCATAGAAAGCGCCTCGATGGGGGCATCCCGCGCAGAGGACTGGTGGCCTGACGGGAATGGTGACTTCCTCTAATACGGGTTGAATGGGCTGATCGCAGTCTAGACCCAAATACTTATGAACTACGGGCCTTAGGGCTTCCACCGAGTTCTCCCCAGCTGCAGGGACATGTCCGGTCAATTTACCTAGGATCTCCACTTGGATTCCATGTCTTCCCGCTAAGGTGAGCAGCTGTGTCTCCAGATAAGGAGAGAGTTCCTCCACGACGAGGACTTTTTTTAGCCCCCTTAAAAAATCCAATCCCAATTCCTCAGGAAAGGGGAATGGGGTGGTGATCTTCATATATTTATGAGGGGGCAGAGCCTTCTCCGCCCGGATCTCTTGTAGATATAGATGGTTGGTACCATGGGAGACAATGCCCAGTTCTCCCTCTCCGGTGATCGGATTCCAGGATCCCCTAGAGAATTCTCCGCCGATTTTTGGATTTCTATCCTCGATGCGCAGATGAGCCTGATAGGATAGTGCTGGGAAGATGACCCAGCGAGGATCCTTTTCAAAGTATTTCTGCTCTTTCAAGGTGACCGGTTCTGCCGTTTCAAAGGATGCCGTCGCATGACAGACCCTTGTCGTTGGGCGAATGATCACCGGCGTATTGTGTTTTTCAGATAGTTCGAAGGCATATCGCATCAAATGATAGGCCTCCTCCGGATCCGAGGGGTCCAGGACGGGCATCTTAGAGAAAATGCCGTACTGACGGGTGTCTTGCTCCGTCTGAGAGGAGATTGGCCCTGGGTCATCGGCGACTAAGACGACGATTCCCGCCCCTACACCGATATAGGCTAGGTTCATCAGGGGATCTGAGGCGGCGTTTAAGCCAACCTGCTTCATCGTGACCAGCGCCCTCTTGCCTCCATAGGAACCACCTGCTGCCACTTCGACGGCTGCTTTTTCATTCACGGACCATTCTACATAGATACTTCGGTCGACATTCTGCGTCGACACATACTCCAGCACCTCACTGGAAGGGGTCCCAGGATATCCCGTGACGATCTGTACCCCTGCGTGCATGGCTCCGAGGGCCATTGCCTCGTTGCCCATTAATAATTTCATATTTTCCTCCAAATAGGATAGAGAGGTTCGTCAAATTCCTTTGATTCGATCCCATCCCTATCGAAATACCACTCTATTATATCACGCTTTAACGCGAATTCATCGGACTGTTGTTATATTTTGGGAATAAAAAAGTTTCGACTAAGTCCGGAAATAAAAAAAGCGTCTTCGCAGACGCTTTTCAAATTATTTTTGATCCTTGTATCCTTCTCGAATCATCTTATACTCACCGGTTTCCGTGTTCAGATCATAGATATTGAAGTTGGTTTTCATGTCGATGCCCTCGTAATGGGTGGCCAGATTGATGGATGCAGAACCCTCTTCTCCACTGATGATGCGGTGAAATACATGGGTTGGCCAGACGAGCACGGCACCTCCCTCTACGACGACTTCTCCATTGTGCGAGATATATTCTGGGGTGACGACGAATTTCTCGATCTTTCCGTGTTCCGTGTTGTAGAGTTCCACATTTCGCAGGCCTGCTAAGACAAATAAGTTATCGTCTTGGTGGGTATGCATATACCAAGGTCTGTCCACATCGCCAATGGCTCCTGGGGAGACGGCAGGACCCTCGTGTAATACCCTGTCAATGGCATCGATCTTTGGCACCATGGACTGCACCATTACATCGAAGGCAACCGCCTTTGTTCGACGAAATTCCTTTAGTTTGATGATCTGATAGAGACCCTTTATCTCCTCGACTACATAATCCATTGGAATCCTCCTATTCGTAATTACTTAATATATTGATACCCGAAAGGAGCCCATCTATTCAAGGCAAAGACCGACCTCGTCCAACTTCAGAGATTTACTTTTCTATGGGATACAAATAAACTCGTCTACGATTTAGTTTAAGGGGCTGTTCCTCTTTCGCATCGGGGCTATTCGTGGCTCCCATCTCTGTGGACTGCACCAATCGGCATTGATAGGGTATCCCACCAATCTCTACGATGGGCTCCATGCCCTCCTTGACGATAAACAGATGATTCTTTTCGCGATTGCTATATAAGAGTAATTCTCTAGTGAAATCCGCCCGTTCCAGAATTGGATCCAAGGGATCGAAGTATATCATATTCATTCTTCCACCTCCAAGCCTAGAATATCACTTTACGATTTGAAACAGTTGTATTTTATGATTTATTATAAAGGTTTCTCAATACGGGAGTCCAGACTTGAGGATGAGGGAATAGGGCAGTAGATGGACCGGACAGATCCCGTAAATGAGGTGTTTTTTCATAGTTTCACCTCATAATAAGATTTAAAACTACATCATGGGAACACTCATTTACGATGAGATCGACGAAATATTGACCAATTGATCAACAACTGGTATTCTTAGAGTAAAGGGTCTATAGAGTCGCCAGAAGGCGATCAAATGCTGCGAATAGCATATGGACCGACATAAAAGGTTGATGACCATGAAGGTTAAATCACATTTAGTAAGTGATACTTTGTGGTTTTTGTTTATCTAGGGGATCCGGGTATGAAATTATCTCAATAGGAGCAGATCAATGAATGAGAAAAAGCTGCTAGAATTAAAGAAATATATAGAAGAGCTCTTAATGGATGGAATCTGCATCGCCTTTTCTGGCGGTGTAGACAGTAGTCTAATCACACAGATCGCCTGTGATTTGAGGGAAAAAGCGAATGCAAAGGTCATTGCGGTGACCTTTGAAACCAGCCTACACCCCCTGTCAGATTTGGAAATTTCGCGTAGAGTGGCAAGGGAAATGGGTGCAGAGCATCATATTTTGCCCTTTAATGAATTTGAAGACGAGCGTATTCGAATGAACCCGGTGGATCGATGTTATCATTGTAAGAGAGGACTGTTTTCTAATCTGATCGATTTTGCGAAGGAAAGAGGATGCCGATGGGTATTAGACGGCACTAATGCAGATGATCTGAAGGAGTATCGACCGGGCTTACGAGCCATTCGAGAGCTTCAGGTGATCAGCCCGTTGGCAGAGCTGGGCATATCAAAAAAAGAGGTGCGGGAAATGGCAGAGCATCTCGGACTATCCGTAGCAAAACGTCCCTCTGCCCCCTGCCTGGCCACAAGACTTCCCTATGGGACGGAATTAGATCCGGAGCTACTCAAGAAAATTGAAGAAGGGGAAGAAATGATCAGGAGGATGGGAATATCGGTCATCCGTCTGCGGGTCCATGGCGATATCACTCGGCTTGAGACCTTACCTGGGGATTTTGATACCTTGCTGCAAAATCGAGAAGAGATCTTGGGGAAGCTAAAGGGTCTCGGATTTGAGTACATCACTTTGGATCTTGAGGGTTTTCGCTCTGGTAGTATGGATCTTCATTTACAAACCGGAGAATGTGAGATGGATGATATGCGCCGGATGGATCAGTGAGGAGAGAAGATGGAAAGAAAGATAAAAGTGGTAGTAGTAGATGGGCAAGGTGGGGGGATTGGAGGGCTTATCGTCGAGAAGATTAGAGCAGCCTTTCCCGAAATAAAGATACGCGCCCTTGGAACGAATTCCTTAGCTACTCAGAGGATGCTAAAAGCCGGTGCAGATGAGGGGGCAAGTGGTGAAAATGCCCTGATATACAATGTGAAGGATGCCGATGTAATTCTAGGGGTCGTCGCAATTTTGATGCCGAATGCGATGATGGGAGAATTATCCCCGAAAATGGCAGAGGCCATCGGTGCGAGTCCAGCCAGAAAGATCTTGATCCCCTTGGAGAAATGCAATTTGCGGATAGCAGTGCCCGGTAATTATGGGATTCAGGCTTGTGCGGATCAGATGGTCGAGCTGTTGGAGAGGTATTTGGCTGAAGAGATGGTGGAGTAGGTGAAATATTATGGATGTATATGAGATACTAAGCCGAGTGAAGGACGGGGAATTGGATTTGTCAGCTGCTGAGGAGCTGCTAAAAAAACTCCCCTATGAGGACCTGGGCTTTGCAAAATTAGATCATCATCGAAGAGTGCGTAAAGGATTTGAGGAAGTCATTTATTGTAGCGGGAAGTCCATTGAGCAATTAACGAAGATTTTTCTGAGCTTTTATGACAAGGGAGTCAATGTGCTCGGTACCAGAGCGTCTGCTGAACAGTATGAGCAGGTTCATCAGATTATTGCTGAAGCGGAATATGACCCAGCAGCTCGTATTATTAAGGTTTTGCAACGGGAGTCTAAAAAGATTGGCTGTGTTGCCGTTTGTACCGGAGGGACTGCGGATATTCCCGTCGCCGAAGAGGCTGCACAGACGGCGGAATTTTTTGGCAGCAAGGTCCTTCGGGTCTATGATGTGGGCGTCGCGGGGATCCATCGGCTCTTAAGTAAAATGGACGAGATCAATCAGGCGAACTGCATTGTGGCAGTGGCTGGAATGGAAGGTGCCCTACCGGGAGTAATCGCTGGTATGTCGGATAAGCCGGTGATCGCTGTGCCGACCTCTGTGGGATATGGGTCGAATTTTGGTGGACTATCCGCCCTTCTGACGATGCTCAATTCCTGTGCCGAGGGGATTGCCGTGGTCAATATCGACAATGGGTTTGGTGCTGGATATATGGCGACGCAGATCAACCGATTGGCAGTTGGGGGAAGTCAAGAATAATCTATTCAATCTATTCCTTTATTGCGATTATGAAGGTCGCTTGGATTGTATGAATACAAGACAAGCGGCTTTTTGCATGGGTATGTTAAACGAATGTCAAAATATTATGAAAGGGGAATAAAATGAAGACGAGATGGATACTCCTACTGTGCTGCATTCTATCATTCACTGCATGTAGTAGTGGGACGGTTCAGGACACGGCTTTGGATACAAATGGACAGAGTTCTGAGAAGCAGGCTATTACTGAGGTAGAAAAAGAGAATCCTACTCCCACCCCCCGGATAGTAACAGATCTCTACGGTAGGGAAGTGGAGATTCCAGCTGAAGTGCAGAATGTGATTTGTACGGGAAGCGGCGCCCTTCGCGTATTGAGCTATCTGGAGGGATTGGATTATCTCATTGGCGTTGAAGAGGCGGATCATGGCTATAAGACTTCTACAAAGCGGGACTATGCTTATATATACCATGAGATCTTTGCAAAGCTGCCCTTGATTGGAAAGGGGGGAGGTACTGCCTATACCGCTTATCCTGAGGAGATTGTAAAGCTAAAGCCGGACCTGATCCTTTCCACTTATCAACCAGATGCCGTAGCACAACTGGAAAAGGAGACGGGGATACCCGTAGTTAGCATTCGATATACCAGTACGGATTTTATCAATGAATCCTTCTATCAATCCATGAGACTGACCGCGGAGATACTGGGGCTCGATGAGCGATGTGAAGAGCTATTGTCCACGATTGATCAGTATAAGGAGGATCTATCGAGCAGAACCATCGAAATTCCAGATGCTGACAAGAAAAGGGTATATACAGGCGCAGTCACCTATTCAGGTGCCCATGGATTTGCGGGTACTTATGCGAATTTCGGTCCCTTGATGGCCATCCATGGGAACAATGTGGCAGATGAGACTGGGGAAGAGGGCGGCTTTGATGTGGATCTAGAGCAGGTCATTGTATGGGATCCTCAGGTCATCTTCTTGGATCCAGGAAATATGGACCTGGTGAATGAAGAAGTTGCATCGAATCCCGGATTCTTTCAGAATCTGACGGCGGTAAAAGAGGATGAAATCTATACGATGCCCTCTTTTAACAATTATTCGACCAATATCACCTATTGTCTGATGGATGCCTATTATGCCGGAAAGATACTCTATCCAGACAAATTTAGCGAGATAGACATGGAAGAAAAGGGAAATGAGATCCTGGAAAAATTTTTAGGCCGTGGATATTTTTCAGAGATGGAAGCGGACGGCCTTTTCTATGGAAAGCTGAAACTCGGTGAATAGTATGGAAAATGTGATTCCAAAAGTGGGCATGCAGAGCTATCGAGGATATCTACGCCGAAAGGTCTGGATCCTGCTCTTGTTGGTTTTTTCCCTGTTTTTGGTTATCCTCATGTCCCTTTCTACCGGATCCTCAGTGATCTCCTTGGGGACAATCCTAAGGGGGCTAATGGGTACAGAGGATATCCATTCGACGATCATCCTCTGGAATATTCGGATGCCAAGGGTTGCCACGGCGATTGTAGTCGGCGCTGCACTGGCGATGGCGGGTTCGGTCATGCAATGTGTCCTACGCAATCCCCTCGCCTCCTCTTCGACTTTAGGAGTCTCCCAAGGGGCATCCTTCGGTGCGGCATTTGCGATCGTCGTGTTGGAGGCTGGCGTGCAGATCAACTCGGCGTCCGCGGGAGCGGTGACAGTGACGAATCCGGCTCTCGTCACGGTATTTGCCTTTCTAGGAGGGATGTTGACGACAATGGTCATCCTCGGGATCTCTCGACTTTCCCATCTTCCATCGACCTCCATGGTTTTGACAGGAGTTGCGCTCAGCTCCCTGTTCACTGGTGGGACGACGATCCTTCAGTATTTTGCAGATGATGTGAAGATTGCCTCTGTGGTATACTGGACATTTGGCGATCTCGGTCGTGCGAATTGGCGCGAGATTTCCATTATCTTCGCTTTAGCAATTTTGGCATATCTCTATTTCCTGGGCAATCGATGGAATTACAATGCCATGGAGACTGGACTGCAGACGGCAAAGAGTTTAGGTGTCCATGTGGATCGATTGATGCTGGGGAGCATGGTGCTCTGCTCGCTGATCACGGCGGTCTCTGTGGCTTTCGTTGGTGTGATCAGTTTTATCGGGCTGATTGCACCCCATTTCATACGCAGATGGATTGGAAATGATCACAGATTTTTGATCCCCGCATCCGCACTGACCGGATCCATCCTATTGGTGCTAGCAGAGTTGGTGTCCCGAACCATCGTCAGCCCCTCAATACTACCGATTGGAGCCCTCACCTCCTTTTTAGGAGCGCCGATGTTTTTATTCTTATTGTTAAAAGGAGTTCGAACCCGATGATCGAAGTACAAAATCTATCATTTTCCTATGGAAAGCGTCCCATTTTAAAGGATATTTATTTTCAACTCCATAGGGGAGAGGTCCTAGGCGTCCTAGGAGTCAATGGCGCAGGAAAGAGTACCTTGGTCACCTGTCTAAATGGGATTCGAAAACCGACTACAGGAGAAGTGTATATTGATGACGCCGAGATCCTCAGTATGAGTAGACACGATCGGGCGAAACGGGTGGCATATGTCTCACAGACCGGCGAAGTGGGGCATTCCACTGTGTTTGATACCGTACTACTGGGCCGTAAACCCCATATGAAATGGATGTTCTCCCAGGAGGACTTGGATCTGTGTGAGTTGATGATAGAGAGGGTTGGTTTGACAGAGCTGAAGCTGCGGATGATTGACGAGTTATCAGGCGGAGAATTACAAAAAGTCATGCTGGCCAGAGCGCTCGTACAAGAACCGAAACTCCTCCTGTTGGACGAGCCCACGAGCAATCTGGATCCCAAGAACCAACACGAGATGCTAGATCTAGTCCGCGGACTGGCAAGGGAACACAACTTTGGAGTCGTGATGGTCCTGCATGATCTCAATTTGGCGATACGATATTGTGACCGGTTTTTATTCTTGAAGGACGCAGGAATTTGTGCTTACGGAGGTCCAGACACTATGAATCCCCATGTCATTCGCAAAGTCTATGGCATATCGGTACTCACAGATTTCATCTACGGAATCCCAGTCATTGTCCCGATCCCAGAGGGGAATGGCCCTCCTGTCAATAACCGGAAAGATCAGAGAGTGGAAATAACAGATCAACAAAATTAAACCTCCAAGGGATATGTAGCGAAAGGCAAGCTTACAAATCCTTTGGAGGTCATTCTTTTGACATTTCTTCGGAAGCTTTGATGATTAATTCAGGGTTTTTAACAATGCTACCATCTCAGTTGGAGGAACATTCGCATGAATACCAAGTTCTTTGAGTTTATCAGTCACATCTTCAGCCAATTCATCACCATCCAAGTCTTCATTTAGGAGCCCTCCCATGACTACATGGACATCATCCAAACCACGATCCTTGAGTCGTTGTAATAATTCTGTACCATAACTATAGGCGATCCCATTATAAGTGCTAATCATTACAATATTACTCTCTGTTTCAATGATACTGTCAATCAATTCTATTGTGCCTATAGTACTACCGAGATCGAACACTTCGGCATTTGCTTCTAGTAGCACTTCTTTGATGATTTGTTTACCGAATTCGTGAATATCTGTAGAACAAATCAACAATTTTCGACCTTGTAGTGAATTAGGGAGATTGTCTATCTGTTCAATGATCTGATCGCTCTGTCTTTTTAAATCACTTACGAGATTGGTCGGTCTGACAGGTATGCGACCACGTAGAGCCGATTTTTCCGCCTTTCCGACACCAAATAATTCTTCTAACTGAGCTGGTCCAATTGCCTTTATTACCCCCATGATTTCACCGGGATGCTCAATATCGACTCCCATTCCATCTAGACCGTTAAGAACTCTTTCAAAAAATAGATTTCCGCAAGTTACTAGAAGTTCAACTTCACTGAGTATCATATCCCAGTTAAGGTATTCAGCATAACAGGGGGCTTTCTTTATCATTTTATCCGTTATCATATGAGCTTGTACCATTTCATCAACGGTCGGTATCCGTGCAGCTTCCGTCACAGGTATTGGAACAATAGCATGCCCAGTAGCAAGATGCTTTTGCCCGATAATATCTCCGGTGATAAAGGAAGCAAGAGAGCCGCAGTTTTCATCGAGGTCAAATCCGAATTCTGTTGTATTTCCGTAAATCATTGATCCAGGAATTTTATTGGGATTGAGTTCCCAAATGGCTAAATTAAAGATTATCCGCATTATCGGGTGGCTGAACAGATTCCCGAAACAATGACTAAGACCACCTCCAAGCAAATCCTCGACATAGTAGCGTTCGATTCTGGACCAACCGACAAGATTTGCAATATCGTTTAGCTGACCACCGTATCCATCATCTAAATTTGAGTGTATCATAACGCCATCGTCTTTGTATTTACCCATGATTCCAATGGCTTTTATCATATCTATTGTACGAAACTCTTCTTCGTCAATTCCTGGCCATTCATAAGTATAATAGTGGGAAGCGTTTCCAATGGTTGTCACACCTGCCCTTAGTGCATTTATGCAGTTGTTCATTCCATTTAGAGTACCTATCATGTTATCTCCACAGTGGGGCTGTACAGGAACAATTTGTCCAATTTGCTTCCATTCTTCTTCACTATTGAAGATTAAACCAGTACCAATCAATTGTCCTTCTCGCATGGACTCGGGTAGTCCCATCACAGTGTCTAAGCAAAAACCAAACCGATCAATATAACTCCCGCGTTCTTTAAGTTTTGTATAGACTTCTTCTGCGGCACGTTTTGTAGTTTCCCAGGTGTTGTATCCGATATGGCTGTGCTTCATAATGTGGCCTGTTTCAATACATTGCTGTTTGTATGCTCCTTCGGATTTTAACCCTTTTTCTTTCAAAAAAAGCGTCTGCCCCAATTCTACTTGGTCCTGTAGCTTTTTAATTTCATTCCACAGGGTATTCATGTCTGGTAAGTTTTTGTGTTCAAATCGTTTGTTAAGTTTAATTTTCATGTCAACCTCCTATGTTAATATCAGTAGATTTCTTCAATACTATTTTTCATTATTGTAATAGCTAAATCTGGATCAAACTCGCTTAGAATTCCTGCAGCAAAAAATACATATTCTCGATCTAAATAGGTGCGAATCGAGGTTGGTAATAGATAGTTTAATCGTTGGTCTTGTTTAGTGATTAGAGCCTGTCTAAGGATCTCTGCAGGGTCCTCACATTTCTGTAATGGTCCTCCAGTTCCTATGATTGTTCTGATGTTTGTTAAATTCTTGCCTCTTTGCACGAGGGTGCATACTCTAGAATGAAGAGGTTCTAAACGTCCTACATGTCTTCGTACTGCGATCCTACTTGCATTTTTTGCTATACAGTGATCTATTTTTGCCTCAACATTGTTTCTATAAGGTGCGTCAGAAGGGATAAAATCTGGATTCTCCACTCTTTTTTTAAAGGAGTCCATCATTTGGTTTGTTGAAATACCTAGTTCGCAAGCAAGTTCTTTCTCGTTAATCTGTTTAAGGACCATATTAGAGGATTCTCTCATGCCCAAATCCCCTTCCACTGTTCTTTTGCCATAAGGTTCGGGTGATCCAATAATTCTCGCGCCTTGATATGGTTTGTTTTCACAAAAGGAGTGAATGTCTGTAGTTGCCCCACCAATGTCTACAATGAGTAAATCACCTAGACCGTCAGTTTGGAATGATCCTTTTGATAGCAAAGCACCTGCCTCCAAGACTGCGGCGGGTGTTGGCATTACAATACGATCAATCATAGACAATATGTTGTCGAGCCCTTTCATGTTAATAATTCGCTTCAAAAAGAGTTTTCGAATAATCTCTTCTGTTTTCGTGGAGTCTACAACACCAATTGAGGGGATTATATTATTGACAACGATGCAGACTTTTCCTTTTCTTTTCAAGGTTATCAGTACCTGCTCAGAAACGATACTATTTCCAGCGTAGATAATGGGTACACTTGTTCTCATTTTAGATAATAAGTCTGCATTATGTAGTAGCATGTTTACATTTCCATTTTCATAGCCTCCACAGAAGAGAATAATCTCGAGATTTAAGGATTCCAATTCATGAATATTATGCATTGACAGCGGTCCAGAATAGGAACGTAGGATTTTTGCTCCAGCCCCAAATGCTGCATTTTTACCTGCAATAATGCTTAATGAAGAGGTAAGTCCAATTACAGCCATTCGAAGTCCACCCGCTGCACTGCTTGTTGCGTATTTTGGAGCTTGTTCAAACATAGATTGGCTTAGCTCAGACTGGATTCTCTGGTAGAGAGATTTTAGAGCTATAGTTGCATTAGTTTGTACAGTAGAAGGGACTTTTATACTCATTAATAATTCTCTAGCTTCTCTATCAACTAAGACTGCTTTTGTAAAAGTACTTCCGAAATCTAATAATATAATTGGTTTCATAATCTCCACCTACTAGAAAAAGAATCGTTATTTGAACAGTGACAAAAAACACAGAAATTGTAAATTAATGAGGATTGGGGCGGGAAGCAAATTTTTAAGCTCATAAATACAATTTCCTTATTTTATCATAGAAGTTGGGCTATATTATTCATCTCCGATCCACCTTCTGCCAAGTCGTCTAGGACTACTGCTATAACCTGATACTTACAAATGTGAGTAAGGATGCTCTGTCACCTTCTTAAGTTGTTAGTTTGGGAATCTCTACATTTATTGATCCGTTTCAAAGTATGAGATTTAGTTGAATCCGTCTCCCGAAATAAAATATACAAAATCAAATACATAACATTATATAGTACATCATAATATATATTATTAATATACAATACCTGCGTTCATTTGTCAATATGAGTTCACTTACTTTTGATAATGTGTAAGTATAAAACGGTGTATTAACTGAGTCATGTAGAAGAGCTAGACCTGTATTTTTTAGTGCTTAGTAGAAGAGCCAAGAATGAATATTATTGTGCAATATGATTTTTAGTAAGAAAGCATATCGGATGAACGATCTGCTAGAGATTAATTCATAAGATAGAAAACTTGACAGATGGAAAATAGATAGGATATTATAATAAAGAATATACAAATTCGAATAATAAAAAGAGTCTAGATTTTGCTTTTTAACAGTGTGCTGAGAAGATGATGAAGCTTCGATGTCAACTGGAATTACGATACAACTACATGGATCTTATACATGGTTTCAGTAGAATGTTGCATTACATTAGTACATATTTCAATTTTTTTGCGAGAGTAACTAGGGATCAGGACTATTTTGAATAATCTAATTTTTGGTTAGATCATCGATTTGATGTTGCTGTAAGAAATACTTCCAATCAGGACATTGATAATTAGTGTAATTGTTATGTTGATTAATGGGTTTTTCTAATTTCGATCTAAACATATTTTTATTTTAGGATGGGGATTGGTCCTGGCCTTAAGGATAATTTCGTACTTGTTGTTTCAAGAGTAACGAAGATCTGAAGTGAGGACCTTGGGATTGGACAGTAATCATAATTCTCATTTCTGGCTGGATAATAATGGATTTGGTAATGGAAACACTGTTCTTTGGGCCAAGAGATTATCAACACCAGTCTATAAATGGGATGATCAAGATCAATTGCTCTATTTAGAAAAGGCCTTTTAGGAGAAAACGAAGGTATTTTAAGCTGCCAATCAGATTTTTAATTCTCTAGTTTAATAATAGGAGGAGAATATGTTACACGTTAAAGTGATTCAGAGTCGAGAGAAACAGATGATTAGTGTCCTAGAGCGCCCTGTACATGAAAAAGATCGACGCATCTTAGTATTCTTTTGCCATGGTTTTGCTGGTCATAAGATAACCCCTCATCGTATGGCACCAAATTTTTCGAGAAGACTGTCGGATATTGGGGTTTCAATGGTCCGTACCGATACGATAGGATCTGGGGATAGTGAGGGCGATTATCATTATATGACGATCCAAGGACAATTAAAGGATTATCAAGAGGCGTATCAGTATTGGACATGCTTAGAACCTTGGAAAAAAGTATTCTTCCTCGGTTATAGCATGGGCGGCGCAACTGCGACTATATTGAGTCAATTAGTGTATACAGATGGCATGCTACTTTGGTCACCTGTTTCAAATCCATATTGGAATTTTCATCATTTCTTGGGAGAAGAAGACTTTACGGCGGGGATGGAAGGGTTAGATATTAGCCAAGATGGTGATTCGGTGAGTAAAGATTTTTTTATAGGATTAGAAGATTATAACCTAATTCCTATCATGAAAGATTACCAAAAACCGATTAGATTGATTCACGGAACAGGTGATACCGACGTGCTTCCCATTAATGCTAAAACATACCAATGGTTTTCTAAAGATTGTAGGGTTCATTGGATTCTAGGTGCGGATCACGGATTCTCTAAGAAAGAATTCCAGGAGGAACTATTGGAAAAATCGATCGAGTATATTCAAGTTCTGGCATCAGATTAGGAAGCAATAGCCCGAGAAGTTTGACTTGACAGACAAAGTTAACAGTGTGAAATAACTATAAAGACTTAGGATTTCCTTTAACCATTGCTAAGTATCTTTTGTATTTTGGTAATGACTGCTTTTTTTGCTCGGGCTTTTTTAGCGATCTTAAGTAAATAGCTCTTCTCGTTTTTCATTGGAAAAAAATGAATATGCTTTAATATGCTCTCTAGAATAGAGGCCGTATCTTCAACTGTTGTAACAACTGCGGTTTCTATAAGATCTTGTGATGTGATCTGTAGGTCATCTAGAAAAATCGCCTCACCTTTATTGATGATGTCACAAAGCATCTCTTGTCGTTTGTATGCTTCAGAACATCCGACATCAAATACCTTACATATGATTTTATTCATATCATCTAAGAGGCGATAGTTGTTACTTCCTTGATTATAGATAAATCTTTTCAAACTGTATCGACTGTGTTTGCTTAATATTGTGCTGAGATTCTCTCGTATATACTTGTAAGTTGACAACAACGACGTGTCGTATGGTAGATGATTAATCACTTCGAGATCTCTATTATTCACAAAACACAAATAAAATGCGCAGAGTCGATTTCTAATAATTGGTTTTGTTTTATGGATGTTTTTACAGTATAAATCAAGTGCTATTTCTTCGTTTTCTTTGATACTAATGTCAATTGATTTTCCGATTACTAAGGATAATAGGTTATTTTTTATTAGGATTTCCACTCCCCATCCCGGATTAGAACAGGCAAGCATGTTTTGAAAATAGTGAAGAATCACTTCTGGTGGAATTTCTTGTATCAAATTTGAATTATCTGCAATTGCTCTAGTAAGGGATGGATGGTACCGAAGATCATATTTTGTAGCATATAGAAGGGATGTCATAACGATAGTGGGATCCTTGACTATGATACTGTTTGGATCTGAAATAGTTCGCAAAACATGATATTTGCAATCGTTTAAACCGCTTTCATCATCAAAAAGAATCCCATCTTTTGTCATAGCAATGGCTTCAAAAGTATAGGAACAAGTGTGAAAGTATTGCTCTAAACTGTCATGGAAGATCTTGACTGAAATTATTGTTGAGTTATCATGTGGAGGTGTTATATACTGAAGCATATCTTCTTCAATAAGCTTCCATTCTATTATAGAATTTAGGAAGAAGCTAATAGGTGCGTTAGATATCAAGGAGTAACTATCCGTTGACTCGCCTTCTAGGCATTCATATACAGTTTTCCCGACTAAATATGCCTCAAAGTCATTATTTTCAATTTCTCTAATGATTTCTATCACTGGATCAGGTAGTTTCATTTACAGTCCTCTTTCTTATTTAAGTAATCATATTCAGATTATTTCGCGACGGATACATACTCAAATTGAAGTAATTATTTCATTAAGACGAGGTGAAATACAAATCACCTCGTCTTAATCATTCAGTTTAAGCCAGGTCAGATTCCTCTAAGCTGTAATCGTGATGGATAATCCCCCAACCTGTAATAGCAGATACTATAGCCATAATTATTGTTAGAGGGCCCATAAAGTAGAATGGAAGAAATTGGAGAACTGGAACACCCAAGGACGTCGATGTGAAAACTCCAGATGACCCCCATGGAACGATTGGAGCAATATTAACGCCTCCATCAGAAATAGTTCTTGACAATACAGTCATGTCAAGTCCTAACTCTTTGTATTTGTGTTCAAATGCTTTTGCTGGAATAATCGCTGCAATATATGGATCACATGCAAAGTATGACAAACCTACACCAGTTACTAATGTGGCGACTATTAAACCAACCCTTCTTTTTACAACGACTTCTAATTTTTCAACAATTTTAGAAAGTATCTTAGTCCTTTCGAAAACGCCAGCCATAGATAATGAACAAGCCATTATTGCTAGAGTATACATCATTGACATAATACCGCCACGATTACATATTCGAGTAATCTCTTCAATATTAGAGTCAACAACAAATCCAGCAAATAGTGTATTCAGAGTTGGACCAAGCTCAAAACCTTGATAGAAAATCCCTACTAGAATTCCAACAAAGGCTCCGATAAATAAGGAGGCTGTTCCTGGTAGTTTTAATACGATAGTCAAGATCAATGCAATAAGTGGTATTAATACTATCAGGCTAAATTTGAATTGCTCAGCAAGCCCATTTCGTATAATGTCTATTTGTGCCATATCAATAGACTCCGCAGAATACTGTAATCCGATAATTCCAAAGATTATCGTTGATATGATTAAAGCAGGACCTGTCGTATATAGCATATTTCTACAGTGCTTATAGATATTTACTTTTGTAACACCTGAAGCAAATATTGCAAAATCGGAGATTGGCGATTGTTTATCTCCAAAGAATGCGCCAGATGCTACAGCGCCTGCAGTAATACCAACTGGTATACCTAGTCCAATAGAAATTCCAATGAAAGCGACGCCTATGGTTCCAATAGTTGTCCATGATGAACCAGTTATTGAGGACAATAGAGCACACATCAGAATTACAAATGGCAAGAACCATTTAGGATTAACTGTCTGAAGTCCAACGTAAACTAAGTAGGGTACAGTACCACTTGACATCCAACCGGCAATTAGCATACCGATCACAAGAATAATCAACATAGCATTCATAGATTCAGCACAAGTCTCAATCATTTTGCTTTCAATTTCGAAAGCTGGTATACGCAGATAAGTTCCGTAAAGGAATGCTACTGCTGTTGCAAAAACTAATGGTATGTGAGGATCTAAACCGAAGTATAAGATCCCTATCATGATCACGGATACACTAAGTATAAAAGCTATCAGAGAACTAAAAAAGGTGGGTTCTTTTTCGTCATGTGATATTTTTTTTTCATTTAGCATTTTATTGTTCCTTTCATATTAGTACTGATGATTACTATCATTTAGTAATCATTGAGCCATAAAACAGTCGAGCTGCATACATTCACAATTAAGAGCTGCAGAATCAATCCATGATAATCCCTCCATTAATATCTAAAACTTCTCCATTTATGTATGATACAGAGTCATTTGTTAGAAAACAGCATGCTTCAGCTATTTCTGAGAGTTTACCTAGTCGCCTAGATGGGATCTTCTCTAAAAATTGTTTCCAACGATCACTTGATAGTACGGTTTCAGTCTCGACCCAGCCTGGAGTTAAACAGTTGCTTGTGATATTGAAATCTGCGAATTCTAACGCATAGGATTTGGTTATGCTGATTACGCCTGCTTTTGCTGCACTATAAATACTTACTCCCTTCGCTGGCGTTTTCCCATCAATAGAACTAATAAACACGATTCGTCCATAGTTTTGTGGGGCCATGGATTCTGATATCACTCTTTGTGTAATGAAAAAAGCGCTTTTCAGATTCGTATTGATAAGTAAATCAAAATGTTCTTCATCAACCTCCTCACAAATTTTGGAAGGGTAAATTCCTGCATTGTTTACGAGAATATCTATTGATCCAAAGCATGACACAATTTCCCTGATCATAGAATTAATGGATGATAGGCTTGTGATATCAGCACCATAGTAGGCAACCTTTACTCCGAAATTTCTAAATTCATCAATTAGCGTTGAACTTGGATCTTTACTCCTTCCATGAAGGATTACGTTTGCTCCTTTTTCAGCATACTTTAATGCAATAGCTTTTCCTATTCCTCTTGTACTACCAGTGACTAGAACGTTCTTATCTTTAAACGAGTTCATCTATAAATCTCCCTTTTATTTATTATTGTATACAGAAAAATCAGTTTCTAGCATTTCATCAGTATTTTTTTCGAAATTATCTACAAGATGACCAGCTCCAAATGTTTTAAAACTATACGCATAGTTAGACGGAGATGAAATATCGGTTTGGTGTTTTAATTGCTCAATTCCGTATTCAAAAAACAACATTCCTCTTTTTACAATTGATTCTTTTAAATGTTCGATAGCTACAAAGTCAAAAAGTTTAAGGTAATCTTCCCAATAGTTCTCTAATTCATGTGCAATTTTTAGCTTCATTACGATTTCTTCATTTTTCACATTAGGAACGAGACCTCTATCAGACATAATGGTCACAGCGTGTCCCGTTTTATACAACTTTTGGCCTACTATATCAGTCAATAAGGAGATGCTCAAATGCGCAATATTAGTGGCTTTATCGATCTGGTTTCTTCCTAGCTTATTTGCGAATATCATAGATCCTACTAAATCTTCTCCATAGATTTCTTTTAATGCTGCGAGGAAGGCAAGTCTTTTTATCGGTGATCTAAAGTAGTCTCCGTAAGAGGGAGTTAGCTTAGCGCCAATTAATTCTTCGACTAGGTATTTTTCTAGCATAAAGAAACCGAGCAATAATCCTAGGTCTGTTGCTGCTCTTGCATATCCGTCATCTAGATTTGTATGGACTAGAACGCCTTCTTTCACATGGTCTTTCATGATCAGTAATGAATCAATCAGATAACCTACTATCTCATCTAATTCATTAGGGGTTTCAAATGGGCTTGTCATAATCTGTGATAGATTTCCTATAGTAGTTACACCTGCAGAAAGGGCGTTTCTTACATTTGATACACCATTCTTTGTTCCGATCATATTGTCACCTAAATGCGGTTGAGAACATGAGAAACTTGTTAGTAACTTCCAATCATCTTGTGTTGAAAACTTCAAGCCACCTTCCGAATTCTTCTCCAGGGGACAATCGGGATTCCAAGTCGAAGTATTTAGGGATACTCCAAATCGATCAAGAATAAGTGATTCTTTGTTAAGTAGAGATTCTAGACCAATCATCTGACTTTTAAAGTCGTTATTATCAATGGGGCAAAAGTGAAAATGGTACATAATTTCACCATTAATTGCTTTGTTTTTCTTATAAAAGTACTCCGAAACAGTATTTTCTTTTTCTAAAAACTTACTCTTGGCGATCTTTAAATCTGATTCTTTTCCATAATTATTTTGTTTCAATTCATCACCTTCACATTTTGGTTTAATAATCAGTTTCTGCAATCTTACTAATCAATTAATACTCGATACTTAATAAGTTTAGTGCAGAATTGTAGTGTTCTCTTTGTTTTTATTTCTTTAAAGAGCTCTCTAGTTTGGTTTTCTTATGGTATCGTTTTTCATTCAAATGTAACTATTATTGTCTTTTGATTCAAACCTCAGTTACTGCATATTACATCCATGAAAATGTAGCAAAGAAATGGCTTGTCAGACTGTTTGTAAAATAGTTTTTATCATTCCCATAGGTCAATCGAATAACTAAAATTTTATTCTTGCTATAGACAACAGGGTATAGTTAGATAATCTAATAGGAAAGATACTTAATCGTACAACTTCCTGAAAAGGAGAGTTTTATTAATTCTACATAATGGCCTCCTTAATGCGGTAAATAGGATATTCACGTCCTCTGTTCGTGAGAAAAATATCATTATGTAGAATGCACATATCATTTTGAAAGCTTACGTTCTAAAGTGTAAGTGCAACTTCTTGCTTAAAGAACAGTATGGATATGGATTCAGAAAATGGTATTACGAACAGTATAATGTTCATAATAAAGTTTACTATACTAGACTAACTTTGTCAATGAAGAATTAATAATCATAATATTAGAAGCGTGTAACTCGATTATTGGATGATTAATCACAAGGAATAGTTCCAAATTAATAATTACTCCTACAATTTATGATATACTTAACATAATGTGTAAAAAAATTGATTAGAGGACTTAGTATATGAAAATTACTCGCAATGAAAATGAAACGATGACGGATTTTGCTACGAGATACCTTCGCGAAGAAACTATGAGTTTTAAAATATTACCATCTTCAAGTATAAAAGAGTCTGAAATTTCAAAGGAATTGGGAATAAGCCGTGCACCAGTACGTGAGGCGCTCAATCGCTTGATTTCAGAAGAATTAGTTGTGTTCAAACCAGGTAAAGGTTTTTTTTGTAGGCAGCTCAGCTTAGAAGAGGTGCAAGATTTGTTTGATGTGCGTGAGGATTTAGAATTGGCGTCATTAAAATCTGCGATAGTAAGAGCGAGCGATGACGAGTTACAGAAGTTATTGCTGGATACAATGAAATCTAAAAGGGTACAGAGTTCTATAAATATGGATACACTAGTATTGGCAGATGAAGAATTTCACCTTCATCTGAACAAGCTAGGGAAAAATAATGAGAGAGTAAAATTTCTAATGAACATCAATAAGAGAATTCGATTTGTAAGACAGATCAGTTTATTACGAGAAGATCGCCGAAATAGTTTTATGGATGATCATATTAAGCTTGTCGAGTCCATTTTAGAAAGGGACGAAAAAAAAGCAATAGATTGTTTAAAAAAACATTTAGGCAATAATACAGAGAGACTTCGTATGAATATCAGTGATGGCTTAGTATCAATTTATGGAATGGATTAGTGAGAATAGGGCACTATCAGATTGATATGGATTAAAATAATTTTCCCAGAGAGTACTTTTGACTCCTGGGTTTTTTTGTGTGATGAAATCAATGATGCTATATGGAGCATGCACTAACGAACGATAGAAGTAGATATTCTATTTTCTTCCAATAGCGCTGTGCATGAGTGGTTTCCTTAGTAGTGAATAATTGAAATAAATTTTTAAAAATACCCACATAATGCTCTGTTATTTAAACTACCTGATTTGATTATTCTATCATGTTCGGGATTATATTAACTTATTCAGTATAGCCTGTCATATGAGTTTTTCTATATATCTTTTAAAGCGAAGTTTCCATTAAGAGTAGTTTAGATCATATTGTATCTTAAAGTGGTATTTCTAGCCGTATGCTTAGATCAACTACTGATCGCATAGGAGTGAACAGTGACTTAATTCATGATAAAAAACAATGTTGACTTTAATGTATACAAATGATAATATCAAATAGAATAATATTGTGTCGACAAATAACGCTGTGATTGTTTGTACTGAATTTAGGAGGGGATAATCATATGAACTCGTCAATATTCGGTCATGTAACCTGGTATTGAGACTTTCAAGAGGTGTATCTGATGCTCAGGTTTAAAGTGACAGTTTATTTGAATAACGATTGAATACTGCGCGAGTGATTGATAAGTAAGGTATAGGATTAAGGTGAAAGTTTTGTGACTGTTATTTCAGCTTATACATAACGCCTAATTTAGTTAGAAATACGTTATATGCTGAAGAACTTAGTACAATTAGGAGGTATAAATTCATGGAAAACGATTCTAAAACAACTCAGAGGTTTTCTTCACCAATTGTAATGGCATTCGCCTTAATAGCCGGTTCCGTTGGAACTGGAAATATTTGGCGTTTTCCAAGAGTTGCAGCAACAAACGGAGGTGGTGCATTTATTGTGGCCTATGTCGTCATAATGCTGCTCATGACGATTCCACTGATGATGGGTGAAAGCGCAATAGGAAGAATAACTAGAAAGGGACTTCCTGGGGCATTTCGTGATTCTATGGGAAATAAAAAGTTCACATTTCTCGGATCATTCGTATGGTATGTGGTTTTTGCTACCACAGCATATTATGCAGTGGTAATGGCTTGGATTACTTATTACATGTTTCTTTCATTAACGAAAGGATATGTCGGTGTTGATAAGCTAATGTTATTTGAAGGCGTATCGAATGGGAATCCCACTATATTGGTGATTTATATTGGATTGATGGTTGCCGCTACGGTTTTTGCGTATTATGGAGTAAAAGCAATAGAAAAAACGACTAAATACTTTCTGCCGATATTGGTCATCTGCTTGATCATTGTTGGAATACGCTCTGTCACCTTGCAGAAAGCGAGTTTGGGGTTGGATTACCTATTCCATTTTAATCCCAAGGATCTATTCCATGGAAAAGTGTGGTTGGAAGCGATCACTCAAGCTTCTTGGTCAGCAGGCCCCGGTTGGGGGATCTGCCTTGCATATGGAGTATTTGCCGAAAGAAAAAAGGATATAACCCTCACGACTGGAATACAAGGATTGGGAGATATGTCTGTAGCATTGCTTTCAGGTATTGCGATAATCCCTTCACTTTTTAGTATGATGGGAAGATCTGAAGAAGCTTTGGCAGTATTGAGTAGTGGAAATAACGGACTTGCTTTTATCGGTTTGACAAATGTATTTGAGAATATGCGAGGAGGAATGTTTATGTCTTTCTTGTTCTTCCTATCGCTGCTATTGGCAGGTTTTACTTCTCTAATTGCCCTGTTCTCTATAACGTATCAGCCATTTGACGACGCAAAATATCCGAGAAAGAAGACAGTACTCTTAATATTAGTAGGAACAGTTGTATTAGGAATTCCTTCTGCTTGGAATATAGACTTTTTTAATAATCAAGATTTCGTAGTAGGAATGACTATGGTAATTGGAGCGATCTTCTCTTCACTTGCAATTGCAAAGTATGGGACAGATAAAACTAGAGCATATTTAAGCGATGAATATTCGTA
>JAUNUQ010000039.1 GCA_030538075.1 Tissierellia bacterium
CCGACGAGGTTCTTACGAGTCGTAGGTAGGTCCGGTGCGAGGAATACCCAAGAGCGATGCTTTTCGCGATTGGTTGAATTCTACGGCCGAAGCCCTAACCCCACTAGATGCTTTAGAACTAGGGAGAAATAAATTGCACGGCAAGATGATTTTCTTGCCGTGCTACTCATTTGTATCCTTTAACGATGTTATCATATATGGGAATTTACAAAAGTGCTATTTCCCCAAGCTCCCATCTAAACCATTTTTCAGTACAAAAATTGCGATTTGTGTTCGGTCTCTGAGGGATAGTTTGGAGAGGATGGTGCTGATGTTGTTTTTTACGGTGCCTTCGGAGAGGTACATGGTTTCTGCGATCTCTCGGTTGGAGAGGCCTCCGGCGATTTGAATCATGATTTGGAGTTCTTTTTCGGAAAGGTCGTATTGTCTTTGGATATCTTGGATGTTTTTTGTGGGATGGACGGATTTGGCCATGGCGGTGGCCATTTGGGGATGGATGATGATATTGCCGCTTAGGGCTGCGATGATTCCGTCGTGGATTAGGTCGTAGGAGCTATCTTTTAGGAGGTAGCCGCTGGCGCCGTTGTTTATGGCATCTCGAATGTACTCGGTGTCCTGGAAAGTGGTCAGAATCAGGATTTTCACTTGGGGATGGCGCTGCAGGATGCGCTTGGTCCCCTCGATTCCGTCGCATATGGGCATGCGAATGTCCATTAGCACCACATCGACGGACTCTGTCTCCACTAGGTTGAAGGCCTCCTGTCCGTTTTCAGCTGTGCCGACGACTTCTAGGTCGGGGTATGCGGATAGGACAATTCGGAGTCCCTCTCGAATCAATTTTTCGTCATCGACGATGAGGATTTTTATCTTTTCCATTATGTCTCCATTCTCGGGCAGAGGATCCGCACGGAAAAGCCCTTGCCCGGACTGGTGGTTACTTCGACGGTTCCACCAATTTCATAGACTCTCTCTTTGAGGCTCTTCAACCCGGTCCCTTCCCTGATCTGGTCTGCTCCAATGCCGTCATCCCGCAAGCTCAGGACGAGATGGCTATCTCCATAGTTTAAAAAGATATGGATTTTTTTTGCTTCTGCATGCTTGGCCGCATTGGATAGGAATTCCTGAACGGCCCGATACAGCACCAATTCCTGATCTTCAACGAGTGCCCAAGACTGCTTGGAGACGCCATAGATCACTTCGATGTCGGTCAGATTTTGAAACTCGGTGATCAGTTCTTCGATGAGAAGATTCAGCCTCTTTTCATCAATCCTGGCGGGTTTGGTGCTGCGGATGACGGAGCGTATTTCGTTCATTCCCTTGATGGAGAACTCTCTGAGCTCCGCTGCCATGGCCCCTGCTTGTTCTGGATTGATCTGGGTCATCTTTTCGATGGCGCCCAGATTGATGATGATGGCGGACATGGAGTGGCCGATGGAGTCGTGAAGCTCTCTAGAAATCCGATTTCTCTCCTTGATGGTGTACAGTTCTTTGACGGATCCTATATAGAGTTCGAGGCTGCGATTATCCTTTTCGAGTTCCTGTATTCTGGCCAACTTCTCGATGAGCTCCTGATCCCATCGGTTTTCCGCCTTATCGGATTCCCGTTGGAGATAATAGATTAATAACAGAGCTACAGACAGGCCGAGGTATCCCATATTGGGAAAGGTCCCATGGTGATAAGTGCTCAAAAAGATGGCTCCCACGCCGAGGATTCCCATAAAGGTCTTGGTCATTCCAAAGCCCTGGAATATGTCCATCATATAGATCGTCCAGACGCAGACCCGAGTCAGTTCCCCCGAGAAGGCACCGCTTAGGAGAAATCCAAGATCTATCAGGCAGGATAGGAGGTGGATCCGCGGGGACCTGAGGATGAAGATTCGCATCTGCATATTGATGACATAGAGCAGATATAGGGTCAGACGCCAAGCTGAGAGTTCCGTCATGGGACGATTGATGATCTCATAGCCCATTACAAAGAGTAGAATGTATTTGATTACGATCGGTATTCTCTTCATCTGGCGAATTCTCTTTAGGCCTTTTGCTTTTTGCTAAAGACCGTGCGCAGGGCTTTAATGAGTCCCACCCGGTTCCCGTAGTTCAGTGTTCCCAGACGGTAGATCTTTATTGAGATCCATGCCAAGAGCAGGGTGCTGATCACCAGGAGCACGACGGCCAAAATCAGTTCAAATGCCGGGATGGAGACAAGGGAGTATCGGGCGAACATGGCCATCGGCGAACTCAAGGGGACGATGGATGATACTCTGGCTATGATGGACTCCGGCAGATTGATGGTGAAATTGGTCAGCATATAGACGGCGATAAAGACCATCATGACAGGACTGATGGAGGTGCTGACGTCCTCGACTTTCGAGACTAGGGCTCCCAATCCAGCGAACATAAAGAGATACATCAGATATCCCAGGATGGAGAAGATCAAAAAGATGGCTAATCCATCCGGTGTGATTCGCAGCCCCACACTGTCGAGAAGTCCCTCTGGGTAACTGTCCTTATTGAGCATCAGCCCGATCGCCATGCTCAGACCGAATAAACTCATCTGCAGCACGCCGATGACAGCAGCTGCCAACACCTTGCCGACGATTAATGAGAAGGGCGAAGTGCTCGTGACGAGTAGCTCCATCGTTCGATCACTCTTTTCTCTGGCGACGGAGGTGGCGATGATGGAACCATACATGAGGACCAAAGTGTAAACGAGGATCATGGCGATGAAGACCATTGAGAAGCTGGATTGCGCCCTCTTACCCAATACCTCACTGCTGTATTGGATATCGATATTCGAAGCATTGTCCACGACCATGGGATCGATGCCTGCGCCGCGAAGGGCCTCATCACGGGCAATTCGCTGCAGTTCTTGTATGATCAATTGATCCGTCTGATCATGCATCCCCTGATCCATCGTGATGCTCTTGAATGATTTTTCTGTTTCAAAGATATAGCCCTTGTTGATCGTCCCCTCTGTGACGGCGTCCTTGAGCTGCTCTTCAGAGGAGAAAAGGCTCATTTCGGGCAGGGTTTGCGATGATTGGATCTGCTCTGCCACTGCGCTATTTGCGGTATAATAGCCCAGCTCTTTCGATCCAAACATCGCGTCTCCGTCAATGCCCTTCCCACCTGTAAAGAATGAGATCAGAGTGGGGATAGAAGTCACCAATAGGATGACCGCGATCAGGACGAGGGTCGTCACTAAAAAAGATTTTTTTCGCAAATAGGTCTTCGCTTCAAAGGTAAATACAAGTCCTAAATTTTTCATTCTTCATCACCTACTTTCGCAACAAATATGTCCTGTAGACTTGGCTCATACATGGAGAATTGCTCGATGGGAATCCCCTTCTCCAGAAGATATCCCAATAGATCATTGGGGGTCTTTCCATCGGCGAGCTCGAGGATTAGTGATTTTCTGTCCTCTTCGAAACTGAGATACGGCAGTTCCTGCAGTCTCTCCTTGAGTTCTCCCGTACTCAGCTCCCCTGCACTGAGGCGAATTTTATTGGAGCGCATCTGACGTTTGATCTCTTTGAGGTCTCCTGTCAGGATGATTTTTCCATGATTGATCAAGGTGATCTCATCGCAGAAATCCTCTACATAACCCATCTGGTGACTAGAGAAGATGACCAGCCGCTCCTTGCCGATAAACTCGATGATGATATCCTTGAGCATTTGGGAATTGATCGGGTCCAGCCCGCTGAAGGGCTCATCTAGTATGAGGATGTCCGGTTCGTTCAAAAAGCATTGGCTGATCTGTATCTTCTGTTGATTCCCCTTGGACAAAACCTCCAGCTTCTTTTTCTTATAGTCCCCCAGCTCAAAGCGCTCGATCCAATAATTTGCGCTCCTGATGGACTCTTCTTTACTGCCTCCACGGAGCCTGCCAAAATAGACCAGCTGTTCCAATATGGGTTCCTTTGCGTACATGCCGCGCTCCTCTGGCAGATATCCCACTCGAGTCTTTTCAGGGTTGAACCGCGCCCCGTCAAGGATAAATTTCCCACTATCCTGTTTGAAAACCCCCATGAGGGCGCGTATTGTGGTCGTCTTTCCCGCTCCGTTTCTACCCAGGAAACCCATGGCCTTTCCACTGACTACTTCAAAGCTCACGTCGTGAAGGATCTGGGTGCCAGAAAAACTCTTGTCAATATTTCGGATCTCCAATTTCATCTCTTATCTCCCTCCAAAATTTGATCTGCTATCTCAATCAACTGCTCCTCTCCGATACGCACATCCAAGGATACCAATAGATAATCCACCTTCGTATCGGTGAAGATCAATGTATTCATATCTCTATAGTAATAGGCCCACTGTCCATGTATGAAGATCGAATCCTCATCCTGGTGAAAGGGTTCCGTACTGCTGCTCTTGGACAAGTTGATCTCCAACAGAGGCTGTCCAGAATCCAGATAGCGGATCACTCCCATCAATGTCTCATCTGTCAATGGATAACCAGAAAATCGCCTGAGTAGAATCTGTTCTTCTAATCCCATTGGATTGGACCAAAACTTGAGCTCCGATCCAAAATGCTCCCGCAGATTTTCCCGGTTCCCTTGTTCTCCATTCTCTAGGTCGTTTTCGACGATGTATTCTTCAGGCAGGTCTGGTTTGAAGATCCCATCATCCACAACTGGCTGTATCTCCAACCGAACGCTCTCATAGATGACCTGGGACTCGATCCCATCGTCTTCGTAAGTAGCCGTGTTCTTTACGATGTAGAAGGTCTCCTCATCCACCCATAATTCCACCTGTTCACCGCTTCCCAGGGGCTCATCGTCCTTCGGAGTGAACACGATGTGCAGGGTATCCCTTCCACTCAGTCGCTCCTGCCCTTGAATGTTCATGGTATGGGTACTGGAGTATCTCCGGATAAATTCGTCAAATTTCATCAGGTGATTTTGCTGAAGTGGGTCGAGCTCTTCATCGTCTAAGTCGATATAGGTGACCATCGGAGTCTCGCCCGGCAGCTCGGAGATGATCACACGGTGGATGTCATTGTCTATCAAAGTGGTCTTCTCTCCTCTTTGACCTTCGTATTCCATTCGGCAATAAGCCTGTCCATCTATGACCTTATGCCATTCTCTGACCGTGGAGCGGTCGATTTCCTCCCCATCCGAAGTGATAATGCTGAGGCTCTCTGAGTAATAATTCTCGTATCCATGTTCGGTATTGAGTAGAAGATCCATGATCTCCGGTGATAATAGGGTCCTTGGACCCGAGCTTGGAATGCAGCTCGTCAGCAGGAACAGGCACAATAAAAGGGGTCGTAATCTCCTCATCATGCCCTCCGGTCTAGTTCTATAACAACGGTCAGACATTCCTCTTCGGAGTAAAACTCCACGGTGCCCCCATGTTTTTCTACGATCAGGACGACGATGGACAAGCCCAAACCAGCACCACTCTGCTCCAGATTTCTGGACTGGTCCACTTTATAGAAGGGGGTGGTGATCTTCTTGAGCTCGTCATCGCTGAGTCTCTCTGCTGTATTCTGTACGACCAAGGTCAACTTGCCCCTTCGTTCGAGATGTTTATCCCGAACGGCATCACTCAGAGTATCGGGTAGGGCGAATTCTTCAGAGTAAGCACCCACATAGAGATTTCCACCTGTCTTTGAGTACTTGATCCCATTGATGATCAGATTTCCCATCACGCGTTCCATCTGGGCAACGTCCATGTCGTATTCCCCCAGCATTTTAATCTCCATAAAGCCTTTGAGTCCATTTGCTTCGATGAGCTCTTGGTATCCATAGAGAATGGTCTCCATGGCCTCTCGTCCATCGACTCGAACGAGCTGGATCGAGGAGTCCGATTGGAGGATATTGTAGTCTAGGAGATCCTCTAGCATCTGTTTCATATAATCGCATTTGTCCAAAACCACTTGGGCCTTAGCCTCATCCAGTCGACCTGTTACCTGCATCAACTCCGTATTGGTGCGAATCGCCGTCAACGGCGTCTTGAGGTCATGGGAAATGGCCATGACCATATACTCCCGTTCGGCTTGTTCTATCTTCAGTTGATCTCTCTTCTCTTGGATGTCACGCTGCATATTCTGAAAATTTCGAATGACCTCGCCGATCTCGTCGTCATAGGTCACTGGGACTTGGACCAGACGATCTTGGGCAAATTCATTGATCGCGAAAATGAGTTGTTGAATGGGCTGATTGATCCTCTTTTCTGTGAAGCGATTGGCAAATGCAAATAATAACAACAGGGTAATGAGAAATACCGTCGTTCCGGATAATATGATTTCGTTGATCTGATTGATGAATTCCACCCGGTGAATGGTGATGGTATAGATACCGATGATCTGTTCCCCCTGTATGACGGGGAGTTTAATACTGTCGCTGTTGGCGGCATACCGCCGTTCATAGAGTCCCTTTAGGAGATTCTCCCGGCTACTATTTATTGAAAAGTTGACTGATTTTTGGTTGCTGTCGTAGATCAATCGCCCTTCGTAGTTCTGCAGTCGAATATCCACCAATTCATCATCTTCTCCATCGATGATAGAACTATAGTCCTGGCCCCCATAGTACCACTTGGGATCCTCCAGCTTGTCCGTATATTTTTGTATCAAAAAGGTGTTCGTCACATAATCTCGCACTTGAACGTCACGATTGGTACGTATGATCATAATGCCGATTAGGGAGGCGATTAAAATCGGGATCAATAGGACGATCAGATACGAAGCCATGACACTTCGTTTAATTCTCATACTGCTTTACTCCAATGAATCGGTAGCCCTTGCCCCAGACGGTCTCAATATACTTTGGTTCCTTTAGATCTTCTTTCAGCTTCTCACGAATGGATTTGATATGTACTGTGATGGTGTTGTTGCCTTCCATGTCCTGCTCTGCCCAGACGGTTTCATAGATCTCTTTTTTCGATAGAACTCTCCCCTCATTTTTGATCATCAGGTCGATGATGTCGATCTCCTTCGAAGTGAGATTAAGCCTTTCCCCCTTTAGGGTGAACTTCTTGATCATTGGAAAATACTCCAGACCGCCTTCAAAACAGAGATGGTCCGCATCGGTTTTTTCATCATTTGGATTGCCCCTTCGGAGATGATACGCAATTCTCGTCTTCAGCTCCACAAGGCTGAAGGGCTTTGTGATGTAGTCATCTGCACCTAGCTCAAATCCTCGCACCTTATCCTCTATCGTAATCCGCGCACTGACGATGATCACAGGGGTGTTCTTGCTCAGGCGAAGTCGCTCCAAAAAACCAAATCCGTCTAAGTCTGCCATCATAATATCCAGCACCACCAGGTCGATCTCATAGAGTTCAATGTCCTCTAGGGCTTCAAAGCCCGTTGAAGACCAGATCGCTCGATAGCCATTTCTCTCTAAATACTCTTTTATCAACGAGGCGATTTCAAAATCGTCCTCTACCACTAATATCGTCTTCATTTCATACCCCTTCTCATTGTAAGCTATTTTCACAATCATCCCGATGAGTTTACTAATATTTATGATTTCACTATATAACATGAACCATTCCCTTTCAGTATATGGGCTCTGAAAATGAAAGTCAATTCAGAATTGGGCGGAAAAAAGGACCCGAGAATTCCCGATTTCGTAGAGTGCTGTGTAGGAAGGTCAAAATCACTGAACCTTCTAAGCCATCTCCACGAAGCCGAGATATTCTGGATCCTCTTATACATTAACCGACCAGAGCTCCAATCCACTCACTACCCAGGCGGTGCAATTCATAATACATTCCCTTCTGAGCTAGAAGCTCTTCATGATTTCCAATCTCCTCAATGCCATCGTCGGTGAGTACGACGATGGTATCCGCATTGCGGATGGTGGACAAGCGGTGGGCGATGGTCAGGGTCGTCCTGCCCTTAGCCAACTGTTCCAATGACTTTTGAACCAGTTTTTCACTGGTATTATCCAGTGCCGAAGTTGCCTCGTCCAAGATCAGGATGGGAGGATTCTTCAAAAAGACTCTTGCGATACTGATCCGCTGTTTTTGCCCTCCGGAAAGTTTGACCCCACGCTCTCCCACATAGGTGTCGAAGCCCTCAGGCAAATCCATGATAAACTCGTATGCGCCTGCGAGTTTTGCCGCCTGATGGACCTCTTCTCTACTGGCGCCAGGCTTCCCGTATTCAATATTGTCAAAGACGGAATCGGAAAACAGATACACATCCTGTTGAACCATACCAATCTTTTCCCTTAGACTCTTTAACTGAATGTCTCGAATATCAATGCCATCGATGCGAATCGCACCTTCTGTGACATCATAGAGCCTGGGGATCAAATTGCATAGAGTCGTCTTTCCACCACCAGAGGGGCCGACGATGGCAATGTTCTGACCGGGTTTAATCTCTAGGTCAATGTCCTTAAGGACCCATTCCTTGTGATCGAGGTATTGGAAGGACACATTGTCAAAGGTGATCTCTCCTCGTATCTCCCCGAGTTCCACAGCATCTGGAGCGTCGACGATATCCGACTTTATGTCCATGATCTCCAAGAAGCGCTCGATGCCCGTCATGCCCCTTTGGAACTGCTCGGTGAACTCGATGATTCGGCGCACCGTCGCCAATAATGTGGTCACATAGAGGACATAGGCAACCAGATCACCTGCGGTGATGGTTCCATTCATCAAAAAGAAACCTCCGATGATCAATACACTCAAGTTCATCAGTCCATCAAAGAGTCGGTTGACCACGCTAAAGCCAGCCATATTCTTATAGGTCCTCTTCTTGATGCTGAGGAATTCCTCATTGCCCTCTTCGAATTTCTGCTTTTCCACTTCCTCATTTGCGAAGGATTTGACGACTCGAACTCCCAGTAGGCTGTCTTCAATCCCGGCGTTCAATTCTCCAATATGATGCCTCTGGTCCATAAAACTGCGTTTCAGCTGTCTCCTGTAGCTGGACGCGAAATAGATCATCATGGGGATGAGGGTGTATATGATCAAGGTCAGAGGTAGATTGATTCGCAGCAGGATGATAAATGAGATCAAAATTTTGATTCCAGCGATGAAGAATTCCTCTGGGCAGTGGTGTGCGAATTCAGTGATGTCATTGAGGTCGGCCGTGATACGAGTCATAATCTGACCGACTTTTGTGTTGTTGTAAAAATTATCTGAGAGGGTCTGCAGATGGGAGAAGAGATCCCTTCTCATATCCTTCTCAATGCGTGCCCCCATCACATGGCCGATGTTTTGCATATAGTATGTGGCGAAGATCTCCACAATGCGCAGGACCAAATAGGTGCCCCCTAGCTGTCCGATCATGGTGATTGTGATTTGTCCAGCATCTTGTAATCCCAGATTTGTCAACTGACGAAAGATCAGGGGAAAAGCCAGCTCGCAAACGGTCGTTAGGGCGGCGAAGAACAAGTCCGTGAATAGAATCCCTCGATAGGGTTTAAAGTAGGGAATAAATCTCTGTATCGTTCTGTTGTTCATTTGTCTCCTTTCTGTATTGAATGACAATGGGCGGTACCAATCCGCTCTTTCGACGGCCAATCGGTACCCCCCATTAAATGATCCTCAGATTATTGAGCGAGTTGATGGAGGATGCCTGCCTCCGTGTCGATATAGCGCTCAGTGGTCCCCCACATATGGATGAACCAATTACTCTGATCCGGCATATAAGTCAAGTGGAATCCTACAATTTGACCCATCTCCGCAGGTGTTGGCGCTGTTTCCAGACTACCACCTTCGGGGTATTCCGTGGCGCGATAGGTCAAATATCCACCTAGATATGCTGTATAACCACCCTCTCCATTTGGCGAGATGTCAAAGGAGTTCGGATCGTAATTTAAGGTCTCGTAGATCCGATAGTATCGCATTCCATTGGCGACGCCATTGTCGATGATCTCCTTGGTGGCTGATATCTCTGGCTCCATGATGGTCGTAAACCCTGCGGTGCTCATGGCAGCCCTAGCTTCCCCATCCTCTTTCAGCATCTGTTCGATTCGGCCCATGATCACTTCCATCGTCTCGTTATTGTTTAGATCGACGGTAAAGCTGAGTAGAGCCTCTCCATCATATACCGTTTCAGAAGAGAATCCAATGCCCCATGGGTATTGAAAACCAATTTTAATCCTGTCACCAGCCTTGATCGACTTCTGTGGGATTTCGTTGTATTCAGCAACGCTCACACCAGTGCTTTCACCATTGATATAGACCAATGCCTCGGGCTGAGCTGTATCGATATGGAGCTCTTGCGTTCCTGCAAGGCCATCTGGCTTCGGTTCCGTCTGAGGTTCTGTATTTGGCTCTGTCTCGGCGTCATCTGGCTTCGGTTCCTCAGCCGCAGCCACTCCCTCCAGTCCACTTAAGGAGACGGTGAGGGCTCCATCCATCAGCTGCTCGTTGGTGGGAGACAGATTGATAGGAAATACTGTATCGGGTGCATCTACATAACTGGCCTCGTAGAGCCCAGGTAGGAGTTTCAGTCCAGTCACTGGTTCCGTGACTTCCTGCCCACTCAGATTCACCGCACGGCCCGCCTCAAAGTCCAAATTCAGATCCAATGGATCTACGACGATACGGTAATCATCAAAGAAGAGGTATTTCTTACCCACATTCTCCAGCCGATAGGGTCTGGTACTCACATAGTTTGGATCAATGCTCTGCTTAGAGGAATCCTCTTTGATCGCACCGATCAGTGAGGATCGATAGATCTGGTCCGTGTTGAGCAGATTCACAAAGGGCGTCACCGTGTTAGCGTCGATGGCTACGCCATCTGCTGAGCTCTGGACCATGGAAGCAACGGCACCGTAGTTATCGGATTGAATGGATTCTTCAAATTTTGCAATGACTCTTTTCTTATCTGTGAGTCCTGACATCGTTGCATAGAGCACACTGAAGATGGCGATGACGACGAGGACTGGAATCAAATACTTCGTCCATGAGCCAGCTTTTGCAGGCTTCTTCTCCCTATCCTCTTGGCCGTCCCTTCCAAAAACAGGCTCATCTTCTGGATCCGTCCGATTGGAATGCGTAGATTCTCGTACCTTGCGGCCAGCCAAGTTCGCTTGGTCATTAAAATCCAGACGGATTTTTTGGGTAAAGGAAGCCTCATCTGGAGAGGATTCCTGGGTTGGTGCAGCGCCTAAATCATGATTGATATCCGCTTTTACCTCTTTGGACTTCTTGATCAATTTCTTCTTACGATCTGACAACACCGCGCGATCGCCATTCTTTTGATTGATATCCAGCTCTTCTAAATTCCCCGGAAGTAGCACGGTATGATCTTTGTTTGAATAGTCAAAGCGCAGATCCAACCCAGCTGGACCCTTTGGTTCTGCCTTGTTCTGGGTCTGACTCTCTTCAAATATCTCCTCTGATCTCGGCCCCTTTGGCAGCTTCGTCGTATCGAAGATATTGTCAATTCGATCCTTCGACTTCGAGAGAAAACTGGGGACATTGAGGAGATCCTCTTCTTGCCCTCTGCCTTCTGCCTTTGGCTCCTGCTTTAAGAAAGCTTCACCAGGGACTATGGGCGGGACGACTACCCTCGGATCTTCTGCTTTTGCTTCTACAGCCTCCACCCCAGGCTCTTCGACGCCTCGGCTGTCTTGGATTTCCTTTTCCAGTTCCTCGATCTTACGCATTTCATCATCATAATGGGTTCCAAAGACTCTGGCATTGGGATCATCCTCATAGAGTTTGTCATAGTCGACACTGTAGTCGAAATCCTTTAAATCCGCAGGTTCCTCTGACTCTCTTATAACCGTCGTCACAGGCGTACCGCATTTCTTGCAAAATTTCTCATCTGGCTTTAATTCAAAGCCACAATTTGTACAAATCGGCTCCTCCGAATGATCTGCTGGAGTCCCGCATTTTTTACAAAAATTATCCAAGGGCTTGAGTACATTCCCACAATTTTTACACTTGGCCATCCCTCTGACCCCCCTAGTTCTTCGTGATACCGAAAAACCCCATCATCTTATCCATGAGATTTCCGCCATTTTCGTTCTTACCTTTTTCCTCTATCTTGAAGTATGCCTTCCTGGCTCCGCATTCCTCACAGTAGGCGCTAACGCCTACATGTCCACATTTCATACAGCTATTTCCCAGTTCTAATCCCTGAACGGCTCGATCTTGTTCGACTTGGATCAGATCATAGAGTCGCTGTCCCGTCTCCTCATCATAATTGGAATAAGATTTTTCGTCGCTCGGTTTATTCACGATTCGCCTCCCCAAAAGCAGCATCCCCTTGCAGGGCGCCACAGACTCCGCAGAACTTAGCAGAGGCATCAATCAAAGAATCACAAAAATCACAGATCTTCTTCGATTCGTAGAATTCCTTTAAATTGAGCCCACAATTCGTGCAAAAGAGAGACTCTTCGTCATATTCCGTCCCACATCTTGGACAGATCATCTCCTTCGCTTTCGGATACAGGGGCATTGAAGCACCAAAGGTCTCTTTTTCCAGCTTAACTATGTCATTTGATATATTGATGAATTCGTCCCGTTCTTCTCTCCTGTTCAGGTATTCATTATGGGTCAGATATCCCAATTTCAGATACAAGTCCAAGAGTTCGCCTCTCCTGTTTTCCATGTCATACCCCTTTCGTCCATCGCCTTTTCTGCGATAAGACATTCGTTCGGCCCCTTGTCCGTCAGACAAATAGGCCTCAATCTGATTAATATGATAACACAATTAGCCTCAGAAATAAAGCAAAGGGGCATCACCCATTACAGCGAACTCCACTTTGACGCGTCAATTTGAACCCCCTTCGGATTTCATCTGGAGCAATTGTTCCAGCTCCTCGACCTTTGCCTCAAAGACCTGTAGGGCTTCTCGTACTCTTTCTGGACTGGACATATCCGCTCCCACCTTCTCCAGCTGTACCAGGGGAGAATCATAGCCACCACCTCCCAAGAAACGCAAATACCGGTCTCGATCCTCGGGGTCCCCCTTTCGAATCAGGCCAGCTAAATAGGTGGCTGCAGAAAAACCAGTGGCGTATTTATACACATAAAAGGTCATGAAGAAATGGGGAATCCGCATCCATTCCCTTTGAATTTCCTCGTCTTGGATGACGGCGTCACCGTAATACTTGCGATTTAATTCCCGATAAATGGCAGAAAAATCCTCTGCTGTCAGAGCTTCCCCCGATTCCACTCGCTGATAGATCTCCCTTTCAAAAGTGGCGAACATCGTCTGGCGGAATACTGTCCCCTTAAATCCATCCAGAAAATGGTTGATCAGGCGGAGCTTTTCTTCGATATTCTCTGCTCGCTCGATCAGATACTCGGATAGTAGGATCTCATTCGTGGTCGATGCCACCTCAGCTAAGAAGATTGGATAGCCCGAATACAAATAGGGCTGGACTTTTCGGCTGTAGTAGCTGTGCATGGAATGACCCAATTCATGGGCCAGAGTGAAGACCCATTCCAAATCGCCTGTATAGTTCATCAGGATATAGGGATCCGTGTCATAGGTCCCCCAGGAATAAGCTCCACCGGTCTTCTTGTCCCTTGGATAGACGTCAATCCAGTTCTCCTGGGTTCCTCTATAGAGTTGATCGACATATTCCTCCCCTAGGGGGGCCAAGGCATTCACCACTGTCTGTACTGCTTCGTCGTAGGGGATGTTCTCTTGGTTGGTCTCGGACAGGGGCAAATAGACATCGTACATATGCTGCTCTGATAATCCAAGGGCCTCCTTGCGCAGCATATAGTATTTATGCAGTACTGGCAGATACTCCTCCACCACCGAGATTAAGTTGTCATAAACCGATAGCCCCACATCATCTCGAAATAATTCCATCTCTCGAACAGAGGGGTATTTGCGCAATTTTGCTTCAATGGTATTGCGTTTGATATGGGTGTATAGATTTGCGGCCACCGTGTTTTTTACAGTCTCTAGGGTCTGGTACATCTTTTGGAAGGCCTCTTCTCTCACTTCAGCTTTCGGATTCTTGAGTAGAGTCAAGTAATTGCTGTCGGTGAGTCTCATCCCATCCATGGTGTCCATCGTAGGATATTCCAGATCTGCATCCATCAGCATGGAATAAGCTGTCGTCGGCCCATCTTTAACGCCGTCCATCGCCGAGAGGATAAACTCCTCCTCCTTTGACAGAATATGGGGCAAGAAACGCCGAAGTTGCTCGAGCTTACGCTCGTAGTAGGCGTACTGCTCATTTGTCAAATTCCCCTCGATTTCCTCTGGTTTCAGTGCCATTAAAGCCGGTTCTATATAGGATGAGGCACTTTGAAATTCCGCATACAATCCTTCCATCTCCAGAGCGATTCTCTGCCATTTACTCTCATCCGTATTCTCGTCTCGACGCATGCGAGCATGGGTTAGGAGCTTCTCAATCAGGCGCTGTCCGGCCGTGTTGTCCTCCAGAATCTGTCCCAACCGCTCTGGAATTGCACCTTGGTTCTCATTTAACTTTTCGATTCGCTCTCTAAGGGCTTGCACATCTATTGCCATGGCGGCGTCATCCCGATATATCTTATCTAAATCCCAATTTGTCTTATTCACGTCTACTCCTTTTCTGATCTTCTCATCTCTCTTACTCATAGGCTCCCTCTTCCTGGAGGAGCCTCAGCAGCTCCAGCATGGAATGGTAATCTCTATATTGAATGCTGCGGATGCCGTTGCGCTCCGCCGCTGTGACATTCGGCTCCAAATCATCGATAAACACAGATTCCTCTGGCAATAAATCGTATTCGGACAACAATTTTTGGTAGATGGCGTCTTCTGGTTTTAATAATTTGTGGTAGGCTGATACGATGCCCCCGTCAAAATATGCGAAGACGGGACTTCTCCTCTGCATGATGGGAAAGGTGGTCTGCATAAAATTCGACAACAAGTAGAGATGGTATCCTTTGGCTTTGAGTCCCCGGATAATACCCTCGGTGGAGGATATGGGCTCCAATGTGTATTCGTGGAATTCATGGAGCATCTTCAATACGAGCTCCCTGCGCTCAGGGACTTCCCTCGTCATCACCGTGGCCGCCTGATCATAGTCCATGATTCCGCGATCCAGATCATGCCATGTCTGAGACCAAAATACCAGATTCAGATAGTACTCGATCTGTTCGTAATCCGTATAATGATGGGCTAGATAGCCCAGGGGATCCCATTTCAGAATGACATTGCCGATGTCAAAGATCACATTCTTAATCATAGGCGAGTCTCCTCTCTCTTTTTGATAAAGGCTCTTCCCCGTTCTAACACTTCCTCCATGACCTTGATCCGGGCATAGTATTTGTCATTTCCCGGCACCAAAATCCAGGGGGCATCCTCTTTATTGGTCCAGCTGAGCATGTCGTTGTAGGCCTTGGTGTACAAATCCCATTTTTCTCGATTTCTCCAATCCTCTTCCGTCAGCTTATAGCTCTTTTCAATATTGAGCATACGGGCTTGAAAGCGCTCCAACTGTTCAGCTGCATCGATGGTCAGGAAAAATTTGAGTAGAAAGATCCCCGATTCACAGAAGATCCGCTCCATCTCGTTGATTTCCCCATATGCCCTCTTCCATTCCTCCTCCTTGGCAAATTCTTCAACTCGTTCCACTAGGACCCGACCATACCAGGATCGATCAAAAATTGTGATATCTCCTTTATCTGGGAGCTCTTTCCAAAATCGCCACATATAGTGATAGGACAGCTCAGTTTGGGAGGGGGCGCTGATTGGTACCACATTATAACCGCGGGGGTCAAAACCCTTTGTCAGACGTTTGATCGCCCCACCCTTTCCAGCGGCATCGACCCCTTCAAATACGATGACCGTGGGGATTTTTTTGTCGTGAAGCTCATATCCGAGCTCGATCATCTGGCTCTCTAGTTTGGTCTTGGCCTCTTCGTATTCCTCTTGGCTCAGCTTTTTGCTATAGTTGACCTTGTCTAGGGGGTGGTTTCCCTTGGGCAGAGTGATCTCCACTTTCTCCTGTGGCTTCAGCCGATCCATCCGATCGAGTATCTGGCTTTTCAACACTTCGATCGTCCTCCCCAGTACTTCTAAGGAAGCGGTTCGCATGGATTCTGAAGGGATGATATTCCATGGGGAGGTGGGAAAATCCGTCGCGTTTAGAATCTTATTGAGATGCTCTTCATATTCATCATGGTACTGCACTTGGCGGCGATCCCTTTCCGTGACCAATACTTTTTTGAATTTGTCGATCTGGTACTCTTCCGTCCTCTTTCTCTGGGTCTTTTGAGAAATATTCAGGAAGAATTTGATAATGACGGTACCGTCCTCCGTCAGCTGTCTTTCCAGAGTCTCAATATCCTTTAAGTAGCCCTGTTCTGTCTTCTTGTCCAGTTGAAAATCGTCCATCACATTGAAATAGTAGCTGTGATCAAATACGGACATCTCTCCGCGAGCGGGACTGGCCATCCAAAACCTCCACAGATATGGCTTTTTTTGCTCGCATTCATCTGCTTCACCAAATAGATGTACCCTTGTATATTTATGGTCGACTTCTCGTACTAAGTCACTGATCACATAGCCCTTCCCCGCGGATTCCCAGCCATCGATTACGATAAGAATGGGAATGCCCAGTTCATGAGCTCTCCTTTGAATCATGCCAAACTCCTCCCGCAGATCAGAGCGGTTGCAGTCCTTGTACTGAAAGTCGAAGTCCTTAAAATCAAAATGTTTTAACATGGTCGACACCTCCGATTAACTATATACCCCTTTCCCCCAAAATAAAAGGGCGCAAAGGGAGTCTTTCTGGAAGAATTTCTTCCTCCATAGACTCCCTCTGCGCCCGTAGTATCTCAGTCCAAATGAATATCTCCATTATTCACTTTGAGGATCACCTTATGGGCTCCGCTGCCCAGTTTGATCCGATTTTCCCCATCTCGAAGTTCCCATGAGGTCTCTTGGTCCATATAGACATCTCCATTCGATGCGTCCAGTTCCAGGACCGCGTTCATATCTTCATCTTTGTCTAGATAGATGTCCCCATTGTGTACAGTGGCGTCAATATCTGAGTTTTCCACATCCAGCAAAGCCAATTCCCCATTTGCTAAATCGACTACCATATTGCTGTCATTGATGTTCCCTTGGATCATTCCGTTATCAATCTCCACTTCCAGATCGGGAAAAGATCCGTCCAGGGTCAAGTCGGAATTCGCTAAATAGAAACGAAGCGCCTGGTCATAGCTCTTGGGCAGATAGATTTCGAAATCATGCTGGTCTAGGTTTCCAAAGGGATGATGACCTTCCTGAGACTGTAGCGTTATACTCATCGTCTTTTCAGAATCCAAGTACTCGACGGTGTATGGGGAATCTAAGCCCGTAAACTGCTGATAGTCTATACGTAGGCTGTTCTCCGCGGTCATCTGGACCTTTACCCTCAGATTTGTTCCATGGAACTCCAGTTTCGAAATATCCTCTACGCCCAGGTCTGCGATCCAGTCGGTACTATCCGATCGATGTCTCGACGTCTCCGATGATTCTACATATGCCATCTCGGTGGCCGAACTGCCATAATTCGAAAACCCAAATTGTGGATTCTCTCGAAAATCCTGAATAATCTGTGGTAATCTAGGCAAATCAAATAGCACAAAGCTGATACAGGCCAGCATCATCGATATGATGGTGACGAGGACGATAAAGGTCGATATTCCACGTTTCATGCAGATCTCCTCCTCTTCTTATACTCCCAGATCAGAGATGTAATACCCTGACGAATGCTGCGTACAATCCATTTTACCAGTCGTATAAAGAGCTGGAACAATAGGATCGCCATGCCGATCAGTCCAATTCCCAGAAATATTTTCGTAAAGGGATGGACCAGTGCCATCCCACTGGGGACAAAGCTGGCGGGCAGCAGATATACGGGCAGTGCACTGAGCATCATAGTCACGCCTCCGACGCTGACACCGAATATCAGCCCGAGAAAACCGATCAGTAGTCCGAAGATTCCACCGAACAGCCCCATCAACACGCCCATCAGAGGGAAGAACAAAATGATTGCCAATAGCCCCATCCCCAGATATTTAAGTACTTTTGCAAATCTGCCAATGCCATAGTGCCGAGTGTTATTGATATTCGGCTCACTCTGTCTCTCGGGTCGGGGTCTAGAGCCTTTTCCCGTTAATCGAAACTCTGTCAGTATGATCTCATCAGCTATGTCCTTTGGAGAGCCCAGATCCCTTACGATCTGCTCCTCGGTTTTCCCTGCGGCAAGTCCCTCTTCGAAGTGGTCCTCATAGTCCTTGACGATATCGTGGATGACACCTGGTGGCAGCTCCCTGAGATAGAACCTGAGTAAATCCAGGTATTCTGATTTTGTCATTGCATCTTCCTCCTCAGTAGGTCGTTCACCGTAGTGACAAATTCTTCCCATTCTCTTCGTTGAGCGACGTAGAACATCGCCCCTTCTTGGGTGATCTCGTAGTATTTACGCGGCGGTCCAGAACTGGATTCCTCCAGATAAGTCCGTACGTAACCTTCATTTCGAAAGCGCCGGAGCATGGGATAAATCGTTCCCTCTGAGATCTCAATATGATTGGAGATCTCTTCCACTAATTCATACCCGTAGCGGTCCTTCTCATTTAGCAGGGAGAGTACGCAGAGCTCCAATACGCCCTTTTTGAATTGTATATTCAAAGCACAACCTCCACCTTTCTTGATGAGTTCATTATACCACAAGCTACCTTGCCTTGCAAGGTATTGTTTTATTTTTAGTATTCATCAAAAAAGCACGGACGATGTCCGTGCTTAGGATGTGGTTTTGCATTGCTTAGCGAATGGTATCTCTGTCGTTGACACTCTTCAGAAGGGATTGTTTGAGTCTCTCTTCCATCTGTGCCAATTCCGTCTCCGCTTGGATCCTCTTCTGTTTACCCTCTCGCTGGATCTTGATCGTCTCCTCGATGGTGGTGATTAAATCATCATTGACCTTCTTCAAGGTCTCCAGTTCCACGATGCCCCTCTCCGATTCCTTTGCTACACCAATGGTGTTGGACTTGATCATTTCGGAATTTCGGCGCAGCAGTTCATTGGTTGTCTCGCTGACGGCTTGCTGCATCCGTAGGGCGTTTTCCTGTCTCTGAAGCCCTAGGGCGATGACGATCTGGCTCTTCCACAGGGGAATGGTGTTGAGGATGGCGGTTTGAATCTTATCAACCAAGAGCTTGTCATTGTTCTGAATCAGCTTGATCTGGGGCGCAGTCTGGATCGCCAGGGTCTTGCTGAGCTTCAGGTCGTGGAGCTTTTTCTCAAATCGATTGAGGGTCTCCTCGAAGTCGTTAACCAATTGCGCATTCATCGGCTCTCCACTTTGAATCGCCTCTTCTCGCAGTTTAGGCAATGTGGTGGTGCGAATCTCCCCTAGCTTCTCCTCACCTGCCAGTATATAGATCTGCAAGTCGTTAAAATACTCGAGATTCTTAGAATAGAGGGTGTCGAACATGGCGATGTCTTTGAGCATCTCCAAACGGGCATTATCCAATTTGGCTTCAATCTTGTCAATTTGCACTTCCAATACATCATATTGGGCCATCACACGATCCATATTCTGCTGTAGGCTCTTGACAAAGGGCAGATTGCTAAAGAAACCCGGTTTCTCGGAGATGCTGTCAATATCCAGTCCCTTGACCTTGCTTAGCAAATCCGTCATCAAGATCCCAACTTCTCCTGAATCCTTGGACTTGATATTGGATAGAATGGTGTCTGAGAATTGGGATAGATTCCGCTGTGCACCGACCCCGTATTGGGCGGTCACCTGGGAGTCCATAATGTCTATACTGCCCTTCAGTTCATCGACTTTTCTGCGGTCTTCCGGTGAGAGCTGTTCCACCTTTTTTTCAATATCTTTGATTTCCTCATCCTTGGCCAGTTCAATGGCCTCCATCTTGTTCTTCTGTTTGGCTAGATCCGCCAAGGTGATCTCCGGTGTCACATCACCGAGCCCATCTCCTTGTGGCTCCAGCTGTCCATCCATTTTCAATTCGTCCATAACTCCTCCTTATATGCTGTGATTTATCGATCAGATTGTCATTTGAGTTTTTCAATTTCATCGGGCTGTGTGGCTTTAAAGACGAATTCCTCCGCTTCAAGGGTCTGTTTTAACACCTTGATCTCCGCCTCAATCCCCATCAGATCATTTTGCATGAGCCTTACAAATTGTCGATTAAATGCCTCGTTTAGCGTGACCAATGCACTATTTGTCTGTTCATAGACCTTCGCCGTCTCCTCGGTGTTCAGTCCCGTCTCTATAAAGCTGCGGTATTTATTCATGATGCCCGCTGCGGTATCCAGATAATAGGTCATGTATCGACGCGCTTGGCGAATCTTATCCGGATTTTTACGTAGATGTTCAAAGATGGAGACTCCTGTATGGTAGAGTTTTTCCGCATTGGTCTTGATATTTTCGTGCTTTGCAGCCCGGTATCCCCTCTGGATATCGATCAGGTCCTCGTAGGCGTCGTTCATCAAGACTTTCATGTCTTCCGCTTCTGGAAGGGCCGTGATTTTTATTGTATTCAGTTTTTTTGGCTCTGCTTCCCCTTTGGGCAACTTCAAGCTCGCTAAACCAGCAAAGACTCCCAGTCCCAATATCGCGGAAACTGGCACCGCGATGGCTGTAAAAGCAGTGAATACAACGAAGGTTATCAACCCGGCTGCACCACTCAGTATTTTCTGATCCGATTTGTTCATCTTCATCCCTCATTACACAATTTCATTTTATGCTATACAAGTTAATTATACCCTATCTGAGGGAAAAAACTTCAGCCTTTCATACTGTAACGATACTGTAAGGAAAGAAAAAGACTGCCCTTTGTCTGGCAGTCTCTAGTATCCTCTTTTGTGAAAATCCGGTGGTCCCGAAAATCCACGCCTTGGATGATGAGGTTTTTTATTTTAGGAGCTCATCCAGGATTTTTTCGATCTCAGCTAGCTTCGTCTGGATGTCTCCTTCGTCCTGGCTCTCGATGGATTCCTTCACGCAGTGGTGAATATGATCGGTTAACAGGTTCCGATTGGCCCTCTTTAAGATGGCCTGGGTCGCGAGGAGTTGATGGGAGATATCGATGCAGTATCGGTCCTCCTCCACCATCTTGAGTATCCCATCGATCTGCCCCCTAGCAGTCTTTAATAGACGCGATATTTTCGCCGGGTCCGATCTCATTCTAAAAACCCTGTGACAATATACCCTGCATCTTCAATGGCAGCACGCAGCTGCTCCTCGGTGACATTATCCGAGGCCTCAACTGTGGCGGTTCCCCTGTCTAGATCCACTGTGGCCTGCACGCCTTCGATGGCATTCAGCGCCTTGTCCACACGACCGGAGCAGTGGGAACAGGTCATCCCTTCAATCTTTATTGTCTTTTTCATTTTCTTCCCTCCATTATTTGGCTTTGCAATCATGGTTTCCGGAATGCTCATTCGGATTGGATCATCTCCCTGATCCTCCCCCATCTCTACAGACCGCTTTCGAAAGCGATTGAGACGTAGGGCATTGGTCACGACGAAGATGGAGCTTATACTCATGGCAGCAGATGCGATCATCGGATTGAGAAGCAGCCCAAAGGCCGGGTAAAATACCCCTGCGGCCAACGGAATACAAAGCACATTGTAAAAGAATGCCCAAAATAGATTCTGTTTGATATTTCGTATGGTCTTTTGGCTCAAATCGATGGCATGGATCAGGTCCATTAGATCGCTCCGGATCAAGACCACATCCGCCGATTCGATGGCGATATCCGTACCTGCACCGATCGCAATGCCCACATCCGATCGAGCAAGGGCAGGTGCATCGTTGATGCCGTCTCCCACCATGGCGACAACGCCTCCCTCTTCCATTCGCCTGCGGACCACTGCTTCCTTGTCTTCGGGTAGCACTTCTGCCTGGACATCGTCGATGTCCAATTGGGAGCGGATGGCTTCTGCCGTTCGCCAATTGTCTCCTGTGAGCATATGGACTCGAATCCCTTGCTCTCGCAGCAGGCGAATCGCCTCTTTGCTCGTCTTCTTGATGGGATCTGCTACGGCGATCAGCCCAAGGAGCTGATTTTCATCAGCGAAGAATAGTGGTGTCTTCCCCTGTATAGAGAGCTCCTCTGCCATTTCCATAAGCCCTTGGACTTCTAGGCCCTGCTCCTGCATAAATCGAAGGTTCCCGGCTCTATGCAGTTTCCCTTGGACCTTCCCCTGAATCCCTTTGCCGAGGATATTCAAGAAATCTTCAGCCGGTTGAACATGCAGTCCCCGGTCCTTAACATAGCTTTGGATGGCCAGACTGAGTGGATGCTCCGATGGGGCTTCCAGTGCAGCGGCGATCTTCAATAGTTCCTCTTCGGTAATTCCCTCCACCGGAATCACCTCTGTAACGGAAGGGCTGCCCTCTGTGATGGTGCCCGTTTTATCCAATAGGATATCCGTCACTTCATGGAGTCTCTCTAAGCTCTCTGCATTCTTAAATAGAATTTTATTCGTTGCGGCTTTCCCAGTGCCCACCATAATGGCCACAGGCGTAGCCAAGCCCAGTGCGCAAGGACAGGAGATCACCAGAATCGAGATGCCGATGGTCAGGGCGAATTCAAAGCTCTCTCCGATAGCAAGCCAGACTAGGGTCGAGAGGATGGCTAGGGCGATCACGACGGGAACAAAAACTCCGCTGATCCGATCTGCCAACTTCGAAATAGGTGCTTTCGTGGCATTCGCATCCTGAACCAACTGGATGATCTTCGCCAATGTGGTGTCCTCACCAACCCTCTGCGCCTCCATTTGCAGAGACCCCAGCTGTAGAATGGTCGATCCGATCACTTGATCCCCCTGCGCCACTTCCACCGGGACGCTCTCGCCTGTAATGGCCGCTTGGTCGACGGATCCGATGCCTGCGATCACGATCCCGTCAACGGGGATACTGGCCCCCGGTTTGACGAGGAGACGATCGCCAACTCTGAGCTCTTCCACAGGTACGATCTCTTCCACATCCCCATTTAATCGAATTGCCGTCTTTGGTGCCAGATCCATCAGTTTCCGGATGGCATCTGTCGTGCGCCCCTTGGATCTAGCCTCTAGGTATTTCCCCAGAGTGATCAGAGCGAGTATCATCGCAGCGGATTCGAAGTACAAGCTGTGCATGTATCGGTGAACCAATGCGTGATCCCCGTGTCCGAGCCCATATCCGATGGCAAATACGACAAAAACACCATAGGACAATGCCGCTCCCGATCCGAGGGCGATGAGGGAGTCCATATTCGGGGAACGGTGAAATAGAGCTTTAAACCCATTGATATAGTAGCTGCGATTGACGAACACGACGGGGATCGTCAAGAGGAACTGCACAAAAGCAAAGCTATGACTGTTTTCCAGGCCCTTAAAGATCCCTGGTATAGGCAGTCCCACCATCTCCCCCATTGCCAGATACATCAGGGGGATCATAAAGAGAAAGGACAAAATGGCGCGCCTGCGCATCTGATCCGCTTCTCTTTGAAGGGGTTGATCCTTCGCCTCCGGTGTCTTTCCCTTTTCTCCACCCATTGGCTGGGCTCCATATCCCGCCTTTCCGACTTCGGACATGATCTTTTCAGGGTCTAATATCCCCCCATCGTATTCCACGGACATCGAGTTGGAGAGCAGGTTTACATTCACCTGCTGGACTCCATCCAAAGCACTTACCTTTTTCTCTATGGTCAGTGCACATGCCGAGCAGGTCATTCCTTCTATCGCAAATTTATCTTTCATAAATACCTCCTATACCCCCACGGGGTATGGGTATATTATAGCATGCCCTAATTCGATTAGCAATAGGTAATAGGTCAAAAAAAGACCCCGCAGGTCTCTGCAGAGTCTTCCCCTATTGATTAACTAATTGTCTCGCCCTGTTTATCGTATTCTTGAGCGAGTGTATAGTATTTTCTGAGCTGTTTTCCCACTTCTTTGATACTTCGCTCTTTTGCCACAGTATAACCCGCATCTACCAAGGATGGGAGACGATGTTCGACAATCTCCTGGATTTTCTCGTTAAACTCCGTAATGGTGGATGCCTTATAGAGATGGACCCCATCGACGAATTCCTCTTCAAAAATTGGAATGTCGCGTACCAACACATTGGCTCGGCTCGCCAGGGCTTCTAAGAGGACAATGCCCTCCGTCTCCTCGTAGGTGGGGAATACATAAAGATCGCAGGTCTGATAGGCCACCCTGAGTTCACTGCGGTCCACATAGCCTGCAAAGGTGAGATTTGGTAGCTTTGTATTGATGGCCGTCTGTATCTCCTCTGGAACCAGTTTTGGATTTGTATATCCAAACCAAATAAACCGGTAGTTCGGCAGGGCCTTCGCCATTTCAATAAAGTCCAAAATCCCCTTTCTCTTGATCTGTAGCCCCACTGCCATGACCGTCTTCTCCCCGGGCTTTAGATCGTATTTCTGTCTAAACTGCGCTTTTTCTTCCTCTGTACAGGTCCAATAATTCAAGTCAATGCCATTGGAGACGACGGCTATGGGTTTCCCCATATTGTATTGTTCCAATAGATGTTTAGAATAATCAGTCGGTGTCAAGATGAGATCCGCTGTGGAATAACAAATCTTAATCCAGGCTTTAAACGCAGGTGAGAGCTCGTTGGAGAGCAGAAAGGAGTCCCGAAAATCCTCTTCCGTGGAATGTGCATGATAGACGATGGTCTTGCCTTCCTTTTTAGCCAACTCCGCCCGAAAATAGGACTGTGGAAATACGGTATTGATGTGGAGGATATCATAGTCGTCCTTTGGATTCAAGGTGTAATCAATCCCCTCGGCTTCCAGAGCCATGACCTGATGCTTTAAAGCTCTTCCAATGCCACTACGTTCGATCTGTTTTTGCATATCGCTGTGTATGAGTACTTTCATATTAACCACCAATTATTATCCTTCCAAAAAATCGAATGACCTCCGTTATGCCCAGAGTATATAGGAGCAAGGTGATGGGTTTTCCAATGGAGAGAATCAATAAAAACCGCTTAAATTCCATATTGGATATGCCTGCCATCATACAGAGCAAGTCCGCTGGTGATACGGGAAAGAACATGCCAAAAGTGAAGACTTTTTCAAAGCTATTTCCCCGTTCCAGAGATCCCATATATTTCTCATAGGCGCGCTTACTGGTCACTGCTTGCACTAAGGGCTTCCCATACCTTCTCGCTAGAAAAAAATTCATGATGGAGCCGATCATAATGCCAATATAGTTGTAGATGAATCCGTTTAAATGTCCAAATATCATCGCCCCCGCAGGGCAGGTAAGCGCCCCCGGTATGATGGGGATCACCGTTTGGACGATTTGGATCAGTATGAAGATGATCGGAGCAAAGGGGCCGATCCCGTTCATATATCTCTCGAGTGCTGCCGCATCCGTAAAGAGTCGATGCTTA
>JAUNUQ010000040.1 GCA_030538075.1 Tissierellia bacterium
GATGAACCGATAGCAGATGAAGATGTTGAATATCTAAAAAGAACATGAAACAATTTCTAGTCCATCTCTTACGTAATGAGACTGTATCAGAACAAAGAATAGATATCGCGATATATGGTCTTAGAAATATGGGATTTCAGCTATTGGTCCTTTTCGTCATATTAATAATTGGAGCTTTTTTAGACATATTCAATTCGACATGTATTACATTATTATTTTTGGTACTCGTGAGAAGTAGGCTGGGCTCCCACCACTGCAATAATCGAACGCATTGCTTGATTTTATCAATTGTCCTCACACTTGGGCTTATTTCGCTCATAGATTTCTGCGGAAGACAGATTTTGAGTTGGTTAATGTGAGGATATGATTACTCGCAATACTGGTTAATTTTTGCAACTTATGAATTGAAGAGTAACAAATTATTATTATGATGACATGATTACATAAATGTTCTATTGTACTTGCCATTTTACCGAGAGTATAAGGTCTAATATTATTCTCGGCTAAATGGAGGTCGACCTCTCGTTGATGCAAGAAATTTGGACGCATATTTCAGAATTTGAGAATGATACTTGCATGTTCTGATTTTAAGGTCAACCTTTGGACTGAAGATGCAAAAAGCTCATTTTCTGAAAGAAAACACTTGGTACATTTTGTGATTATTCTGATTGGAGGAAGAAATGGCTAAAAAAAGAAGAACAGATTTAGTACATTGTTGTTTTTCATGGTAGTGTTATTTACCATTACATCCTACGTATTAGCAGGTACTACGAATTCGAGCTATACAATAGTTTGTCCTAGAAATGAGGGGTGGGGTACAGACTCTGCAGCTCGACAATCTAAAACAACTACGAGTGATGGATATTCATGGTTAACTTCTAGTACGAATGGACGGAGAATAAAATATCTTATTGTAGCTACAAATGGAAATACTGGGACACAAACGGGATTTATTAGACCGGGCAATGGTGTGAATTTACTCAGGGGTGCTGTTCAAGTTGGAAACACTGTTGATATTAAGGCTGCTGCTTACCGAATTGATGCTGGAGTATATCAAACAACAGCTAAAGGAAGCTGGAGGAGTAATTAGGGAGTTTTAAGAGGTAGGGGCTGACCCAAAAGTAGAAAACGCGGCGGAGAATCGTAAAACTCTCCACCGCGTTTTTTGTAAGAATCTACCCATACTCTCTTTTCCCTGGCTTTTCATCCATTGAATCCACCACTTTATCACGTTATGCGCCATCGCATACAGCCCAAACTCAATGTGGACCTTTTCTTTCCCACGCAAACAAAACCGGGTACACCCGAGATTCTGTTTCAGATTCCCGAAGACACTTTCCGGTTCGATCTTTCGTTGGGCGTAGAGCGCCTTTGCCGTTTCATCCTCCAAGAGCTTGTGTCGAACGTTTGCTTTCAGCTCTTCAAAGGTCGGATTGTAATAGATCCTCCGATTCCCTTTGGAGGTCGTGCATTCTGCTTTGTATGGACAATCCGTACAATCCTCGCACTCGTAAATCTTTAAATATTTGGTATGCTCTCCCTCTTTCTTCGTCTGGTATTGGAGAAAATCGACGGTGCGTCCAAATGGGCACGTGAAGTAATCGTCTTCTGCGTGATACGTTCAGTTTTGCCAGTATTTCAGCGTTTCTTTGAATTTCTTGCTCTGTTCTTTCCGAAAATACGCGTAGGGGATCAGGGGCTCCAAGCCAAGCTCTTCACAGTGCAGGTAGTTTTCTTCACTGCCATACCCTGCGTCGGCAATGAACCGTTTCGGGGGCGGTAAGGCGGTCTGTGCGAGGGAGGCCAGATGGGGGATCAGGGTTTTGGTGTCGGTCGGGTTGGGGTGGAGGGTGTAATGCAGGATGAATTGTCGGTTGGTTCCGATTTGGACGTTGTAGCCAGCCTTCAGCTGTCCGTTTCGCATGGGGTCTTCTTTCATCCGCTTAAAGGTGGCGTCGGGGTCTGTTTTGGAGAAGCTGTTTCGTCCGGCAGCAATGCGGTGATGGGCTTCATATTTTGTCAATCGAGGGAGCGCGTCGTTTTGGAAGTATTTCCGGAGTTTCCGAATCATGCGGGTGGTTTTTTTGGGATGTTGCTTTGTTTCATACGCCTCTTCCATCTGCTGGAGTTGGTCGGCGAGCTGCTGAGCTTGGTGAGAAGCAACCAGCGCCGACGTTTTCTGCGTATCCTTCTCATGTAAGTCCGCAAGAATCGCAGAAGAAAGGGTACGCAGATCTTTCATTTCTTCCGTGAGAGGCTGCTCCTCACTTTCTTCCTGCGCACATTGCACGGCTTCTTCCAGAAATCCACGGATTTTTTCGGACAAGGCTTGTTGATATCGTTTCGTTGCCTTGAGCCAGACAAAGCTGTATTTGTTCGCGTTGGCTTCGACTTTGGTTCCGTCCAGAAAGTATTGTTCCGGGTTCGTCAGGCCTTGCGCTACGAGTTGCAGTACGAGGGATTCAAAGACACGATCAATGAGCCCTTTCATTCGTTCGGATCGAAAGCGGTTGATGGTACGAAAATCCGGGGTTTGCCTTGCCGCCAGCCACATCATGGGGAGGTTCTCCTGGCAGGCGCGGGCCATCTGCCGTCCGGAGGTGATTTTTTGGGTGTAGGCATACAGAACAATCTTTAGCATCATCTTCGGGTGATAGGGACTTCTCCCTCCGCCGGGATAGGCTTTTTCAAAGGGTTCCTCCTCCATCTGCTCCACAACGTGATGAATGAGTCGGCTGATATGGTGTGGGGGGATCATTTCTTCCAGATCCATTGGTAAGAAAAGTTGATTCGTGTTATACTCCTTGTATAAGACCTTCGGGTTTTGCATGAAAGACCATCTCCTTTTTTATTTTGTTGTCGTGACTTAATTATATCAGGTGGGTGGTCTTTTTTGTACTCAAAAACCGCCTAAAACGAAGGATATTTCAACGTTTTAGGCGGTTTTGTGATGGGGCTTTTGGGTCAGCCTCTTCGATTTTTTGGTTTTAGTTGAAATATTGCCTTTTCTATTACATCAACCCCGATAGCATCCTTATCAGCACCATATAGACAATTGTCCCCATGGTCATACTCAAAATCGTGTTCTTCTTCCAAAACTGTAATAGGATTGTCAGACCTGCTGCAGCGAGCTCGGGTAAACCAAAGGGGAAATGCGATAGGTCGATGTTTCGCAGGCTATAGATGACTAAGATGATCATAATAGTGGCAGGTAGGGTATTACTCAGATAATAGACCCAGTTGGGCAGTTTGTTGCGACCGGAGAGGAGTAGAAAGGGTATGGCCCTTGTAAAAGCAGTGACTCCGGCGACGATAAAAAGGATCAGATAGCTATTGAGAGCGTCTTGCATGGCTTCCTCCTCTCTTTCCCAACTCAACGCGGTCCCTTAGAAATACCAGAGCGATCAGACTTACGGAGAGGGCAGGCAGGATAAAACGATCGGGACCCAAAGTGACCAAGAAGACGAGGGCACTGACTAGGCCAGTGATGGCGGGGATATGGGAGTCAAAGGTCATCCACTGGTTGACGACGACGCAGATGAAGAATGTAGTCGCAGAAAACTCAATGCCCGTTAAATCGATGGGCAACAGGGAACCAAAGAGATAGCCGCTGACACAGCTGAGAACCCAGAGGAGATGCATGCCGAAGGCGATGGTGAAGTCCACCGTCTTTTCGTTGACATCCTTCGGATATTTGAGGTTACACATGACGGAATAGGTCTCGTCGGTCAGAGTTAAAACCATATAGGGATAGGCGAGTCCCATCCTCTTAAAACGATCGACAAAGCCAATGCCATAGAACATATGGCGGGCGTTGATGACGAAGGTCATTAAGGCCACTAAATAGAGGGGAACCCCAGAGGTCATCAGAGAGATCAACACGATTTGCATAGATCCGGCATAGATAAAAACACTGGCAGAGATGAGCCAGAGTAGGGAGTAGTTTTTTTCTGCAATTAATAGTCCATAGGCAATCCCCACGAAGAGATAGGAGAAGGTGATGGGTACGATGGATTTTAAGGCATATGTTAAGGATCTGATGAAATCACTTCCTTTTCTTTAGAATAGATCTATCATAACATAAGACTTTTGCCCGTTCAAGCTGGAAAGCAGCTGTACCAGATCATCGAACCAAGAAAAACTCCCAAGATTAGAATAGTCGGAGGAGTTTTTGGTCTGCGTTTTCACTTGTGATATTTCTAGGGACTAAATCCATGCGATCTCTTTAACTTGATCCGTTCTTTCTTTAATATAGGACCATAACTCATCTGGAGAGATCCCTTCTAGGTCCCTTAGTCTGACGGTAAAGGCTGCCCCTTCCTTAGTATAGAGATAGATATACTTTTTTGTACGATAGACTCGAAACAGGTCATCCCATTTGTAGTATTTTTTGTCCGGTCCTGCATAGATCCGAAGGGCGTTATCGTCGAGGTTGAGGGTATAGGAGAGATCTTTCTGATCCACTTCGCTCCTTGAGACTTGGGCATTGATCTTTCTTTTAAAATACTGATAGTAGACGATGGGGAACACGACGGACATCCCTAGACAGAGGAGCAGTATGGGAACATTGCCCCGGATCCAGTTCACAAAGGCCAAGACGAGCATGGCGATGGAGCCAACGGAGATGCCCAATAGGATATTTTGGAAGACAAAGCTATGAAATAGGCTGAAATCCTTGAAGGATTCTCCGTCGATACGGGTGGTGATGGAGATGGGTTCTAAGGGCAATGGTCTCTTCCTTTCGAGTTTGATATGACTTCTTTTGGTTCTGCCACTATTCTAACATAGATTCAGTGCTTTTACATGGAAAGGTATGATGGATCCAACTGGAGTTTTTTGATCAGGATGATTTACAGTTCCCCTTCGGGGATTCAATCGCATACATTATCTAAGAAAATATTATATTAGAATGGAAAGTAATAGACATTATAAACACATAAATATATTCTATCAATAGAATAACATATAAAAAAATTAAATAATTGACAACAATTAAATGATGTGATATTTTATATATAAAGAAAATATAATATAAGAAGAAAATAATAGAGTTATCATAGTGAAGAGAAGATTAAAATCTGTACGAAGATAAGGAAAGATTAGCATTTATACTCTAGAGTTTCGGGATTCAGCGTTCGATGATTATCGTATTTCAGATTTGTTGAATGGTTTTGTTCGATGAAGGAATTGCTGAAGAAGATGGAAATATCTTATAATACTATAAAGATAACTTTTATCAATACATACAAAAAGAATGCTTTTAAGATAGTTCCAAAAAGGTATCCGCTGCTTGATAATTTCTGTACTAATCAGTAACAGAATTGTAAATGATGTCGCGTTGACATGTAAATGTATTATTATTTAATATCTAAATAACAGAGATAACTATGAACCGATAAATTAAGTGCTTTGCATAATATTGTTAATGATAAACCATGTTATTTTCTTCTATCTATTTTCTTACCTGCTCGGCCAGCGGCTAGAATAGAAGATAATATATTTATCGATCGATATAATTGGATAAGTGCAGTTCACATAGCTCAAATTGAATTGAAATTAGAGATTTAGGGAATAAAAATTTCGAGCTAACCATCGATGTAATCCAACCTTGATTAAACTATATGAGGAGAGAATAAATGAAAAAAATCATTTCTATATGTATAACTTTACTACTATTCCTTAACTGTTCTTCAGCTGCAATAGCCTCATCGTTTGAAAATGATAGATTTATAGACTTTGAGATTCTATCTGTAGAGTATATTAGTTCTGATCGCGATAACGGCTTGTTTATGATTGAGAAAATACTAATTGAAGGGAACGAGTATTTATTTAAGCACTATGAGACTTTTTCAAGCAGGAAAATCGTCATGTCAGGATATGAAAGTGGAGTATTTGAAGCGGATAAATCGAGCACAGTATTGACAATTACGGATGAAGAAGGTAATTCTATTGAAGTAAGAACATCGGATTGGACCTACACATCCCCTGTAGAGAATAGCAAAACATTTGCCATAGCAAATCTTACGAAGGCAGCCTTAGCGACGGGCTTAGCAACAATGGTTGGTGGGCCTGTAGGTGCATTTATTGCAATGGCAGGAGTTATATTCGGATTTGTAGCTGGAGTTCAATTCACATGTAGGACGGTTACACGTGGGAAATGGAAGCCAGAAGGAACACATATCAGGTATTCTTACACGACAAATGTCTATGTTCTTGACAGAGTGTATTCAACTACATGGGGTGGTACTAGATGATCTTTAGTCCTAATGTGCTTATTTTTAATCTGGCTTTTATAGGGATTAAAATTCTACTCTTCTTTGGCATATTAAAAAATCTGAAGTCCGATAATAAAAAATGGATAATATTTAGGGTAGTAATCTATTTTCTATTTGATTTTGTTTGCTTATCATTTTTTTACACATTAAACTATCATGCTTAAACAAACCTAGATCCTGAGAAAACGATATATCGGTTTTCAAGTTCATAGGCAAAAAAAGATCAAGATGAGAAGCCGGTCTATTTGCATCGAAGCTGAAATTTATCTAGATCCATTATAAGTAGCTGTCTTTTATGATAAGAATTGGTGTACAACTGGAAAAAAGAGAAGTAGTCCGAATCATTTAGATTTCAGCGATTGGACTGCTTCTTTTTGTTTGCACAGATAAACACAGGATCCTGGTCGAGATTTGGTGCATTTACATGGAAAATAGATGCCTCTTTATTATAGGAATTGCACCTGCAAGGAAAGAATGAGCGGGTTTTTTGCACATTCTTTCTATTTTTGCTATGATAGTTTTGAAAAGGAGGTGTTGCGATTTGTATTCGAATTTGACGACCTGTGTTCTCAATGGTCTAGATGGCCATCCAGTAGAGGTGGAGACCCATATTGCGACGGGTTTGGCGAATTTTACCATCGTGGGGTTGCCAGATGCCTCCATCAAGGAGTCCAAGGACCGGGTGCGTTCGGCGATGGTCAACTCTGGATACAAGTTCCCTCTGGGGCGCATCACCATCAATCTGGCCCCGGCTACTTTAAAGAAAGAAGGCTCTCAGCTCGACTTGGCGATTGCCATTGGCATTCTCCACGCGATGGGCGTGATCCTGACAGAGCCCTCTGACAAGCTCGTATACATAGGGGAATTGGCCCTGGATGGAAGGTTGATGCCCGTTCATGGTGCTCTACCCATGGTGATTGCCATGCGGGAACAGGGCTATCGCCATTTTATCCTGCCAGAAGACAATCGGGAGGAATGCGCCCCTGTGCGGGACGTGAACCTCTATCCGGCGAAGCATCTGCGTGAGATCATCGCCCATTTAAATGGAGAGCAGATCATTCCCTTGTATGAAGGGGACGAGGTATTTACCGGTGATGAAGTGGAATATGATATGGACTTCAGCGAGATAAAAGGACAGGATTTCTTAAAGAGAGCCCTGGAAGTGGCCGCAGCTGGTGGGCATAATATCCTGATCATAGGCCCACCCGGTGCGGGAAAGACCATGGCGGCTCTCAGACTGCCCACCATTCTGCCGGATATGACCTTTGAGGAGTCCATCGAATGCACGAAGATCTATTCGGTCTGTGGTCTATTGGATGGGAGAGGACTCATTCGTAAACGGCCCTTCCGGTCACCTCACCACACCGCTTCGGCCGTTTCCATAATCGGAGGCGGGCGTATCCCCAAACCGGGGGAGGTGAGCTTGGCTCATAACGGTGTCCTCTTCCTCGATGAGATGCCGGAGTTCAGCAAACAGGTGCTGGAGGTCCTCCGCCAACCGATGGAGGATGGGAAGGTGACGATTTCAAGGGCATTGACCAGTTTGACATATCCATCAAAATTCACAATAATCGCTGCGTTAAACCCATGTCATTGTGGAAATTTTGGCAATCCGTCGGCCTCCTGTTCTTGTTCCCAATCCCAGATTCAAAGATATCTGGGCAAGATCAGCGGACCCCTCTTGGATCGATTTGATATCCATATCGAAGTACAACCTGTAAAATACCAGGAGCTGACGGATCAAGCCCCAGCGGAGAGTTCGTCCGTGATCCGGGCTAGGGTCAATCGGGCGAGGGATCGACAGTTAAAGAGGTATGAAGGACTGAATATCGTAAATAACGACGGATTATCACCAAAGCTGATCAAAGAGCATATTAAATTAAAGCCGGAGGTAGAGGAGCTCCTGTCGAAGGCATTTCACAGGTATAAATTCTCCGCGCGGTCCTTTACTAAGATACTGAAATTATCTCGGACCATCGCGGACTTGTCGGACTCTGACGAGGTGGAGGCGGGCCATGTGCTAGAGGCAATCCGCTATCGCAGTTTAGACGAGAAGTATTGGGGGTAAGGATGGAGCGTAGAGATGGTCTATTGTTACTAAATGCAGTTGGACTATTTGGACACCAGATTCGGGCCTTGGAAGCGGAATATGGAGATATCGTTCAGGCGATTGAGCGGGCGCTTTCGGGCGATACAGATGGCGACCTCCTGCTGGATAAACTGGGTGCTGCCTGTTCGGTTTTTGACCTTAACAGCTATAAAGAAAAGCTGAGGGGACTAGGCGTGCAGGCGACGACGATCCTGGACGGAGATTATCCAGATCTGCTCCTAGAAATTGACGATGCTCCGATGGTACTCTATCATAGAGGGGAGCTCAACAGCCCCAGCTATTCCTTGGCGGTGGTGGGGTCTAGAAAATGCACCTCCTATGCGTCTTGGACGGTGGATAAATTGGTTCAGGGCTTATCCGAATACGGTGTGACCATCGTATCTGGATTGGCTTTAGGTGTGGATAAGCTGGCTCATATTGCAGCTTTGGAGAATGGCATGAGGACAGTTGCCGTGTTGGGAAATGGACTGGATACTGTCTACCCCAAGTCCCATCTCTCCTTGGCAAATCGCATTTTAGATTGTTGTGGAGCGATCATCTCAGAATTCCCGTTGGGCGCGCCGCCCCTGCCCTTTCACTTTCCAATGCGCAACCGGATCATATCCGGGCTGTCTCTTGGAGTGTTGGTGATCGAAGCACAGCAGAAATCAGGCACCCTGATCACCGCTGGATTGGCAGCGGCGCAGGGAAGAGAAGTGTTCGCCGTTCCTGGCAATATCAACAGTCTATACAGTCAAGGCACCAATCACTTGATCCGTGATGGCGCAAAACTGGTGTCAAGAGTCGAGGATATCGTCGAAGAGATTCCGAGCCTGATGGCAATGAAACAGAGTGCAGAGCAGATTCAGCGGGATCTATCTGATCTATCAGATGGGGAGCGGAGGATCTATGAATTGTTAGTCGAAGAAGATCGAACCATTGATGAACTGGTCGCCCTCACCAATGTAAATATAGGGGAGTTGACGGGGCAAATCACCCTGCTCGAGATGCGGGGGCTGGTCCGGGCTATGGACAATCGATGGTTTATTATAGATTGAGAGGTTGAGAATGGCAGAAAATTTAGTAATAGTAGAGTCACCCACCAAGGCCAAGACCATTGGCAAGATGCTGGGTAGTAAATACAAGGTATTGGCCACAGTCGGTCATCTTAGGGACCTCCCGAAGAGCCGTATGGGCGTAGATATCGAGAATAATTTTGAACCCCAATACATCAATGTGCGGGGTCGAGCAGATAAGATCAACGAACTGAAAAAAGCCTCTAAGGGGATGAAAAAGGTTTATCTGGCCACGGACCCGGACCGGGAAGGGGAAGCCATCTCTTGGCATGTCTCCAATTTGTTGGGTCTGGACATCGCCGAGGAAAACCGAGTGGAGTTCAACGAGATCACAAAGGGATTTGTACAGGAGGCCATTCAAAATCCAAGGGTCATTGACATGGATTTGGTGGATGCTCAGCAGGCAAGACGTGTGCTGGATCGGATTGTGGGATATAAACTGTCCCCTCTCTTATGGAAGCGCATCAAAAATGGTCTATCGGCAGGGCGGGTCCAGTCTGTGGCCTTAAAACTGATCTGTGATCGAGAGGAGGAGATACGCGCCTTTATCCCTGAGGAGTATTGGAGCATCGAAGCCCATCATAAAAAGGATGGGGTGAGCTTTAAGTCCGAGTATTTTGCCCAGCTTGTTGGAGGAAAGGAAGTAAAAGCCGACCGAATTCCCGACGAGGCAGCGGCGAAGGCCATCTCTGCTGGCGTGGATAAGAAGAATTTCGGGATTCGCAGCATCAAAAAAAGTCAAAAGAGGAAAAATCCCTTCGCTCCCTTTACGACGAGTACCCTCCAACAGGAGGCGAGCAAGCGATTGGGTTTCTCCACAACGAGGACGATGCGAACGGCCCAACAACTCTATGAAGGAGTTCAAACCAGTGAGGGCACAGTGGGTCTAATCTCCTACATGCGAACGGATTCCACGCGGATATCCAGCGTGATCATCCAAGAAGCCCTTGACTATATCGTGAACACCTATGGTGCAGCTTATGCGACCAAGGGAATTCCCTATGATAAAAAGAAGAGCGGCTCCCAAGACGCCCATGAGGCGGTGCGTCCCTCTTCCATCATGCGTACGCCGGCTTCCTTGGCAAATCATCTGAGTTCAGATCAGATGAAACTCTACACGATGATCTGGCAGCGTACCGTTGCATCCCAGATGAAGCCCGCGATCTACGACAACACGGCTTTGGTCATTCAGTCCAACAACTGCTTGTTCAAAACCACGGGAAACATCATCTCCTTTGCCGGATTTATGAAACTCTGGGAGGCAGAGGAAAACCAGACGAAGCTGCCCGTCCTAGAAGAGGGCGAGATCCTGCAGACTTCTTCCGTAAAGGAGATCCAGCATTTCACCAAACCAAAACCCAGATACACAGAGGCCTCTTTGGTTAAGGCATTAGAGGAGGATGGCATCGGCCGCCCTAGTACCTATTCAGCCATTATCAGCAGTTTGCTGAATCGGGACTACACCGTGCTGGAAAAGCGGTCCTTTGTGCCAACGGAGATCGGCATGAAAGTGAACAGCCTACTCTCCAAGCATTTCTCCGAGATCATCAACGAGGAATTCACCGCCCAGATGGAAAAGGGGCTCGATGCCATCGTCGAGGAAAAGGAAGACTGGAAGGCGCTAATCGCCGGCTTCTATACGGGATTTGAAAAGCTCCTAGACAAAGCGGCCGAGGATGATGGGGACTACAAGATCAAGCCCGTCGAGCTGGATGAGAAATGCCCGGAATGTGGAAAACCACTGCTGGAGCGCCATGGCCGAAATGGAAAATTCATCGGCTGTAGCGGCTTTCCAGACTGTAAATACACCAAGGCCATCGTCAAGGGGACAGGGGTCAACTGTATCAAATGTGGACATGAGATCGTCGAGCGCATCTCCAAACGGGGCAAACTCTTCTACGGCTGTAGCAACTACCCCTCCTGTGAATACGTCCTTTGGAACCCACCTACCGGGGAGATCTGTCCAAAGTGCGGGGATATGCTGGCACGCAAGAAGAACCGAAAGGGAGATTTCGTCGTCTGTAATAATCCAGATTGTGATTTTGAGACGATTTATGAGAAAAAGGGATAAACAGATACTCTACGGACTTGGCGAGAGAACCCTTTGTCAATACCGGCGATTCTGTCTGATTAGTAGACTTATTCATGTCTATCAGTGATAAATGCCCCATGGGAACATCTACATTTCGGATACTCCCATGGGGCAATAAGACTATTTGAGCTTGAGCCCATAACTTGACCGAGTATTGTATTTGATGGATTTGATGCGATATGGTGACGATTCGTATATGGAGAAAAAGATGATACAAGTGGATACTGAGATAATCGGTATTATGAAGATTAAGACAGAAAATGGTAATAAAGGGTTCACAGTGTAAAATAATATGAGTAATCTCCGGCTCAAGAAGATTGATAAAGAGGACCAATTCTTTACAGATGAACACAGGACAAATAATTACAAGATCCTTAGGGACTCCTCTAGGAACGATTTTACCACTGATCTGCTCACAAGTGCGTTCATAGAACTTTGACATGGTTGATCTAATGGGCAAATGATAATTTTATGCAAACGTTATAGATCCACGCATACTCAGTTGAAGTATAACAAGAGCCTGTAATTACGGTTACAATTATTTGATGGATCCTAGGAAGAGAAAGGGGGTAAATATGAAAGAGAAATACGAGTTTAAACAGAGGCTTATTGACTATTATATATGGCTGCCCTTTGCGGGTCTTATGCTATTCCCATTGTTAGCCTATTAATTTTATGCATATGAAAAAAGAGTGGTTGAAACTTCCCTTGTTATAGGAATCTTGTTACCATTTGTCACATTGTTCTGCCTGTCTATTCCATTCTTATTATCCACATCGAAGTTCACTCCATATTTTACGGGTAGAGCAAAATATATATCCTTAGGGTTATTGATCATAGGTTTTGCTATCATAGCACTTAATAGGGGATGATTTAAAAACGAAGCCGACATGCACGTAAAGTATTTTGGAATTGTATGAATCACTTTACTTAATATTTTGAATGGCATCATGATAACGGGGAGGTATATTATATCAAAATGCTGTAATTGTAAAATCATCTACCTGGTCGTCTAGAGACTTAGCTGACCTCATCCATTTCTAAGGGGACTATAGCAACTAACGATTTATTCACAGGGAGGGAGAATATGCTTACAAGAAACACTTTTGTTTTGGTGCTCATCATCTTAATCGGCCTATGTATGGGATGTATGAGTAGTAGTGAGAAAGTAGAAGACGTTCACACAGTAGAGGAGAAAGTGGTCGTTCGATTAAGCAATGGTTCAAATGCGCCGGTGAGATTGCCAACAGATAGCATCTCTTTCTCTCTTTGTTATGAGAATGCTGAGCAGGAGTTCTTGGAAATCATCTCTACGCTTGAAGATCTTGGATCGACAGAGCCATTTGAAGAGATGTATGGGATGTCTTTTACTTACCAAAATATCGTGCTGTCTACCCATGCTTTAATATTTTACCAGCCAGAATTGGGACCAATCGTCGTGCGGATAGAAGAAAGAGGGAAGGCAAGAAGTCATACAATTCCGATAGAGGAAGAAGAATTGTTAAAGCAGATACGTATATTTATGGAGAAGGCCTTCAATAATGGCAAACCACAGAATCTAGACAATTGATTGGAGATGGTGATGGAAGCTCTGTTTTATGATCTGGGTTGACCGATTCAGGAGGCTACGAAAGATAGGTGGAGCGGATCCAGAAGATCGTCAGCCGAGTGAAGTGACAGATCTAGGGTCATTCGCCTACGGACTCTGCCGATGATGATACGGACTAATGCTTTTTAAAATTACATTGTCCAGCCCAATCTCAACGAGCTGCCCTGCATCCAAGGCGAGGCAGCTCGTTTTTTTACCCCCCCTATGTTTTTCGATTTGTATGGTTTTATGGAGATAAGAATGCGTTGCAATCATAGATATATTACAAAAAAGTGAAACTAAATATTTATTATCTGTAATATTTGCAGCGAAGCCACACGGGAACCGCGTAACCGGTGGATGGCTATCGGTTTCCTTTAAAGTCGCATAGCAACTGGTACATATTGACAAATAGCGCTTTTTTCGGTATGCTAGTATTTGTGATTGGGAGGTGATTGCCATTTTCGCAGATACACATCGGAAAATAGCGCGCAGTATTCACAGAGATATTTACAACATTTATAATATAGAGTTAGACGAAAAGAAATTGGTATGGGGATCGGTCTCTCCGGACTTCTACCCAAAGTATAAGTTCATACGGCATTATGCCGAGGAGAGTCAGGACTTCATCATCGCTGAGATCAGTAAGTTGATCTTCTTTTGCCGCTTTATCGATATCCAGCGAATTGGCTTTAACGACATCACAATTCAGTATTTTAGTCGCAAACTGGGATTGATCAGCCACTATCTATCGGACTATATGTGCCGACCGCACTATGAGAGGTGGACTTTCAATGAGTCACTGATCAAGCATGTGACTTATGAGCAGCAGTTGAATGAGGTGGCACAGGATTTTGAATTCCGAAAGATTGATCTGGCGCGTATTGATTTGGAGCAGGACGTAGAAGGCTCCATACGAGTAAAACAGATCGTCAGGGATTATCTGGACCAGGTGCTAGTGGATTATGGCACTGGCAGTGGATATGAACATGATTTGGACTTTGCATACAATCTGAATCTTCGAATGACTTTCTTCATTCTGGACACGGTAAAACTCTTTGCGATGGAAAAGGTCATGCAGGCTGCATTCGTATTTTAGAGATTGGCGTCAACACGGGATCGGACGTTGTTGACGCTTTTTGATTCTCTGCTACTGGAACGCGTGAACAGTCTTTGATCTGAGGGAGAAGTGGCGTTAATATTGTAAGAAATTTATAGCCGCATGGTGTATAATAAGAGAAAATGGGAGGGGAAAAGATGGCATTACCGATCAAAAACATCAAAAAGCTTCATAAGGGCTTGGAGTATAATTTTCTATACAACGATGATCCAAATGCTATGCATCTGCTTCTTTCCATGTTGGAGAACGAAGTAAAGCTAAAGCGACTTCGTCCCAAGTATACATCTATGAACAGCATCCAGCGCTCTTTAAAAAGAGTGCTTATTTATCGAAGGGACCGAGAGATGATACTCCGGGCGCTCACTGGCTTGATCAACGATGATGTCAATCGACTGGAACTTTCGGTGTATATCGACTCCTATTCCAGTGGTTATCAGGACGATTTTTGGGTGAATCGGTTGGAGAACCTTGCGATTAAGAGCCTGCCCATAGAGGATATCTGTGGGAAGGCGATTCTATTTCATGAGTCGAAGAGCAAAATCGCCCTACAGATGCGAGATGAGCTGATTCAAACCCTGGACTCAGACCTGGATAATTACGAGAGGCTCAAGAAGATAACGTTCACATACTGTGAGAGGGTCATCAAGAAAAAGGTGTACAATCTCAACGAATACCTGGATAATCAACTGACCATCGACTATGTAAACGACGCCACGGTCATCCGAAAAGAGGAGTTCCTGACCATTCCGGAGCTCACCAATATCTACCAAAAGCTGATTGCTATCTATATGTCGAGTATGATCAAGATCTTTCGCAATGCCTATTGGTACGGTATGAATGATCGGGTGCTGAATCGATACCAAAGATGAAAAGCAGGGCCTTACCCCCAGGGATAAGGTCCTTTTTACACGCCTGCACATGTAGGTGTCAAGGAAAGGGACTTATGATATGATACTATTGGGAATTGACCCAGGCATTGCCATTGTGGGCTATGGACTGATCTCCCTAGAGGGAAATCGTCTAAAGCTCTTAGAATACGGCCACATCGAAACGAAGGCTGGTACACCGACTCCAGATCGCCTCTCTACGATCTACACCGAGATGCGGGAGATCATCAGGGAGTTTCAACCAGAGGAAATGGCCATCGAGGAGCTCTTTTTTAATAAGAATGTGAAGACGGCCATCACCGTTGGACAGGCCAGAGGCGTGGAGATCTTGGCGGGGGTGACGAGTGGACTTAGGATCTACGAGTACACGCCCCTACAAGTAAAACAGGCATTGGTGGGCTATGGACGGGCAGAGAAACATCAGGTGCAGGAGCAGGTGAAATTGCTCTTGGGTATGGACCGAATTCCCAAGCCCGACGATGCTGCCGATGCATTGGCAATTGCCATCTGTCACTCTTTTACACAAAAATTTAAGTATTTATATGAAATGAAATAATGATAGAAAAAGGATGGAGGAAGGATGCTAGAATATATCACGGGAGATATCAAGAAAATTGGAGATGATCATATCGTATTGGAGAACGGTGGTGTGGGGTATCGCATTTTTACGTCACTGTCCTCTTTGGGAGACTTTCACCTCTACGATACTGTTATGGTGCATTTGTCCTTTGTGGTTCGAGAAGATGCTTTCATCCTCTATGGTTTTTCTGAAGAGAGGGAGCAAGCTATGTTTGAACTCCTCCGAGGCGTGTCCTCTATAGGACCAAAGAATGCACTCTCTTTGCTTTCAACTCTGACCGTGACCCATATCGCCCAGGCGATCTCCAGTGGGGATATCAACGCCCTCTGCAAGGCGCCGGGCATCGGAAAGAAGACGGCATCACGAATCATCCTAGAATTGACGGATAAGATCGATTCCTTTGCCTTTCCCTTGCCGATGGAAGAAGGGGAGAAGGTCATTGGGCAAAACGGCGAAATGGAAACTGCCATCGAAGCCCTGGTTTCCCTAGGCTATGTCCGCACTGATGTGCAGCGGGTGATGGTGGAGTTATCGCCAGATCAACCCATCGAAGTGCTGATCAAACAGTGTATCATGCGGCTGGGGAGCTGATCATTGGGATGGATCAATTTGGTTAGGGGGCTATAAATGGAAGAAAACCATAGAATCATTGGCATCAATCGAGTTTTAGAGGATGAGCAGATCGAGACATCTCTTCGGCCCCGCTGGATGAAGGAGTATATCGGTCAGGACAAAGTGAAGTCGAAGCTAGAGATCTTCATACAAGCGGCGAGGATTCGCGGTGAGCCAATCGACCATATCCTGCTCCATGGGCCACCGGGACTGGGAAAGACCACTTTGGCGAACATCATCGCCAATGAGATGGGGGTCAATATCAAGGTGACCTCTGGACCGGCGATCGAGCGGCCCAGTGATCTGGCCAGCATATTGACGAACCTGGCCGCAGGGGATGTGCTCTTTATTGATGAAATTCATCGTATTCACAGAAGTGTGGAGGAGGTGCTCTACCCTGCGATGGAGGATTTTGCTCTGGATATCATCGTAGGCAAGGGACCGAGTGCACGGAGTCTGCGGATTGACCTAGAGCACTTCACCCTGATTGGCGCTACGACACGGGCAGGGCAATTGTCTTCTCCCCTTCGTGATCGCTTTGGGGTCATGCTCAATCTGGAGATCTACGGACAAAAGCATTTATCCACCATCATCAACCGCAGTGCCCAAATCCTGGGAGTGCCCATTGACGAGGCAGGGGCAGGGGAGATCGCCAAGCGATCCAGAGGCACGCCGAGAATCGCCAACCGGCTCCTGAAAAGGGTCCGAGACTATTCGGAAGTCATGGCAGATGGGGTCATTGACTACGAGACCAGTGTCAAGGGACTGGATATCCTAGAGGTGGATGAGAGGGGTCTGGATAGCACGGATATTCGGATTCTGGAGACCATCGTTGAAAACTTTGGTGGTGGACCCGTCGGCATCGATACGATTGCCGCTTCTACAGGGGAAGAATCCGTCACCATCGAAGATGTATATGAGCCTTATCTATTGCAGATCGGGTTTTTAAATAGGACGCCCAGGGGCAGGGTACTGACGAAAAAGGCCTATGACCACTTGGGAATACCCTATGGAGAGAGAGAATGAGAACGGACGACTTTGATTATGAATTGGATCCGGGGCGGATCGCCCAACACCCACAGGCCAAGAGGGATAATTCTAAACTATTGGTGCTTGGTCGCAAGAACGGCGATATCGCCCATGATCATTTCTACCATCTCCCAGCTTATCTCAGGCCGGGGGATTTGCTCGTCGTAAATGACACGAAGGTGATCCCGGCCAGGCTTTTTGGGTCTAGACCTGGACGTCAGGAGTCCATTGAAGTACTGCTGCTGACCAGGGTGACAGATGCCGAATGGGAATGTCTGGTCAGACCAGGCAAGAAGATGCGTCCAGGTCAAGTGGTCGAATTTGGGGAGGGTCTCTTACGTGGGGAGGTACTGGAAATCCTGGAAGATGGCACCCGGCGCATTCGCTTTCTCTACGAAGGCATCTTCGAAGAGATTTTGGACCAGTTGGGGGAGATGCCCCTTCCACCTTATATCACCGAGAAACTGGAAGATCCCAGCCGGTATCAGACCATATATGCCAAAAATGATGGCTCTGCAGCGGCTCCGACAGCGGGATTGCACTTTACGGCGGAATTACTGGACCGAGTCCGTCAGATGGGCGTTTTGATCGGCGCTTTGACCCTTCATGTGGGGCTGGGCACTTTTCGTCCCGTCAAGGTCGAGGATGTAAAAACCCACAAGATGCATTCAGAATACTATCAGCTCAGCCAAGAACTCGCTGATCAGATCCGCCGCACAAAAGAGGCAGGGGGGCGGGTCATTGCGGTGGGGACGACGACGACGAGGGCCTTGGAGAGCGCAGCGCAAGAGACGGGCGAAGCCGTGGCGTCCAGTGGCTGGACGGATATCTTCATCTATCCAGGCTTCAATTTTCATGTGATCGATGGATTGATTACCAATTTTCATCTGCCAAAATCCACTCTTTTGATGCTGGTTTCCGCTTTTTCGACGAAGGAGAATATCTTTCGAGCCTATGGTGAAGCCATTCAGGGGGATTACCGATTTTTCAGCTTTGGGGACGCCATGTTGATACTATGATGGGAGAGAAGATGTTACGATATGAATTAATACACGAAGATAAACACACTGGTGCCCGGGCAGGTAGGATCCACACTCCTCGAGGCATCATCGATACACCGGTCTTTATGCCCGTGGGAACGCGGGCGACGGTCAAGACGATGACCAATCGAGAACTGGAAGAGATGGATGCCCAGATCATCCTGGGGAACACCTATCATCTCTATTTGAAGCCTGGACAGCCCATTATACGCCAAGCTGGTGGGCTACACCGTTTTATGAACTGGAAACGGCCCATCTTGACAGACAGTGGCGGTTTTCAGGTCTTTAGCCTCAGTGATAGTCGGAAGATCTCCGAGGAAGGGGTGGAGTTTCGCTCCCATATCGATGGCTCCAAACATTTCTTGACACCCGAGAAGTCCATCGAAATTCAAAACGATCTGGGTAGTGATATCATCATGGCCTTTGATGAATGCGTCCCCTATCCGGCAGAATACGGCTATGTCAAGGATTCCATGGAGCGGACCCTGCGCTGGCTGCAGCGCTGTAAGGACTATCACGATCGGGAAGATCAAGCCCTCTTTGGAATCGTTCAGGGCGGGATGTACAAGGACCTCAGGGAGCTCAGTGCAAAGCAGACCGTCGAAATGGACCTGCCAGGAATTGCAATCGGAGGCCTCAGTGTTGGCGAACCACTGGATCTGATGGTGGAGATGCTCGAACATACGGTGCAGTTTCTGCCAAAGGACAAGCCCCGCTATCTGATGGGTGTCGGAACGCCGGACTATCTCTTTGAAGCCGTGGAACAGGGGATGGATATGGCGGACTGTGTTCTGCCCACTCGAATTGCAAGAAATGGGACGGCAATGACTTCCAATGGACCACTCACCATAAGAAATGCCAGTTTTGCCGAGGACTTTCGGCCCATTGATGAGGAATGTGACTGCTATGCCTGTCAGAACCACACGCGGGCCTATATTCGCCACCTGATCAACGTCAATGAGATTTTGGCTCCCAGGCTGCTGAGCATCCATAATCTGACCTTTTTGCTTCGGATGATGAGAAAAATGCGAGAGGCGATTCTAGAGGATCAATTCTCTTCTTTTAAGGAAGATTTTTATGCCAGATATGGATATAAAGGCTAAAATAGGATATAATCTAAACATATTATTTAAAGGAGTGAGAAAATGCCACAAGTAAGTAGTCAATTGGTGACACTATTACCTCTCGTCGCGATGTTCGCGCTGATGTATTTCTTCTTAATTCGCCCGCAAAAGAAGCGTGAGAAAGAGATGCAGGAAATGCGATCCGCTCTACGCGTTGGAGATGAAGTGTTGACCATTGGTGGGGTGAAAGGTAAGATCATCAAGGCAGGGGAAGACTACCTGACCATTGAATCCTCAGGCCGCACCCGTATCGAATTCACCCGATCCGCAATCTACCGAGTACTCAGCGCTGAAGAACTCGTAGACGAAACGGTAGAAACCGAAGAGAGTGACGATCAAGAATAAGCCGATTAAGATAGCCGTATGGCTATTTTTTTCTTGTCATAATATAAATGCGATTGGAAAAATGCTATGGTGTGATCATCACTATTCGAAGATCATAGATGCCCTCAATCGAAGGCCTGATAATCAGATATCCGCCGTGCTTCTCTGCTATTTCACGTATGCTCTCAAGTCCATAGCCATGTCCGGCTCTGGCTCTGTGAATTTGTGGAAATTGGTAGCTGTTGACAATATGTATTTCAAGTACGCCGAGATGAAATGTCATTTCGATCTCTAGAATTCGCTCTGAAACGGGAAGTGCTAACAATGCCTGGACGGCGTTATCTAATGCATTGCCAAGGACGACCCCCAGTTCTCCAGAGGGAATACAGAGATCTTCAGGAACCTGAATATTGATTCTCCGATTCGCTTTCGAGATTTCCAACGGGGCTAGTTTATACTGCAATAGATAGTTTATGACAGGATGTTTTGTATAGATTTCGTAGTTAGGTTCCTTGATATCCTCTAAAAGCTGTTTTAACTGCCCGCTTCTCTGTTCTTCGTTGGAGAGCAGGATGCCGATGAGACGATTGCGGAAGTCATGTCGCATCTTGGACAAGGACTCACCATATTGGGCCAGCTTTTCATAGTATTCTGATTCGGCGTGAATCCGCACATGTAAAGCGTCAAGTTCTCTTTGTAACTCTTGACTTTTCTTGCTTTCATATAGGAATAAAATACCAAGAGAAACCGTTACCACAGAAGAAAAGATTCCAACGCTATATCTGGAAAAGGCAGAGGGTGGAGTTTGAATAAGAGAAGAGCTGAGCTGTAGGATGAGAATGGTTGTAATGCTGACGAAGATGAAACGAATAGATAATTTATTTTCTGGATAGAACCCTCTTTTTTTAGAGAGAGTAATCAGAATAAAAAGTGCCAATAGATGCAAGAGGCTCGCGATGAATCCTTCAGACTCTCGAGAAAGTATGGGAAGTACGGGCATAGAGGTGATTATGCGGACCAGCAGATTCACTCCGAGCATTACTGCAAGGTATTGTAATGCACAGGCAAGTTTCTTAATCATCGGTTGAGAATAAAACAAAGACAGTACCAATGCGTTTATTGAGTAAAAGAGATGAATCAATAGTGGTGCAATAAAGGAATCCGTATAAGTTAAGCTGAACATTATCGTCGTGTAACTGATATGTAGGCATAGAACGACAACGGGAAATAGAAGATGCTCCTGCCTTTTGCCTAAGAAGAGTTTATAATAGGTAAGTAATATCGTAAATTCTAGAATGCTGATAAACGAATAGGTCCAAAATAGATTCATTGTCCACCTCCATAGATTTTGCTGCGATATTCATGTAGATTTTTGAACTCGCTTGTGGAAATTTCGATTGACTTGGATTGAAGGGTGACAAAGATTGCGTCCGCTTTATGTATTCTGGTAATATTCTCTACATTGACGGCCAAACACCGACGTAATGGATAGAGACATTTATGGTTGATACGTTGCATCAGAGAGGAAATGCTCTCATTGATTTCAAAGATATCATTTGTTGTAATGATCTTCGTTTTACGACCTTTTTTTTCTATTGTGAGGATATCTTCTAAGAACACATAGACCTCTTGATGGTATTCGATGATGCGTATTGGATTTGGGTAAGTGGTCAACTGAACGGTTATTCGAGACAACAGACTCTGTAGCTCTTCATATTGTATTGGTTTTAGGAGATATCCATTGATATCATATGTATAACCTGCAACAGAGTAATCATGATATCCTTTAATAAATGCAATTTTACACTTGGAATTTGTCGAACGAATCCCCTTTGCATATTCAAAACCATTACCGTCCTCCAGTTCGATGTCAAGGAGATAGATATCAAATTCTATACGATCGCGTACGAGGTCAAGAGTTCGCAAACTCGAGTAGCCAAAGACTTTGTATTCGGCTCCCAGTATTTCTCGGACATCCTGTACAAGTTGGGTCAAGATATTTTGGTCATCTTCACAAATGGCAATTCGCATCGACTTCCTCCGATCTAGTGGAACTATGGTAAGCATACCACGAAAAGAAGACGCAGAGAAGGATTGATTTTTTTGTTACAGGTTAATGAGTAATCGCAGAGTCAAGCGGGAAAAAGAACTTTTCAAACGTGAATTACAGTAATTACAAACTCGTCGAATATAATAATATAAAGGACGAGGCATATTCGCGAATTATTAAAGATGGAAGTGTATTGGAATAGCATCCGAATAGTGACGAGAGTTTCGCAGCTTTTGGAATACAAGTTCTTTGTTCAATGCATTTGATGCTCCTCAGCTTAAGATGGCAAGATGAATGACGGATTTTATACTGTGAAGGTAGGGCTGGTTATGAAAACTATAATTGCCAAGAAAATGGTCCTTTTGTTTATTCGTCTTATTCTACTTCATGATATTTATCGGATGTTGGTTCCGCAAGGGCTCGCGGATCTCATCGACACAAAGCAGGTAGTAGAAGTTAGAGTATATGCTAATCCCGGTGTTCGTATTCCGCAGAGATTGATAGGAAGAGATGCTGATCTCGAAATAGAGGAGCTCAAAGGTGAGTACCGCTTTTTCATCTGGAAGAATCTCATCTTTCATCTTATGAGACCTTTCGGTATCTTTTCGAATGGTTATGTTAGAGAAGTTGTCCTGGAGGGTGGCGAGGAGATCATCTTTGCGCATAGGGTTTTTACGATGGAGCTTGGATCCCGTGATCATTTTGTCCGAATCTACGACTGGAAATCTGCTCAGAAAGAAGAGAAACCAGAATGAACGAAAAATCTGTGATCAGCACGATCGAGAGATTTTACTTATATCTTGTACAATTACTGCTGTCTTCAAATCTGAGCATCTTTGAGACAAAACAGATAGGCGATCAGTATGAAACCGTATATCTCGTCGGAACAGATATTTGGTATGAGAACAAATGGCTGTTTCTGTTGATTCTCCTACTGGGGTTCACGGAGTATATGGGACTTCGCCGGGGTGGTCATTGGCCAAAGATATCCTTTGTGGTGGTTATCGCAACTACTTTGATCACTTTTATGCCCTTTGTCTTCAGGTTTCCTCATCTGGTCAACATGCAATTGCTTGGTTTCTTTTTGACAGCTGGTTTTTTGTGGGGTATACCTGCTCTGATGACAATTGCCCTCTATTGGAGACAGCTGAAGCTGAATGTGGGAGGTGGCCTTTAGAGGCCGCCTCCTAGTTTTTTGACGGCTGGGATTATTTCAATAGAATAATTCCAAGAACTATGTTCTTGTGATTTTACATGTATTACGGGATAAAGCTAGGAGATCTTGGTCTAGATATTGTCCTTGTTGGTCTAGGAGCGGATTTCGAAATTTACAATAAGATTGAATCCTGGGTTTTTGAATTGCCTGTGATATGATATAATTATTCTATCAAAACCAGGGAGGATAATATGAAACATATTACTGTACTTAAAAAAGCCGATTCAAGAGATAAGACTCATCATGCTGGTTGTGGCGAATGCCAGACCTCATGTCAATCTGCCTGCAAGACTTCTTGTACTGTAGGTAATCAACACTGTGAGTCGATCGAGGAAAAATAGGCACTCGTCTGGGCGAGGTTGACCTCCATTTGGCAGAACTATCTGTGGATAGCCCTCCAATGGAGGTTTATTTCTATTTTATTAAGGGAGAATGCATGGCGATACACAAGTTCTTTTTAAACGATAAATATATTTTGATGGATGTAAATGGGGGCAGCATTCACATTGTGGACGAGCTGACCTATCGAATGGTCGATCACTGTGAGGATAAGAGTCTCCAGCAGGTATATGCCCTTTTTCCAGAGGATGCTCCGGAGCTGGTGGCGGAGATCTATGGCGAATTGCAGGATCTGAAGGAGCAGGGCTATCTCTACACTCCGGATATCAAGCAGGAGCAGATCCGGTACAATCCGGGCAATGTGATCAAGGCGCTATGCCTTCATGTGGCCCATGACTGTGACCTCAGATGCAAGTACTGCTTTGCCAGTCAGGGGGACTATGGTGGTCAACGCAGGCTGATGAGCTTAGAGACGGGCAAGACGGCACTGGATTTCTTAGTGGCCCATTCGGGAAACCGAAGGAATCTGGAGGTGGACTTCTTTGGAGGGGAACCTCTCTTGAATTTCGAGGTCGTCAAGGAGCTCACCCTCTATGGTGAGGAGCTGAACCGCCAATACGACAAGAACATCCGCTTTACCATCACCACCAATGGTGTGAGCTTGGACGAGGATAAGATCGATTTTATCAACGAACATATGGTCAATGTGGTGATGAGCTTGGATGGGCGCAAAGAGATCAATGACGAGATGCGTCCCACCGTCAATGGAAAGGGATCCTATGATCTGGTGGTCAAAAATTTCAAGAGATTGATCGAAAAAAGAGGGGATAAGGAACACTATATCCGAGGTACCTTTACTGCGAATAATTTGGATTTTATGCAGGATGCGATGGACTATTACGATCAGGGCTTCCGCAAGATCTCCATTGAGCCAGTGGTGACGGACCCTAAGGAACCCTATGCCCTCAGAGAGGAGCATCTGGAGAGGATACTGCAGGAATACGAGGACTTCTCCAGAGCCTATATGGAGATCAATCGTGGAGAGGACAAGATGCTCTTCTTCCATTTTCGGATTGATTTGGCAGAGGGACCCTGTTTGGCGAAGCGCTCTGTAGGCTGTGGAGCTGGATCGGAGTATATCGCCGTCACCTATTCCGGGGAGATCTATCCCTGTCATCAATTCGTAGGGGATGAGCGGTTTAAGATCGGCGATCTGTGGGAGGGCATCACGGATCTGGATTTAAGGGATTCTTTTAAGGGGACCAATGTCTTTACAAAAGAGGAGTGCAGCAGCTGTTGGGCTAAGTTTTACTGTAGTGGCGGCTGCCATGCAAATGCATTCTACAACAATGGTACGATTTTGAGGCCCTATCAACTGGGCTGTGAGATGGAAAAAAAGAGGCTGGAATGTGCCATCTCCATTCTGGCGAATGAGGAGGTTTAATATGGTCATTTTGGTATTTGTATTATTAATCGCCTTGGTGATC
>JAUNUQ010000041.1 GCA_030538075.1 Tissierellia bacterium
GCTTTCTTCGAATCGCAGATGCGTGCTCTTCGGATAGCTTTGCACAAGACCTACCACGGCTCGAAAAGCATCTCGCCGGGTTAGGGCTTCGGCAGTAGCTTTCTTCGAATCGCAGATGCGTGCTCTTCGGATAGCTTTGCACAAGACCTACCTACGGCTCGAAAAGCATCTCGCCGGGTTAGGGCTTCGGCGGAGAAGCTGGTTAACCCCTTTTTGCCGTGCGCCTCAATTACCCCCTTCGATATTTCGCATAATCCCCACCCGCTCCAATATCGAGCGATAAATCACCAGCATATGGGGCTCTGTGCATTTTATCTCCAGAGCTTCAACAGGAACCCAATCCACTCCAGAGTTTTCGTCGAGCTTAGGACGAATACTAGCACTCTCTTTTCCAATGACCAAATAGGTCAAATTCAAATGAATATGGGCGTTGACATAATCCCCCTTCTTCCAATGACCCTGTACTGCAATCAAGTCTAAACTGACGGGCTGATCATAGACTTCCACTAGCTCCACCAATCCCGTCTCCTCTTCTAGTTCCTTGAGCGCCACCTCCAAGGGAAAAATATCCCCATCCATATGACCACCAGACATCGACCAAGCATCGTAGACATTGTGATAGAGCATAAGGATTTTTGTACGATCTTCATTTAGTACAAAAGCGCAGGAAGTTCCATGAATCCAAGGATTCTCCCTAGAGAGTACATCCTCCATCTCATCCAGAGACCGTACCGCCACCTCTTTATCCCTCACCTGTTTATCGTTAATGGATTCGTATTCCCTGATTTCCCGATCAAAACTCTTCATCTAGCACCTCCCGAAACACTTGAAAAGCCGAGGGTATAGACAATTCCCTTTCGATTCTCTCCTTGGAAGCAAATACCACTTGTTCCTCACCAGAAAAATATCCCGATATATCTTCTGACACCAAAGAAGCCTCAACTTCCATGATAAAAGACTGCATATGCCATTCAATATGACTGAAAATATGCTTTCCGGATGGTCCCTTCTTCATATTCCTGATCTGATACCCCATCTGCTCCACAGCATTTCGTACCATTTCCTTTGACAGATGTCCTTCTAGTATGGGAAAACCGTATAGCCCATTGAGCAGGGGCTCCAACCTCTTCTCCAATCGCCATTCTGCGCCATATCGAAGAAGCAGTACCGTCTTATCCTCTATTCTGCGTCCAGCCTTTGGTTTACGAATTGGGTAAGATTCTTCCCTTCCCAGAGCATGAGCGAAACAAAAACTCACTATCGGACAGAAGCTGCACTTGGGATCACGAACCGAGCAAATCGTCGCACCGATATCCATCATCCCCTGATTAAAATCCCCGGGATCTCCCGAAGTCATCCGCCATCTCGTCTCTTCACAAATCTGCCGTTTCCCCTTCACCGTATCAATACTCTCATCAAAGGACAAAATCCGGGACATCACCCGAAGTAGATTGCCATCGATCGCCGGCTGAACTTCCCCAAAGGCAATGGAGGAGATCGCACCTGCAGTATAGGGACCGATGCCGGGGATCTTCAGTAATTCTTGGCTTGTCCTGGGGATCTCCCCTCCAAAATGCTCCATCACATACTGGGCACCCGACCTCAGATTTCGAGCGCGGCTATAATACCCAAGGCCTTCCCACAATTTATTTAGATTGTCCATGGATACCTCAGCCAAGTCATTGACACTTGGCAGCTCCTCTAAAAACCGCTCATAATAGGGAATCACCGCCTGCACCCTAGTCTGCTGCAGCATAATCTCTGATACCCAGATATGATAGGGATCCTTATCCCTACGCCAGGGAAGATCCCTCTTATGCTGCCGGTAATGCTCCAGCACCGCCGCAGCAAAACCTGCTTGTTCCTGAGCCTCTGAGATTCCCAATAGCTCTCGTCGATCTATTTCCTGCGAAGCCCTCTTCCCGCTCTCGTGATGCGCCCTTATCTGTTCCATCTATATCCTCCAGTAAATCATCCTAGCTTTTATCCATTGTATCATAAACCGATGGAGCATTATCCTGTACACCGCTGTGTACGAGATTACTTTCGCTTTCTGGATCCAAATCAATCACAATATCCACCATTGAGCGAATACTTGCATTATGCTCAATATAGATGCGGGTTTTCGAATGGATATAGAGGTCTAGCTCTTGAAAGATCTCCGAGAAAGTCTGGGAGTCCAGCGAAGCGGAGAGTTTATTACCGTCAGGACCGACATCCTCCTCTCCATGCATCTCCAATATAGCTTCCAATTTACATATTCGAATGAGTTCTTGGTATTCAGTTTCGTTAAGATCAGGATTTACCAATTCAATATTCCTACGAATCGAAGTATTGAATAGATAATCGTCCTGCACCATATAACTGAGCCTTGGAAGTCCATCGATAGCCTTTCCACCTTTTCGAAACTCAACAGTTCCACTCTTCGGTGAGAGGATCGAGCTGATCAGGTGGGCCAGGGTAGTCTTACCGACCCCAGACGGACCAAAAATGCCGATTGAAGCAGGATTTGCAATTTGTAAAGAATAATCCTTAACCACTTCACCATCCCCGTAGCCATAATTCACAGTATCCAATCGAATTTCATCGACGCCTGTTGTCGCCTGGGGAGCTGTCTCCTCAGGTAGGGCTTCTATGGCTTGAATCCTCTTGATTGAAACAGATAGTTTGCTGAGCTGTTGATTGACTTGTAGTAATAAAAGGAGCGGATCCGTGATCATATGATTGTACATCAAAATCGCCGTCAATCCCCCGATGCTCACCCTCCCCTGAACGACAAAGATCCCCGAGGAGATCAAAAGCAGACCGATGGTCACCATAAAAGAGCCATGGGTCAGGAAAAAGGAAAGACCCTCCAGCTTTCCCTGGGCGATCTGAACATCCTTTAGCCGCTTGCTGTCCCTTATAACCTGGTCCCCATAGGTATCCGTTTTACGGTGGATCTTTAAGGGAACAAAACCTCGGAGCCCCTCTGTGATCGTCTCCCAGAGGGTAGTCGTCTTATTTCGCAATTGGGTTTGATTTTCCAGAGTCTTTCTTCGGATCAAATGCAAAATCAAAGTCGACAGAATCCCCAGAGGCAGGACGATCAGTGTCAGTTCCCAGCTGATCCTAGACAGGAAATACAATCCAAAGACCAAATTTAATACAGAACCCATCACTGTAATCAATGGCTGAACGCTGTTCTCACTCACATATTGGGTATCTCACGTCAGAGTGTTGTTCAGATCCGCAAAGCTATGGTTTACGATCTCCACGATTCGGGTCCGGCTCAAACTTTGAAACAATTCATTTTGCGCACGATAAGCCAGATCTGCCTCCAGCTCCTTCGTCTTATAGGTGATAAAGCTGATTAGAACCGAATTGATCACTTGGATAAAAAGATAGATTCCCCCTAGCTTTAGTATCCAAGGGATCACATCCGCTGTCTCTCCCGATACCGCCATATCCACAATTCTCTGAATCAGTAGCACCGGATAAAGGCTTGCAAAGGACTGTATGACGATGGCGATCAGCAGCTGAATAAGACTAAAGTATTCTTTTGGTGTTAATAACTTTTTGATATAGCTAAACATCTATTATCCCTCACAATTCCATCCACTTCCATCTTTTCTCTGGCAGAATTTATTCGTATCGATTACTGGCGATGGAATTCTTCTATTCTTCAATTAAATTGGTAGGACGATGATATGCAGGTCATTGATCCCCTTCATCGTCTACTCTCCACTCTTCTTCATCCAAATCCATATCCCTTCTCTTCTGCCTTTTTTCACTCAATTGCCCGGCGATCAGATTAAATACGATCGTCCCTAGGGTGAAGCAGACAAAGAATATGAGCCCATCCCAAATCAGATCGACACCGGATAATAAGTAATAGAAAAGCGTTGTTATTGCCCCGAATAGAACTCCCTTTCCAATCGCAGATCCGATTCCAGCTTTTGGATTTTCAAAACTCTCAACGCCCAATTGAAACTGCCGAATGAGGACATAAGGGCCCATCCCGATCAGTAACAGGAACTCTACAGCGTATTGTTCAAAAGGGGCTCTTAATAGGAAAAACTGTATGAGTATGGAAATAGCCAGTATGATGATCACAAGCTGATATCCATCACTTTGAATTTTTTGCCTCTCCTGAATCACTCGTTCATCTCTTTGATTCTTGTTATTCATTTTCTTCCTCCCAAAATAGCTCATCGAGTGTCTTGCCCAGAACTCTACAAATCGATATGCAGAGTTTTAACGTCGGATTATAACCACCGGATTCGATTAAGCCGATGGTCTGCCGGGTTACCCCTACGGCATTCGCCAGTGCCTCCTGACTCATATCCTTCTCCATGCGGGCCATCTTCATTCGTCTATTTTTCATACTGGCCTCCTTTTATTAATAGTACATTATATCCGTCTATATGTCAATTATATATTGCATTTTTGCATTCTCTCCCTGCTCCATCTATTACGGGATCATCCAATAAAAAAGAGCCATATGCTCTGATGCATATCGCTCTAATCCATCTTAATAATTTCTCCCGAGACAATCCATTGGGGTCCCTGATCCGTCTGGAGTATCAACCGATTTGCAGGGTCAATTCCGGTGACGATGCCGGTGACTTCTTTGCCTCCTGTCTCAATGAGGATCTGTTTTTGAAGGAGTCCATTATACTCTTTGAGCAATTCCATTGGGATCCCACGTCTCTCAGCCCTTTCGATCTCTCTTTGAAGGCTTATTGCCAGCTTTTCGGCAATCTTGTCAATTCGAATGTTGCTGGACTCCTCTATCTCCAAGGAGGTGGCTTTATCTCTGAGATCAACGGGAAAATCCCCTTCTCTCTGTTTGACATTGATCCCAATCCCAATGATTAAGGAACAGGCTCCACGGTGATCCATTTGGGCTTCGCATAGGATCCCGCAGATTTTTCTCCCACCGATTAGGATATCATTTGGCCATTTGACCTTCGGCGTCAGCCCCAACTCCTCCAGCAAATGCACCACTGCCAATGCGGCGACCAAGGTGTAGCCCGTAAAAGGCTCCAGCCTAGGGCTGTGCAAGTATGCACTTAGAGCAAGACCATGCCCGGCCTTGCTCTCCCATTTTCTCGCCCTCTTCCCCCTACCACCGGTTTGATTCGCCGTCCAGAGGATCAGGTCCTCTTGAACCCTTTGAGCTGCTGCCTTGATCTCGTCATTGGTGGAAGAACAGCTGACGACTTCAAGCACTCTAAGCATTGGCCCTTGCCTTGTCATTTGCTGCGGAATCACCATAGGCTTCTTTTCTCATAACATCCGTCACTTCCGGCATCAGCTCTTCATTCATAGTAGAGAGGATCTCTTCCAAGACCTGCATTTTATCCTCGGAGAACTTCTCTCTTAGGCGCTCCAATACCAGATCGATATAGGCATTTTTCACATAGTAATACTGGTAGAACCGATCGGTGACCTCCAGATAGTACTCCCTCTTGTCTTCCTCGGATTGGACCTTGTTCACATAGCCCTTCTTCACCAGATTCGACACCTTGTAGGCCGCGTTGGGCTGGGATACATTCAAGAAATTGGTCAGCTCGTTTAATGTGGGTCGGTCCAGTGCGTGGATCACTTCCACACAGAAGGTCTCCAAAGTCGTCAGAGAGGCCTCGCGATCTTCAAATCCACTGAAGATACTGCGATAGAAATTAAGTTTAAACTTATCGTACACTGCGCTAAACACGCGATTTAACATTTATACACCTCAAAATTCTCATGGGACAATGGCCATGAAAACTGCCGTTGACCAATCCCCCATCCTACCTATGCCAGATAGAACATCAGCTCACACTCACAGGCGAGCTCCCCATCCACAGTTGCCGTACCCTTCCCCACGCCGACAGGACCCCTTTTTTTGATCAGCTCACAGCGAAGGGTGAGCAGGTCACCGGGCTGTACCTGCCTTTTAAAGCGGGCTTTGTTAATGCCGGCAAAGAGAGGTGTCTTTCCTGCGGATTCCTCTTCTGAGAGCAGGGCGATCGCCCCCACTTGAGCTAGGGCTTCAACGATGAGCACCCCAGGCATCACTGGCTTTTCCGGATAGTGTCCGACAAAATAGGGTTCATTGTAGCTGACTGCTTTCACCCCTACGGCGAAACTGCCAACTTCCCCATCGATCACCTTATCCACAAGCAAAAAGGGATGTCTGTGGGGGATGATCTCTTTGATTTGATTGATATCGTAGTTCATTATTCACTCCACCTCTTCATGACGAGAGATCCATTATGTCCACCAAAGCCCAGGGAATTGCTCATAGAGTATTCGATGGGTTCGTCTAGTCCCTCATTGGGTACGATGTTCAGATCACATGCAGGATCTGGCACTCGGTAGTTGATGGTAGGTGGCACATAGGAATGCTCCATCGCCAACAGACAGATGATCGCCTCCAATGCCCCTGCTGCGCCCAGTAGATGGCCTGTCATGGACTTAGACGATGACATCTTCAGCTTATAGGCATGGTCTCCAAAAGCCAGCTTCACCGCCTTGGTCTCTCCGGAGTCGTTCAGACCCGTCGAAGTTCCATGGGCATTGATATAGTCAATTTGCTCCGGCGCTACATCCCCATCGGCCAGAGCCTCTTTCATGGCAATCGCCGCCCATTTTCCGTCCTCATTGGGTGCGGTGATATGGTTGGCGTCAGAAGTAAAGGCATAGCCGACGATCTCACCATAGATCTTAGCTCCCCTTGCCTTCGCATGCTCCAGCTCTTCTAATACCAAAATCGCCGAACCCTCTCCCATGACGAAACCGGACCTTTCTGCATCAAAGGGAATGGATGCCCGGTTTGGGTCCTGCTGGACGGTCAGGGCCTTCATCGAGGTAAAGCCGCCCACGGCTAATCTCGTGATACTGGCTTCACTGCCCCCGGCAAAGGAGACATCCGCATAGCCATCTCGAATGCTGCGAAAGGCGTCCCCCAAGGCATTTGTCCCACCAGCACAGGCCGTCACAGGACAGTTGCTGGCGCCGTTGATGCCCAAGGCGATGGACAATTGAGCAGCGGACATATTGCTGATGACAATCGGCGTAAAGAAGGGGGAAATGCGATCAAAGCCCTTTTCTTCGCCCTTTAGGGTCTCCTTTTCAATGGTCTCCACCCCGCCAATACCCGTGGAGACATAGACATTGACGCGAGTATTTTCCTTTACGATCTCCTCTGTCAAACCGCTGTCCTCATAGGCCAACTTGCCAGCGCAGATCGTAAAGGCGGTCACCTTGTCCATTCGCTTTAAATCCTTCGGTCCGATATAATCCCTGAAGTTGAAGTCCCGCACTTCACAGGCCAACTTCACTTCTCGATCCGTCGTATCATAATGGGTGATCGGTCCCACGGCGCAATAGCCCTTCTTAAGATTGGATAGGATCTCCTCCATACTACAACCAATGGGGCTGACTGCTCCCATACCTGTGACCACAACTCTCCTTCGCGTCATATATTCATACCTCCATCTACGCTGATGATCTGTCCCGTGATATACCCAGCGCGATCACTGGCCAGAAAATCGACGATGTCCGCGATGTCCTGGGTGCTACCGAGTTTCTTAAGTGGGATCTGTCCCTTGAGCTCGGTGATCGCCTTTTCAGGCAGGACCGCCGTCATCTCCGTCTCGATAAATCCGGGAGCGACAGCATTCACTAAAATCCCTCTGGAAGCCAGTTCCTTCGCCAGGGTCTTGGTCATGGCAATCACCGCGCCCTTGCTGGCGGAGTAGTTGACCTGTCCAGGGTTGCCGCGGAGGCCGACGATGCTGGAAATACTGATGATCCGTCCCGATCTCTGTTTGAGCATCTTCGCTGCCGCTTCCTTCATCACATTGAAGACTCCCTTTAAATTCACAGCGATGACCTGATCGAACTCCTCCTCGGACATCCGAATGATCAAATTGTCTCGGGTGATGCCCGCATTATTGACAACCACGTCAATTCGGCCATATTTCTCCCCACAGAGGGCGAAGAGCTCCTCTACATATGCCGGAGAAGAGACATCTCCATAGGAGAATTCGTGCTCCACTTCCAGTTTTTTCAGTTCAGCCAAGCTCTCCTCATTTGGATTTAAATCGTTTAGGAGCAGCTTAAAGCCAGATTTTGCCAAGGTCTTGGCGATCTGAAATCCGATGCCTCGATTGGCTCCAGTGATCAGCGCGACTTTGATTTCACTCATGCACTCAATTCCTCCTTTAATTGCTCCAGAGTTTCCACGGAATTCACGGGAATGACCCGAATCCTTCGGTCGATTCGCTTTAAGAATCCCTTAAAAATATCATTACATCCTATCTCCAGGAAGATGTCTACCCCCTGGTCGATCATATATCGAATGGATTTTTCGAAATAGGTGGTGCTCTTTAGCTGCTCTGCTAAGAGCTGTTGGATCTGATCCCTGTCTCCAGGAGTACCCAGCCGATTGTAGATGACCGGAGTGGAGGCATCCTTGAAGGTGAAACCCTTCAAATCCTCAGAAAAACCCTGATATGCGCTCTCCATCAGGTCCGTATGAAAGCCGCCCTGGACCTCCAATTGAGCCAGTCTCGCCGAGCTATGCTCTTCTAGATAGCCCTTGATGATCTGTAGATCCTCTAGACTTCCGCCTACCACCACCTGCTTTGGACAGTTGAGATTGGCGATTTGGAGTTTGGCCCCTTGGGTGCGAACCTCTTCTATGGCCTCTTCCACTTCCTCAACTTCCAGCCCCATCACGGCTAAAAGACCACCTTCCGTTTCTTCACAGGCCTTGGACATCCACTGTGCCCGCTTTTCGATCAGTGCCAATGCCTCTTTTTCCTCTAAGACTCCACCTGCCACCAGAGCGGAGAATTCTCCCAGGCTGAGGCCTGCCACATATTCGTAGGGAATACCCAAAGCCTTGAGCTGTCTGAGCACGGCGAGATGAAAAGCCACCAATACGGGCTGGGTATAAATCGTCTGTTTGAGGGTCTGCTCGTCCCCTTCAAAGGAGACGGCCTTGATATCAAAGCCCATCTGGATCTGGTCGTAGAATTCCCGCACATCGGGATAGGCTTCGTAGAGATCTCTCCCCATGCCGACTTTTTGACTGCCCTGTCCAGAAAACAAGAGTCCGATCTTCATTATTCCACTCCCAATACTCGGTCGATGACCTGCCGCACGCTGAGGATCTCGTTGATCTCATCCACTCGGCTGCCGCAGAAGACCAGGCCATTTTCCACATCTCCCCGAGCCGTCTGAACCAGCTTCTCCTGGATGCAGAAATTCGTCGTCTTAGGTTCACATGGTTTGAGGCAATTGACACAGCGCTTCGGCGGGATTCTCCCCTCTTCCAGCTCCTCCAAGAACCGATTGGCGAGAGCCCTGCCATAGATACCCACGGGAGACTTGATGATACGCAGGTCCTTTGACGTGGACTCCACGACCTTTTTCTTCATATTCTCATGGACATCCGCCTCATGGGTGGCCAAAAAGCGAGTTCCAATCTGCAGGCCGGATGCACCGATATCCAAATAGGTCTTCAGGTCCTCTGCGTCCATCACAGAGCCAGCTACAAAGAAAGGTATGGAGATGCCCGTATCATCGAAGATCCCCTTCAAATAGTCCGCCACATCCTTGGCCAGGCTTGGCAAGTTGACCTTATCGTCATCCAATTCCTCCAGTCCAAAGCCCAGATGTCCTCCAGCCCCCTTGCCCTCTAGGATCACAAAATCCGGTAGGGTGTCATAGCGCCGTTTCCACGAACGCACAATCACATCCAGAGCCCTTTTTCCAGAGACAATCGGCGCCAGGAGCTTCTTTTTGATATTGTTCTTTGGTAAGTTCAGAGGAAGCCCGGCTCCAACGACCACTGCATCGATCTCACTGTCCAAGATCGCCTCTTCCAACTGGTCATAGTCCTCTACCACGGACATCAGGTTGGCGGCGATGAGGCCCCTGCCCTTTGCGATCTCCTTGGCCTTCTCCAGCTCTTTTTTATAGGCACGAATACAGCTATTCGTAAAATTTTTATAGAAATCCTCTTCTCGATAGCCGATCCCCACCATGGAGATGGTGCCCATTCCGCCCTCTGCTGCCACTGCTCCGGCAAGTCCCCCTAAGGAGACACCGACGCCCATCCCACCTTGGACGATGGGGATATTCAATATCCGGTCTCTGATTCTAATTTCCATTTTTAAATGCGCTCTTTTCTTTTAGATATTCGCTGTAGAGTTGCTCCATTCGCTCCTCTACTGAGACCACATCCCGAATCTGGCCTACGGTGAGGCCTGCCATCAGTGATCCCCTGGTGATATCCCCCTCATGAACCGCCTTTCTCAGGGCGCCAAGGGTAAATTCCTCCAGCTGGTATTTGTCCCAGCCCTCATTTTCCTTCTCCAAATACTCTCGGGTCATCTCGTTTTTCAATAGTCTGATCGGAATCCCGCATCGGTTTCCAATCACAGTGACCTGGGTGTCGTTGGACTTCATCAGTTTCTCTTTAAAATTCTCATGGACGGGACACTCCGTCGTCGCCAATAGGATGGTGCCCAGTTGAAAACCTACGGCACCCAGCATTTCACAGGCCAGCATCTGCTTACCTGAGGCGATGCCCCCTGCGGCAATCACAGGTATGCTCACTCGATCCACCACCTGGGGTATCAGGGTCATGGTGGTCATCTGACCGATATGTCCACCGGCTTCACTTCCCTCTGCGATGACTCCGTCCACGCCCAGCCTCTCCATCCGAAGGGCCAAGCTGGGATTGGGGACCACGGGAAACACCTTCATGCCCGCTTCTTTCCACTTGTCGATATACTTCGCGGGATTGCCCGCCCCCGTCGTGACGATGGGGACTTTCTTTTCAATGAGCAGATCTGCCATCTCATCGGCATAGGGATTCATTAACATCAAGTTCACGCCAAAGGGCTTATCTGTTCGCTCTTCCAAATAGTCGATATGCACGGCGAGCTCCTCAGCTGTCATTCCACCTGCGCCGATCAAGCCCAGACCACCAGCCATCGAAACCGCAGCCGCAAATTCTCCTGTGGCGATATGTGCCATCCCGCCTTGAATAAATGGGTACTTAATACCCAACATTTCCTGTAGCTTCATATTCCTCCTACCATTCAATCAATGTGGAACAATAGCTGAGGCCGGAGCCGAATCCCACGAGTAGTATCAAATCTTTTTCTTTCAACAGTCCCTTCTCATTCATCTCATCGAGCACCAATGGGATACTGGCTGCAGAGGTGTTGGCATATCGATCTAAATTCATATAGAATTTTTCGACTCCAATGCCCAAACTCTTTGCCACATGATCCAAAATCCTTTGATTCGCCTGATGAAAGACATAATGATCCACCTGGTCCGCTTCCAAACCGTAGTCCCTCAGCGTCTGGTTGACCGTGATGGGAACATAAGTGGCCGCAAAGCGGAAGACCTCCTTGCCATTCATGCGCAGAAAATGATCCAGTTCCTTAAGATTGCCACCCATCATGGTCAGGTTCTCATAACCAGGGAGGGTACCGCAGTCAAAATGCATTTTCGGAGCCGTCTTTTCCAAGACCACTCCCCCTGCACCATCCCCAAAGAGGACCAGAGTCGAACGATCTCCGGGATCCAGATGCTTTGAGATCACCTCCGCCGCCAACACCAGGGCCTTTTGCCCCGGCTCCAATAGTCCTTCTGCGATGCGCAGAGCCCCTACAAATCCCGTACAGGCCATATTCACATCGAAGGCAAAAGCCCCTTCCGGCAGTCCCAGTTGATTCACAATATAGCTGGAGATATTTGGCATGATTCGATCCGGCGTAAAACTGGCTGTAATCACCAGTTTGATCTCCTGATTGCAGCCTGCTCTTTCCAAGGCGATCCGCGCCGCTTCCAATGCCAGGTCTGAAGTATCCTGATCCACGGCGAACCTGCGCTCTCCAATGCCAGTCCTCTTTCGGATCCACTCATCCGAGGTGTCAATGCGAGCTGCAAAGTCGTCATTTGTGATCACGCCCGGCGGCAAATAGCTGCCTGTGGCGAGTATTCGAATCCCCATCAGTACCTCCGTCCTATATTTCGAAACCGCTCGCAGCGTCTCTCTACGATGGTCTGTTTATCCAGTGAATCCAGCTCCGTCAGAGCTTCTCTGAGCTTTGCCTTGACCAATTCAAAAACCCCATTAAAAGAGCCTTCAATAAAGGCCTCGTCCTCGGGAATGATCTCGTCTACAATGCCAAAGTCCCGCAGGTCCTCAGCCGTCAATTTCATCACTTCACTCGCCCTCTCCGCCTGGCTCTTATCCTTCCACAGGATGGAGGAAAAACCCTCTGGGGAGAGAATCGAATAGACTGCATTTTCCAACATATAGATCTTGTTGCCCATGGACAATGCCAGGGCTCCTCCGGATCCCCCTTCACCAGTGACAAAGGTGATCGTGGGGACCTGAATCTTTTCCATGGTCATGATCGCCCGGGCGATGGCCTCCCCTTGACCCCTCTCCTCGGCTCCCAGACCAGGATAAGCCCCTGGTGTATCCACAAAGGTGATCACAGGCCTTCCGAACTTCTCTGCCTGTAACATCATCCGTTGGGCTTTCCTGTAACCCTCAGGGTTGGACATGCCAAAATTGGCCTCGATGTTTTCCTTTAGATCGTGGCCCTTGTGATTGGAGATAAAGGTGATGGGTCTGCCTTCAAAACTGCCGATGCCACCTAGGATGGACCCGTCCTCTCCAAAGAGCCGGTCCCCTTTCATATATAATACGTCTTTAAATAGATAATTGATAAAATCCTTTGGCTTCGCCCGTCTCATCTCCCGGGAGAGCATGACTTTTTCAAATGGTTTACGCATGATCTCCCTCCTTTTGGTGTAGACGAAGCAGCATTTCCATGGTCTTACGGAGCTTGTGTCTGGGTACGACTTCGTCAATAAAGCCCTTATCCCTTAAGAATTCCGCAGTTTGGAAGCCCTCGGGTAGCTCCTCACCGATGGTTTCCTTGATGACCCTAGGTCCTGCAAATCCGATCAATGCCTCTGGTTCAGCCAAGTTAACATCCCCCATCAGGGCAAAGCTGGCGCTGACGCCGCCTGTGGTGGGATGGGTGAGCAGGGACACATAGAGAAGTCCCGCCTCATCGTGCTGATTCACTGCCAACATGGTCTTAGCCATCTGCATCAGGGAGACAATCCCCTCCTGCATCCGCGCACCACCACTGGCTGAGATCCCCAAGACCGGAAGGCCCTTCTCCACTGCGTATTCAAAGGCCATGGTGACCATCTCCCCCACATAGCTCCCCATGGATCCCATCAAAAAGGTGGGATCCAAGAAGAAGAACGCCGTCTGATAGCCCTCGATACTCCCCACTCCCCATACAGCCGCCTCTTTGGCGCCAGTACGAGTCTTTAGGTCCTCGCATTTTTCCAAATAGCCGGGAAAATCGATGGGATTATCGTAGATGGGATCGGGACTTAGCAATTCATATTCTTCCCCAAATAACAGGAAGAGCCTCTGGGACAGAGGCATCTTAAAGTGGTGTCCACATTTTGGGCAGACCTCATGCTTCTCGGATACAATCGTGCGCACCAGGACTTCCTTGCAGGACGGGCATTTAATAAAATAGTCATCGGGTAATTCCCTTTGGTTTTCCCGCTTTAACTTGTCCCGGTTCTTCCGCAGGATATCCATTAATTTTTTTCGGTCGTAAAATCTATCTGCCATTTATATCCTCGATTCGATTGATCATCTCGATGATCTCTTCGTTATGCTCTTCAATAAAGCCAGTATTGTAATCCCCACGGATGAAATCGTAGGTGAATAGAATTGCGTATTGATAACCCAGATTCGTGTGAATGCCGGAGATAAAAGTCTCCTCAATGGCCCTTCTCATCCGGCGGATGGCCTCGAGCCTGGTCTCTCCTTTGACGATGATCTTCCCCAGCATGGAATCATAGTGAGGGCTGACCTTTGCGCCATTGTACAGATAGGTGTCGAAGCGGGTATTAAAGCCCCCGGGCCCAAAAAAGAAATCGATATGTCCCGTAGAGGGCATAAAATTCATCATCGGGTTTTCTCCGTTGACGCGAACTTCAATGGCATGTCCATCGATTTGAATCTCTTCCTGGGTCTTAGATAATTTCAGGCCAGAAGCAATACGAATCTGCTCTTTGACCAGATCCACCCCCGTCACCATCTCCGTCACAGGATGCTCCACTTGGATTCTCGTATTCATCTCGATGAAATAGAAATTGTCTTTCTCATCCAGGATGAACTCCACCGTACCTGCGTTCTCGTAATTCGATGCCTCTGCGGCCTTGATCGCGGCATCCCCCATCTGCTTTCGCATCTGCTCGGTAACTCCTTTTGCAGGTGCTTCCTCGATCATCTTTTGGTTTCTGCGCTGAACGGAGCATTGACGCTCTCCCAGATGAATGGTATTCCCAAACTGATCTCGCAGAATCTGCACTTCGATATGCTTCGGGTTGATGATGAGTTTTTCAATATAGACTCCCTCGTCATCAAAGGAGGCTTGGGCTTCTCTCTTCGCGGCGAAGAATTCATTCTCCAATTCCTCCGGGGCAAACACCTTGCGCATGCCCTTTCCGCCGCCACCGCGAGATGCCTTGATCAGGACGGGGTAGCCGATCTGATTACAGACCAGTTCTGCCTCCTCCAATGTCTCTACTTCTCCATCAGAGCCAGGTACCACGGGGACATCATTGTCAATCATCAGCTGCCGAGCGACGGATTTATCCCCCATCGAGGCAATCGTATCGGCGCTTGGACCGATGAATTTGATATCCAGATCCTGCAGTACTCGAACAAATTCTGGGTTTTCGGACAAAAAGCCATAGCCCGGGTGCAGTGCATCGCAGCCGGATTTCAATGCGACGGTGACAATCGCCGCCATATTCAAGTAGCTCTCAAAGGAACGGGGGCCACCGATACAAACCGAATAATCCGAGAGCTTGACATGGATCTGATCCGCATCTTCCGTCGAATGGACGGCCACGGTCTCAATTCCCATCTCCTTGCAGGCTCGGATAATCCTCAGGGCAATCTCTCCCCGGTTTGCAATCAGCACCCTCTTAAACATGATCTACCTCGATTTCCACAATTCGCTGACCAAACTCCACCAATTCGCCATCTTGGGGAAAGATCGCCACGACTCTGCCCGCAACCGGTGACTTGATCTCGTTGATCATCTTCATCGCCTCTAGGATGAATAGAATCTGTCCTTCGGCGACTCGGTCTCCCACCTGCACATAGGGCTCCTCTCCTGGAGCTGGGGCGCAGTAAAAGGAAGCGACCAAGGGCGCCTCGACAAAGAAATTGTTCGATGCTACTTCCTGCTCTTCCTGCATCTGTGGGTATAGTTTAGAAGGAGCCGCTGCAGCTACAGCAGTCCGCTCCCCCTCCGGCTTTTCCAGATGCAATTTAAAATCGTCCTGCTCCAGAGTGAATACGTTACAGGAGGATTTATTGAACTCTCGGAAGAGCTCTAATATATCCTCTTTTTTCATATTATCACCCATTATTTTGCGTCAATAAAGCTGACTACGTCCTGTACGGTGACCAGTTTTGCAAACTCTTCATCCTCAATTTTGATGCCAAACTCATCTTCCAGCGCCATGGACAGTTCCACTGCGTCTAGAGAATCCGCACCCAAATCATCGATCAATGCCGCCTCCAAAGTCACCTCATCCGCTCCAACACCCAAATTCTCAACAATAATCGCCTTTACCTTATCAAATGTCATTATAATCTCTCCTATTCTTTGTATTCATATTTTTATATAAAATATTTTATGTAAATTCTATCGTTTCCCTCGGGAATTGTCAATATTAATGTTGAAAAAAGCCGAAGATTTCAGGACTCCCAAAATCTTCGGCCAAAGTTATCCGTCGAGTGTATCTGGATCTATCAGCGATTCGATTCCGTCAATCCAAATCCCCTCGAACATCCAGCATCAATGGACCCCTCCATAAAAAAAGAGACTCTCACAGTCTCTTTTTCAGCTCTACATGGAAATGACTTCATAGCCCTCTTCGATAAAGGGCTTCATCCCCGCATGCTGCATCATATCATCCAGCAGGGGTAGGTATTTTTGGTTCTCTTCGATGACTCCGAGCATTGCGGAGCAGGCTCTGCAGACGCCGGCGATCAGGCCTTTCTCTTTCGCCTGCAAGTAGAGTTTGTGCTGCTCAGCTTCGAAGACGGGAGGTAATTTGACGGACTCCCCTTCAAATACGATCTTGACCTCATTGCCTGCTGCAGCTAGGTCCAAAGCATTTAGCAGAATATGCTGAAAGCACATCTTTTCTCCGCGCATGGCGTAAAACAAAATCTTCTTCACAATATTCTCCTTTTTGTCTATTCGTGTACATCTTCCACTAGGGAATATGCTGCCTCGTCCACGAGTAAAATGGCATTCGTGTGCAGATGGAGCATTGAGGCGGGGAAATGGGTGTTCAGTCTCTTACCTTCGATCAGTCTCTTCACCGTTGGCGCCTTGCCTTCACCAGTCGCCATGATCAACAGTGTATCCGTATTCAAGATGTCCTTGATCCCCATCGTAATCGCCTGACGGGGCACATCGTCTTCGCTTGCAAAAAAGCGTGAATTCGCCGCAATGGTCTCCGGGGTGAGTTCCACCACGCAGGTCCTGAGGCTGAGCTTGTCCGAGGGTTCGATAAAGGCGATATGTCCATTGTGTCCCATTCCCAGGATTTGAATATCCCTCCTGCCCACATAGTCCAGCTCTGCATTATAATGTGCGACGGCTTTATCCAATCGATCCCCTTCTGCAAGGGGTATATGAATATGCTCAGGGCGAATATTGATATGGTTGAAGAGATTTTCATACATATAGTAGTGATAGCTCTGCTCATTTGAACTGTCGATTCCCACGTATTCATCCAGATTGACGGTCTCTGCATGTTCGAAATTGAGCTCTCCCGATTGGTTCATCGCGATCAACTCTCTGTAAAGGCCCTCCGGGGTGGAGCCAGTGGCCAAACCTAGTTTTGGTTTACGGTACATGGATATGGCATCCTTGACGATGGATGCGCCTTTCTTTGATACTGCATCGTAATCCTTGCAAACAATTATCTTCATCTGTTGTCCTCCATTCACTGTTTGTAAACCACCTTTAATTTTAATGTAAAAGCCTTATTATCTCAAGTTTTTTCTGAAATAATAAATCCATAGGAATTGTGAAAAAAAAAGGCCATCCAAAGGTGGCCTTGTGTATAGAGGGGTGAGGGGTCAGCCAAGGGAGTGCCTTCCCCTCCGGGTACGTTTATTTATTGTAGAAATTCCATGCATCTTCTACGATTTCTTTGAGTTGTGTGTGCTTAGGTGCCCATCCCAAGATGTCCCTAGCCTTTTGGCTGGAAGCCACAAGGACAGCAGGATCTCCCGGCCGTCTGGCCTCAGAGACCGCTGGGATCGGGTGATGGGTTACATCTCTGGCCACTTCTATGACCTGCCTGACAGAATATCCATTCCCATTGCCCAGATTGAACACTTCGCTCTCTGATCCAGCTTTCAAATACTGATAGGCCAGATAATGGGCCTGGGCTAGGTCGATCACATGGATATAGTCCCGTACACAGGTGCCGTCAGGCGTGGGATAATCCTCTCCAAAAATGGAGATATGTTGCCTTCGTCCCAAGGGGACTTGCAAGATCAAGGGGATCAAATGGGTTTCTGGATTATGCCTTTCTCCTAGGGAGGTGTCCTTTGAAGCTCCCGCGGCATTGAAATAGCGCAGGGCGACGTATTTGAGGCCATAGGCCTTGTCAAACCATCGCATCATCTTCTCCATTGCGAGCTTGGTTTCCCCATAGGGATTCGTAGGCTCCGTCGGGTCAGACTCCTCAATTGGGATCCGCTTCGGTTCTCCATAGGTCGCTGCCGTCGAAGAAAATACGATATTTTCGGTTCCAGCTGCTCTCATACAGTCCAGTAGCCGAAGGGTACCGACTAAATTATTATCATAGTAGACGGAGGGCTGCTCCATGCTGACGCCAACCAACGAAGATGCGGCAAAGTGGATGACCCCGTCGATGGGATGGCGCTCAAAGACTTTTTGTAATTTCTCGTCTCGGATATCCAGGTCATAGAAATGGTCTGCATAGACGCTGTCCTGAAAACCGGTCGACAAATTGTCGACGACGATGACCTCTTCCCCCATCTCCTTCAGGTATTGACAGGTGTGGGACCCAATATAGCCCGCACCCCCTGTGACTAATATCATATTAATCCTCCAATCTCTCCGGTCCGTTTCCACTCCTAGACAGGAAGTATTCTCCGCGAATGCCCGTCTTGGAACTGTATTTTGCATCCACCTGCCGAATGAATTCCCCGGCTCTTTGCTGCTGGACTAAAGCGATGGCGCATCCACCAAAGCCCGCCCCCGTCATTCGAGCGCCGATCGCACCCGCATCCCATGCAGCTTCGACAATGGCATCCAGATGCTCTCCCGTCACCTCATAATCATCTCTGAGGCTGATATGGGATTGGTTCAGGAGCATGCCCAGTGTTTCCAGATTTCCCAGTTCCAAAGCCTGGACTGCCTCAGCTACCCTCATATTCTCCGTCACACAGTGCCGGGTCCTCTTCTGTAGTAAATCCGAGGGTAGGGCATCCAGCCCTTCCGCTAACTGCTCACGCTGGAGCTCACAGAGGTGTTCGATGCCAAACAGGGGCTGGAGTATCTCCAGAGCCTGTTCGCATTCCCCTCTGCGTTCATTGTATTTCGAGTCCACCAGACGTCTGGGCTTCTTGGTATTGAGTACCACAAACACATGATCCTTCAGATCCAAGGGCACATATCGGTATTGCAGGCTGGAGGTATCCAGTAGAATTCCATGATCCCGCTTGCCCATGGCGATGGCAAATTGGTCCATGATCCCAGAGGCGACGCCGATGAACTCATTTTCGGTGCGCTTGCCCAATAGGGCCAGGGTCACTGGGGCGATCTCCCCTCGATTGAAAAAATGACTGGCTGCAAAGCCGATCAGCATCTCCAAAGAAGAGGAGGAGGACAATCCAGATCCCGTGGGAATATTTCCGAAGATGACACCTTCTAAGCCACCGGTCTGATAGCCTTCCTCCCGGAGCATATGCAGCATCCCAAGGGGGTAGTTGAGCCATCCCCTCTGCGGGTCCGGTCTTTCATCCAAAGGGACTTCGTGATACTGAGGATTGTTTAAAGAGTGAAGGCGTAGTACAGGCTCTTCGATTTCTCGCAAATAGCCATAGGTGCCTACCTCAATGGCGCAGGGTAGGACCTTTCCGCCATTGTAGTCGATATGCTCCCCGATCACATTGATGCGGCTCGGGGCAAAAAACAGACTGTATTCGCCTGGTCGGCAGGTTTTTTCTGCCGCCGATTTCAATTTTTGAATGATTTCTCTATTTGCTCTCATGATATTTTTTCACTGCTTCCCGTAGTTCCTCTGCCGTCTGCTCTGGAATTCTGGGATTGCCAAAGGCGCCAGCTCCCGTTTCACTGGAGGCATTCCATTTAATACTATTCGCTCCGCGAAGAGGCGGGAAAAACTTGACATGGAAACGGAAGAAATCCTCTGCTCCCTCATATTCGTCTGTATTCGTGGGGGCATTGTAGATGCACATCATATAGGGGAACTCCTTGTCAAAGAGGGCATCATAGGAACCGACCATCGTCTTTAATACCTCTGCAAAGTCTGCGGTTAGGTCTTCGTCAAACTGGGCAAAGGATGAGACGCCCCGCTTATTGAAGATATAGACTCCATAGGGATATTGGGCAAAAAAGGGCACAAATACCAAAAAGGAGCCATTTTCATAGACGATCCGTCCACCGAAATCCCTCTCTTCCTGAATCATCTGATCATAGATAGACCTGCCACGCTCCTGATAGAATGCCTTGGCATTATTCATTTCCTCCCGGACTAAAAACGGGACGAAGGGATAGGCATAGATCTGTCCATGGGGATGGGGCATGGTGGTACCCACCTCTGCACCACGATTTTCAAAGGGCAGGATGTATTTGATTTTGGGATCCGCCTTTAGTTCCACATAGCGGTCCGCCCAGAGCCTGACCAGCTTTTGAAGCTGCTGATCGGATAGCTGCCAGAGCTTTCCATGATGGTCTGGGGAGTATAGGATCACATCGCATTTCCCATAGGATTCTTCCGTACGATAAAAATCCGATCCCACCGAATCTGGTTCGGGTGGATTGGTAGACAATATAGGGAAATCATTGGGATAATTGTATACATCATAGTCTTCAGGCACTTTACCAGAGCCAATGCAGAAGGGGCAAAAGCCCTTTGGCATATCGGGCCGCTTGTCTCGGCTGGCGGCCACCATCACATAATCATTTAAGAGTGGATTGTATCTGAGTTCTGCCATCTCCATCCTCCTTTCGTACTTCGATTTGAATCGTCCAGGAATGGATCTGTCCCACTTCGATGGGCTTGAGTCCATTTTCCACGGCTCGATCCACTGCGTCGTAAAACCCATTGCTGGGCTCGATGGCCAGATTCCTGTGGCCATGAAAACCTCCAGTGGTAATCCAAACCCCTAGATAGGGGAGTTTTTCTGGATCAAATTTGAAGCGAAGGGACCTATTGTGCAAGGGATATAAGACCTCACAGGATCCCCTCTCCAATGGAAATCTATTATAGAATTTATAGCAGTCGCCCTCGGGATATTTCGAAAGCGCCGTGATGTCAAATGGATAGTCCTCGCCATCGATCACATTGAGCGCAGAACTTTGAGGATAGGGCAGCAGAAGCTGCATGTCCTCTTTTAGATCGAGAAGCCCATGCTGTGCCCAGAGATAGTATTTTTCACTGTCAGAGGGGTTCTCCACTGAATACTCCAAATGGATGGTATTTTCCACCAGTTGAATTTGTCTGCGAAACAGTAGACCCGTACTCTGGGAGTGGACTTTCGAGCGGAGGATGCCGTCCTTTTTCTTATGGACCCAAGCCACAGGCCAAATATCCCCATGATCCGGATAATGGATGTCCGCAAATTGGCATTCGTCAATCGTCGGAAAACACTCATCCAAACCAGAGGGGTCATAGTCTGCAAAGGCTTCGCCCTGCTTAGGAGTCCGGTAGGTCTCCACAGGACTTTGAAACAGGAACTCAAATCCCGTATCGTCTTTGATGGAGACCAGCTTTCCCCCGAAGTCCTCCGACATTTCGAGGGAAATCTGATCATTTAGGAGGGTAATGGTTTTCATTATTTATTCTTGATGTATTTTCGTACGTCGATGGCTACAGCCACGATGATGATCATACCACGGATGATAAACTGTACATAGGGATTGACATTGATATAGGTCAGTCCATAGGTGATGAATTGCAGGATGATCGTTCCGATGAGCACGCCGGGTATGGTTCCCACCCCTCCGGAGAAGGATACGCCCCCGACCACACAGGCGGAGATGGCGTCGAGTTCGTAGGAGAAGCCCGTTCCAGCGGAGACCGAACCAATTCGTCCCGCCTCCAAAAAGCCCGCGATTCCGTAAAGGATACCACTCATCAGATAGACGAGCATGATATTCTTGACTAAGTTGACTCCCGATACCTCTGCTGCTTCGGGATTCCCACCGATGGCGAACATATTCTTACCGAGCTCCGTCTTATTCCATATGATCCACATCACAAAGGAGATGATCATCAGGAACCAAACCAGATTCGGGATCTTCAGAAATGTGCCAGAGGCGAGTAGTTTATATCGCTCCTGTAGGGAGCCGATGGGTTGGGCCCCACCTTTTTGGCTCTCGATATAGATCTGAACCAAACCAAAGGCGATCAATTGGGTGCCCAGGGTGACGATAAAGGCGTGCAGCTTGAGTACGGCGACCCCAAAGCCGTTGATCAGGGCAAAAACTGCCGCTACGGCGATGGCGAGTGCCAGTGGGATCAGCATGCTGATCTCTCCCAGCTCCGGATACATCCGCGAACTATAGGAGGTACTCTGTAAGAGCGATGCTGCCAGTGCAGCTGACAGTCCGAGGATCCGGCCTGCAGACAGGTCTGTCCCCTGGAGTACGATCAGCCCTGCAACTCCCAAGGCCATAATTCCCCTTGTAGAGGCCTGGGTCAGTATGTTCAAAAAATTCCTCTTGGATAAGAAGGAGGGTTCAATTGCGATAATTGAAAGAATCATCAGTCCTAGGATGAAATACAGTGCATAATTCAGTACAAATTCCTTGGCCCTCTCCTTGCGTTGTAGATGGGTTATGTCCATCTTGGAACCCTTGTTCTCGTTCATATTCCCCTCCTATAGATACATGCTCGCAAGATGCATGATTTTTTCCTGATCTAAGTCCTTGGCATCTTCGATTCCCGCCACACGTCCATTGCTCATGACCAGAATTCGGTCGCAGATCCCCAGCAGCTCTGGCAGTTCCGACGAGACCATCACTACGCCCTTTCCCTTGGCAACTAGGTCGTAGATGAGTTTGTAGATCTCGTATTTGGCGCCGACATCGATTCCCCTGGTGGGTTCATCTAGCAGCAAAATCTCTGGTCCTGTCAGCAGCCATCGTCCGATGATGACCTTTTGTTGATTCCCGCCACTTAAGGATTTAATGCGGGTTTTTTGGGAAGGGGTTTTCACATTTAGACTGTCGATAACCCATTCCGTTCGACTCTTCACATTTTTATCTCGTATCAACCCCATCTCCTTATCCTCCTTGAGGCTGGAGATGGTAGCGTTTTCTGCGATATTTAACATGGGGAAAATCCCCGTAGCCCTGCGCTCTTCCGTAAGGAAGGCAAAGCCATTATTAATTGCATCCCTTGGGTTCTTGTTCTCCACAAGCCTTCCATCTAGGAGAATCTCTCCCCCCTCTTTTTTGGCTACGCCAAAGAGATTTTCGAGTAATTCCGTTCGTCTTGCCCCTACCAAACCCGCAACGCCCAGCACTTCACCTTTACGGAGTGAAAAGGATACATTTTGAATCGAAGGCTGATGTTTTGCGGTCAGGTTATTCACCTCTAATATGACCTCTTCCGGCTCGTTCACCTTATCTGGGAATCGATCCGTCAGCTCTCTACCGACCATCAGGGCGATGATCTTGTTGTTGTCCATCTCAGATGCCGGCTCGGTGGCCACCCATTTTCCATCCCGAAATACCGTGATGTCATCGGAGATCTGAAGGATCTCCTCCATCTTGTGGGAGATATAGATGATGGACATGCCCCTCTCCTTCAGCATCCGAATGACGCGAAAGAGGATCTCCACCTCCTGCTCCGTCAAAGAGCTGGTGGGTTCGTCCAATACTAGGATCTTTGCATTATAGGAGACGGCTTTGGCAATTTCTGCCATCTGCCTCTGGGATACGGAGAGTCGATCCATCTGCGTCTTCGGGTTGATGTCCAAGCCCAAATCCTTAAAGGCCGCCTCCGTGAATTCGTACATGGCCTTGTGATCCACCAATAGGCCAGCATGTTTGGGAAATCTTCCCAGCATCATATTTTCGGCTACAGAGCGCTTCATTACCTGGTTTAGCTCCTGATGGACCATGGAGACACCCTGCTCCAGCGCTTGCTTGGGATTGTCAAAATGGACTTTCTCTCCATCTAGGATGATCTCTCCTTCGTCCTCCATATAGATGCCAAAGAGGCATTTCATCAGAGTCGATTTGCCTGCGCCATTCTCACCCATTAAGGAGTGAACCGTACCTGGTCGAACCCGAAGGTTGACCTTGTCAAGGGCCTTAACCCCAGGAAATTGCTTCGATATGCCGAGCATTTCCAGTCTATAGGTAGTATCCGTCAATTTGATCACAGCCTTTCCTCACATTACGGTGGAAGCAAAGCGGTTCCAGAGGAGAAGTCCCCATTGGATCCGCTTTGCCTTCTTTGTATTATCCGAGGTGCTGGCTATTAGTTGGCCGGCACATAGGGTACATATGGGATACGAACTGCGATACCGCTTTCGTCGTACTCGTATTCTGTACCTTCGATGAATTCCTTGCCACTGATGGTATTGCCGATCAAAGTGTTCAGGGCTTTCGCCATGGCATCCGCGTCTTGCTTGACGGTTCCAGCCATTGTACCTTTGTCTAACTCAGTCTGTGCAACTTCGATCGCGTCTACACCAAACACGCCTACATATTTTGCAGGGTCAAATTTTCCTGCTTCATCTGCTAGGTTAAAACCTTCCGCTTGCAGTGCAGTAAGGGCACCTAGGGCCATCTCGTCATTGTTTGCGATGACGACATCGATATTGTCCGCATCCTTGGCCAACCATGCTTCCATAGCAGCCATTGCCTTGGAGTTATCCCAATCTGCAATCTGTTGTGCGATCTCATTTACTTCAATGCCATTGTCCGCAAGGGTCTTAACAGAGTATTCGCTTCTGGCAACTGCTTCGTTATTCGTGATTCCACCGTGAAGGAGTACATAATCCAACACGCCGTTTCCGTTTCTGTCATGTTCTCCTAGATCCCAGTATTTCTTGATCAGTTCACCTTGAAGGACGCCAGCTTCTTCGATCTTCGTTCCGACAAAGCGCGCTTTTTCATATGTGCT